>JAGQTU010000075.1 GCA_020438865.1 Mycobacterium sp.
TGATCACCACCAAACTGTTCAGCAACAACGCCACCAAACCCGACGCCAACATCCGCGGAGTCACCAACCGCTGCACCGGATTGATCCCCAACACCTCCATCGCGTCGATCTCCTCACGAATCGTGCGCGACCCCAAATCCGCACACATCGCCGTCGCGCCGGCCCCCGCGACGATCAACACCGTCACCAACGGACCCACCTGCGTCACCGCACCAAACGCCGCCCCCGCCCCACTCAAATCCGCCGCACCGAGCTCCCGCAACAAAATGTTCAACGTGAAAGACACCAACACCGTGAACGGAATCGCCACCAACAACGTCGGCGCCAACGACACCCGCGCCACAAACCACGCCTGCTCCAAAAACTCCCGCCACTGAAACGGCTTCCTAAAAACGAACCGCACAGCATCCGCCGACATCGCAAACAACCCACCCACCGCCGCCATCGGCCCCGACACACCCGACGACAAAGCAATCCCCGGCGACCACCGATCTGGTCCCTTACCCGCCATCGCCAACCGGTCCTTCCAGGGTCGTCACTGCAGTCACTTCATAGCTGATCTTGTTGGCCGGGGTGATGGAATCGTGAACTTCAGCAACACCGATATCAGGGGCCAAACAGGACGCCGTGCTTTTCGCTCGCCGTTCAGCGTGGGGCATCGCTGACAATTTCGTCATTTGCTCGTCGGGTCGCCGCGCCCGCGACTGGGGGCGGACGTCTGCATCCCCGCTCGCCGCGCCCTTGGCGGCCACGAGAAATGCTGCCCGACAAGGACTTCCCGACCCACTGCCCCGTGAATCGGCCCTCGGCTCAACGCGTGGCCGGGGGAAACTTAGCCACTCTTTGGAATTCGGCAATGGCCACACCGCATTTCCGACGACCATTCTCGACACGTGTTCGCCGGTCACCGAAGTCGTGTGCAAATAACGCCCGATGGGCAAATCGAATGTGGGCTGAGAATGTGCGCTCCGCGCACCAACCGCGGGTGTGACACCGGCCCGTGGTTCCCGGGCAATGCGACCCCGGTCACAGCGCGTGGCGGATAGGCGGGTCCCAGCGATGGCGGCGTGGGGCATGAGATCTCCGGCGCGCCCGTTAGGTGACCGCGCCGGCGGTCTTGAGTTCGATGATCCGGTCCCAGTC
Source organism: Mycobacterium sp. (assembly GCA_020438865.1). Lineage (GTDB taxonomy): Bacteria > Actinomycetota > Actinomycetes > Mycobacteriales > Mycobacteriaceae > Mycobacterium. The sequence goes on from JAGQTU010000075.1 coordinate 1,144, forward strand.
CAGACCGAGTTCCTCGAGGATCTCGTCGGTCTGTTCGGCGAATCCGGGGGCCGCCCCGGACACCGGCGCGGCGACGTCGAACTGCACCGGGTTGGACACCAGCTCAAGTTCACCCGCCTGCACGAGGTATTCGTTGGCCCGCACCTGGGCATCGGCGGCGGCCTGCAATGTGTCTTGCACCGGCGCCCATGGTCCGGCCAGGGTGGCGAATCGGGCCGACCACTCCTCCAGGGTGCGGGTGGCCATCGCCTTGCCGAGGATCTCCACCGCGTCGGCGGTGTGCGCGGCGACCTGCTCGGCAGTGGCGAACCGCGGGTCGTCGATGTACTCGGTGATGTCCATGTGCCGACACACGTCGGCCCAGAACTTGGTCGGCTGCATCATCACGAAGGAGATGTAGCGGCCATCGGCCGTCTCGTACAGGCCCACCAGCGGATTGATCGGCGAACCGTGCACCCCGGGAACCGGCGCCACCAGTCGCTCGTGCAGGTGCTGGGTCAGCGCGATGGTGTGGCCCATCGCCCACAGACCGCTGCCCAACAGCGAAACGTCGACCACCGACGGCTCACCGGTACGCTCCCGCTTGAACAGCGCCGCCGCGATACCGCCGGCCAGATTGGTGCCGGAGATGGTGTCGCCGTAGGCGGGTCCCGGCGGGCCGATCATGCCCTCGATCCCGGGCGGGGTGATGGTGGCGGCGGTGCCGGCCCGGCACCAGAAGGCGGTCATGTCGTAGCCGCCCTTCTCCGCCTCCTGCCCGCGCGGGCCGAACGCACTCCCGCGGGCGTAGACGATTTTCGGGTTGACGGCGCGGATGTCGTCGACGTCGATGCCGAACTTGCGGCGGTGCCCGGGCAGGAAGCTGGTCAGGAACACGTCCGAGCGGCGGACGAGTTCGAACAGCACCTCCTTGCCCTCGGGCACCGACATGTCCAGGCCGATGCTGCGCTTGCCGCGGTTGGCGTGCTCGACATTGGGGTTTGGGTCACCCTCCACCCGCAGCGGCCCGGTCTGCCGCAGGCCGCGCTGCGGATCACCGGTGACCGCGTGCTCGACCTTGATGACCTCGGCGCCCCACTCGCCAAGCACCGCACCGCAGGACGGGACGAACCCGTACATCGCGACCTCGAGGACGCGGACGCCCGCGAGCGGCCCGCTCACGAGACGACCTCGGCGAGGGTCTTGCCCTCCAGGAACTCCTCGAGCCCGGCGACCCCCATCTCGCGGCCGACGCCGGACTGCTTGTAGCCGCCGAACGGGCTGTCGGGCGCGAAGTAGTTGCCGCCGTTGATGCCCATGGTTCCGGAGCGGACCCGGCGGGCGATGGCGCGCGCCCGATCCTGCCCGCCGAACACGCCACCGGACAATCCGTAGATGGAGTTGTTGGCGATGCGCACGGCATCGTCGTCATCGTCGTAGGCCAGCACCACGAGCACCGGCCCGAAGATCTCCTCCTGGGCGATCTCGCTGTCCGGATCCACGTCGGTCAGCAGGGTGGGCTCGTAGAAGTAGCCCGGGCCCTCGACCTTCCTGCCGCCGGCGACCATCGTTGCGCCGGCCGCCACGGCGCGCTGCACGATGCCGTCGACCTTGTCGCGCTGGGTCTCACTGATCAGTGGACCCATGTAGGTGTCGGGCTCGGCCGGATCGCCGTATTTGACCATCGACAGATAGTTCTTGACCATCCCGACGATCTCGTCCTGATGCGTGCGCGGCACCAGCAGCCGGGTGGTGATCGCGCAGCCCTGCCCGGCATGCGAGCAGATCATGAAGGCCGCCATCATCGCGCAGGTGTTGAAGTCGGCGTCGTCGAGGACGATCATCGCCGACTTGCCGCCGAGCTCCAGGAAGACCTTCTTGATGGTGTCGCTGGCCGCGGCCATGATCTTGCGGCCGGTGGCGGTCGACCCGGTGAATGTCACGACGTCCACGTCGGGGCTCGTCGTCAGCGCGACGCCGACCTGGGCGTCGGTGGAGCTGATCACGTTGACGACACCGGGCGGGATGTCGGTGTACTTGGCGATCACCTCGCCCAGCGCCAGCGTGGTCAGTGGGGTGTCCGGGGCGGCCTTGAGCACCACGGTGCAGCCGGCCGCGAGGGCAGGACCGAGTTTCGCCAGGGCCAGCTGGTTGGGGTAGTTGTAGGCGATGATCGCGGCGACGACGCCGGCGGCTTCCTTCTCCACCCAGCGGCGGTGCCGCTGCCCGCGGCTCTCGATCTCGCCGAGTTCCTCGCTCATCGGGTAGGTATTCAGCAACTCGGCGTAATAGCCGACGATCCGGATCGGGTCTTCCAGCTGCGGCCCCTCTGTCAGGGCCCGGGTCGCACCGACCTCGGCGATGGTCACCGCGCGCAGTTCGTCGACGTGCTCGACGAGCGCGGTGTGCAGCTGCTCCATGCACCGGATGCGCAGTTCGACGTTGGTCGGCCAGTCGGTGCCGTCGAACGCCCGGCGGGCGGCGGCAATGGCCCGCTCGGCGTCGGCGACCCCGGCATCGGGCGCGTAGCCGACGATCTCACCGGTCGCGGGGTTGACCGAGGGGTACGTCTTGTCGGCGCCGACGAGCCGGCCGTCGATCAGCATGCGCCGCTCGGACACCCGGCCCTCCCCCGCAGATGTGTCGGCGGCGGGTGCCGTCGTGTCCTGCACAGGCATGCATCAACTCCTCAAGTCGAGGGATAACTCGGTTCTCATCTTCGGCGAATCATACATTCGGCCTGTGAGAACTCAAGACGCGTTTCGGGTCCCGCCTCCGACCCGCCACACCGCCCAACGCGGCGCTCATGCGTCGTATCTCCGCAGTTAGACACATTGCGTCAGAGTGTCTTGCGAAATGCGTCACAGCGAGAGTAGCGTTCTCATTCCGGAAAGGGAGATTCTTGACCACCGAGATCGCCTGGGTTGGCGACGCTGGCGGGCGTGGCCGCCGAACGGCACCGCGCCGTCCGCAGTTCGACCGTGATGGAGGCCGCCATTGAAGACCGCATTGGTGACCGGCGGCAGCTCCGGTATCGGGGCGGCGATCGCCGACCGGTTGCGGTCCGACGGCTACAACGTGGCGACCGTCGACCTCAACCCGGCCGACACCGATCACTCGTACGTGGCCGACGTGACCGACCGCGCCCAGATCGACGCCGCCCTCGCCGAGATCCGCACCGCGCTGGGGCCGGTGACCATCCTGGTCAACGCTGCGGGCAAAGAGGTCTTCCGGCGATTCGCCAACATCAGCTTCGACGAGTGGCGCAAGATCATCGACATCAACCTGCATGGCGTCTTCCACACCACCCAGGCCGTCCTGCCCGACATGGTCGAGGCCGGCTGGGGCCGCATCGTCAACATCTCCTCGTCCAGCACGCACTCCGGTGCGCCCTTCATGTCGGCGTACGTGGCCGCCAAGTCCGGTGTCAACGGTCTCACGAAAAGCCTTGCCCTGGAATACGGTCCGGCCGGCATCACCGTCAACGCGGTGCCGCCGGGCTTCATCGACACCCCGATGCTGCGCGCCTCCGCCGAACAGGGCAACCTCGGCTCGATCGAGGAGGCCATCAAGCGCACGCCGGTCGGCCGGATGGGCAAGCCGGAGGACATCGCCGCCGCGTGCGCCTTCTTCATCTCCGAGGAGGCCGGCTACATCACCGGCCAGATCCTCGGCGTCAACGGCGGACGCAACACCTGATCTCGCCGAACACCAACCGAGAGGAACAGCTGTGGGACGAGTCCAAGGCAAGGTCGCCTTCATCACCGGGGCCGCACGCGGTCAGGGCCGCAGCCATGCGCTGCGACTGGCCGAAGAAGGCGCCGACATCATCGCGATCGACCTCTGCAAGGACATCGAGACCATCGGCTACCCGATGGCCACCCCGGAGGACCTCGAGGAGACCGCCGACCTGGTCAAGAAGACCGGCCGCGGCATCCTGACCGCCCAGGCCGACGTGCGCGAGGCCGCCCAGCTCAAGACGGCGCTCGATCAGGGGCTGGCCGAGTTCGGCAAGGTCGACATCGTCGTCGCCCAGGCCGGTATCGCCGGGATGAAGGGCACGCCACCGCTGCAGGCGTGGTGCGACGTCATCAACACCAACCTGATCGGCACCATCAACGCCATCCAGGTGGCGTTGCCGCACCTGGACGAGGGGGCGTCGATCATCGCGACCGGATCCACCGCGGCGCTGATGGACGCCCACCAGAAGGACAACCCGGGCGCCGACCCGGGCGGCATGTCCTACATGGTCGCCAAGCGCCTGCTGTCGAACTACGTCCACGACCTCGCCACCGAGCTGGCGGTGCGGGGCATCCGCGCCAACGTCGTTCACCCGACCAACTGCAACACCGACATGTTGCAGAGCGAGCCGATGTACCGCTCGTTCCGCCCCGACCTCGAGCATCCCACCCGAGCCGACGCCGAGCCCGTCTTCGGCATCCAGCAGGCGATGAAGGTCAACTACGTTGAGCCACTGGACATCAGCAACGCCGTACTGTGGCTGGCCTCCGACGAGGCCCGCTACGTCACCGGCATGCAGTTGCGGGTCGACGCCGGCGGCTACCTCAAGTGGTACGACTACCACGTCTGACATCCGAGTCGAACGCGAAAGATCGAAGGGGAATCCGTGAAGGTTAGGGTTGATCAGGAGAAGTGCCAGGGTCACACCCTGTGCGCCATGATCGCTCCAGATATGTTTCAGCTCAGCGACATTGACGGCAGCTCGTCGGCGGTCACCGAGGTGGTACCGGCCGGCCAGGAGGCTGCGGTTCGTGAAGCCGCCCAGTCCTGCCCGGAGCAGGCGATCCTCATCGACGAGGACTGAAAAGTCCCATCCCCCAACAGCCAGAGGGAGACAGCGCCTTGACCAACGACGACGCCACCGCGGACGAACAACGCAGACAACCGCGGTATCACTTCGACCGGCACACGTCGGACTATCGCGTGCAGTTCGAGAAGATCACCGAGGAGATGCACGACAAGTGCCCGGTCGCGTGGTCGGACACCTACGGCGGGCACTGGGTAGCCGCGGGCAGCAACGCGGTGTTCGAGTTGGCCCGCTGCCCGCACATCTCGAACGACCACGACATCAACGGTGAACGCAAGGGCTACAAGGGCATTTCGATCCCGACCGCACGCCGGGTGGTGACCCGGGGCGGCATGCTCGAGATGGACGACCCCGAGCACCGGATCTACCGCAATGCCTTCAACCCGTACCTGTCGCCGGCCGCGGTCGCGCGGTGGGAGCCGTTCATCCACGAGATCGTGCGCGCCAGCATCGACGAGAAGATCGAGACCGGCGAGATGGACTTCGTCGACGACCTGGCCAACATCGTTCCCGCCGTCCTGACGATGGCGCTGCTGGGGATCCCGCTGAAGAACTGGACGATCTACTGCGAGCCGACCCACGCCGCGATCTACACCCCGGAGCACTCCCCCGACGCCGAGCGGGTGGCGCAGCAGCATCGCGAGATGGGCATCGACCTCATCACCCGGATGAACGAGGCCAAGCAGAATCCCCGTCCGGGCCTGATCAACGCACTGCTCAGTCTGCGGATCGACGGCGAGCCGGCGCCGGACATGGAGATTCTGGGCATGCTCGGGCTGGTGATCGGCGGCGGGTTCGACACCACCACCGCGCTGACCGCCCACGCGCTGGAATGGCTGTCCGAACACCCCGACCAACGCGAACGGCTGATCAGCGAGCGCGAAACCCTGCTCGACCCGGCGACCGAGGAGTTCCTACGGTTCTACACCCCGGCACCCGGCGACGGCCGCACCTTCTCCGACGACGTGGAGCTCGAGGGCCACCACTTCAAGGAGGGTGAGCGGGTGTGGATCTCGTGGGCGATGGCCAACCGTGACCCGTCGGTGTTCCACGATCCGAACGAGGTGATCCTGGACCGAAAGGGCAACCGGCACTTCAGCTTCGGCATCGGCGTGCACCGCTGCATCGGCTCCAACGTCGCCCGTGCGGTGTTCAAGGACATGCTGACCAGCGTGCTGGACCGCATTCCGGACTACCGATGCGACCCCGAGCGCACCGTGCACTACGACACCATCGGCGTGATCCAGGGCATGCGGCACCTGCCCGCGACGTTCACGCCGCGCAAGCCGCTGGGCCCGGGCCTGGACGAGACCCTGGACAAGCTGCAGCGGATTTGCGACGAGCAGGAGCTGGCGCGGCCGATCACCGAGCGTAAGGAAGCAGCCGTCATCGACTGAATCCCCAGCGTAGATTCAGAACCCACGCACAAGAAGCGCGAGTAGCTGGTTGCGTGAGGGTTTCCGAATCAACGCAGGGTGGCTACTTGCCGCGCGGCAGGCCCAGCACCTGTTGAGCGATGATGTTGCGCTGAATCTCCGAGGTTCCACCGGCGATGGTGCCGGAGAAACTGCGGGCGTAGCGCTCGAACCAGCTGGCGAAGTAGTGATCGAGGTTCATGTGCGCGTACGGCCCCGACATCGCCGGGTGCATCAGCCCGTCGGGCCCGGCGGCGGTCAGCGCGTTCTCGGCCAGGCGCAACTCCGCCTCCGAGCCGAACAGCTTGACCACCGACACGCCGGCGACGTCGGTCTCCCCGCGGGCGGCCTTGGCCAGCCCCTTCGATCCCATCAGCCGCAGCGCGTGGTAGTCCATCACGCCCGAGGCGAACTGGTCGCGCTCCAGCGGGGTGCGCGGGTGAAAGTCGCCGAGCACGTTGTGGATTCGGTCGGCGAAGCCCAGCCACATCATCGTCCGCTCGTGGCCGAGTGAGCCGTTGGCGACGCCCCAGCCACCGTTGAGCGGGCCGACGAGGTTCTCGGCGGGCACCCGCACGTCGGTGAAGAACACCTCGTTGAAGTCCAGGTCGTCGATCCCGCAGATGGACGGGAACGGCCGGCGTACCACACCGGGCAGGTCGGTCGGGATCACCAGCACGCTGATGCCCTTGTGCTTGGGGACGTCCGGGTCGGTACGAACGAAGGTCAGCAGGAAGTCCGCGTCATGGGCGCCGGAAGTCCACACCTTCTGCCCGTTGACCACGAAGTGGTCACCGTCGAGCACCGCGCGGGTGCGCAATGAGGCCAGGTCGGAACCCGCAGAGGGCTCGCTCATGCCCAGCGATGCGGTCATCTCGCCCCTGAGCACCGGCACCGCCCAGCGGTGCTTCTGCTCCTCGGACCCGAACGAGATGAGCGACGCCGCAACGATGTTGACGCCCTGCGGGTTGAAGCTGTGGTAGATCCGGCGATTGCAGAGCTCCTCGAGATGGACGAACTGCTGCAGGACGGTCGCGTTGCGGCCGCCGAACTCCGGGGGCTGCCCCGGCAGCAGCCAGCCGTTGTCGAACAGCAGCCGCTGCCAGCGCCGCGCCCAGGCGGGCATGTGCGACACCGACCGTGGTCGTTCGGTGGTCTCGGCCTCGGTGGGCAGGTTGGCCTCGAGGAACTCGACGAATTCCGCCCGGAACTCCTCCACGTCGGGATCGAAGGTCAGCTGCATCTCTAGAGCCCCCTGTATTCGTTGGCGATGACCGCGCGGTGCTCGGCCGCGCCGCCGAGCATCAGCTCGCCGACCTTGGCCCGCTTGAGCGCGAACTGGACGTCGTTCTCCCAGGTGAAGCCCATGCCGCCGAACAGCTGCAGGCCGTGCCGGAAGACCACCGACTGGCATTCCCCCGCAGCGGCTTTCGCCATCGCCGCGGCCAGCCGCCTGCGTGGGTCGTCGGCACTGATGGTCAGCGCCGAGAAGTAGGCCAGGGCACGCGCCCGCTCGATGGCGACGTGCATGTCCACCGCCTTGTGCTGCACGGCCTGAAACGAGCCGATCGGCACACCGAACTGATGCCGGTCCCGGACGTGGGCCAGCACCAGGTCGAGGGCCCGCTGGCAGGCGCCGACCGTCGTGATCGCGATGCCCATCAGCGCGACGTGGTGGGCCCGCTCGGCGTCGGTGTGCACCCGGTCGTCCTGGACCGCCCGCACACCGGCGAGGGTCACGTCGGCGACGTGCAGCACCGGGTCGAACACCTCGGTACGGCTGACCTGGGCGAGGTCCGCGTCGACGACGAAGTTCCCGCCGTCGGTGACCACCGCGAACCGCTCCGCGCGATCGCCGTCGAGCACGAAGCGGGCGGTTCCGCTGAGCACCCAGCCGTCGGCGTCGCGATGGGCGGTGATGCCCGAGTGCAACGCGGCACCGGCCACGCCCGGCTGGTAGCGGTCGCCGGCCAGCGGGGCGAACTGCGTGACGGTGGCCAGGTAGGGGGTCGGGTCGGTGGCGCGGCCGAGTTCCTCCAGCACGATGGCGAGCTCGACGGCATTCTCCGGATCGACCAACTCGGTCCAGCCCTGCTCGACGTAGCTGCCCCACAGCGGCGCCGCGTCCAACTTGTTCTCGGCGACACCGCGGACCAGGGTCGCCGGGCACTGCTTGGCCACCGCGTCACGCACGGTGTCCTGCCACAGCTGCTGATCAGCGTCGAATTCGAGTAGCACCCATCGCCTCCTGCTCACGTGGTGATCGTCTGGAAATCTGATTCTCGATTATCGCGTCTTTCATTCTCCCAGGACGGTATCGCACTCTACCGGCTGATTTGCTTGCTGGGAACGCCCGGGTGAGGCAAAGTGGTAACGAGGTTCTACTCTCAATAGCGAGAATCTTGTTCTTGTTGTTGAAGAACTCAGATGTACACCGGCACCTCCTCGGGTGCGGGCGCGCGGACGGAAGGCGGCTTTGGTGATCGAGCACCGGGACGGGACGAGCACGCCCCTGATCGACGCGAGCGTGCACATCTTCTTCGGCTCCACACCCGAACTGCGCACCGTGATGCGCGAACCGTTCAAGAGCCGCGGGTTCCCGGACTACGAGATGGACTGGTACGGCGCCCCCGGTGGCGAGTACGTCAAGGGCTCCCGCGGGCCGGACGGGCAGTACCCCGGCTCGGATCCCGACGTCGTCGCGCGGCACCTGTTCACCGATCGCGGCGTCGACGTCGCGGTGCTGCACCCGATGGGTCGCGGCATCATGCCCGATCGGCACCTCGGCACCGCCATCCTGGCCGCACACAACGAGATGATGGTGTCGCGCTGGCTCGAGCATCCCGAGCTCGGCGAGCGCTTCCGCGGCACGATCCGGGTCAACCCGGACGACATCAGTGGCGCGCTGCGCGAGATCGACAAGTACAAGAACCATCCGCGCGTCGTTCAGATCGGCATCCCGCTGCAGTCCCGCGAGCTCTACGGCAAGCCGCAGTTCTGGGAGCTGTGGGAGGCCGCCGTGGACGCCGGGCTGCCGGTGGCCACCCACATCGAGGTCGGCGAGGGCATCGCGTTCCCGCCCACCCCGTCGGGCAACACCAGGACCTTCGAGCAGTACCTGGGCTTCATGTCGCTGAACTACATCTATCACCTGCTGAACATGATCGCCGAGGGCGTTTTCGAGCGGCTGCCCGACCTGAAGTTCGTCTGGGCCGACGGCGCCGCGGACATGGTGACCCCGTTCATCTGGCGGATGGACTGCTTCGGCCGGCCGCACCTGGAGCAGACGCCGTGGGCGCCGAAGATGCCCAGCGACTATCTGCCCGGGCACGTCTACTTCATCCACAACAGCATCGACGGCCCGGGTGACGCCGACTTCGCCGACCAATGGCTGTCGTTCACCGGCAAGGACGACATGCTGATGTTCGGCTCCAGCTACCCGCACTGGCACTGCGGCGATGCCCGCGAGCTGCCCGCGGCGTGGACCGCCGAGCAACGCGAGAAAGTGTGTTGGCGAAACGCCGCCGGGCTCTACGGCATCGACATCCCCGCCGGTGTGGCGGCGCGGTAACCGCGGTAACGAGGAGGAGACCACGATGACTCTCACCCACATCCAGGAAAGGGTGACGCCCACCGAGCGGGTCGCGGTGCGCTGCGTCGACTCCGACGTGCACCCGGTGCCTCGCCGCGGAGTTCTCCAGCAGTACATCCCGGAACCGATCCGCAGCAAGTACTTCATGAACCACCGAGTCGGTGAACTGATCTACTACGACGCCCCCGACTACGCCCACGCCTACGCGATGCGGGTCGACACGTTCCCCGACGACGGCGAGTTCGCCTGCACCGACCCGGATCTGGCGTTGCGCCAGGCCATCATGGAGGCTGGCGCCGACATCGCGGTGCTCGAGCCGGTGCACAGCTACTGCCGCACCACCGAGGCCACCGCCGCGCTGACCTATGCGCACAACGCCTGGCAGGCCGAGAACTGGCTGGACAGCAAGAACAACTGGCACGAGCGCTGGCGCGGATCGATCTGCGTGGCGATCGAGGATCCCGAGGGTGCGGCCCGCGAGATCGAGAAGTGGGCGCAGCACCCCTACATGGTGCAGGTGCTGATCAAGGCCGAGCCCAAACCCGCCTGGGGTGACCCGAAATACGACCCGGTCTGGGCGGCCGCCACCAAACACGACATCACCGTGAGCTGCCATCTGGGCCGCGGGGTGTTCGACACCCTGCCCATCCCACCCGTCGGCTTCCCCAGCTACAACCACGACTTCATGGTCAGCTACTCGCTGTTGGCCGCCAACCAGGTGATGAGCCTGATCTTCGACGGGGTCTTCGACCGCTACCCCACCCTGCGGATCGTGTTCGTCGAGCACGCTTTCAACTGGATCCTGCCGCTGATGTGGCGGATGGACGCCATCTACGAAGCCCGCAAGTCGTGGATGGACATCAAGCGCAAACCCAGCGAGTACGTCAAGGACCACATCAAGTTCACCACCCAGCCGCTGGACTACCCCGAGGACAAGACCGAACTGCTGCGGGCCTTCGAATGGATGGAGTGCGAGAAGATCCTGCTGTTCTCCTCCGACTACCCGCACTGGACCTATGACGACCCGCGCTGGCTGGTCAAGCACCTACCCGAACACGCCCGCGAGGCCGTGATGTTCCGCAACGGCATCGAGACCTACAAGCTGCCCGACACGGTCCCGGCCCTCGAGGGCCAGATGCGGGTGTTCTGAGCGGGCATGACGAACCAGGAGAAGCAGCCCAGGCTGGCGCAGGGCCGCGAGCACGTGGTGGCCACCGTCGACGAGATCCCGCCCGGCACACACAAGTTGGTGCCGATCGGCCGGCACGGGGTCGGCGTCTACAACGTCAACGGCACGTTCTACGCCATCGCGAACTACTGTCCGCATGAGGGCGGCCCGCTGTGTTCGGGACGCCCGCGCGGCCGCAACATCGTCGACGAGAGTGTTCCCGGCGATGCCGTGATGGTGCGCGACCTGGAGTTCATCTACTGCCCGTGGCATCAGTGGGGCTTCGAGCTGGCCACCGGGACCACCGCGGTCAAACCGGAGTGGAGCATCCGCACCTACCCGGTCCGGGTGGTGGGCGACGACGTGCTCGTGATGGCATGACCGGCCCGCAGCTCCGCGACGGCGAGCAGGTCCTCGAAATCAACGGGGGTAACGTCGTCTACGAAATCCTCGGCGACACAGGCGAATTCATCACCCTCACGCCGGGCGGACGCTACAGCAAGGACATCGAGGGCCTGCGCCCGCTGGCCGACGAGCTGGTCAAGGGCGGCTATCGGGTACTGCTGTGGGACCGGCCCAACTGCGGAAAGTCCGACCTGCAGTTCTACGGTCAGAGCGAATCCCACATGCGCGCCGACACGTTGCATGCCCTCATCACCGGGCTGGGCATCGGTCCGTGCATCATCGCCGGCGGATCCGGCGGGGCGCGGGACTCGATCCTGACCGCGATCCTGCACCCCGAGGTCGCCACCAAGCTGGTGGTATGGAACATCGTCGGCGGCGTCTACGGATCCTTCGTCCTGGGTTCCTACTACCTGGTGCCGAGCATCCTGGCGGTACGCGGCCTGGGCATCAAGGGACTGCTACACGTCGACGAATGGAAGGAACGCATCGCCGAGAACCCGGGTAACTCCGATCGCATCCTGGCCATGGATGCCGACGAGTTCCTCCGGGTGATGCTGCGCTGGCTCAACGCCTTCGTGCCCAAGCCCGGTCAGGCGATCCCGGGTGTCGACGACGAGTTGTTCGGCGACATCAAGGTTCCGACGTTGATCATCCGCGGCGGCGAGAACGACTGGGACCACCCCAAGCGCACCTCGCTGGAGGTCAACTGCCTGATCAAGGGATCCACCCTGATCGACCCACCGTGGCCGGAGGACGCCTGGGAACGCGCCGGTGAGGACCGCGCATCGGGGAAGGTCAAGCGGTTCAACATGTTCGACACCTGGGTGCAGGCGGCGCCCGCGATCCTCGACTTCGTCGGCCGATGAACACCGGCTCACACGGTGCGGATGTGCACCTCACAGTTGGTCGAAGCCTCCAGGGCGGTGAACACCCGGCTCTCGGGGATGCGTTCCATATCGGCCTTGCGCAGCGTCACCTGGATGATGTCGTAGCCGTCGTCACCGGGGGTTCGGTCGATCTGGCCGGTGAGACCGAATCCGGCCAGCACACCGTGCGCATCCTCGTCGGTCCCCCGGCTCACGAACGTCATGGTGCCGGCGGCCGGTTCGGTTCCGAAGGCGTTGGCGCACATCGTGATCGCCGCCCGCTGCAGTTCCTCCGGGTCGGCGCCGATCATCAGCATTTCGGCCTCGCGGCGACCGCGCGGCATCGCGGCGATGTTGTTGTCGACCAGGTCGATACCAGATTCGCCGGCCAGCGTCCGCAGCGTCGCCACGCCGGCGGTCAGCTGCTCCGGCGACAGTTCGCCGGAGGGGTCCACGTCGACGCGGACTACGGCCGTCCTCATGCGCCACAGCCTAGCGATCCGGTGACGAGTACCCGAACCAGAAGAGGTGAGCCATGAACGCGACCGCGCAGGCGGGCACGGCGGTGACGGTTACCGCCGCACCCGGCATCACGCCCCGGTTGCTGCGTCTGCCGGTGACGGTCGAGACGCACAGCGCCTACCTCGCCGAGGGTGGCTACGCGCTGTTGGACAACGTCGAAACGCTGCTGGCCGAGGTGGACCGGTCGGGCCTGCTGGGCCGCGGCGGCGCCGCATTCCCGATCGGGGTGAAGCTCCGCACGGTACGCGAGGCGCACCTGCGGGGTCATGAGACCGTGGTGGTGGCCAACGGCGAGGAGGGCGAGCCGGCCTCGGTGAAGGACCGCTGGTTGCTGCGGCACCGGCCACACCTGGTGCTCGACGGGGTGCGCCTGGCGGCCCGGTTGGTGGGCGCGCAGCGCGCCTATGTCTACGTCTCCGACCGGGCGGCGGCGCTGGCCGTCGACCACGCGCTCGACGAGGTCGGCTTCGACACCCTCGGCGGCCTGGACATCTCGATCGTCACCGTCGATCCGGGCTACGTGGCCGGCGAGGAGACCGCGGCGGTGCGGGTGATCAACGGCGGCCCGGCCAAACCCACCGACAAGCCGCCCCGCCCTTTCCAGCACGGCGTCGCCGGGCACCCGACGCTGGTCAGCAACGTCGAGACACTGGCGAACCTGCCCTACGTGGCCGCCCACGGCGCCGCGAAGTTCCGCTCGGCGGGCACCGAAGCCTCGCCGGGCACATTTCTGGTGACCGTCACCGGAGCGGGACGGCCGCCGGCTCTCTACGAGGTGGCGCACGGAATGCCCTTCACCGATCTGCTTGCCCTGCACGGCGTTTCGCCCGACCAAGTGCACGGCGCCCTGATGGGCGGATACTTCGCCGGGCTGCTGGATCGGGCTGTGCTGGACACCACGCTGGACCACGAGACGTTCCGCGCGGTCGGCAGCGGTCTGGGCTGCGGCGCACTGGCCGTCCTGACCGACGACTGCCCCGTCGCCGTCGCGGCCTCGGTGCTGGCCTACTTCGATCGCGAGAACGCCGGGCAGTGCGGTTCGTGCTTCAACGGGACCGCCGCGATGGCGGCCGCCACCGGTGCGTTGCGCGATGGTGCGGCGACCGCGGAAGACGTTGCCCGGCTGGACCGCTGGTCGGTGGTGCTGCGCGGCCGCGGCGCCTGCGCGACGCTGGACGGCGCCGCCAATGTTGCGGCGAGCCTGCTCAAACACTTCCCACAACTCGTCGAGCAGCACCTCGCCGGACGCTGCGAGACCTGCCGCGACGGCGCCTTCAGCGCCCAGCGTCCGTACGAGGTGGAGGCGTCCCGATCATGAGCGATCACCTGCGAATCCGGCTCGACCGCACGATCTGCGACGGGTTCGGTGCCTGCGCCCGGCACGCACCGGACTACTTCTCCCTGGACGACTGGGGATACGCCGCACTCGTCGGAGACGGCACCGTCCCCGAGGTTGATCGGCCCGCCGTGCTGCGCGCGTTGTTCGACTGCCCGGTGCACGCCATCGTCGAGATCACCGACGACGAGTTCGCCGGTGAGGGCCGGCCCGAATCCACTGCTGCCGACGAGGAACCGGTGTTCGAGGCCCGCTGGGGCTTCGCCCAGTGAGCACCGGAGGGACTCGCGCGCCGCTGCCGCAACTCACCGCGGAGACCGAGTTCTTCTGGACGTCCGGAGCCGACGACACCCTGCGCATCCAGGAGTGCCGGGGCTGTGCGGCGCTGATCCATCCGCCGCAACCGGTGTGCCGGTACTGCGGTGGGCACGACCTCGGCCCGCGGGCGGTCAGCGGGGTCGCGGTGTTGTCGGCATTCACCGTCAACCACCGGTTCGCCATCCCCGGTCTGCCTGCGCCGTATGTGGTCGCCCAGGTCGCGATCCGGGAGGACCCGCGGGTCCGGTTGACCACCAACATCATCGACGCCGACCCCGAAGATCTGGAGATCGGGCAGCTCGTCGAGGTGGTCTTCGAGAAGAACGACGACGTCTACCTGCCGCTGTTCCGCCCGCTGACGCCTGCGCAGTTCGGCGAGCAGCCGGCCGACGAGATCGCACCGCACGACTTCGCCCGCCACGTCCGGCCGCCGTTGTCGTCGGCGAGGTTCGAGGAGCGTTCGGCGATCACCGGCATCGGCGCGTCGCGGCTGGGCCGGCGGCTGATGGTCAACCCGCTGTCGCTGACCGTCGAGGCCTGCGAGGCGGCCGTCGCCGACGCCGGCCTGACGTTCGCCGACATCGACGGGTTGTCCACCTATCCCGGCCTCGACGTGGCCGGGATGGGTGAGGGTGGGGTCACCGCCCTGGAGGGCGCGCTCGGCCTGCGGCCGACCTGGATCAACGGCGGCATGGACACCTTCGGCCCCGGTGGCTCGGTGATCGCCGCGATGATGGCCGTCGCGACCGGGATGGCCCGGCACGTGCTGTGCTTCCGCACGCTGTGGGAGTCGACGTTCCAGGAGTTGCTCAAGCAGGGCAAGATGGCGCCGCCCGGTGGTCTGCGCACCACCAGCTGGCAGATGCCGTTCGGTGCCACCTCGGCGGCGCACACGCTGGCGCTCAACGCGCAACGGCACTTTCGGCGTTACGGCACCACGCGGGAGACGCTGGGCTGGATCGCGCTGAACCAGCGCGCCAACGCCGCGCTGAACCCGACCGCGATCTACCGCGATCCGATGAGCATGGACGACTACCTGTCGGCGCGGCCGATCACCACACCGTTCGGGTTGTACGACTGCGACGTGCCGTGCGATGGCGCGGTCGCGGTGATCGTCTCGACGGTCGAAGCCGCCCGCGACATGCCGCGCACACCCATCCTGTTCGAGGCGGTGGGCACCCAGATCGTCGAGCGCACCGACTGGGACCAGACCACGCTCACCCACGAGCCGCAGGTCCTGGGGCAGTCCGCACACCTGTGGTCACGAACATCGTTGCGGCCCAGCGACGTCGACGTCGCCGAACTCTATGACGGGTTCACCTTCAACTGCCTGTCCTGGATCGAGGCGCTCGGCTTCTGCGGTATCGGCGAGGCGAAGGACTTCCTCGACGGCGGCACCAACATCGCCCGCGACGGCGTGTTACCGCTCAACACCCACGGCGGCCAGCTCTCCCACGGCCGCACGCACGGGATGGGCCTGATCCACGAGGCGGTCACCCAGTTGCGCGGCGAGGCCGGCGAGCGTCAGGTGGCCGGCGCGAAAGTGGCGGTCGCCAGCAGCGGCGGACTGACACCGAGCGGGGTGCTGCTGATGCGGGTGGACACGTGAGTTCCTCACCGGCCGCACGCCGCGTCGTCCCCGTCGACGGGATGCCGATGTCGGGACTGTTCGCCGAGGCCGCCGAACCCAGGGCGGTCATCGTGGCGCTGCACGGCGGAGCGTCGTCGGCGGCCTACTTCGACTGCCCCGGCCATCCCGAGCTGTCGCTGCTGGCGCTCGGCGCCGCAACGGGTTTCACCGTGATCGCGCTCGATCGGCCCGGCTACGGCACCTCGGCCCCGTACGCCGACACCATGTGGGACCCGGCCCGCCGGGTCGAGCTCGCGTACGCGGCCACCGACGCGATGCTCGGGTCCCGCCCGCGCGGGGCGGGGGTGTTCCTGCTCGCGCACTCCAACGGCTGTGAACTCGCGCTGCGGATGGCGGCCGACCAACGCGGCCACCACCTGCTGGGCCTCGAGTTGGCCGGCACCGGACTGCGCAAGTACCCCGCGGCCGCCGAGATTCTCAGCCAGGCCACCCCCAGCCACCGGCCGGCCGGACTGCGCGAGCTGATCTGGGCGCCGGAAGAGCTGTATCCGCCGGACGTGATCAACACGGTCGGCTCGGCGGGCGCGCCGCCGCAGGAGGCCGAGATCTCCGCACACTGGGCGAAACGGGACTTCCCGGCGCTGGCGGCCGAGGTACGGGCCCCGGTGCGCTTCACCGCCGCCGAGCACGAGCGGGTGTGGGATTCCACGCCCGAGGCGCTCGCCGACATCGCCGCGCTGTTCACCGCGTCCCCCGCGGTCGAGATTCATCACCAGCGGAACGCCGGCCACAACCTCAGCCTGGGGCTGAGTGCCGGGCAGTATCACGCGGGTGTGCTGGCCTTCGCCGAACAGTGCATCAACGCCGAATCGAACAAGGAGGCCGGCTAATGCGGGTGGGATTCATCGGATTGGGCAGCCAGGGCGCGCCGATGGCGCGCCGGATCGTCGAGGCGGGACACCCGACCACGCTGTGGGCCCGCCGTCCCGAATCGGTGGAGCCGTTCGCCGACACTGCCGCCACGGTCGCTGCCACGCCGGCCGAGCTCGCCGCCGCCAGCGACCTGGTCTGCCTGTGCGTCGTCGGCGACGACGACGTCCTCGACGTGGTGACACGGGACGACGGCGTGCTGGCGGGGCTGGCGCCCGGCGGGGTGATCGCGGTGCACAGCACCGTGCACCCGGACACCTGCCGCGACCTCGCCGAGCGGGCACGCGCCAAGGGTGTGGCGGTGATCGATGCGCCGGTCAGCGGCGGCGGACCCGCCGCGGAGGCCGGCACCCTGCTGGTGATGGTCGGCGGCGACGAGGACGTGGTGGAGAAGGCACGTCCGGTCTTCGCCAGCTACGCCGAGCCGATCGTGCACCTGGGACCGGTGGGCGCCGGGCAGGTCACCAAGCTACTGAACAACCTGTTGT
>JAGQTU010000076.1 GCA_020438865.1 Mycobacterium sp.
GGCCGCCCAGCCACGCTCATGGAGGATGGCCTGCCAGGCCATGCTGGCCTCGTGGTCGGCGTACACGCTTGTCATCAGCCGGCCGGCCTGGCGAAGGTCGTCCGTCAGGTTGCGTTCGAGAAAGTCGCGCACCTCGTCCCGGAACTCCAGGTCCGCCGCCGACCAGGCCAGATCCATGCACATCCCCTATCTGCGTACGGCCGTTCTCAGACCAGACGCTAGCGCCTTGCAACGCAGCGTGCGATATCGGGTTTGGCCGTCGACGGATTGTGGAACAGACCCCTCGAATCCCGCACGGGAGGGCAGACGTGACACCGGAGAGGCTCGGTCCCTGAACAAGGGACCGGGCCTTTCGTCTTCCGGCGTCAGGTGGTCGGCGCGTTTGCGCCCAGCTCCCACCTGATCCGGGCGGCCTGCTGCTCGGCTCGGGTGCGGTGGGGCGGCATCATCACGCCGCGTTGCGGTCCAGTCGGTCGCTCTGCAGGTAAGGTCAGCGCCTGGTCGGAACGGCAAACTGCGGAAAGAACAGCGCTCACGCGGGTTTGGTGGCGTAGGGGCAGCCGCTCGGTGAGGTCCAGATGATCGTGCCGTCCGGCAACTGTCGGTCGGATCAGCCGCCGGGTCCGGCATAGAAAGTCTTGACCAAGTGCTGTCGGCGACCACTTGAAAAACAGTCAAGCCGGAACATGTCGACATCCTAAGAATCAGCTCGCTGTTGCGAATTTGGTGTGCGGACCCCTCGAAGGATCGAAGCTATGCGGATGAACGAAAGAACACGCAACAACTTGTCAACGACCGCCTTGGCGGCGGCCACCGGGTTGTTCGTTTCGACAGGCATCCAGGTCGGCTTTGCAAGAAACCTAGGCGTCCCAACAGTCCCCAACGACATCACGATGACCTCCTCGGAGGCGAACGAGCTACCAGGATTGGCAGCACGCGACTGGGCTGCTGGCACATCCATCCTCTTCGCTGGTATCGGCTTGGCAGCGATCTTTGGGAGGGCTGATCGCAGAATGGTCCACAACCTGATCAGCGCGATCCTCTTTTTGACGCTGCTCCCGATTGCCATCGCATATCGCAAGGGCACGATGCCGCCGGGTGCGGATTGGATAGTCATGCACCACTGCATTTCCGGAGTACTCCAGCTCGTGGCGCGACCTCCGAAACGAGCGGTCGATGGGCCCTAGTTGGACAACGCACCACCACATTCATAGCCGGCCATGAATGGGTTGATCTTGTGTTGTCATCGATCGGCTGAAGAACGCTTCAGCGCGATGAGCGTTTGGTCGGCTGGCGTTGGCCGCCACCGAGGGCCGACAAACGACAGCGCGCTCAGCAGCGCGCGACTGGCCGGTCAGTCGGACTTCTCGCCGACCCATTCGCGAGCGCTGGCGGCCTCGGAGATCGGAAATGCTCGCATGTCCCCGGGCATCAGGAATCCGACAAACTTCATCGTCTGCTTGATCCAGTCGATGTCGGTGACGACGGCGAACCGTTCCCACCTATTGAAGTGGCGGAAACCGAACCTGGTGTCGTCCCAGATCGCGCCGGGGTCAAAACCCGTGAACTCGGGATCGATTTCGTAGTAGATCCGGACCTTGTCGTGCCGACGCAAACGGTTCTCGACGTCGGGTATCAACACGGTTTCGTAATCTGCCTTGGAAACGTGGCCCTGGCAGGCGAATGCCGCGACGTCGTCGGTGAAGCCGGTCAGCGGTTTGATCATGATGTTCCTCCGAGTTTGTATCGAGATTCCCTTCATGTACTGCCCATGCTGCCCGTCAATTGGATGCGGCGTTAGGGGCGAAGGTCACCGTCCATCCGTACAGTCGCCAATCGGTCAGCGCGAGGCTCCGGGTTGCCGGAGATGCCCTCTTACGCGGATGAGCTCGGCAGAGCAGCCTGAGGTTCGACGGGTCGCGCTGAGAAGCAGTGCCCATCGACGCGATTGGCTTTGGCTCCGGTTGGCGTCAGTGGTAGGTCATGACGATACCGGTACCCAGGATCGTCGGTTCAGGCTTGAAAGCGACAGGAGCGTCAAGAATCCTATAAGCGATCCGCTAGCAGCAGCGCGCGCCAGGATCGGCCTCGGTGTGGTGGTGACGCATCTTCCAGTAGTCCCGCTCGCTGAGCACCGGTTCGCCGGGATGGGTCCGGGCGCGGTGCTCGACGTAGCGGCGGTAGTGGTTGTCGCCCATCAATGTGCCGATGTACCAACGGATTTGCCGGGTGATGGCGGTAGCGCGTCCCATAGCTTCTGCACCTCCTTCTCCGCGGGGGTGGCGATCAGGCCGGAGGGGGCGAAGATTCGTGACGGTACGGCGTCCTCCTCGGCCGGCGGCCGTCCGGTGCCGCGGATCGCCCGCAGCGCCACGACGATCGCCGCGATCACCACCATGATCACCACCAGTGCGAACACGATCGACAGCGTGCCCTGGATGAAGGTGTTGCGGATGACGGCGCTGAGCTGGTCGGCGTTCTTCGCCGAGCCGAACGCGGTCTTGCCGGCCTCTTGGGCGTTGCGGTACTGGAAGTGCTGCGTCCAGTAGCCGAGCTTGGGGTCACCGGAGAAGATCTTCTGCCAGGACGCGGTGAGCGTGACGATCAGATCCCACAACAGCGGAATGCCTGGAATCCAGGCCCATTTCAGCAGGCCTTTCTTGATCACCACGACGGTGACGACCGTCAGCGCGATCGCCGCGAGCAGCTGGTTGGCGATGCCGAACAGCGGGAACAGCGTGTTGATCCCGCCCAGCGGATCGGTGACTCCCATCAGCAGGATGCTGCCCCACGCCGCGACGACGATCACGCTGCAGATCCAGGCACCCACCCGCCAGCTCGGATTGCGCAGCCGGCGCAGCGGGCCCCCGAGATTGGCCAGCCCGTCGGAGAGCATGAACCGGGCCACCCGGGTGCCGGCGTCGACCGTGGTCAGGATGAACAGCGCCTCGAACATGATCGCGAAGTGGTACCAGAACGCCTTGAGTGCGTTGCCGCCGAACACCTGGCTCAGCACCTCGGACATGCCGAACGCCAGGGTCGGCGCGCCGCCGGTGCGCGAGACGATGCTCTCCTCGCCGACGCTGTGCGCGGCCGCGGTGATCTCGGCGCCGGTGATCGGCGGACCGGACAGGCCGAGCTTGTTCACATACGCCGCAGCGGTTTCGGCGGTGGCGCCGGTGGCCGCCGACGGCGCGTTGATCGCGAAGTACAGGTGCTGGTTGAGGATCGCGGCGGTGACCAGGGCCGTGATGGCCACGAAGGATTCGGTCAGCATGCCGCCGTAGCCGATCAGCCGCATCTGGCTTTCCTTCTCCAGCAGCTTGGGCGTGGTGCCCGAGGAGATCAACGAGTGGAAACCGGACAGCGCACCGCAGGCGATGGTGATGAACAGGAACGGGAACAGCGAACCTGCGAACACCGGTCCGGTTCCGGACTCGGCGAACTTCGACAGCGCCGGCGCCGCCATCACCGGCCGGGCCAGCAGGATGCCGACCGCAAGCAGCGCGATGGTGCCGACCTTCATGAACGTCGACAGGTAGTCCCGGGGCGCCAACAGCAGCCACACCGGAAGTACCGACGCGGCCAGGCCGTAGATGATGATGCACCACGACAGCGTGACCTTCGACAGGGTGAACCACTCTGCGCCCCAGCCGGTTCCGGCCACCCAGCCGCCGGAAGCCACCGCCAACAGCAGCAGCACCACCCCGATCAGCGACACCTCGGAGACCCGCCCCGGGCGCAGGAACCGCAGATACAGCCCCATGAACAGGGCGATCGGAATCGTCATCGCGATGGAGAACACCCCCCACGGGCTTTCGGCCAGCGCGCCGACCACCACCAGTGCCAGCACCGCCAGCAGGATCACCATGATCACCAGCACGCCGACGATCGCCGCCACCCCGCCCACGACACCCAGCTCGTCGCGGGCCATCTGCCCCAGCGAGCGGCCGCGGCGGCGGCTGGAGATGGCCAGCACCAGGTAGTCCTGCACACACCCGGCAAAGACGGCGCCGACGATGATCCAGATGGTGCCCGGCAGGTAGCCCATCTGGATGGCCAGCACCGGACCCACCAGCGGGCCCGCCCCGGCGATCGCGGCGAAGTGGTGGCCGAACAGCACCCGCCGGTCGGTCGGCATGTAATCGGTGCCGTTCTCCAGGATCTCGGCCGGGGTGGCGTGCTCGTCGCGCGGCTTGACGATCTTCATCTCGATCAGCCGCGCGTAGAACCGGAACCCGATCACGTAGGTGCAGACGGCGGCGATGACGAACCACACCGCGTTGACCGTCTCACCGCGGAACAGGGCGATCATCGCCCATGCGATCGCCCCCAGCACCGCGATGGTCCCGAAGATCAGCCGGTGCCGGACGGTGATGGGGGACCGGTCGACGACCGCCACCGGGGGCAGCGCCGCATCGGTGCGGATGTAGGTGACGTCGCCCGAGGTCTCCTCGAGGTATTCCGACGGCGCGGCGGTCGGTGAAGCCACGGTGTTCTCCCTTGGTGAGGCTGCAAGTCGGGCCGTGCGGTGATCTTTTCACCCGTCGGCCCCACCCGGTTGGGGGATGTGCGAAACGAAGCCGATCCGTCACCCTCGTCGAAACTCCCGAGGAGGCGGTCATGCCGCCGTGGCGCCTACGTGACTACCACGACGAAGACCTGGATCAGGCGATCCAGGTGTGGGACCAGAGCCGCACCCCCGGCTCCGGTGAGCCGGTGTTCACCGTCGCCGAGGTGATGGCCGCCGCCCGCACCGGGCAGCCCGCCGTAGTGGCCGAGGTGGGCGACGAGGTGGTCGGGATGGCCGTCGCCCAGACCCAGGGCGAGCGGGCGTGGATCCAGTTGGTGGCGTTGAGTTCGCGGTGGCGCCATCGCGGGATCGGCAGCGCGCTGCTCAGCGACCTGGAGCGCCGGCTGCGCTCGCAGGGGGTGCGCCGGATCTGTGCGGTGATGCCGGAGGGGGCCACCGGCGCGGCGGCGATGGAGAACTCCGGCTACACCCGCCGCGAGGGCCTGGTCTACTTCGAGATGCTCGAGCACCTCGGCCTGGATCAGGCCAACCTGCTCGACGAGCTCGGCGGCCAGTTACTGCCGCCCGGCCTGTTCAACGAGATGGCCGGCATGGAGCAGGAGAAGCAGATCATCGAGCGGCGCATCGTCGACCCGCTGGCGCATCCCGAGATCGCCGAACGCTACGGCGTCCAGCCGCCGAAGGCGGTGATCCTGTTCGGGCCGCCCGGCACCGGAAAGACCAGCTTCGCCAAGGCGATCTCCTCGCGGCTGGGCTGGCCCTTCGTGGAGCTGTTCCCGTCCCGGCTGGCGGCCAGCTCCAGCGGCGGCCTGGCCGCCTCGCTGCGGGAGGCGTTCGCCGAGCTGGCCGAGCTCGACGAGCTGGTGCTTTTCATTGACGAGGTCGAGGAGATCGCCACCGCGCGTTCGGGTGCGACGACCGCCGAGCTCGGGGTCACCAACGAGCTGCTGAAGCTGATCCCGACGTTCCGGCAGAAGGACAGCCGGCTGCTGGTGTGCGCCACCAACGCCGTGCACTCGCTGGACTCGGCTTTCCTACGGCCCGGCCGGTTCGACTACGTGATCCCGGTGGGTCCGCCCGACCAGCCGGCCCGCCGGGCGGTGTGGCAGCGCTACCTCGGCAAGGCTTGCGTGCATGTCGACGTCGACCGGTTGGTGGGTGCATCGGAGTTCTTCACCCCGGCCGACATCGAGTTCGCGGCCCGCAAGGGCGCGCAGGCCGCGTTCGAGCGGGAGATGCGCGACGGTCGCGGCGAACCGGCCACCACCGCGGACTATCTCAACGCGATCGGGGAGATCCGCCCCACGCTGACCGCGGACATGCTGGCCGAATTCGAGCGCGGCAAGGCCGAATTCGCCCGGGTCTAGCTGCCCCGCTCGTAGAGGGCCCGGACGGTGTCGACGGTGTCGGCCTCGGCGGGACCCTTGTCGTCGCGGTAGCGCACCACCCGGGCGAACCGCAGCGCCATCCCGCCGGGGTAGCGGCTGGAACCCTGCACACCGTCGAACGCGATCTCGACGACCTGTTCGGGCCGCAGTGGCACCACGTACTGGTCGAGTGGTCCCCTGCCCGATGTCGCCGGTCCGGCGGCTCCGACAGCCAACTCGGTGAACCGCGCGGTCTGCCAGTCCAGCATCGCGTCGGTCATGCCCTTGAACGTCTTGCCCAGCATCACGAAACCGCCGGCCGGGTCGCGGGCGCCGAGATGGATGTTGGACAGCTTGCCGGTGCGCCGCCCTGAGCCCCACTCCACGGCCAGCACCACCAGATCCAGGGTGTGCACCGGCTTGACCTTGAGCCAACCGGCACCGCGGCGGCCGGCCTCGTACGGCGACGACAGCGACTTGGCCAGCACGCCCTCGTGCCCGGCGGCCAGGGTGCGGTCCAGAAACTCCTGTGCGGCAGAGGCATCCGCGGTGACGAGTCGGTCGACGCGGTGGCGGGGCGGCACGACGGCGTCCAGGGCGGCGGCGCGGACGTGGGCGGGCTCGTCGAGCAGGTCGGTCCCGTCCAGGTGCAGGAGGTCGAAGAAGAACACCGACAACGGTTGGGCCGCGCGGGCGGCGTCGACGTCGACGGAGCGACCGAACCGCGACGCCGTCACCTGGAACCGGTGTGGGCGCAGGTCGTCTCGCAACGCGATGGCCTCCCCGTCGGCTATCAGGTCCGACACGGGCAGCGCCAGCGTCGCCGCCACCACCTCGGGCAGCCGGGCGGTCACGTCGTCGAGGCTGCGGGTGTAGACGGTGACCTCGTCGCCGCTGCGGTGGATCTGCACCCGGGCGCCGTCGAGCTTGGCCTCGAACACCGCCTCGCCGCCGAGCCGTTCCAGCGCCTCACCGACACCGGTGGCGGTCTGCGCCAGCATCGGCCCAACCGGCCTGCCGACCCGTAGCGTGAAGTCCGCCAGCGCGGCGGCCCCGCCGGTCAACGCGGCCGCCGCCACACCGGGTAGGTCGCCGCCGAGCATGGCCGCGCGGCGCACCGCGGTCGCGGGAATGCCGCCGGCCCTGGCGACCGCGTCGGCCATCACCCCGGCCAGCGCACCCTGGCGCAACTCGCCGCCGAGTAGGCGGCGCAGGAACACCTGCTCGGCTTCGGTGGCCGCGGCGAACAGGGCCCCGATCAACTCCGCGCGCCGGGCCTGCGAGCCCTTGCCCGCGACCCCGCCGATCGCGTTGAACGCCGCGTCGACGTCCGCGACACCCAACGACGGCTCGGCGGCCGGTGCGGGCAGGGTGCGCAGCGCCGCCCAGCCGACACCGATCTGGCGTTGGGGCAGTTCCCCGGAGAGCCAGGACACGACGACGGCGACCTCCCGCGGATCGGCGGCGGTCAGCAGCTCGGCGATGCGCGCGATCTTGGCCAGCCGCGACGAGGCCGCACCGACGTCGGTGGAGGTGGCTACGACGTGATCCAGCAGCATCACTTGACGTCGAACGAGACGAACGGGTAGCCGGTGGCGCCGTCCGGGACGGGCGGGTTCTGGTCGCTGGTCTGTACCTCGCCGGTGGCATCGGTGGCGCGCGCGGTGATGGTGTGCGAACCCGGGGTGGCGTCCCAGCCGAAGCTCCACAACCGCCAGGTGTCCTTGGAGTAGGACGCCCCGAGTTGGGCGGGTTGCCAGGGCCCGTCGTCGATCTGCACCTCGACCGCCTTGATGCCGCGGTTCTGCGCCCACGCCACACCGCCGAAGGTGACCGGGCCGGCGGCGATCCTCTGGCCGTCCTTCGGGACGTCGATGCGCGACTCGGTCTTGATCGGCCCGCGGTCCGACCAGCCGAGCTTGGTCCAGTACGCCTCGGTCTTGTCGAAGCGGGTCAACTCCAGGTCGACCACCCACTTGGTGGCCGAGACGAAGCCGTACAGGCCCGGCACCACCAGCCGCGCGGGGTAGCCGTGCTCGATCGGCAGCGGCTCACCGTTCATCCCGATCGCCAGCAGGGAGTCCCGGTCGTCGGTCAGGGCCTCGACGGGCGTGCCCGCGGTGAAGCCGTCGATCGAGGTGGACAGCACCATGTCGGCGTCGGGGTGAATCCCGCTGTCGCGCAGCAGGTCCCGCAACCGGTACCCGGTCCAGACGGCGTTGGAGATCAGGTCGCCGCCCACCGGGTTCGACACGCAGGTCAGCGTCACCGTCTTCTGGATGGGCTCGAACCTGGCCAGATCGGCGAAACGATAGACGATCTCGCGGTCGACCATCCCGTGGATGCGCAGCAGCCACTTGTCGCGGGCCAACTGCGGGACACTCAGCGCGGTGTCGATGCGGTAGAAGTCGGCATTGCTGGTGATGAAGCTCGGCAGCGCAACGCCCTTGGGGGTGACATCGGCGGGAACCGGCGGTTCCGGGGTCTTCACCGTCGGCAGCGCGAAGGTGTCGCGGTCGCCGGAGACCGTGCGGAACCGACGGATCAGCACCGCACCGCCGACCCCGGACAGCAGGCCCAGCCCGGCGAACCCCAGCGTCACCAGCGAGAGCCGGCGGCCGGGATCCGGCCCGGACTCAGCGTCGGCGCGGCCGTCGGTGATCCGGCCCGACGTCAGCAGTCGCAGCACCCCGAGACCGCAGCCCGCGCCGACCAGGGTCGGGATGATGTCGAAGATCCCGGCGCCGGGCCGGGCCAGCACGGCGACGCACCCGGCGCCGGCCCCGGCCGCGATCGCGACCGAACCCAGCTTCTGGGTCGGCTCCCACAGCGCGCTGAGCGCCGCCAGCGCGGCGATGACGACGAGCACCATCACCGAGAGGAACAACTTGTCGGCGGTGCCGAACGTCTGGATCGCCCATTCCTTGACCGGTCCGGGCGTCAGGTTGATGACGGCAGTGCCGACCGCCGTGCGCACATCGGCGGTGGGCGGGAAGAACAGGGCAAGCAACTGGGCCACGCCGACCGCGACCGCGGCGGCCGCCACCCCCGCACCCATGCGCTGGCCGGGCGTTAGTCGCGCCATGCCGGACAACCTACCCGCGTGCGGCGGCCCGTTGGCCGGGGTTGGCACCCGCGCCGATGACCATTCGATGACGAGCGGTAACGTCCGTACCGATTCGGGCGGCCGCCGGTCGCCCCGCGGAACCACAGGAGGACTGGATGGAGATCTCGGGCAAGAAGGTGATCGTCGTCGGCGGCGCCTCGGGCTTCGGCCGGGCGAGTGCCGAACTGCTGGCCTCGCGCGGGGCCAGCGTGGCGATCCTCGACCGCGAGGGCACCGACGGACCCGAGGTCGCCGCCGCGGTGGGCGGCCCGTTCTTCGCCGTGGACGTCACCGACTTCGCCGGCACCGAGAAGGTGCTCGCCGAGGCGGTGAAGGCCCTCGGTGGCCTGCACGTCATCCTCACCACCGCAGGCGGCGGCGTCGCGGAGAAGACGTTCGGCAAGAACGGCCCGCACGCCCTGGAGACCTTCCGCAGCACGATCGACCTGAACCTGATCGCCAGCTTCAACATCAGCAGGCTGGCGGCCGCGCACATGGCCGAGAACGAGCCCGAGGGTGAGGACACCGGCGAGCGCGGCGTCATCATCAACACCGCCTCCATCGCCGCGTTCGAGGGCCAGATCGGCCAGGTCGCCTACACCGCGGCCAAGGCCGGTATCGCGGGCATGTGCCTGACCATGGCCCGCGACCTCGGCCCGGTCGGCATCCGCGCGCTGGCCATCGCGCCCAGCCTGTTCGCCACCGGCCTGACCAAGGGCATTCCCGACGAGTTCGCCAAGGCGCTGACCAAGGACGCGGCGTTCCCCAAGCGGCTGGGCAAGCCGGAGGAGTTCGCCAAACTGGTCGCCGCGATCGTCGAGAACCCGATGCTCAACGGCCAGTGCATCCGGCTGGACGCCGGGCAGCGCTTCGCCCCCAAGTGATGTGGTAAGGCATTAGGCATGGGTATCGCACTGACCGACGACCACCGCGAACTCGGCGAGGTGGCACGCTCGTTCCTGACCGCGCAGAAGGCCCGCTGGGCCGCACGCGAGCTGCTGGACGCCGCCGACGAGCACCGGCCGCCGTTCTGGGCTGAGCTCGCCGAGCTGGGCTGGCTGGGCCTGCACGTCGACGAGCAGTACGGCGGCTCTGGCTACGGGCTGCCGGAACTGGTCGTGGTGATCGACGAGCTCGGCCGCGCGGTGGCGCCGGGGCCGTTCGTGCCGACCGTCGTGGTGTCCGCGGTGCTGTCGGCGGTGGGCACCGACGAGCAGAAGGCCCGGCTGCTGCCCGGCCTGATCGACGGATCGGTCACCGCCGCAATCGGTTTCGGCGGGAATCTCACCTTGGCGGGCGGCAGGGTCAGCGGCGACGCCGGTGTGGTGCTCGGTGCGGGCCTGGCCGACCTGCTGCTGCTGACCGCCGGCGACGACGTCGTGCTGGTGGCCCGCACCGCCGACGGGGTGTCGGTCGAGCTGCCCGGAAACCTGGACCGCACAAGGCGTTCGGGTCGGGTGTCGCTGGCCGACGTGGCCGTGGGCGACAACGTGCTGACCGAGGCCCGGTCCGCCGCGGTGGCCTACGCGCGCACCCTGTTCGCCGCAGAGGCCGCGGGCGGGGCGTCGGACTGCGTGGACACCGCGGTCGACTACGCCAAGGTCCGCGAGCAGTTCGGCCGCACCATCGCCACCTTCCAGGCGGTAAAGCACCACTGCGCCAACATGGCGGTGGCGGCCGAGTCGACCGTCGCGGCGGTGTGGGACGCCGCCCGCGCGGCCGGGGAGTCCGCCGAGGACGGCCAGTCCCAATTCGAGCTGATCGCGGCCGCCGCAGCGACATTGGCGTTCCCGGCCTACGTCCGCAACGCCGAACTCAACATTCAGGTGCACGGCGGTATCGGCTTCACCTGGGAGCATGACGCACATCTGCATCTGCGCCGCGCGCTGACCGTGCAGGCGATCCTCGGCGGCGACGGCCCGGCCACCGAGGTCTTCGACCTGACCGCTCTGGGGATCAACCGGCCCAACAGCCTGGACCTGCCTGCCGACGCGGACGCGCTGCGCGAGCAGATCCGTTCCGACGCAGTCGAATTGGCCAAGCTGGACGAGAAGGCTCAGCTCGATGAGCTGATCGCGACCGGCTACATCATGCCGCACTGGCCCAAGCCGTGGGGACGCGCCGCGGGTGCGGTCGAGCAACTGCTGGTCGAGGAGGAGTTCGCCGCGGCCGGCGTCAAGCGCCCGGACTACGGCATCACCGGCTGGGTGATCCTGACCCTGATCCAGCACGGAACCCCCTCGCAGATAGAGCGATTCGTGGAGAAGGCGCTCCGCAAGGACGAGATCTGGTGCCAGCTGTTCTCCGAGCCGTCGGCCGGATCGGATGCCGCCGCGGTCAAGACCCGAGCCACCCGGGTGGACGGCGGGTGGAAGATCACCGGCCAGAAGGTGTGGACCAGCGGCGCGCACTACTGCAAGCGCGGGCTGGCCACCGTCCGCACCGACTTCGACGTCCCCAAGCACCAGGGCATCACGATGGTGATCCTCGACATGGAGGCGCCCGGCGTCGAGGTCCGGCCGCTGCGCCAGATCACCGGCGGCTCGGAGTTCAACGAGGTGTTCTTCAACGACGTCTTCGTCCCGGACGAGGACGTGGTCGGTGAGCCGAACTCCGGCTGGACGGTGGCGCGGGCCACCCTGGGCAACGAGCGGGTCAGCATCGGCGGCGGCGCCGGTGGCATTGCGCCGGCGTCGGCGTGGCTGGTGGATCTGGTGAAGCGCAACGGCGACCACGTGATCGGCGCCAAGCAGCGGGTCGGCCGGTTCCTGGCCGAGGACCATGCGCTGCGGCTGCTGAACCTGCGCCGCGTCGTGCGCACCCTCGAGGGTGCCGGCCCCGGGCCGGAGGGCAACATCACCAAGCTCAAACTCGCCGAGCATTTCCAGGAACAGGGTGCCATCGCGGCCTCGCTGCTGGGCCCGGAGCTGGCGCTGGAGGGTGGCGAAGGGGAACTGGCGGCCCGCGCGGCCATGGGCGCCCGCGGCATGGCCATCGCCGGCGGCACCTCGGAGGTCACCCGCAACCAGATCGCCGAACGCATCCTCGGCATGCCGCGCGACCCGCTGATCAAGTAGCAGCAACGCTCGCCTGCCGGCAGCCATGCCGGTATTGCGGTAACCACCGCAGGCTGGGTTAGTGGCTGCTAACCTTCGTTCATGCGAACTCAGGTGTTACCGATCGCCGCGGCGGCGATCGTGCTGGTGGCCTGCGGCGGCCCCAAACCGGTGGCAGCCACCCCGAAGTCGGAGGCGGCCCGGACCACCACCGCCGCGGACGGCGTGACGATTCATGGCGACGAGGCCAACCCGGTGAACGAGATCGCCATGACCGCGATCGCCGACCTGCAGACGTACTGGGCCGCGGAGTATCCCAAGCTCTACGGCGGGCAGTACAAGCCGGTGGACGGCGGCTTCTACGCGGTCATCCCGACCTCCGGTGACCTGCCGCCGTGCGCCTCGGACGCGTCCGATATCTCCGGCAACGCGTTCTACTGCAGCACCAAGGACGTCGTGGCGTGGGACTCTGAGGGCCTGCTGCCCGAATTGCGTTCCAACTTCGGCGATTTCGTCATCCCGATCGTGCTCGCCCACGAATGGGGGCACGCCATCCAGGACCGCTCGCACTTCACCGCGCGGACGGTGACCAGGGAACTGCAGGCCGACTGCTTCGCCGGCGGCTGGGCCAAACACGCCCAGGACTCCGGGCTGTACAAGGTCAACAACGGTCAATTGGACGAGGCGCTGGCCGGCATCCTGGAACTGCGGGACTCGCCGGGCACCAGCAAGATCGACCGCAACGCGCACGGCAGCGGGTTCGACCGGGTCGGTGCGTTCCAGGACGGCTACGACAACGGCCCCACCGCCTGCAAGGCCTACCGCGACGACAACCCGGTGGTGCTCGAACTGCCCTTCAACGACGCCGAGGACGAGGCCAGCGGGGGCGACATGCCGTACGACTCGGTCATCAACAGCGTGCCCTACGACCTGGAGGACTACTGGAGCCAGGTCTATCCCGAACTGACCGACGGCCAGAAGTGGGTGCCGGTCAAGGGCCTGGAGCCGTTCAACCCGGCCCGTCCGCCGTTGTGCGGCGGCGAGCCGGCCACCGGATACTCGCTGTTCTACTGCGTGCCGGATGACTACATCGGCTGGGACAACGTCGACGAGATGCCCACGGTCTACAAGCAGGGCGGTGACTTCGCCGTCGCGACGCTACTGGCCACCCAGTACGCGCTGGCCGCGATGACCCGCGCCAACGACCAGTCCGACGAGAAGGTGCAGTCGCTGCGCGGGGACTGCTTCGCCGGCGCCTACACCGCCAGCGTGCTGCTGCAGAACCGGAAGGAGACCAGCAGCTTCCAGGTGTCACCCGGTGACCTCGACGAGGCCATCACGGCGCTGCTGGTGTTCCGCGGCGACGGTGACGTCGAGCGGCAGGGCGCCGGCTTCGAGCGGATCCGGCACTACCGCAACGGTGTCATCGAGGGTGCCAAGGCCTGCCTGAAGGACTGACTCAGCCCGGGCGCCGGATCGCGGCGATGGATTGGGGGCCGGCACCTATCGTAGGCGCCATGACTGTTGTCGAAATCAACGTCCGCGGCTCCCACACCGTCACCCTGGCGCCGGAGCGGGCCACCGTCCACGCCACGGTCGGGATCGAAGGCCCGGCCCCCGAACCGGTCTTCGAGGCGGTGGCCGCCGGGCTGGCCGAGGTGGTGCGATCGCTCGAGGAGTCGCACCACGCCAAGCGGGGGCCGGTGACGTGGTACGCCGTCGATCAGGTGCGGCGCGGATCGCACCGGCCGTGGAACGAGCAGGGCGAGCAACTGCCGCTGGTGTACTCGGCCACCGTGTCGATCGCCGCCAAGTTCCGCGACTTCGACGAACTGGCCCGGTGGGTGGCCTGGTCGGCGACCGTGGAGGGCCTCAGCATCAGATACGTCCACTGGGCGCTGACCGAACGTCGTCGCATCGCGGTCGAGCGCAAGACCCGGCAGCAGGCGGTGCGCGACGCCCGGCGCCGTGCCCAGGACTATGCCGACGCCCTGGACCTGGGCCCGGTGTCGGTCCGCGAGATCAGCGACACCGGCCTGGGCCGGCCCGGTGGCCCCGCGCCCCTGGCGATGCGGGCGGCGGCGGCCGCCCCCGGTGGCGACGCCCCGGAGTTCGTGCTGCGCCCCGAGGACGTCGAGATCAGCGCGCATGTCGAGGCCGGCTTTTCGGTCGCACACCGTCGTTAGGCTGGTCGGGTGAGCAGCCCGAACCGCCGTGACCACATCGGTTCGGCGGCGGGCCTGTTCGGCTGGGTGACGCTGGCCTACCTGGCCGGGGCGGTGCTGGCCTGGCAGGGTTTCGGCGCCGGGGTGGGCCCGGCGTTCTTCCCGCCGGCCGGTGTGACGCTGGCCGCGATGGTGCTCAACCGGCGGTCCCGATGGCCGGTGATCGTGGCGGCGATCGTGCTGGCCGAATTCGCCGTCGACCTGCGGTACGGGGCCGGTCCGTGGTCGGCGGCCGGGTTCGCACTGGCCAATTCGGTGGAGCCGTTGATCGGGGCCTCGCTGGTGCTGGCGTGGTGCAAGGGGGTGCCCGACCTGCGGGACCGCTCCGACCTGGCGAAGTTCGTGGGGGCCGCATGTCTGGCTGGGCCGCTGGCCGGCGGGCTGATCGGCGGCGCCATGGCCGCGGCGCAGCACGGCACCTGGTGGCCGACGGCCGTGCTGCACTGGTGGGCCGGGGACGGCATCGGAGTGCTGGTGGTGGCCGCTCCAATCATTTTGTGGCGCAAGCAGTCCCATATCCTGCGCGCCCGGCTCGCCGAGACGGTGCTGGTGATGGCGGCGACCGCCGCGCTGTCCGTGGCGGCCTTCTGGATCGAGGCCCCACCCACGTTGCTGTTGCTGCCGGTGCTGGCCTGGGCCGCGTTCCGGCTCGACGTGATCGGCGCGGCGCTGGCCGGCGCGGTGCTGGCGTTCACGGCCAACTACATGACGGGATCGGGTCACGGGCCCTTCGCCGATCTGAACCTGGCGCAACCGGCGCGGCTGGCGGTGACCCAGGTGTTCATCGCGGTGGTGGTGCTGGTGGCGATGCTGATCGCCCAGGAGGCGGCCGGCCGGGTCGCCGCGGTCAAGCAACGTCAGGCCGAACGACGCGAACGCGACCGGCTGCAGGCGCTGGCCCAGCTGGCCCAACTGCTGTCCGCCGCGACCACCCCGGAGCAGATCGGCGATGCGGTGGTGCGTCAGGTGCTCAACGACGCCGGCGCCCAGGCGCTGAACCTCGGCCTGGTGCGGGCCGACGGCCGAGCCCTGGAGTGGGTGACGATGGCCGGCTACCCGCGGCGGGTCGTCGACGAGTTCGGGCCCGGCGTGCCGCTGAGCGCCGACACCGCGGCCACCGAGGCGGTGCGGTCCGGCCGGCCGGTGGTGATCCACGGTCCCGGCGAATACCGGCGGCGCTACCCGGCGAACACCCACTGGCTCGAGGTGGGCGGCGGGAAGTCCCTGCTGAGCTTGCCGTTGAGCGCGGGCGGGCAAGCTATCGGCGTCCTGGTGCTGATGTGGACCGAGCCGCAGCCGCTGAACACCGCCCAACTCGCCTACGCGTCGGCGGTGGCCACCATGGTGACCCAGGCGCTGGTTCGCGCGCGGGTGTACGCCGACGAGCATGCCCGGGCGGCGGTGCTGCAGGCGGCGGTGCTGCCGTCGCGTCCGGAGCCGATACCCGGCATCGACGTCGGGGTGAACTACGAACCGGCCGACGTCGCCCAGGGGCTGGGCGGGGACTGGTACGACGTCATGGCGCTGCGCCGGAAACTGGTCTACCTGGCGGTGGGAGATGTTGTCGGACATGGCCTTCCGGCCGTGGAGGACATGGCCCAGCTGCGCAGCGCGGGCCGCGCGCTGGCGCTGCAGGGACAGCCGCCCGCCCGGTTGCTCGCCGAACTCAACACGTTCACCCGGCACGCCAGCCACGGCCAGTTCGCCACCATGAGCGTCGCGGTGTACGACCCCGCGACCGGATCGCTGGACTACGCCTCGGCCGGCCACCCACCGGCCCTGCTGCGCCGGTTCAACACCGGGGACATCACCCGGCTCCGCGGCGGCCACGGCCCGGTGCTGGGTCCGGTCGAGGACGCCGGCTACACCCAGGGGCGGCTCGAGGTGGCGCCCGGCGACATCCTGGTGATGTACACCGACGGCCTCGTCGAGCGCCGTGACCAGGACCTCGAGACCGGCATGAAGCGGGCCGAAGGCCTCGTCGCCGGTTGGCGCGACGACATCGAACTGGGGGAGGCCTGCGCCACCCTGACCCGGGCGCTCGCCCCGCCGCCGCGCAGCGATGACGTCTGTGTGGTCGCGCTGCGTTTCGGCGCCTGACCGCGCAGCGGCTCCTATCGTGAGACGATGCGCCATGCACCGGTGCCGATGGGCTGGGGGCCGCTTGGCGTCGCGACGCTGGCCGCCGCGGTGCACCTGGTGGTGGCGACCCGGTACGGCTGGCACCGTGACGAGTTCTACTACGTCATCTGCGGACGCCACCCGGCCTGGGGATACGTCGACCAGCCACCGCTGACGCCAGTGGTGGGCGCGTTGGCCGCGGCGCTGCCGGGCGGGCTGTGGCCGCTGCGGCTGGTGGCCATCGCCGCCCAGGCGGGTTGCATTCTGCTGACGGCGGTGCTGGCCGCCCAGTTCGGCGGCCGGCCCCGCGCGCAGGCCATCGCCGCGGCCGCGGTGGCGGGCACGCCGATCTTCGTCGGCGCGTCGGCGCTGTATGGCACGGCGGTCACCGACCAGGTGTTCTGGTTGCTCATCCTGGTGTTGGTGGCCCGCGCACTGCGGCTCGGCGAGACGCCGGCGTGGGTGCCGGCCGGGCTGGCCGCCGGGGTGGGGCTGCTGAACAAGAGCACCGTCGTCATCCTACTGGCAGGAATCTTCCTGGGGCTCATCATGTTTCGTCGCGAAGCGCTGCGCGGCCCGGGGCCGTGGCTGGCCGGTGGTATCGCGGTGATGCTGGCCGTCCCGAATCTGGTGTGGAACGCCCGGCACGGCTGGCCCAACCTGGAGATGGCCAGGGTGCTGTCCCGGGCGCAGGGCGGTGCGCTGGGTTCGGTTCAGCAGCTGCCGATCCTGCTGGTGGTGCTAGCCGGGCCGTTGCTGGTGGCGCTGTGGGTGATCGGAATCCGGTTCCTGGTCTCGCCGGCCGGGCGCAGGCACCGGTGGGTGCTGGTGGCGACCGCGGTCGCCGTGCTGCTGGTCACCGTCAGCGGCGGAAAGCCCTACTACGCGGCGCCGATGCTGGCCGCCCTCTACGCGGCGGGTGGGGTGCGCATCGAGCAGGTGGGCATGGCTCGGGGCCGGGTTCGCCGGGTGGGCTGGGTGGCGTTGACCGCTGCCTCGTTCGTGCTGGCGGTGCTGGTCTGGCTGCCGGTGCTGCCGGTGCGTGCCGCCAACGCCATGCGCGACATCAGCCCCGTGCTGGTCGAGACCTACGGCTGGCCGCAGTTCGTCGAACAGGTGGCCGCGGCGGCGGCGCCGCTTCCGCCGGCGGTGCCGATCTTCACCGGCAACTACGGTGAGGCCGGTGCGCTGAGCATCCTAGGCCCGGCCGCCGGTGTCGACCGCGCCGTCTACAGCGGCCACAACAACTACGCCCTGTGGGGTCCGCCGCCGGGTCGGCCCGACACCGTGTTGTGCGTCGGACGGTTCAAAACCGGCTATCTGGAACGGTTCTGGGCCGACGTCCGCAAGATCGCCGACATCCGCCCACCGGACGGTGTGGACAACGCCGAGAAGGCCGGCGGCGCCGCGATCTACCTATGCGGGCAACCGCGCGGAGACTGGGCCCAGCTCTGGCCGGGACTCAGGCATTTCGACTGAGCATCCGGTGCGACGTTCGCGCGGCGTTGACCGTGCCGAGCGCTGCGACGGTCGCCCGCTCCAGGTCGGCGGCGTCGTCGGCGTCGAGAGTGCCGCAGACCCAGTGCCAGTGGGCGGCGACGACGTCACCCGGCCGGGGGGTCGGTGCCAGCGAGGTGCCGTCCCGGCTCCAGCGCACCGATTCTGCGGCGGGCTCACCCAGCGCCAGGGCCCCATCGGCCAGCTGCAGCGGCCGTGACGTCATGACGACCTGTTCCTCCGCGACGCTGTCCACGACGCCCCAGCGGATGCGGCAGGCCTGCAGGATGCGCAGCGGTGTCGACGGGTCGACGTCGAGGAACCGCACCCACGGATAGACCGCGAACACGTGAAAGCTGTGGTGGGCCAGCGCACTGTCCACTTTGTCCAGCACCCCGGTGGGCTGGTCGGCGAAGGCCGAGCGCAACCGGCGGGCCAGCGTGACTCCGTCGACGGCCGCCAGTCGCGGGCCGCCGATCCAGTAGCTGCGCACCACCGCGTCCTCGAGCGGGTCACCGGCTCCGATGGCGGCCGCGATCTCCTCGAGGTAGGGCCAGGCGCCGTCGAAACCGGCCGCGTGGGCGGCGATCTCGTGGCGGGCGGCCCCGCGGAGCAAGACCGAGGCGTCCGGCGGGCCGCAGTAGCCGAGTTCG
>JAGQTU010000007.1 GCA_020438865.1 Mycobacterium sp.
CTCAGCGCCGATCTTCTCGTAGGGGTCCTCCAGCTCGATCTCCTTGGCGATGGACACACCATCGTTGGTGATCGTGGGGGCGCCCCACTTCTTCTCCAGAACGACGTTGCGGCCCTTGGGGCCCAACGTGACCTTGACGGCGTCGGCGAGGGCGTTCAGGCCCCGCTCGAGGCCGCGGCGGGCCTCTTCGTCGTAAGCAATGATCTTGGACATTGCGAAGTGAATCCTCCGGTTGGGGGTTACACGCTTCTGGTCGGACGCAGTGCCCGCGACGGACGATCGCTGCTGTGTTCGGCTGCGATCTCACCGTCCCGACCTAGCACTCACCGGTCGCGAGTGCCAACGTCATTCTTAGCACTCGGCCATGGCGAGTGCAAGATCGTTCGCGGTTGTTCACGCAGCGCGAAGGCGGTGTCGCACGACCCCGGCGCGCAGCGCCGGCTGTGGGCGCTCTCCGAGGAGCTGACCGGGGTGGTCTATCCGGTGTGACGACGGCAGACTGGGTGGGGTGTCACTGATCGTGCCGCCCTACCCACCGCCCCGCTACACCGCGGCCGAACCTGAGGTCAGCGCCCGGCTCAAGCGCGGCGGCGCTCCGCCCGACTACGACGCCTTCGGTCTGGTGAAGTACCACTACCTGGCCGACCAGCAGAGCACCGACGGCGACTACGGGTTGTACCGCGTCGAGATCGCGCCGCACGGCGGCGGCCCGGGCCCCCATTTCCACCGCGCCATGTCCGAGGCGTTCTTCGTGCTGTCCGGCACGATCTCGCTCTACAACGGCACCGACTGGGTCGACGGGAATCCGAACGACTTCCTGTACGTGCCGCCCGGCGGCATCCACGGCTTCCGCAACGAGGCCGACGAACCGGCGTCGATCCTGATGCTCTTCGCCCCCGGCGCGCCGCGCGAGTACTACTTCGAGGGCCTGGCCAGGCTCGGCGAACTGTCCGACCACGAGCAGCGCGAGTTCTTCATCCGCAACGACAATTTCTTCGTCTGATTACGGGTCCGACGACACGCCGCATCGAAATGCCGGGCGGATCCGCTTGCGCTAGAGTCCATCTCGGTCAGAGAGGAGTCCCACGGGTGCGGGCATCAGATGCGCCCAGCACCCAGGCATTGCGGGGCTGGCAGCGGCGGGCGCTGGTCCGGTACCTGACCGCCAAACCACGGGATTTCCTGGCCGTCGCGACCCCCGGCGCCGGCAAGACGGCGTTCGCCCTGCGCATCGTCGCCGAACTGCTCGCCGAGGGCACCGTTGAGACCGTGACCGTCGTCGTCCCCACCGAACACCTCAAAACCCAGTGGGCGCAGGCCGCGGCCCGGCTCGGCATCGCGCTGGACCCGAAGTTCTCCAATTCCAACTCCCGGACGTCGAGCGAGTACCACGGCGTCGTCGTCACCTACGCCCAGGTGGCCAGCCACCCCACCCGGCACCGGGTGCGCACCGAGAACCGCAAGACGCTGGTCGTGTTCGACGAGATCCACCACGGCGGCGACGCCAAGAGTTGGGGCGACGCCATCCGCGAGGCGTTTGATGATGCAACGCGACGCCTCGCGTTGACCGGGACCCCGTTCCGCAGCGACGACAGCGCCATTCCGTTCGTGACCTACGAGACCGGTCCGGACGGCTTCGCCCGGTCCCGGGCCGACCACGCCTACGGCTACGCCGAGGCGCTGGCCGACGGCGTGGTGCGGCCGGTGATGTTCATGGCCTATTCGGGTGAGGCCCGCTGGCGGGACAGCGCGGGCGAGGAACACGCGGCCCGCCTCGGCGAGCCGCTGACCGCCGAGCAGACCGCGCGGGCCTGGAAGACGGCGCTGAACCCGGCCGGTGAGTGGATGCCCGCGGTGATCGCTGCCGCCGACACCCGGCTGCGCGGGCTGCGCGAACACGTGCCCGATGCCGGCGGCATGATCATCGCCTCCGACCAGACCGCGGCCCGCGCCTACGCCGAGCTGTTGCGCACGATCACCGGCGAGGCGCCGACCGTGGTGCTCTCCGACGACAAGGGCTCCTCGGCGCGCATCTCGAAGTTCGCCGCGGGCACCTCGCGCTGGCTGGTGGCGGTGCGGATGGTCTCCGAAGGCGTCGACGTACCCCGCCTGGCCGTCGGGGTGTACGCCACCAGCGCGTCGACGCCGCTGTTCTTCGCCCAGGCGATCGGTCGCTTCGTGCGGTCCCGGCGGCCCGGGGAAACCGCGAGCATCTTCCTGCCGTCGGTGCCCAACCTGCTGCTGCTGGCCAGCGAGATGGAGGCGCAGCGCAACCACGTGCTGGGCAAGCCGCACCGGGAGACCCTGGACGATCCGCTCGAGGCCGAGCTGGCGAAGCAGAACCGGGACGAGCCCGACGACCAGGAGAACAAGATCGAGTACCTGGGCGCCGACGCCGAGCTGGACCAGGTGATCTTCGACGGCGCCTCGTTCGGAACCGCGACGCCGGCGGGCAGCGACGAGGAGGCCGACTACCTCGGCATCCCGGGTCTGCTGGACGCGGAGTCGATGCGCGACCTGCTGCGCCGCCGCCAGGAGGAGCAGCTCACCAGGCGCACCGCCTCCGGCGAGACACCGCACATCTCGACGCACGGCCAGCTGCGCGAGCTGCGCAGCCAACTCAACGCGCTGGTGTCGGTGGCCCACCACCGAACCGGGCGCTCACACGGCTGGATCCACAACGAGCTGCGGCGGATCTGCGGTGGGCCGCCGGTGGCGGCGGCCACCCGCGATCAGCTCAGCGCGCGCATCGAGGCGGTGCGCGGGCTCACGTCCTGACGACCGCCAGCTCGGCAAGATTGGCCAGCGAGTTCTCCAGGTGACTCACCGGGAACGGCGGAAACGGGATGTGCTCGCGAGTCTCGGCCGGGACGTTGGACCAGTCGTAGGTCAGCGTGACCTCGGTCCGGTCGTCGCCGGCGGGCCGAAGGTCGTAGCGCCACGTCCAGCCGCCGAACTCCAGGCTGCCGTCCTCGGCCTCGGATCCCGGCTCCCAGGCGATCACCCGGTCGGGCTCGAACGCGATGACCTTGTTGGCCATCTCGTAGTGCTTGTCGGGATGGTTGTCGTGGTACATCGCGATCCGGAAGATCTGCCCGACGTCGGTCAGCGGCTCACCGTCCAGCGCCTCCCGCAGCCAGCCGGTGCCGTCGATGTCCTTGTGCGTGTTGGGGTCGGCCAACACCGTGAACACCGCGCCCGCGGGCGCGTCGACGGTACTGGTCACTATCAGGGTTTCGGTCATGTCAGGACAGACCAGACCGCGCCAGGGAATTCATCGCGACAGGCCCAGCAACCCCGGCAGGTCGGCGACGGAGTCCAGCACGTGGTTGGGCTGCATCGCGAATTCGTCGGCGGCCCAGCGGTCCAGGGTGTCCTGACGGAACTTGCCGGTGCGCACCAGCACCCCGGTCATGCCGACCACCTGGGCGGCCAGCACGTCGTTGTTGAGGTCGTCGCCGACCATGTACATCTCCTCGGGCTCGACACCGAGCCGCGCGGCGGCGGTGAGGAACCCGGCCGGCGCCGGCTTGCCCACTGCGGTGGCCTTGCGGCCCGAGGTCTCCTCCATGCCGATCAGGTACATGCCGGTGTCGATGCGCAGTCCGTCGGTGGTGGTCCACGCGGTGCTGCGGTGCATCGCCACCACCGGCACACCCTGCGCCATCCACTCGTAGACCCGGCTCAACGTCAGGTGGCTGTACTCGGGCCCGGCCCCGCCCAGCAGCACCACATCCGGGGTTTCCGGCACCCGGCCGTCGGTGAAGGCCAGTGAGTCGACGATGTCGATGCCGGGCATGTCGTCGGTGATGTCGCCGTTGTTGACCAGGAAGCAGCGGGCGTCGGGGTAGGTGGTGCGCACGTAGTCGGCGGTCAGCGCCGCCGCGGTGATCACCTCGTCGGGGCGCACGGTCATCCCGGCGGTGGTCAGTGCCGCGGCGATCTGGCCGCGGGTGCGGGTGGTGGTGTTCGTCAAGTATGCGGCGGCGATCTGGTTGTCGGCCAGCACCCGCAGCGCCTCGGCGGCGCCCGGGATGGGTTGCCAGGACGTCACCAGCACGCCATCGATGTCGAAGAGCACTCCACCGATAGCCATGCTGCGACAGTAAACGGCCCCGGCCGCTGTGCAAGTTCAAGCAGATGGCTTGCCTCGCCTCGCTCGCCTGCGCGCACGTATCGTCTGTCCCGTGAGCGCACACAAGTGGACCGAAGCCGACGTCCCCGATCAGAGCGGACGCATCGCGATCGTCACCGGCTCCAACACCGGGCTGGGCTTCGACACCGCCCGCGTGCTGGCGCAGCGCGGGG
Organism: Mycobacterium sp.; assembly: GCA_020438865.1. Lineage (GTDB taxonomy): Bacteria > Actinomycetota > Actinomycetes > Mycobacteriales > Mycobacteriaceae > Mycobacterium. Next base: position 4,309 of record JAGQTU010000007.1, read on the forward strand.
CCAAGGTGGTGATGGCCGTCCGCGACACCGCCAAGGGTGACGCGGCGGCCGGCCAGATCCGGGCGGCGGTACCGGCCGCGGACGTCACCGTGCACAAGCTGGACCTGGGGTCACTGGCCTCGGTGCGCGAGGCCGGCGCCGAGTTGGCCGCCGCCTACCCGCGCATCGATCTGTTGATCAACAACGCCGGTGTGATGTACCCGCCCAAGCAGACCACCGCAGACGGCTTCGAATTGCAATTCGGCACAAACCATCTGGGCCATTTCGCGCTCACCGGCCTGCTGCTGAGCAACCTGCTGCCGGTGGACGGTTCGCGGGTAGTGGTGGTCGCCAGCATCGCCCACACCATCCGGGCCAAGATTGCCTTCGACGATCTGCAGTGGGAACGCCGCCCCTATGAGCGGGTCGCCTCCTACGGTCAGTCCAAGCTGGCCAACCTGATGTTCGCCTACGAACTGCAACGTCGGCTGGAGGTGGCCAAGGCGAAAACCATTGCGGTGGCGGCCCATCCGGGTATCTCTGCCACCGAGCTGATCCGCCACGTGCCCGGCTCGTCGCTGCCGGGAATGAACACGATCTACGGTCTGCTGTTCAACACCTCGGAGTTGGGTGCGCTGCCGACGCTACGGGCCGCCACGGATCCGGCGGTGCACGGCGGGCAGTACTACGGGCCCGACGGATTCCGCGAGTTGCGGGGTTATCCGAAGCTGGTGGAGTCGAGCAAGCAGTCGCACGACCGCGAGATCCAGCAGCGGCTGTGGGCGGTGTCCGAGGAGTTGACCGGCGTGACGTTCCCGGTCTGATGCGCAGCGTCGCGGAGCATCAAGAGGTCGTCGCCGGGCTGATCGCGGCCCGGCCGTCGGCGCTGCTCGGCCTGGCCGAGGCGGAGGGTCTGGTGCTGGCCGCCGATGTCGACGCCCCGCTGTCACTGCCGGTGTTCGACAACTCGGCCATGGACGGCTACGCGGTCCGCGCCGAGGACGTCGCCGGCGCCGACACCAACCCGGTGAGATTACCGGTGGCCGAAGACATTCCGGCCGGGCGCACCGATCAGCTCACCCTGGCGCCGGGCACCGCGCACCGCATCATGACGGGCGCCCCGCTGCCCGCTGGCGCCGACGCGATCGTCGCCGTCGAACTGACCGACGGCGGCACCGACACCGTGGAGATCCGCGCCGCGTCGAAATCCGGTCAGCATGTCCGGCGGGCCGGTGAGGACGTGACCGCGGGCACTACGGTGCTGCGCGCGGGCCAACTGGTCACCCCGGCCGCGCTGGGGCTGGCCGCCGCCCTGGGTCTCGGTGAGCTGACGGTCATCCCGCGGCAGCGGGTGCTGGTGATGTCCACCGGCTCGGAGCTGGTGTCGGCGGGCACCGAACTGAAGGCTGGCCAGATCTACGAGTCGAACGCGATCATGCTCGCCGCCGCGGTGCGCGAAGCCGGCGGCGAGGTGGTCGCCACCCCCACCTCTAGCGACGACGTCACCCAGTTCAGCGCGGTGCTGGAGGGCTACTCCGGGCAGGCCGACCTCATCATCACCTCCGGCGGGGTCAGCGCCGGCGCCTACGAGGTGGTCAAGGACGCCTTCGGTGCGGGTGCGGTGGACTTCGTCAAGGTGGCCATGCAGCCCGGGATGCCGCAGGGCGCGGGAAGGGCCAACGGCACCCCTATCGTCACGCTGCCGGGCAACCCGGTCAGCGCGCTGGTGTCCTTCGAGGTGTTCGTGCGGCCCGCCCTGCGCGCGGCGATGGGCCTGCCCTCGCCGCTGCGCCCGCGGCGCACCGCGGTGCTCACCGAGGACCTGACCTCACCGGGCGGCAAGCGGCAGTTCCGGCGCGGGGTCTTCGACGCCGCCGCGGGCACCGTCACCACCTACGGCCCCCCGGCGTCGCACCATCTGCGCTGGCTGGCATCGGCAAACTGCCTGCTGGAGATACCCGAGGACGTCACCGGGATCGCCGCCGGTGAACAGGTCTCGTTGTGGGACCTGTCCTCGGGTGCCCACCCGTAGAATCACGCCGATGGCCAGACCCCCCCGCTCCGCGGACGACGCCAACAAGTCCGGCCCGCAGCGGCTGGTCGCGCTGGTGCGCTCGTCGATTCCGCCCATGCATCCCGCCGGTCTGCCGTTCGTCTCGGCGAGCCTCGCGGTCGCCGCCCTGGGCCGCCGGAACCGCTGGCTGCGCCGGGCCGGACTGGCCGCGGCGGGCGCCAACGCGGCGTTCTTCCGGCATCCGCCGCGCACCCCGCCGAGCCGCGCGGGGGTGGTGGTGGCCCCCGCCGACGGCCTGGTCTGCCTGATCGAAGAGGCCGAGCCGCCGGCCGAACTGGGCCTGCACACCGGCCCGCTGCCACGGGTGAGCATCTTCCTGTCGATCCTGGACGCCCACGTGCAGCGCGCCCCGATCGGCGGTGACGTGGTCGCCGTGAGCTACCGGGCCGGTCGTTTCCATTCCGCGGATCTGGCGGCGGCCAGTGCGGACAATGAGCGCAACAGCGTGCTGATCCGCACGCCGGAAGGACAAGAAGTGGTGGCCGTACAAATCGCCGGGCTGGTCGCGCGCCGCATCGTCTGCGATGTGAAGGCCGGTGACACCGTCGCGATCGGCGACACCTACGGGTTGATCCGGTACGGATCCCGGCTGGACACCTACCTGCCCGCCGGCTCGCAGATCCTGGTCGAGCCGGGTCAGCGGACGCTGGCCGGCGAGACGGTATTGGCGACGCTGCCGTGATCAAACCCCGTCCCCCGCGGCTGATCAGCACGCGGCTGCTGCCGAGCGCCGTGACGGTGCTGGCCATCTGCCTCGGCCTGACCGCGGTGAAGTTCGCGCTCGATCAACGGCCGACGGAGTCGATGGCCCTGCTGGCCGCGGCGGCCATTCTCGACGCGCTCGACGGCCGGATCGCCCGGGTGCTCAAGGCCACCTCCCGGATGGGCGAGGAGATCGACTCGCTGGCCGACGCCGTGAACTTCGGGGTCGCGCCGGCGTTCATCGTCTATTCGCTGCTGCTGTCGCATTCGCGCATCGGCTGGATCGTGGTGCTGGCGTACGCGGTGTGCATCGTCCTGCGGCTGGCGCGCTTCAACGCACTGCTGGACGCCGACCTGCCCGCCTACACCAAGGAGTACTTCGTCGGGATGCCCGCACCGGCGGGCGCGATCGGGGCCATCGGTCCGCTCGCCGCCAAGATGCAGTGGCCGGGTGAGTGGTGGACGACGCAGACGGCGGAGAGCGTCGTCATCGCCTGGATGGTGGGAGTATCGCTGCTCGTCGTCAGCCGCATTCCGATGCGCAAGATCCACACCTTCGCCGTCAAGCCGAACATGGTCGCCCCGCTGCTGGCGCTGTTGGCGATCGGCACCGCGGCAGCGTTCGTGTTCCCGTACCTGGTGATCCTGGTGATCATCGCGGCCTACGTCATCCACATCCCGTTCGCGGTGCGCTCGCAGCGCTGGGTCGCCGCGCACCCGGAGGCCTGGAACGACCGGCCGCGCCAGCAGCGTGCCGCGCGGCGGGCGATCCGCCGCTCACAGCACCCGCGGCGCCGCTCGGTGGCCCGGCTCGGCCTGCGTAAGCCGGGGCGCTGAGCGATGTCCGACTCCACCTTCGCCGACTCCCCCGCGCCGGTGTCGCGGCTGACGCTGACCGCGCGGCTGAACACTTCGGCCCTGGACTCCCGCCGCGGTGTGGTGCGGCTGCATCCGGAGGCCATCGCCGCGCTCGGCATCCGGGAATGGGACGCGATCTCGCTCACCGGTTCACGGACCACCGCGGCGGTGGCCGGGGTGGCGCCGGCGGGCACCCCGGCGGGCACCGCACTGCTCGACGACGTGACGCTGTCGAACGCCGGGCTGCGGGAGGACACCACGGTGCTGGTGTCGCCGGTGACGGTGTACGGCGCGCGGTCGGTGACGTTGAGCGGCTCCACCCTGGCCACCAAGTCGGTGTCCTCGGCGACCCTGCGCCAGGCACTGCTGGGCAAGGTCCTCAGCGTCGGCGACACGGTGTCGCTGCTGCCGCGCGACCTCGGCCCGGGCACCTCGACGTCGGAGGCCAGCGCGGCGCTCGCCTCGTCGGTGGGCATCACCTGGACCTCGGAGCTGTTGACCGTCACCGGCACCGACCCGGCGGGGCCGGTGAGCGTGCAGCCCAATTCGTCGGTCACCTGGGGCGACGGGGTCACGCCTTCGACCGGTGACGCGGCGGCGGCGGCGGTGAGCCCGCCGATGCACTGGCCCGAGGCGCCGCCGGTGTCGATCGACGACCTCAAGGGACAACACGTGCAGGCGGGCCGGCTCACCGAGTGGCTCAAGCTCGCCCTCGACGAGCCCGCGCTGCTCGAGAAGCTGGGCGCCAAGCCGAATCTCGGCGTTCTGATCACCGGGCCCGCCGGGGTCGGCAAGGCCACCCTGGTGCGGGCGGTGTGCGCGGGCCGCCGGCTGGTGGAACTGGACGGACCCGATGTCGGCGCGCTGGCGGCCCAGGACCGCCAGCAGGCGGTCGCCAACGCGGTCGCCACCGTGGGCAACGGCGGCGGCGTGCTGCTGATCACCGACATCGACGCGCTGCTGCCCACCCCGCCCGAGCCGGTGGCCACGATGATTCTGAGCGAGCTGCGCAAGGCGGTGGCCGCCCCGGGGGTGGTGTTCATCGCCACCTCGCAGCAGCCCGATGCGCTCGACCCGCGACTGCGGGCCCCGGATCTGTGCGACCGCGAACTCGGCCTGAGCCTGCCCGATGCCGCCACCCGCAAGGCACTGCTGGAGGTGCTGCTTCGCGACGTTCCGGCCAAGGATCTGGCGCTGTCCGAGATCGCGGACCGCACACCGGGTTTCGTGCGCGCCGACCTGGCCGCGCTGGTGCGCGAGGCGGCCCTGCGGGCGGCGGCGCGCGCCAGCGAGGACGGCAAGCCGCCGTCGCTCACCCAGGACGACTTCAAGGGCGCGCTGACGGTCATCCGGCCGCTGTCCCGGTCGGCCACCGAGGAGGTCTCGGTCGGCTCGGTGACACTGGAGGACGTCGGCGACATGGCCGACACCAAGGCGGCGCTGACCGAGGCCGTGCTGTGGCCGCTGCAGCATCCGGACACCTTCGCCCGCCTCGGCGTGGACCCGCCGAAGGGTGTGCTGCTCTACGGCCCGCCGGGCTGCGGCAAGACGTTCGTGGTGCGTGCGCTGGCCAGTTCCGGCCGGTTGAGCGTGCACTCCGTCAAGGGTGCCGAGTTGATGGATAAGTGGGTCGGCTCCTCGGAGAAGGCCGTGCGCGAATTGTTCCGCCGGGCAAGGGATTCCGCGCCGTCACTGGTCTTCCTCGATGAGATCGACGCGATGGCGCCGCGCCGAGGGCAGAGCTTCGACTCGGGCGTCACCGACCGGGTGGTGGCCTCGCTGCTCACCGAACTCGACGGCATCGAGCCGCTACGCGACGTGGTCGTCCTGGGCGCCACCAACCGTCCGGACCTCATCGATCCGGCACTCTTGCGACCCGGGCGGCTGGAGAAACTGGTTTTCGTCGAGCCGCCCGATGCCGATGCCCGCCGCGAAATCCTGCGCACTGCAGGCAAATCCGTGCCGTTGAGCGCGGACGTCGACCTGGACAAGCTGGCCACCGAACTGGACGGCTACAGCGCGGCCGACTGCGTGGCCCTGTTGCGGGAGGCCGCGTTGACCGCGATGCGGCGTTCGATCGACGCCGCGGACGTCACGGCCGCCGACGTCGCCAAGGCCCGCGAGACGGTGCGGCCGTCGCTGGACCCGGTTCAGGTGGAGTCGCTGCGCGCGTTCGCCGAAGGCCACTGAGGCAGGGTCAGCGACACCTCAGGACCGCTCGGCGACCGCAGCCAGCCGGTCCATCGACGCGCGCAACCGCTCGGCCGTGGTGGCGCGGGCCCGCTCCAGTCGTTTCGGGTCGGCCAGCCGGCTCCAGTCGTAGGTGTGGGTGACCCGGGTGTGCCCCGCGTCCACCGGTTCGAGTTCCCAGCGCCACAGATGCCCCGGCGGCGCGGCGGCCGGCTCGGCGGGACACCAGGCGATCAGCCTGCCCTCGTCGAACTCCACGACGTGGTTCTCCCGCACCGCGCCGTGGTTGAGCGTCATGGTGAACACCTCGCCCGCCCCGTGCACCCGCTGGCCGGGCTCGGCCCTGCCGAGGTTGTCGTTGCCGTCCCACTCCGGCTGGCGGGCCGGGTCGGCGATCAGTTCGAAGACCGTCGCGGCGGGCGCGGCGATGAGCCGGGTGGCCCTGACGACTCGGTCGACCGATTTCGAATCAGCCATGGCCCCGATTCAACTACAGGCTTGACGGTCCATGAGTGACATGTCACAGTTGGAATATGACTCTTCCCGTTGCTCCCATCTCAGCCGTCCGGGTCGGCGACCGCGACCGCGAGAACACCGCGAACGTCCTGGGCCAAGCGCTGGCGCAGGGCTACCTCGACATGACCGAGTACGAGCGCCGGCTGCAGGCCGCCTTCGCCGCCCAGACCGCCGACGAGTTGCGCCGGCTGGCCGCCGACCTGCCGGTGGCCCGGTTGCGCCGCACCGACCCCCGCCGGGTCGCAGCCCGCCGCAACGCCGCCCGGATGTCGGTGCGTCTGCACCTCGCCGCGTACCTGACCATGGTCGTCATCGTGCTGACGGTCTGGCTGGCCGTCGGGCTGACGGCGGGCGCGTGGTACTTCTGGCCGATCTGGCCGATTCTCGGCGCCGGGCTCGGCCTGGCCGGACACGCGGTGCCGCTGCGCCTGATGGGCGCTCGGCACTGCGCGCCCCGCGTGGGCCAGGTCGACGGCCGACCACAGTGGAATGCCGCCGGATCGCCGTTCGCCGGATGCTGAGCAGCGCCGAGAAGCGCTGAAAAGCACTGCCACACAGTCATACTCATCTCCGATACCGACCGCCCGAGCGGCACCGTCCGGTGGGCTGGGCATTTCACCGTCGCGTCAAGCACGTAGAGTGGTGCTAAGACCAAGCCCGAACAAGGCTGACACCCCGACCGACCGGTAGATCACCGACGCGCTGGCGCGCCCACCAGATCAGGACGCGCCCACGCGTCCTGAAGATCGGAGTGCCATGCTCGTCGTCCTGCTCGCGCATGCGATCGCCGCCGCCGTGGCGCCGGTCCTTGTGATGCGGTGGGGTCGGCTGGCCTTCTATCCCCTGGCGCTGGTGCCGGCGGCGTCGCTGGTCTGGGTGGCGCTGAACTGGCCGTCGGACGGCCACGCCGCCGAAACGGTGCGGATCCCGTGGGTGCCGGAACTGTCGATGGACATCGACCTGCGCTTCGACACCCTGGCCGCGATCATGAGCGTGCTCGTGCTGGGCATCGGCGCCCTGGTGCTGTTCTACTGCGCCGGCTACTTCGACCATCGCGACGGGCACACCGAGAACCGGCTGCCCAGCTTCGCCGCCGAACTGGTGGCGTTCTCCGGGGCGATGTTCGGCCTGGTGATCAGCGACAACATGCTGCTGCTCTACACGTTCTGGGAACTGACCACGGTGCTCTCATTCCTGCTCGTCGGCCACTACGCCGAGCGCGCGACCAGCCGTCGCGCCGCCATGCAGGCCCTCCTGGTCACCACCGCGGGCGGGCTGGCGATGCTGGCCGGCATCGTCATCCTCGGGCACGCCGCGGGCACCTTCCTGCTCTCCGAACTGGTGGCCGCGCCGCCCCACGGCACCGCAGTCGCGGTCGCGGTCGTCCTGGTGCTCGTGGGCGCACTGTCCAAGTCGGCGATCGTGCCGTTCCACTTCTGGCTACCCGGCGCCATGGCCGCCCCGACCCCGGTGAGTGCCTACCTACACGCCGCGGCGATGGTCAAGGCCGGCGTCTACCTGATCGCCCGGCTGGCACCGGGGTTCGCCCACTCCCCCGGCTGGCACCCGACGGTGATCACCCTCGGCCTGGCCACCATGCTGCTGGCCGGCTGGCGCGCGGTGCGCGAATACGACCTCAAACTGATCCTGGCCTTCGGCACCGTCAGCCAACTCGGCTTCATCACCATCATGGTGGGCGGCGGCGGACAGGACATGATGCTGGCCGGCCTGGCCATGCTGTGCGCACATGCGCTGTTCAAGGCCACGCTGTTCATGGTGGTCGGCGTCATCGACCACGCCACCGGCACCCGCGACATCCGCAGGCTGGCCTGGCTGGGCAGCCGGCTGCCGGGGCTGTTCGTCATCGCCGCCGCGGCGACCGCGAGCATGGCCGCGCTGCCGCCGTTCCTGGGCTTCATCGCCAAGGAGGCCGACTTCGAGGCGATCGCGCACAGTGCCTCGCTGGGCTTCTGGGCCCCGGTGGTGCTGGCCGGCGTGGTATCCGGGTCGGTGTTCACGACGATCTACAGCCTGCGCTTCCTGTGGGGAGCGTTCGCGCGCAAGGGTTTTCACGGTCCTACCATCCTGGTGGCCAACCTGCACCGCCCGAAGGCCACGTTCCTGCTCGCCCCGGCGATCCTGGCCGCGGCGGGTCTGCTGTTCGGCCTGGCGCCGGGCCGCCTGGACGACACGCTCGACGACTACGCCGACACCCTGCCGCCCGCGGGTACCGCCGACGGCCACTACGCGTTGACACTGTGGCACGGCTTCAACCTGCCGCTGGCGCTGTCGGTGCTGGTGCTGGTGCTCGGCGCCGGCCTGTTCTTCGGCCGCAACCGGCTGCACCGGGTGCGCGACTCGACGTGGCTGCCGCTGGGCAACGCCGACCGCGTCTACGACGCCGTCATCCGGGGCGCCGACGTGGCCTCGGTGCGGCTGACCGCGATCACCCAGCGCGGCTCGATACCGGCGACCCAGGCGGTGATCCTGTCCACGCTGGTGCTGTTGCCGGTGGTGGTGCTGACGCTCGGCGCCCGCGACCATCCCGATTTCCGGTTGTGGGACTCGCTGGTCCAGCCGGTGGTGGGCCTGCTGATGCTGGGCGCGGCGGTGGCGGCGACGGTGATGCGTAACAGGCTGGCGGCGGTGCTGCTCGTCGGGATCACCGGCTACGGCTGCGGTGTCGTCTTCGCCTTCCACGGCGCCCCCGACCTGGCGCTGACGCAGTTCCTGGTGGAGACGCTGACTCTGGTGATCTTCGTGCTGGTGCTGCGGACCCTGCCCGCGGAGGCCGAGGACCCGGGCGCCAGGCGGCACCGGCTGCCCAAGGTACTGCTGTCGCTGGCGGTCGGCGCCACCGTCACCGCCCTGGCGGTGTTCGCCAAGGCCGCCCGCAGCACCACCCCGATCGCCGAACTGCTGCCCGACGCCGCCTACTACCGCGGCCACGGCGCCAACACCGTCAACGTGCTCCTGGTCGACATCCGCGCCTGGGACACCCTCGGCGAGGTCTCCGTGCTGGTGGTCGCCGCCACCGGGGTTGCCTCGCTGGTGTTCCGCAACCGCCGATTCGGCTCGGCGCCAAGGGTTTCCGACGCCGGCGAGCCGACGATGCGGGCCCCCGGCCCGAGGGGGAGCGAGCCATCACAGATCGGCCAGCCCGACATCGGCACGCTGCCCCCGGCCCGCTACAGCCCGTCGGTCAGCGACACGACCTGGCTGCGCGGCAGCGAACTGCGCGACCCGCGCTACCGCTCGCTGGTGCTCGAGGTCGCGACCCGGATGATCTTCCCGCTCATCATGGTGCTGTCGGTGTACTTCTTCTTCACCGGGCACAACACCCCCGGCGGCGGCTTCGCCGGCGGGCTGACCGCCGGACTGGCGCTGGTGCTGCGCTACCTGGCCGGCGGGCGTTACGAACTCGGCGAGACGCTGCCGCTGGACGCGGGCAAGATCCTGGGCGCCGGGCTGGCCCTGTCGGCGGGCACCGCGGTGGGTTCGATGCTGCTCGGTGCGCCCGCACTCTCGTCGGCGGTGATCTCGCTGCAGCTGCCGCTGCTCGGCACCGTCAAGATCGTCACCGCGCTGTTCTTCGACCTCGGGGTGTACCTCATCGTGGTCGGCCTGGTGCTCGACGTGCTGCGCAGCCTCGGTGCGCGGATCGACGTCGAGATGGCCGAGGCGCCCGTCGTCGCGAAGGCGAGGGTCTCGTGACCGCCTACCTCGTCCCGCTCGTCATCATCGGCGGCCTCACCAGCTGCGGGGTGTACCTGCTGCTCTCCCGCAACCTGACCCGAATGCTCTTGGGACTCTTGCTGTTCGGTAACGCCGTGAACCTGCTGATCCTCACCGTCGGCGGACCGTCGGGCAATCCGCCGGTGCGCGGCCGGACCAGCGGCTCGGAGACGACGACCGCGGACCCGTTGGCGCAGGGCATGATCCTGACCGCCATCGTGATCGCGATGGGGATCGCGGCGTTCGTGTTGGCCCTGACCTACCGGTCGTTTCGGCTGACCACTGAGGAGGAGGTCGGCAACGACCCCGAGGACACCCGGGTCTCGAAGCTCTCCGACGAGGAGGCGTCCTGGATCGACGAGGACGCACCGGTGCATGCGCCTCATCGCGACACCGACGAGCCGGACGAACTCGACGCGCTGCCCGGGCACGAGGGGTCGCGATGAGCCTCGCCGGTGTCCTGATGCCGCTGCCGGTGCTGATCCCGCTGACGGCCGCTGCCCTGACCCTGATCGCCGGACGGCGCCCGCGCCTGCAGCGGTTGATCACGGTGGTCGCGCTCACCGCCGTGCTGGCGGTGTGCGGGGCGCTGGTGTATCTGACCGACCGCGACGGCACCCAGGCGCTGCATGTCGGCGGCTGGGGGCCGACCGGTGCCGGGCTCGGGCCGCTGGGCATCACGCTGGTCGCCGACCGGCTCTCGGCGCTGATGCTGGTGGTGTCGGCGATCGTGCTGCTGGCGGTGGTGTTCTACGCCATCGGCCAGGGCATCCGCGACGGTGACGACCGTCAGCCGGTGTCGATCTTCCTGCCCACCTACCTGGTGCTGTCGGCGGGGGTGTGCACGGCGTTCCTGGCCGGTGACCTGTTCAACCTCTACGTCGGCTTCGAGGTGCTGCTGTCGGCGAGCTTCGTGCTGCTGACCATCGGCGCCAGCGAGGAGCGGGTGCGGGCCGGCATCTCCTACGTCATGGTGTCGATGGTGTCCTCGCTGATCTTCCTGATCGGCCTGGCGCTGATCTACGCCGCCACCGGCACCCTCAACATGGCCGAGCTCTCGCTGCGCCTGCACGACATCAGCGGCGGCACCCGCGGTGCGCTGTTCGCGGTCCTGCTGGTGGCCTTCGGGATCAAGGCGGCGGTGTTCCCGTTGTCGGCGTGGCTACCGGACTCCTACCCCACCGCGCCCGCCCCGGTGACCGCGGTGTTCGCCGGGCTGCTGACCAAAGTCGGTGTGTACGCGATCATCCGGGCCCACTCGCTGCTGTTCCCGGCGGCCGGCCTGAACGAGGTGCTGCTGGTCGCCGCGCTGCTGACCATGCTCGTCGGCATCCTGGGCGCGATCGCGCAGAGCGACATCAAACGACTGTTGTCGTTCACCCTGGTCAGCCACATCGGCTACATGGTGTTCGGGATCGCGCTGTCCAACCGGCTGGGTATGTCGGGCGCCATCTACTACGTGGCCCACCACATCGTCGTGCAGACCACCCTGTTCCTGGTCGTCGGACTCATCGAGCGGCAGGCCGGCGCCTCCACCCTGCGCCGGCTCGGCGGGCTGGCCGCCGCCGGTCCGCTACTGGCGTTCGTCTTCATGGTTCCGGCCCTCAATCTCGGTGGCATACCGCCGTTTTCGGGCTTCATCGGCAAGGTGGCGCTGCTCGAGGCCGGCACCCAGGACGGCTCGGTGCTGGCGTGGCTGCTGGTCGGCGGTTCGGTGGTGACGAGCCTGCTGACGCTGTACGTGGTGGCCAGGGTGTGGACCAAGGCGTTCTGGCGGGCCCGCGCCGACGCCCCCGAAGGGGCGATGGCCGATTCGGCACCCTCGGCGCTGCTGGCCGACTACTCCCAGGACGTGGCATTCGACGACCGCGGCGACGTCGGGCGGATGCCCATCGGAATGGTCGCCCCGACAATGGGTCTCATCGCGGTCGGGCTGGCGCTCACGGTGGCGGCGGGCCCGATCTTCGGTTTCAGCGACCGCGCCGCCGACGAGGTGCTCGACCGCGGTCAGTACATCAGTGCGGTGTTGGGAACACGGCTATGAAGGCATGGGCGCTTCGGATCTGGGTGCTGGTCTGGCTGACCCTGGTGTGGTTGTTGTTGTGGGGCAACGTGACCGCAGCCAACGTGGTGTCCGGGTTGGCGGTCGCGCTGCTGATCACCCTGCTGCTGCCGTTGCCCGCGGTTCCCGTGCAGGGCAGGTTGCACCCGCTGTCGCTGCTGTGGCTGACGCTCAACGTGGCCTGGTGGCTGGTGGTGTCCTCGACGCAGGTGGCCTGGCTGGCGCTGCGGCCCGGACCGCCGCCGCTGTCGGCGGTGCTGCGGGCCCGGCTGGCGCTGAAGTCCGATCTCGTGCTGGCCCTGGCGGTCAACATCATGAACCTGACCCCGGGCACGATCGTGCTGGAGATCGACCAGGCCCGTCGACTGGTGTACGTCCACGTACTCGACGTCGGGTCGCGGCGCTCGGTGGAGCGGTTCTACCGCCAGGCGGCCACGTTGGAGCGGATGCTGGTCGCGGCCTTCGAGCGGGAGTCCGAATGGCGGCCGGTGGCAAGCGAAATCGAGGAGGCAGATCGCGTATGACGCGCGAGCGAGGAGTGGAGGCGGATCGCACATGACCATCGTGTGGGTGCTGGCCGGCGTGATGCTGACCGCGGCTGCGGCCGTGACGATGATCCGACTGCTGGCCGGGCCGAGCACCCTGGACCGGCTGGTCGCGGTGGACACCCTGGTCGCGGTGACGATGTGCAGCATCGGTACCTGGGCCGCCTTCACACTCGACACCACGGTGACGTACAGCCTGGCCGCGCTGGCGTTGATCAGCTTCGTCGGCTCGGTCAGCGTGGCGCGCTTCCGGGTGCCCGACATCGACCGGGGGGATCCGTGATGGGCGTCCTGGACAGCGTGACCGCCGTGCTGGTTCTGGGCGGCTCGGCGCTGGCGCTGACCGCCGCCATCGGCGTGGTGCGCTTCCCCGACACCCTGACCCGCATGCACGCCGCCACCAAGCCCCAGGTGCTGGGCCTGCTGCTGGTGCTCGGCGGCGCGGCGATCCGACTGCGCGGCAACGCCGACATCGGGATGATCATCTTGACGGCCATGTTCACCCTCATCACCGCGCCGGTGGTCGCACACCGGGTCGGGCAGTTGGCCTACCGTGAAGAGAACATCCGCAACGACCTGCTCACCCAGGACGAGATGCGCGACGTGGACGACTTCAGCGGGGGGGCGGACAAGAACTCGTGAGCCGGACCGACGACGACACCTGGGGCATCACCGAGGGGGTGGGAGCGACGGCGCTGAGCGTGGCCCGGGCCCGCGCCAACGAGACCGATGCCGAGTACCCGCTCTACACCGATCCGTTCGTCCACTTCTTCATCGACGCCGCCGTCGAGGCGGGTTGGCGGTCGCCCTTCGGGGAGGAGGGCGACCGGATGCGGGCGATGTCGGCCTACATCGCCTGTCGCACAAAGCAGATCGACGACTTCTTCACCACGGCCGGCGCCAACGGTCTGGACCAGGTGGTGATCCTCGCGGCCGGGCTGGACACCCGCGCATGGCGGCTGCCGTGGATCTCCGGGACCGTCGTCTACGAACTCGACCAGCCCAAGGTGCTGGATTTCAAGCAGCGCGTGCTGATCGCGCACGCCGCCCGGCCGGCCACCGGGTACGTGGCGGTGCCCATCGACCTGCGCAAGGACTGGCCAAACGCTTTGCGGCAGGCCGGTTTCGACGCGTCACGGCCCACCGCATGGTCCGCCGAGGGGTTGTTGCCTTACCTGTCGGCGGCCGACCAGGACGCACTGTTCGAACACATCGACCGCCTCAGCGCGACGGGCAGCCGGCTCGACGTCGAGGCGTTCGGCCCCGACTTCTATTCCGCCGACGGGTTGGCCCGCCGCCGCGCCCGCATCGATCGGGCGCGCGAGGCCGCCCGGGCCGCCGGGCGCCCGGAGGTTCCGGACCCGAGCCGGCTGTGGTACCTCGAACCCCGCACCGACGTCGCGCAGTGGCTGACCGAACGCGGCTGGGAGGTGAGCACGATCACCGCCGCCGACCTGATGGCGCACTACGGGCGGCAGGTGCCCGAGGATCTCGAGGACCCGGTGCCCGACACCACCTTCGTCGAGGCGCAGAGGCTCTGACCGACGGACTCAGGCCAGCATCGGGTCGATCGCCGAGCGCGGCACCAGCACCTGCACGGGACCGGCCACCTCCGGCAGCAACTGACCCTGACCGAAGAAGAAGATCACCCCGTCATTGGTGACGGCGAACTGCTGGTAGTAGGTCGGGTCCAGCCCCACCGACGGCGCGATCGGCACCGTTTCCGCCGCCTGCTTCTGCAGGTCGGCCTGCACGATCGGGAAGACCACCTTCAGCGGGTCGGTGTCGGCCTGCCACAGCGTGTCGTAGGTGATCGCCTTGCGATAGGCCTGGTCCCAGTTGAACGCCTTGAACGACGTCACCGGGTGCGCGGCGCCGGTGCTCTGGTAGACCGTCAGCACCACCGACGTGGTGCCCCGCGGCGGTATCGCCGAGCTGTACTTGTTGGCGGTGATGTCCAGCTCGTAGGGCAGGTCCCTGGGCGTGGAGGACTTGGCCACGTTGAGGAACTGGTCGCGGGTCTGCGAGATGTACTCGGCGATCGACTTCTGATCGGGGTAGTCGCTCGGGAAGCTGATGCTGATCTCGTAGCCGGGGTCGGAAACCTTGATCTGGCATGCCGAGCCGACCTGGTCGCCCTTGAGATCGGCGCAGTAGTTCTTCGGCGCCGCCGCGGCCTGGGCCGGCGATCCCAGCGCAACCAGCGCGGCCGCCAGCACGATCACCTTCAGCATTCGCATGTCGTCATCCCTTCCCTCTGACATCCGACCGACGACCAACATAGACGACGCCGCGCACAATGGGACCGGAGGTGCAGGGGGCCGGCACGGGCCCGGGAAGGGGAAATCCGATGATCGAGGTCCTGCGGGACATGCCGGAAGGGGTGACCGGCATCCGGGTGTCGGGCCGGCTGCGTCGGGACGACATCAAGGAGTTCACGCCGACGATGCGGACGATGCTCGACTCGCCCGAGATCAGGATCGTCGAGGTGATCGCCGACGACTACGAGGGCTTCGGGCCGGGCGGCCTGCTGGAGGACATGCGGCAGGGCTTCGGTGCGCTCTTCCGGCACCATTCGGCGTTCAAGCGGGTCGCGGTGGTTTCGGACAAGGACTGGGTCGGCCACACCCTGCACGCCCTGGCCTGGATGGTCCCCGGGGAACTCGCCCTGTTCGGCCTCGACGAACTCGAGCAGGCCAAGCAGTGGGCGGCAGGCTGACGGCCGGCCCGCCCTAGTCCTCCTCGGCGGCCAATTGGAATTCGACCATGGCCGAGACGGTTTCGATCGCGTCGGTCAACACGTCGACCCGCTCGGCCAGGGTGGGTGCGCACAGCACCGCATACCGGTCGGCCTGGCCCATCGGCACCCGGGCGGCCAGCGCGTAGAGGTGCCGCGACGGGTCGTCGGCGACCTCCGGCTCCACCGCCAGCGCGTCGGCGCGCAGCGTGGCGCCGCGGGCCGTGGCGACCATCTGGTACAGCGCCAGGATCCGGTCGACCACCTCGCCGATGCGGTCGTGGCCGACCGGCGGCCCCGGCTCGTCAGGCCAGGGCTCGACGGCGGCCCGAGGGTAGGGCTCGTCGGGCAGCCAGTCCCGGACCCGGATTCGCTCACCGCTGAGCGCCTGCAGTTGATAGAGGCCCATCCCGAGCTCGGCGTACTCGGCGATGTGCGCCAGCACGCCGACATCGCCGCGGACGTCTCCGCCGCCCACCTCCCGGCCCCGGGTGATGAGCACGACGCCGAACGCCGGCTCGGTCATCGCCAGGCAGTCCTCAACCAGTCGCGCGTACCGCGGCTCGAATATCCGCAGCGGCAGCACCTCGCCCGGCAGCAGCGCGGACTGCAGCGGGAACATGGGCTGCGGCGCAGGCGAAGACATCGGCTACCGCATCCCCAGGATGATGTCCTTCACCGGTGCGCTCGGATCGACGAACCCGCACAGCGCGCCCGCCACTCCGGCCCACAGTTCGGGGTTTCCGGCGATGAACTTGTTGCCGCTCTCACCGATCGCGGTGATCACCTCGCGGCGGCCGGGCTCGTCCATCTGGAGGAACTGCCGGCAGGTGGTGCTGAGCAGGTCGGCGGGCCCCAGACCCTTGCCGGCCTGACCCGGGGTGGCCACCGGGGTGCCGTCGATCTCCTTGGCGCAGCCGGCCGTGATGACGGCGGCCACCATCAGGACGACGGCGGCTCGCCTGGTCCGGTGCGTGCTCACACTGCCTCCCAGCTGCCGCTCTAGAGTTCCAACTCGCCGACCAGCGCATCGACCACGGCGCGCAGGTCACCGTCGTTCTCCTCGGCTACCCGCCGCTGCCGCTGATACGACGCGCCCCGGCGCGGGATCTCCGCGACCGCCGCCAGTTCCGCGGCGCAGTCCAGCGACCGGGCCACCGGCTCGAGGCGGGTCAGCAGATCGTCGAGGTCCTCGGTGACCAGCCGCTCGTTGCTGTCGGCATCGAGGATGATGATCGCGTCCAGACCATAGCGGGCCGCGCGCCACTTGTTCTCCTGCACATGCCAGGGCGGCATCACCGGCAGCTCCTCACCGGCGTCAAGCCGGCGGTCGAGGTCGACGATCAGGCAGTGCGTCAGCGCCACCAGGGCGGACAGCTCGCGCAGGTTGGACACCCCGTCGAAGATGCGTACCTCGACGGTGCCCAGGTGCGGCGAAGGCCGGATGTCCCAGCGGATTTCGTTGACATGATCGATGATGCCCGTGGTCTTCTGATCGTGCACGAACCGCTCGAACTCCCGCCAGGTCTGGAACTGGAACGGCAGCCCCGCGGTGGGCAACTGCTGGAACATCATCGACCGGTTGCTGGCGTAGCCGGTGTCCTCCCCGGCCCAGAACGGCGACGACGCCGACAGCGCCAGCAGGTGTGGGTAGTGGTTGAGCAGCGAGGAGATGATCGGCATCACCTTGTGCGCCGAGGAGATGCCGACGTGGACGTGCACGCCCCAGATCAGCATCTGGCGCCCCCACCACTGGGTGCGCTTGATCAGTTCGGCGTAGCGGGGGGCGTCGGTGAGCTTCTGCGTCGACCACTGCGCGAACGGGTGCGTGCCCGCGCAGAACAATTCCATGCCGCGGTCGCTGACGATGTCGTGCGCCGACACCAGGGTGGAGTGCAGGTCGGCCATCGCCTCGGGCACCGTCTCGCAGATACCGGTGACCACCTCGATGGTGTTGCGCAGCAGTTCCTTGTGCACGTGCGGGCTCTCGCCGACCTCGGCGATCACCGCCGTCGCCTCGTTGCTCAGGTCGCCGGTGGCCTTGTCGACCAGCGCGAACTCCCACTCCACGCCCAGGGTTGGCCGGGGCGACCCGGCGAAGTCGATGCGCGCGGCCGCCCGTTTACCGGGGGATGTGCTAGCCGGAGGTGAGGACACCGCACGCCACGCGCTTGGCGGCGCCGCCGGCGGGCTGCGTGGTCTGATCGGCGACCGTCTCGGACTTGTCGTAGATCACCAGCGCCGACTTGTCCCCGTCGAGCAGCTCGTCCTCCTTCAGGACGTCGCTGGTGGTGACGAGCATGCCGGTGCCGTCGGCGCCGATCTGCAGGGGTACCAGCTGGCTGTTCGGCGCGACCGGATCACCGGCGGACGCGAAGTCGCCCTCGCACTTCCCGACGGAGGTCAGCTGCAGGTTGTGCAGGCCCGGGGCGAGCTTGCCCGCGCCGGTGGTCTGCACGGTGACCTTGGCGACCTTCTCGTTGAAGTCGATGGTCGCCGCCGCGAGCTGGGCGCCGTCCGGGCCGGCGATGATGGCGTGGATGGTCTTCTTCTCGACCGTCACCTGCTCGTTCTCGGGCACCGCCGGAGCCGACGGGTCGGGCGAACCGGTCCAGATCGGCGGGGTGGTGCCCGGCTGCGTCGCGACGGGCTCGTTGGGCGAGCAGGCGGCGAGCAGCGCGACGGGCGCGACGAGCAGGACGGCGGCGGCAGTTTTCAGCTGGCTGAGCGGCTTAACCATGGGAGGCACTCTATCCGGTCACCAGAACGATCACGCCCGGAGGCTGCTCGGCGATTTCCGGAATTCGTGGCTGCACCGGTACGTCGAGGACCTTGGCGACCGCCTCGGCGGCGGCCTGCTCGCCGGCGGTGGTGCCGTAGTACACCGTCGTCGCCGTCACCTCCGACGCGGTGAGGTTGCCGGTCTCGGTGACGTTCCAGCCCGCCTCGCGCAGCCGGTCACCGGTGCGGGCGGCCACCCCCTCGTCGCTGCTGACGTTGAAAACCCGCACGTCAGCCTTGGGCGCGGGAGCCGCGGACGTCTTGGAGGTGGTGGTGGTCACGGTGGTGGCCGACGAGTCGTCGCTGGAATCGTTGCCCGAGCCCATGGCCTGGAAGCCGACCAGCAGGAAAATCACTCCCAGGAACAGCAGCACCATCACCATGGCGCGCAGGGGCAGCCCGGAGGAGTCGGGAACGCGCTCGTTCATCGGGCCCACTGTAACTGCGGTCGGTCGCCCCCCGCGAAAGCGCTCATCGCGGATCCGGCGGAATCAGGGAACCTCGAAGCCCAGCCGACGTGCGGCGCGCGCCTTTTGCCTACTGGCCCGCAGCCGGCGCAGCCGCTTGACCAGCATCGGGTCCGCCGCGAGCGCCTCGGGACGGTCCACGAGCGCGTTGAGCACCTGGTAGTAGCGCGTCGCCGACATCGAGAACAGCTCGCGAATCGCCTCTTCCTTGGCACCGGCGTACTTCCACCACTGCCGCTCGAACGCCAGGATGTCGTATTCGCGGCGGGTCAGACCATCGGGCAGCTCGGCGTCGTCATTCGACCGCTCGGCCCGTGCGATGGCGCCGTCCATTTCGACCTGTGGGCCCTTTCCACGATCTGCACTGACATCCGGAGTGGTTCGGCGCTCATTCAATCACGTCGTCCAGCGTTGGGACGGCACCCGACCCCGCGCGTCGGCTGACTTAAGCTTGCCGTTCATGGCCGTCCGACCGATTGTGATCCTGGGTGACCCCGTTCTGCACAGCCCGACCAGCCCGGTGCCGGTCGGGCCGGACGGAGCCCTGCCCGCCGATCTGGCTGACCTGATCAAGGACATGTACGACACCATGGACGCCGCCAACGGAGTGGGCTTGGCGGCCAACCAGATCGGGGTGGGCCTCCGGGTGTTCGTCTTCGATTGCGCCGACGACCGCGGCATGTCCTCGCGCCGGCGCGGCGTCGTGGTCAATCCGGTGCTCGAGACCTCCGAGATCCCGGAGACGATGCCCGACCCGGACAACGACGATGAGGGTTGTCTGTCGGTGCCGGGCGAGTCGTTCCCCTGCGGACGGGCGTCGTGGGCGCGGGTGACCGGCCTGGACGCCGACGGGGCGGCGATCACGCTCGAAGGTCACGGGTTGTTCGCCCGGATGTTGCAGCACGAGACCGGGCATCTCGACGGTTTCCTCTACGTGGACAAGCTGATCGGCCGGCACGCCCGCGCCGCGAGGCGGTCCGTGAAGTCGCACGGCTGGGGGGTGCCGGGGCTGTCGTGGACGCCGGGCGAGGTGCCCGACCCGTTCGGCCACTGAGCCGATGATTCCGTCGGTCGGCAGCCGGGTCAGCATTCGCCACCGCCTGCCCACCGGAGAGTTCACCGACGTCATCGGGCACCTGCTGGCGTTGACCCCGAACGTGGTTGTGCGCTCGAAGTCCGGTGAACTGGTCGAGATCTCGCGCGACGATGTGGTGGCGATGCGCGAGCTGAGCCATCGGCCGGTGCGCGCCTCGGAAATTCGCGCGCTGGAGCACGCCGCCGCGCTGGCCTGGCCGGGCACCGAGCAGCACTGGCAGGACGGCTGGCTGCTGCGCGCCGCGGGCGGCTACACCAGCCGCGCGAATTCCGCTGTGCCGCTGGACTTTGCGGTCACGGTCGCGACCCTGCCGGCGATCGTCGACTGGTATGCCCGGCGCGGCCTGCCGCCGTGGCTGGCGCTGCCGGACCGGTTGGTCCCGGTGCGCGGGCTCGGCGGCGGCGCGGGCGTCAAGCAGACCCGGGTGATGGTCGCCGACCTGCCCGAGACCACCACCGTCGCCGGCACGGTCCTGCTGGACCGGCCCGACGCGGCGTGGCTGGCCCGCTACGGCCGCGACGTCCCGCCCGCGGTGCTCACCGCGGTGGTCGACGGCGAGGTGGTGTTCGCCACCGCCGCGGACGCGGCGGTCGGACGCGGCGCGGTGACGACGGCCCCGGATGGCACGCGCTGGCTTGGCATTTCGGCCGTTCACGTCCCGGGCGAGCACCGCAGGCGCGGCCACGCCCGGGCGCTGTGCCGGGCCCTGCTGGCGTGGGGCGCCGACCGCGGTGCCGAGCGGGTCTACGTGCAGGTGCTGACCGACAACGCCGCCGCCATCGCGCTGTACGCCTCGCTGGGCTTCGGCCTGCACCATCATCATCGCTACGTCGATGCCCGCGACCTGATCGCCCGTAGGGTGTAGGACATGCCCGCCGACGTCCTGCGCCTGGCCACCTGGAACGTGAATTCGATTCGCGCCCGGGTGGACCGCGTCGTCGACTGGCTGCAACGCGGCGACGTCGACGTGCTGGCGATGCAGGAGACCAAGTGCTCCGACGACCAGTTCCCGGCCATGCCGTTCGTGGCGGCCGGCTACGAGGTGGTGCACTGCGGGTTCAACCAGTGGAACGGGGTGGCGATCGCGTCGCGGGTCGGCCTCGACGATGTGCAGGCGGGTTTCGAGGGCCAGCCGACCTGGAGCAAGGACGGCGCCGATCCCGCTGCGGAGGCTCGCGCCTTGGGTGCCACCTGCGCGGGGGTTCGGGTGTGGAGCCTGTATGTTCCGAACGGTCGCACGCTGGCCGATCCGCACTACCGGTACAAGCTGGAATGGCTTGCCGCGCTCCGGGATACCGCGGAAACCTGGCTGCACGACGACCCCGACGCGCCAGTGGCGCTGGTCGGCGACTGGAACATCGCGCCCACCGACGAAGACGTTTGGGATATGGCGGTTTTCGACGGCGCAACCCACGTCTCCGAGCCGGAGCGCAAGGCGTTCAACGCCATCGTCGACGCCCGGTTCACCGATGTGGTGCGGCCGTACACCCCCGGGCCCGGGGTGTACACCTATTGGGACTACACGCAGCTGGCGTTCCAGAAGCGACGCGGGATGCGCATCGACTTCATCCTCGGCTCACCCGGGCTGGCGCAGCGGGTGGTGCACGCCGAGATCGTCAAGGACGAACGCCGCCCCGGCAAGAAGGGCGATCCGTCACCCAGCGATCACGCGCCCGTGCTGGTCGATCTGCGGCGTTGATCCAGAGCCCACGCACACGTTGTGCGAGTGCGGGTGTGCGTGAGGTCTGACTCAACGCAAAGTCAGCTGGGCTCGTTGATCTTCACCAGCATCTTGCCGATGTTGGCCCCGGTGAACAGACCGTTGAGCGCCTCGACGCAGCTCTCCAGGCCGTCGAGCACGGTCTCGCGGTGCACCAGCTTGCCCTCGGCCTCCCAGCGGCGCAGGTCGGCGTAGGCGTCCTCGAAGCGCTCCCACATGTCCAGGGCGTTGAAGCCCTGCATCGAGGCCGTCTTCGACAGCAGGTTGACGTAGTTGGCCGGGCCGGGATGCTCGCCGGTGAGGTAACTGGAGATCACCCCGCACAGCACCACCCGCGCCTTCATCGCGAGCCGGCCGAGCACGGCGTCGAGGATCGGTCCGCCGACATTGTCGAAGTAGACGTTGACGCCCTTGGGGCAGTGCTGCTTGAGTGCGGCCCGCACATCTTCGTTCTTGTAGTCGATGCAGGCGTCGAAGCCGAAGTCCTCGACGACGGCCTTGCACTTCTCCGGCCCGCCGGCGATGCCGACGACCCGCGCGCCGGCGATCTTGGCGATCTGTCCGGCCACCGAGCCGGTGGCCCCGGCCGCCGCGGAGACGACGACGGTCTCGCCCTCCCGTGGGCGCCCGATGTCGGTCATGCCCATGTAGGCGGTGGCGCCGGTCGGTCCGTACATGCTCATCACCGCCAGCTGGTCGCTGCCCGGCGTCACCGGGGTGGCGAAGACGTCGTCGCGGATGATGCTGTAGTCCTGGAAGCCGGTCAGCGTGGTGACGACGTCGCCGACCTTGAACGCGTCGCAGCGGGTCTCGACGACCTCACCGATCCCGGCCGCGCGGATGACCTCACCGATCTGCACCGGCGGCAGATAGCCGGGCTGGTCGTTGAGCCAGGTGCGGGCCGCGGCGTCGAGGCCGACGTAGGTGGTGCGCAGCAGCGCCTCCCCGTCGGCGGGTGTCGGTGCCGGGGTGGACACCAACTCGGTGTCCTCGGGTTGCACCAGCGCGGTCGGGCGGCGGCGCAGCAGGATCTGGCGGTTCTGCAAAGCGGGCACGGACAGTGAAACTACCCAACGCAGCGGCGCTTTCGTGGGCGGTTGCGGGTTCAGCCGTAGACGACGGCCGCGGTGAGCGCGGCGCCGAAAACCAGCGACGGCACCGCCATCGCGGCGAGGAACCCGAGCCCGAAGCGGCGGCCGCCCGCGGTGAAGGCCAGCACGGTCTTGACGATCAGGTTGGAACCGAGCGCGGCGGCGACGGAGACGAGCGCGGTGTCGACGGTGATATCCCCCTTCGCGGCGAGGCTGGCCGCCGCGACCGAGCCCGCGTGGGCGTCGGCGAGGCCCGCCGCGAAGGCGGCCAGCACGGCGCCGCGCGGCCCGAGCACGGCGGCGCCCCAGCGCCCGACCAGCAGCGCGCCGGTCAGCACGGCGGCCAGGATGAGCGCGGGGCGCAACGCGAACGGCCGGCCCTCCGGTATCGGGTGCGGCTCATCGGGCTCGGCGGCATCCTGGTCCCGCGCCCTCGATGCGCCCCGATAGACCATCGCTGCGACCACCAGGAGCACCAGCAGCCCGGCGAGGACCGGCAGCCACAACCGGCGCAGCACCTCGACATCGACGAGTCCGATCACCACGAGCAGTTGCACGAAGGTGGCCAGGCTGGCGAGCAACGCGCCGGCGAGCGGTGCCCGCAGGCCGGCGACCGTCCGGCTGACCCGGCCCATCGACGCCGTGGTCGCGGTGGCCGACACGAACCCGCCCGCCAGGCCGGTCACCAACAGCCCGCGTTGCGGGCCGAGAGCGCGTACCCCGATGTAGCCGACCCAGCCGATACCGGTGAGGAGCACCACCAGCAGCCAGATCTTCGCCGGGTTGAGCACACCGTAGGGACCGATCCCCTGGTCGGGCAGCAGCGGCAGGATCACGAACGCCACCACGAAGAACTTGATGGCGTCCTCGAGTTCGACCTCGCTGACGATCTCGCGGGCGAAGCGGTGGATGCGCCCCTTGGACACCAGCAGGCCGGCAACGACCACGGCGAGCGCGACCGCCAACCCCGGCCGGGTGTAGGCGAGGGCGCCGAGGAGGTAGGCGACCACGGCGGCGATCTCGGTGGTGGTGCCAGGGTCGTCCGCGCTGGTGCGGAAGTACGCCAGCGCCAGCATCGCCACCACCCCGGCCAGCCCGACCACCACGGTCCAGGTGCCGAAATTGGCGGCGACGGCACCGACCAGTGCCAACAGGGCGAACGATCTGGATCCGGCGGGCAGTTCCCGGTGATGGCTGCGTTCGCGCTCGAAGCCGAGGAGCAGCCCGATGGCGAGCGCCACCAGGAACGGTTGGAGCTGCTGCCAATCCATGACCGACCCCCGCCCGCCAGACCACCGGACCGACCGCCCGATTCCGTTCGGTCCCATGATCGTAGACACGACGGGGTCAGCGGGCGATACGGCACCTGCCCCGGGGCCGGATCATCAAGAGCCGCAACGCCATCGGCGGGTGGCTACGCGTCGGTGTCGGCGCCGCCGTATCGGCCGGGGTTGAACAGCGAGGCGATCGCCCCGATCACCATCATCAGCGCGGCGGCGCCGAAGACCACCACCAGACCGCTGTGGAAGGGCTCGATGATCAGGTTCGGGAAGAACGTCTTGCCGGTCAGCACCTCGGCGTTGACGCCGGGCTGCTGCAGCGCGTTGTGCGGTGCCAGCAGTTCGGCGATCGGGTTGTAGCCGAGGAACGCCGCGAACAGGCTGCCCACCGGTGGCATGTTGGCCACCTCGTTGGCCACCGAGGCCGACACCCCCTGCTGCTGCAGCCCGCGGCTCATCGCGTCCGGCAGCGTGGCCGCCAGCCCGACGATCATCAGCGAGAAGAAGATGCCGATCGACAGCGACGAGCCCGCATTGAAGAACGTGGCCCGGACACCGGAGGCCGCACCGCGCTGCGAGGCCGGGACGCTGGACATGATCGCCGCGGTGTTCGGCGCGGTGAAGATGCCGCCACCGAGCCCGTTGAGGAACACCAGCACCGCGAAGACCCAGTAGTTGAAGTTCACCGGGATCAGCAACAGTGCCACGAAAGTCACCGCCATCAGCACCATGCCGCCGACGGTGAACGGCCGCGCACCGAACCGGTCGGCCAGCGAGCCGGCGATGGGCGCCGCCGCCAGAAAGCCGAAGGTGGCGGGCAGCAGGTAGATACCCGCCCACAGCGGGGTGGACTCAAAGCTGTAGCCGTGCAACGGAAGCCAGATGCCCTGCAGCCAGATGATGAGCATGAACTGCAACCCGCCGCGGCCCACCGAGGACATCAGCCCGGCCAGGTTGCCCATCCCGAACGCCGCCGACCGGAACAGCCGGACGTCGACCATGGGTTGCGGGACCCGGAGCTCGACGAGGCAGAACAGCGCCAGCAGCGCCAGGCCGCCGATGATGGCGGCGAGCACCTTCGGGTTGGTCCACCCAGTCGTCGAGCCGCCGTAGGGCTGGATCCCGTAGGTGATGCCGATGAGCAGAACGGTCAGGCCCACGCCGAAGGTGAGCGTGCCCGCCCAGTCCATCCGGCCGGGGCTACGCACACCGAGTTCCTTGAGCGAGCGCACGCTCCACAGGGTGCCGATGACGCCGATCGGCACGCCGACCCAGAAGATGGCCTGCCAGTGGATCTCGGAGAGCACCCCGCCGATCAGCAGGCCCAGGAACGAGCCGGAGACCGCCGCGACCATGTTCACGCCCAGCGCCATGCCGCGCTGATTGGACGGGAACGCGTCGGTGAGGATGGCCGACGACGAGGACATCAGCATCGCGCCGCCGACGCCCTGGACCACCCGCCACCCGATCAGCCAGATCGCCCCGCCGTCGAGGTGGAAGGGGTCGAAGGACAGCGCGATCGCGGCCAGCGTGAACACGACGAAGCCGATGTTGTACATCCGGACGCGGCCGAACATGTCGCCGAGCCGGCCGAACGGCACCACCAGCACGGCGGTCACCACCAAATAGCCCATCAGCATCCACAGCAGGTAGCTGACGTTGCCGGGGGCCAGCGGGTTGAGGCCGATGCCGCGGAAGATGGCGGGCAGTGAGATCAGCACGATCGAGGCGTTGACGGCGGCCAGCAGGATGCCCAGCGTGGTGTTGGACAGCACCACCCACTTGTAGTGCGGGTGGTCGTGATCCATCCGGCGGCGACGGCGGTCGGTCTCGGCCAGGGCCGCGTCGGGGGCGGGCGCGATGTCGGGGTTCGTCATCTCGGCTTCGGTCGTCACGGAGCACTCTCGTTTCGTATGCAATCAGTTACGGGCATGCACAGGGCGCGGAAGGCGCAAACGCATATGTTAGCTATACAAATCATCGAAAGACCAATCGTTATTCCCGCGCTACGTTGGGTACTGCAGGACCACCCACACGGGAGCGCACTGCCAGTGCGCTGAGAGGACGGCTAGCGAGCCGTCGACCGTACGAACCTGACCGGGTAATGCCGGCGTAGGGAGTGAGCGATGACCGATCTTTTCGTCGACCCCACCGTCACCACCGGGCCGATCGCGGGCAGCACCAAGGCCTACCGCGACCTACCGGACGGCGCCCGGGTGCCGTTCCGGCGGATCACCCAGGGCAACGGCGAGCACCTCGACCTCTACGACACCTCGGGGCCGTACACCGACCCGCGGGCCACCATCGACCTGCACGCCGGACTGCCGCCGCGGCCCGGCATCATGCGCGACCGCGGCACCCAGTTGCAGCGCGCCCGCGCCGGGGAGATCACCGGTGAGATGGCGTTCATCGCCGCGCGGGAAGGCGTTCCGGGCGAGTTGGTCCGCGACGAGGTCGCGCGCGGCCGAGCCGTGATCCCGGCCAACCACAACCATCCCGAGAGCGAGCCGATGATCATCGGCAAGGCCTTCGCGGTGAAGGTCAACGCCAACATCGGCAACTCGGCGGTGTCCTCCTCGATCGCCGAGGAGGTGGACAAGATGGTGTGGGCCATCCGGTGGGGCGCCGACACCATCATGGACCTGTCCACCGGCGCCGACATCCACGCCACCCGCGAATGGATTCTGCGCAACTCCCCGGTACCGGTCGGCACCGTGCCGATCTACCAGGCGCTGGAGCAGGTCAAGGGCGATCCCACCCGGCTGAGCTGGGAGGTCTACCGCGACACCGTGATCGAGCAGTGCGAGCAGGGTGTCGACTACATGACCGTGCACGCCGGGGTGCTGCTGCGCCACATCCCGCTGACCGCCGAGCGGGTCACCGGCATCGTCAGCCGGGGCGGCGCCATCATGGCCGCCTGGTGCCTGGCGCATCATCGAGAGTCGTTCCTGTACACCAACTTCGGTGAGCTGTGCGAGATCCTGGCGCGCTACGACGTGACCTTCTCGCTCGGCGACGGGCTGCGGCCGGGATCGATCGCCGACGCCAACGACGCGGCGCAGTTCGCCGAGTTGCGGACGCTGGGCGAGCTGACCGGCGTGGCGAAGTCGGCCGGCGTGCAGGTGATGATCGAGGGCCCGGGCCACGTGCCGATGCACAAGATCGTCGAGAACGTCCGGCTCGAGGAGGAGCTGTGCGATGAGGCGCCGTTCTACACCCTGGGCCCGCTGGCCACCGACATCGCCCCGGGCTATGACCACATCACCTCGGCGATCGGGGCGGCGATGATCGCCCGGGCCGGCACCGCGATGCTGTGCTACGTCACACCCAAGGAACATCTCGGACTGCCGAATCGCAAGGACGTCAAGGACGGCGTCATCGCCTACAAGATCGCCGCGCACGCCGCTGATCTGGCCAAGGGCCATCCGCGCGCTCAGCAGCGCGACGACGCGCTGTCGAAGGCCCGCTTCGAGTTCCGCTGGAACGACCAGTTCGCACTGTCGCTCGACCCGGACACCGCGCGGGAGTTCCACGACGAGACGCTGCCCGCCGAGCCGGCCAAGACGGCCCACTTCTGTTCGATGTGCGGGCCCAAGTTCTGCTCGATGCGCATCACGCAGGACGTGCGCGACGCGATGGCCACCAAATCGGAGGAGTTCGCCGCACACGGCAACCGGGTGTACGTCCCTCTGGAAAACTCACGGCCGTGAACTTCCTGCCCCTGACCCCACCGCGGGAGACCCCGGTCCGGGTGCTGACCATCGCCGGCTCGGATTCCGGCGGCGGCGCCGGCATCCAGGCCGACATGCGGACCTTCGCCCTGCTCGGGGTGCACTCGCTGGTGGCCGTCACCGCGGTGACCATCCAGAACTCGTTGGGTGTCAAGGGATTTCACGAGATTCCCACCGACGTGATCGCCGGCCAGATCGAGGCGGTGGCCACCGACATCGGAGTCCAGGCCGCCAAGACCGGGATGCTGGCCTCCTCGGCGATCATCGAGACCGTCGCGGGCAGCTGGCGCGATCTGGGTCTGGCCGGCACCGTGCCGTTCGTCGTCGATCCGGTGTGCGCCTCCATGCACGGCGACCCGCTGCTGCACCCCTCGGCGCTGGACACCCTGCGCACCGAGCTGTTTCCGCTGGCCAGCCTGGTCACACCCAACCTCGACGAGGTGCGCCTGCTGGTCGGGATAGATGTGGTCGACGATCGGACCCAGCGCGACGCCGCCAGGGCGTTGCACGCGCTGGGGCCGCGGTGGGCCCTCGTCAAGGGTGGCCACCTGCGCGGCGCGGAGCACAGTCCGGACCTGTTGTACGACGGCACCGAGTTCCACGAGTTCGACGCCCCACGCATCGACACCGTGCACGACCACGGCGCCGGCGACACCCTGGGCGCGGCCACCGCGTGTGCGTTGGCGCACGGTTATGCGATGCCCGACGCGGTGGCCTTCGGCAAGGCCTGGGTCACCGAATGCCTGAAGTCGGCGTATCCGCTGGGCGGCGGGCACGGCCCGGTGTCGGCGCTGTGGCGGCTGCAGGCGTCGAGCGCGAAGCCGGCGGCGGATCGCGGATGAGTCCAAGCCTCACCCTCGACGACATCGCCGGTGTCGCGCACGCACCCGCGGGCACCCCGGCAGGCGTCGTCGTCTTGACCCACGGCGCCGGTGGCAGCCGCGAATCACCTCTGCTCGTCCGCATCTGTGACGAGTGGGCGCAGCGCGGGTGGCTCGCGGTGCGCTACAACCTGCCCTATCGCCGGCGCCGCCCGAAGGGCCCGCCGTCGGGGTCGGCCACCGCCGACCGCGCCGGCGTTCTCGAGGCCGTCGAGGTGGTGCGCGGGCTCGCGGACGGGCCGGTGATCGCCGGTGGGCACTCCTACGGCGGCCGGCAGACCTCCATGGTGGTCGCCGAGCACCCCGGACTGGTCGACGTCCTGACGCTGTTCTCCTATCCGCTGCACCCACCCGGCAAGCCCGACCGCCTGCGCACCGAGCACTTCGCCGCCATCACCGCGCCCACGGTGTTCACCCACGGCGCCGCCGACCCGTTCGGCAGCATCGAGGAACTGCGCTCGGCCGCGGAACTCATCGCGGCGCCCATCGAGATCGTCGAGATCACCGGCGCGCGGCACGACCTGGGCTCCAAGACCCTGGATGTGCCCAAGATGGCCGTCGACGCGGCGATTCGGATGCGCTGACCTGCTCCGGTACCGTCGAAACATGGCCGAGCATCAGTTCGACGCAATCATCGTCGGCGCCGGATTCGGTGGAATCGGGGCGGCGATCCAGCTCAAGCGGCTGGGTTTCGACGATTTCGTGCTTCTCGAGCGCGAGGACGACCTGGGCGGAACGTGGTACGTCAACCATTACCCCGGGCTGGCGGTCGATGTGCCCACCACCAGCTACTCGTACTTCTTCGAGCCCAACCCCAACTGGTCGCGCCTGTTCTCCACCGGCACGGAGATCAAGCAGTACGCCGACGACGTCGCCGACAAGTACGACGTGCGCCGCCACATCCGGTTCAACACGACCGTCGAGGGCGCCCGGTGGGATGAGGACGCCAACGTGTGGCGGGTCGCGCTGGCCGGTGGCGAGACGCTCACCGCGCGATACCTGATCACCGCCACCGGCTTCCTGTCCCAGCCGCTGACCCCCGAGATCCCGGGCATCACCGGCTTCGAGGGCACGATCATCCACACCGCCGACTGGGACGACAGTTACGACCCGACCAACCGCCGCATCGGCATCATCGGCACCGGCGCGACGGCCGTCCAGCTCATCCCCGAATTGGCCAAGGTCGCGGCCGACCTCACGGTCTACCAGCGCACCCCGATCTGGGTGGTGCCGAAGATCGACGTGCCGTTCTCCGCGCGGGCCAAGAAGCTGTTCGCCCGGCTGCCGCTGGCCCAGCGCGCCATCCGGGTCGTCACCGACGCGCTGTACGAACTCATGGTCTACGTCGCCGTGGTGCACCGCCGGACCTTCCGCGGCCGGTTCAACATCGCCGCGAGCGACCTGGCCAAGATGTACCGGTTCGTCACGATCCGCGACAAGGATCTGCGGCGCAGGCTCACTCCGGACTACGACTTCGGGTGCAAACGGCCGACGTTCTCCAACGGCTATTACCAGTCGTTCACCAAATCCAATGTGCACCTGCAGGACAGCGGTATCGACCGGATCGAACCGGACGGCATCGTGGCCAACGACGGCACCAAGGCCGTCATCGACACCCTCGTGCTGGCAACCGGATTCGATCTGTGGGAGGCCAACTTCCCGGCCATCGAGGTGGTCGGCCGCGAGGGCCGCAACCTAGGAAAGTGGTGGCGCGAAACGCGATTCCAGGCCTACCAGGGTGTCGCCGTGCCGTACTTCCCCAACTTCCTCAGCCTCGCCAGCCCGTACGCGTTCATCGGCCTGAACTTCTTCAACACGATGGAGTACCAGATGCGGCACATGGACCGGCTGTTCGGTGAGGTCAAGCGTCGCGGGGCCGGCACCTTCGAGGTCACCGAGGAGGCCAACGCCCGCTACCTGGACCGGATGACCGAGTTGCTCGGCGATTCGGTGTTCACCCTCGGCAACTGCGCTTCGGCCCGGTCGTATTATTTCAATCCCCGTGGTGAAGCGACCCTGCTGCGACCGATGTCGATGCGGGCCGCGGTGCGAGAGGCGTCCGAGTACCCCTTGAGCGACTACCACATCAGTTGAGCCAGGAAGGGCGTCGATGTCTGCAGGGCACCGTTTGATCCAGATCGCCGGGCTGGGGGTGGCGGCCACCGGGCTGTCGCACTTCGTCCGCCCGGAACTGTTCGAGTCGGTCACCGCCTCGGCGTTCCCGGACAACACGCTGCAGCACACCTACATCGACGGCGCCATCGAGACCGCGATCGGGGTGGGTCTGATCGCGCCGAAGACCCGCAAGCTGGCGGTGGCCGGACTGCTGGCCTACGGCGCGTACCTGGGGATCAGCGTCGCCCGTAACCGCTGACCGGCCGCTGAAGGATCAAGGTCACAAATCCAGAACGGTTTACGTCAGCGTCAGATCTTTCGCCTACCCTAAGTGGGCACGGCGACGTAGGTCGTTGGCGAGGATGCCACGCTGAACTGGGTCGGGGATACCGTGCCGGACCGGCGTGGGTACGCAACAGCGCACCCATCGCCGGTCCGCATTAGTTTTGGGGCCATGGCGGATCAGCCGGGGCTCCAGCGACGCCTGGGCACCTTCGACGCCGTCGTCATCGGGCTGGGTTCGATGATCGGGGCGGGCATCTTCGTGGCCCTCGGCCCCGCCGCCGCGGCGGCGGGCGGCGGACTGCTGATCGGGCTGGGTGCGGCCGCGGTGGTGGCCTACTGCAATGCGACGTCCTCGGCGCGGCTGGCCGCGCGCTACCCGCAGTCCGGCGGCACCTACGTCTACGGCCGCGAGCGACTCGGCGAGTTCTGGGGCTACCTCGCGGGCTGGAGCTTCGTCGTCGGCAAGACCGCGTCGTGCGCGGCGATGGCGCTGACCGTCGGTTTCTACCTCTGGCCGGCGCAGGCCCATGCGGTCGCCGTGGCCGCGGTGGTGGGGCTGACCGCGGTGAACTACCGCGGAATCCAGAAGTCGGCGCTGCTGACCCGGCTGATCGTCGCCACCGTGCTGGCGGTGCTGGCCGCCGTGGTGGTGATCGTGTGGGGCTCCGGGCACGCCGACGCCGCCCTGGTGCGGCTGACCGGCGGGAGCATCCCGGGGGTGCTGCAGGCCGCGGGGCTGCTGTTCTTCGCCTTCGCCGGCTACGCCCGCATCGCGACGCTTGGCGAGGAGGTGCGCGAGCCGGCCCGGACCATCCCGCGCGCGATCCCGATCGCGTTGGCGATCACGCTGATCGCGTACGCGGCGGTGGCGGCCACCGTCATCGCGGTGCTCGGTACCGACGGATTGGCCTCCGCCCCAGCACCTTTGGCGGATGCGGTGCGCGCTGCCGGGCTGTCCTGGTTCGAGCCGGCGGTCCGGGCCGGGGCGGCGGTGGCGGCGCTGGGTTCACTGCTGTCCCTGATATTGGGAGTCTCGAGGACGACCCTGGCGATGGCGCGCGACCGCCACCTGCCCGCGCCGCTGGCGGCGGTGCACCCGCGATTCGCGGTGCCGCACCGGGCCGAGGTGGCGGTCGGCGCGCTCGTCGCCGTGCTCGCCGCGGTGGCCGATGTCCGTGGGGTGATCGGGTTCTCCTCGTTCGCGGTGCTGGCGTACTACGCCGTCGCCAACGCGTCGGCGTGGACATTGGGCCGCCGGCTGATTCCGGCGGTGGGCCTGATCGGCTGTGTCGTGCTGGCGGTGGCACTGCCGCTCACCTCGGTGCTGGTCGGGGCGGGCGTGGTGGCGGTGGGTGCGCTGATCTATGCGGGGCGGCGATCGCGGTAGCGGTTCCGGGTGCACACCACCCCGAGATCGGGTTGAGTTGCCAACCGTGATCCCCCTGACCTGGCGGCCGGTCGGCACCCGCGGTGAGCGCGACTTCGTCGTCGCCCCCGACGAACGGCTGAGTTGGCCGCGCACGCTGGGCATCGGGGCCCAGCACGTGGTGGCGATGTTCGGGGCGACGTTCCTGGTGCCGGTGCTGACCGGTTTTCCGCCGGCGACCACCCTGCTGTTCTCCGGCGTCGGCACGTGTGTGTTCCTGCTGATCACCGGCAACCGGCTGCCGAGCTATCTGGGCTCCAGCTTCTCGGTGATCGCGCCGGTCACCGCCGCGGTGGCCTCGCACGGCGCGGGCAGCGCGCTCGGCGGGTTGGTGGCGGTCGGTGTGCTGCTGACCGGCATCGGCCTGACCGTGCAACTGGTCGGCACGCACTGGATCGAGGTGACGTTGCCGCCGGTGGTAACCGGGGCGATCGTCGCGCTGATCGGCTTCAACCTCGCCCCGGCCGCCAAGACGAACTTCGAGAGGGGCCCGCTGGTCGGCATCGTCACCCTGGTGCTGCTGGTGGGAGCCCTGGCCTTCTTCCGCGGCCTGATTGGCCGGCTGGCGATCTTCCTGGCGGTGACGGCCGGCTATCTGCTGGCCCTGGCGCTCGGCGAGGTCGACACCGCGGGGATCGCGGCGGCGGGCTGGCTGGGCCTGCCGACGTTCCAGACGCCGACGGTGACCGTGGCGGTGTTGCCGATGTTCCTGCCCGCCGTGATCGCCCTGGTGGCCGAGAACATCGGGCACGTCAAGTCGGTCGGCCAGATGACCGGGGTCGACACCGACCCGCTCACCGGCCGGGCGTTGGCCGCCGACGGTGTCGCGACGGTGCTCGCCGGACTCGGCGGCGGGTCGGCCACCACGACCTACGCCGAGAACATCGGTGTGATGGCGGCGACCCGGGTGTACTCCACCGCGGCGTACTGGGTGGCGGGCGCGGTGGCCATCGCTTTGTCGTTGTGCCCCAAGGTGGGTGCGGCGATCTCGGCCATCCCGCCCGGCGTGCTGGGCGGCGCCACGGTGGTGCTCTACGGCCTGGTCGGCGTGCTGGGCGTGCGGATCTGGCTGACCAATCAGGTCGATTTCGGCAAGCCGGTCAACCAGATGACCGCAGCGGTGGCCCTGATCATAGGTATCGCCGACTTCACCTGGCACATCGGCAGTCTCACGTTCACCGGTATCGCGCTGGGCTCGATCGGGGCGCTGGTGATCTTCCACGGCATGCGGGGGCTGACCGCCCTGCGCGATCGGTTGGGGCCGACGTGATGGACGCGATGATCGAGGAGTTGTACCGGAGTTTCGCCCGCTACCCGTTGCCGGCCCGCATCGAGGTCTGCGAGCAGTGCGGTCCGGAGTGGACGGCCGAGGACATCCGGCGCACACCGCTGCGGGAGATTTCGCTGCTGCAGTTGGAGGCGCTACACGTGATGTCGCTGGACGACAACGCCTTCCGGCACTTCTTCCCCAGGATGATCGAGGCGCTGCTCAGCGAGTTCGGTCCGGTGTTCGCCTTCTCGCTGGCCAGCCTGCGGGGTCGCACGCCGCAGTGGCCCGACGCCGAGGCCGCGCTGGTGCGTCGGCTCGTCGACACGCTGTGGACCGAGTTGCTCGGCGCCTTTCCCGCACAGCTCGGCTACTTCTCCGACACCCCCACGCTGATCGACTTCACCTACTGGTGCGACGCACCGGTGCCGGAATATCTCCGGCATTGGCAGCGGCTCGAAACCCGGCCCGCAGCAGAGCATCTGGCCGACCTGGTGGACTACGTGTACACCATCGGCGAACCGGAGGAGCCCGCCGTCAAACCGGTCATCACCGAGTGGCTGCGCCAGCCGGTGATCGGCGAGCGGCTCCGCAACGCCGGCTGCGACGGCGCCCACGAATTGTGGAGCGTGTGCGCTACGGCTTGACCAGGTGCCGGGTGCGGTCCTCGCGGATCGGCATCCCGTTACGACCGGTGATGTCCTGGGCGTAGACGCCGACGGCATACCCGACCCCGGCGCCCTGGATGCCCAGCGCCGTCCGATCGACGTGGTCGAGGGTGTCGGTGGCCTTGTGGTAGTTCGGGTCGAACGGCGCGTTGGGCGTGCCGCCCCACAGCTTCGCCTGCTCCTCGGTCTTGTTCTCCTCCGCCCCGGAGAACAGCCCACCGGCCGGGATGCCGGCCTTGGTGAACGCGTCGTAGTCGGAGCGGCCGTCGAAAAAGGTGTCCTGCGGGGTCTTTCCGGCCGCCTTCAGGTAGGCCAT
Source organism: Mycobacterium sp. (assembly GCA_020438865.1). Taxonomy (GTDB): domain Bacteria; phylum Actinomycetota; class Actinomycetes; order Mycobacteriales; family Mycobacteriaceae; genus Mycobacterium. The sequence goes on from JAGQTU010000007.1 coordinate 38,831, forward strand.
CAGGGTCCGTTCGATGCCCGGCGACCCCTCCGGCACCCGCGGCACGCTCTGCCCGCTTTCCGGGGCGGTGGACTGGTCGCCGTCGTAGGTGAAGTAGCCGGGATTCGGTGAGCCGATCATGTCGAAGTTCAGGTACAGGGCGATGTCCTTGAGTTGGTCGACATCGAGCGACTCGATGTACTTCGTCGAGCCCACGGTGCCGAGTTCCTCGGCACCCCAGAACGCGAACCGCACCGCGTTCTTCACATCGGGCGAACTACCCAGCTGCACGGCGGTTTCCAGCACGGCAGCCACCCCGGATCCGTTGTCGTTGATGCCCGGCCCCTCCGGGACGCTGTCGACGTGAGCCCCGACCATCACCACATCCGAGGTGGAGCCGGTCTTGGTCTGGGCGATCACGTTGCGGGCGTTGAAGACCGAGGTCTTGGCCTCCAGCGTGAGGGTGGTGGGTCCGGGCTTGGAGCGCAGCAGCGCGCCGTCGCTCTTGGTGACGCCGACCACCGGGATCTTGACGTCGGTGCTCTCACCGAGGGTGGAGCCCGACAACTCCCCGTCGACGTTGTTCGCGACGATCAGCGCAACCGCGCCCTTCGTGGCGGCGATGGCCTGCTTCTCGGAGAACGGGCAACTGCCCCGGTCGACGAGCACCACCGCGCCCTTGACCGGCAGGCCGTCATAGTCGGCGGGCACACAACCCGGGGCCTCGCTGACCGGCGCGGCGACCAGTGGCCCGCTGACGCCCCCGGCCGGGGTGGCGATGCTGTACTGCAGAGCCCGCGCCTCGACGGTGGTACCGCCGACAGTCAGAATCGGCTTCTGCGACTCGAAGACCTTGGTCTGGAACTCCGGGGTCTGCACGTCGAAGCCCTTGGCGCGCAGCACACCGACCACGTAGTCGACGCTGGCGTCGAAGCCGGGGGTGCCGACGGCCCTGGTGCCGTTGTTGGCGTCGGCGATGTCCTGCAGCTTGGTCAGGTGGGCGATCAACGCCTCGGTCGTGACCCGATGCTGCAGGTCGGTACCGAATTGGGCGGCCTGCTGCGGCGCCGCCGTGGGCTGCGGCGGGGCGGCCGTCCGACCGCAGCCGGCCAGGACCGCGGCGGCGACCAGGGTCAGCGAGGCCGTCACTGCGGCGATTGCGCGCTTCACCGCGCCCAGAGTAGCCGCCGCCGTGCATGGTGAGCAGCCGGCTGCAGCGCCGACAATACTTACGGCTGACGAAGTTCGGGCGTGGGCGGATGGATCTTTGCTATTTTCGGCCGACGTGCAGGATGCACAGCGCTGCGGGGGGTCTATGAAGGTGAGGGCGGCGACCCGTCTGCTGGTGGCGCTCGCCGTCGTCGCGGCGGTGGTGTTCGCCGTGCGCCCGCAGCAGGCGCCGACGGATCCGCGCGTCATCGCCGGGCCGTACGAGTTGCTGCTCGCGGCGTCGACCGATCTCGGCCCGTCTCAGGCGCCGGTGCGACTGACCGCCGAACTGCGCACCGACACCCCGCCCGCCGCGCTCACCGACTGGGCGAGCGGGCGCGGATTGTCGGTGCACTGGCGCACCGGTGACCGCTGGGCCGTCATCGCGGGCACCGCCCCGGCGATGGCGGCGGCATTCAACCTCACCGTGCACGACTACCGCGGCCGACGTGGACAACGTTTCTACGCCTCTCCCCAGCAGCCGCAGGTTCCCGAACCGCTGCGCACCGAGGTCAGCGAGCTGGGCCGCATCCTGAGCTTCACCCCGTTCCACGACGCCCGGCCGGTACCGATACCACTGGACGTGTCGGACCACGGGCTGTCCCCCGAAGCGTTGCGACGCACCTACGACGTCGAGTCGCTGACCCAGAAGGGCTTCACCGGAAAGGGCATGACCGTCGTCGTTTTCGCCTTCGACGGCTTCGACCAGCCCGACCTCGACAAGTTCTCCTCGATGTTCGGGCTGCCCCAGTTCACCCCGGAGGTGGTGGGCGTCATGCCATCTCAACGCAGCGGTGAGGCCACCATGGATCTGGAGGCGATCCATGCGATGGCGCCCGACGCGAAGACGGTATTGGTCAACGCACGCCCTACCGTCGAGGGCACCGACGCCTACCAGAAGATCGCCGCGATGATGGAGGACGCCGACCGACGCTACCGCGGGGCGATCTGGAGCCTGTCCATCGGCTGGGGCTGCGACAGACTGATCACCGCGGCCGACCTGGCGCCGGCCCGCGCGGCACTGCGCGCCGCACACGACAACGGCACCACCGCCTTCAACGCCAGCGGAGACCTGGCCGGCCTGGAATGCAAGGGTGGTGAGAACTGGTCCACCCCACCGGGACCCGATGAGATCGGTCTGGACTCGGTGGCCTCGGTGCCGGAGATGACCAATGTCGGCGGCACCACCCTGTCGACCGACCGCGACGGCAACTGGCTCTCCGAGCAGGCCTGGTTCGACATCCCCCTGCTGCAGGGCACCAGCGGCGGAGTCTCCGCACTGTTTCCCCGCCCGGAGTGGCAGGAACACCTCGACGTCGGCAAGGGCGAGACCCGGCGACTCGCCCCGGACATCGCCGCGGTCGCCGACCCCCACAGCGGGGTCAAGTTCGTCTTCGACCAGACGGTGCTGTCGGCGGGCGGGACATCGCTGGCCGCACCACTGTGGGCCGGCATCACGGCCGTGATGGACCAGTACCTCGTCGCGCGGGGTGGCCGCCTGCTGGGTGACATCAATCCGCTCCTGTACGAGATCGCCCAGGGCGCAAGGCTTCCCGGGTTTCGACATGTACCGATGGGTGCGAATGCCGTGGACCGATCGCGGCCGACCTATGACCTGGTCACCGGACTGGGCACGCCGCATGTCGACAACCTCGTCGAAGACCTGTGGGCGATCCAGAAGACGTGGATCGGTGTCGGATGAGCGACACCGAGGACCGGACCGAGGACGCGGGCATGCACTGCGTCAACTGCCACAGCGTCGTACCGCCCGGCGCATTCTGCGGCAACTGCGGCGCGCACCTGACGCCGCGGCCCGGCGACGGACCGGCCTGGCTACGGCCGGGCGTGTTCTGCGCCGCGCCACACGAGTCGGTGTTACGCCCATCGCTGGCCAGCACGCTGCTTCCGCAACTGTCGGAGCTGACCCGCCGGCCGTTCAACCTGGGACTGGTGCTCATCATCGTCACGATGGCGGTGCTGGTGGAACTGCACCTTCCCGGTGGTCTGATCACGGTGGCCTCGCTGGGGCTGCCACTGCTGTTGCTGATCTACTGGCGCCGCTCCGGCGTGCTCGACGACGTTCCGCGCTGGGCCGTCTGGCTGACGGTGCTGCTGGCGTTGGGATTGGCGGTCGGGTGGGTTCTGCTGACCGGGGACCTGGTGGTGCGCGAGGCCGGATCGCCGTTCGAGGCGGGCTCGGCCGGGCGGCGGGTCATTCGGGACGGGCTCGGAGTCGCCGAGGGCGGCGCGATCCTGATGCTGATTCCCGCCGGTGTGGTCCGGCTGTTGTGGCGATCCCGCCGGGAGAGCCTGGAGGGCCTCGTCATCGGCGTGCTGAGCGCGTTGGTGTTCACCGCCACGGCGACGTTGACCCGGCTGGCACCGCAGTTCATCACCGCCCCGGTCGCCCGCAGCCAGCCGGTGCAGTGGCTGTTCTTCGAAGCCGCCGTCCGCGGCGTGACGGTGCCGCTGACCGCGGCCTGCGCCGGTGGCCTGGTCGGCGCCGCCCTCTGGTTCCACCGGCCCAGTTCGGCAAGCCGATTGAACCGGTGGAAGGTCAGCGCGGCGCTGGCCGTGGGGGCGTTGACCGTTCTGGGCGTCTACGCGGTGGTGGGCTGGGCCGACGTCGAAGGTGTCTCGCAGCTCTACGTGCTGTCGTGGCACGTCGCGATGGCACTCGTCGCGCTGATCGGTCTGCGGATCGGCCTGCAGCTGACCCTGCTGCACGAAGAGACGACACCGGCCACCGACGGCTTTTTGCTCTGCCTGCACTGTCGCCATGTGGTTCCGGAGATGGCGTTCTGCCCGGCATGCGGCGCCGCCAACATCGCCTCCTCGGAACGGTCCCGCCGAGAGCGTCGCCGTGTCAGCACCGAAGCGCTTGGGCCCGAAGCAGATTCGGCGGTGTGGCCGGGCTATGCCGCACCGGCCCGCACCTACACCGCTGCCCGGGTGTCCCGGCAGTCGCCGGCGCCGGTGCTGGCCAGCTGGCTGGTCGGCATGACGGTGTTGTCGGCGATCTTCATCGTGGTGCCCGCGCTGACGGTCAAGCCGGCACCCCGGTACAACTGTCCGCCCGACTGCGGGACCCCGCCGACCGGGCAGCCGGTGTCGGCCAACCCGCGGTTCACCGCGCCGGGTGGATTGTTCTCGGTGGCCCATCCCGCGCCGGGCGCCGCCTATACGGTCAGCACCGATGAACGTGGCGTCACGGCGCGCTACAACGGCGGCGACGGCGGGGAACTGCGCCTGACATCCGAACCAGCGGCCGAGCGCCCGGCCAGGGACGTGGCCAAGGCCTTTCTCGCCGCGAAGTTCCCCACCGCGCGCAAGGCCTTCGAGATTCCCAACGCGATGGTCGGCTTCCAGCCCGGCTACGGCGAGGTCGACGACGTCTTCCCGCTCGATCTGGACACCAGCTTCAAGCGGATGCGGGTGATCGTGATCGTCGCGGTCAAGAACGACCTGGCCCTGATCGCCGCGGGCGCCGGGCCGTTCCGCGAGTTCGGGCCGAAGTTCGGCCCGGGCCGGCCCTCACCGGCCAATGTGGAGATCGCCCAGGACATGGGCCAGTACGTCAACAGCTTCCTGTGGAAGGGCGACCCGCCCCGCTAGCGGCGCTCGGTGCCGTCATCCGGCACCAGCGGCCACGATCATCTCGGCGACGGCCCGCATGCCAGCGGCGTTGGGGTGAAACGGCTTGGGCCGCCACGGCAGCAGCGACCCCGCCCCCACGGTCCACGGTTCGGCCGACCAGGCGTGGTGGCCGGCGCTCGCCGCCGCGGCGGGCACCACCTCGCAGCCGGTCGCCCGCGCCGCCTCGGCCGTCAGCGCGGCCAGTCGTCCCGCCACGTGCCGACCGAGATCCGCGACCTCGTCGGGCAGCGGGGGTGCGGGCGTGCCCGCCGGTGGCAGCAGGGTGAGGTAGTCGACGAACATGATGCGGGCCCGCGGGGCCCGGGCGCGCAGTGCGGTGCCGACCTCGCGCAGCGATGCGCCCACCTCGTCGAGCGCCCGGTCGCGCGCCGCCGGGTCCAGCAGGTCATCGATCGCGCCGCCGAGCACCGGCAGCATCCGGATCAGTGCCGGCACCGTCGCCGCGAACAGCAGCGGCACATATCCGGCGTCGTTGCCGCCGATGGTGACGGTGATGAGATGCTCGTTGCCGTCCAGCGCGTCGATCTGTGGCGGCGCGCCATGCTGCGGCTCGGTCAGGATGTTCGCGGTGGTCGCACCCGAATAGGTGACGTCGACCAGGTTCAGGCCGGCACGCTCGGCGACCAGGTGCGGGTAGTTGCGCGCCGAGCGGCCGGCGCGCAGCGGCGATCCCGCGGCCCGGGGTCTGATGCCCGGACCGGCCGCCATCGAGCTGCCCAGCGCGACATATCGTTTCACGCGTCCCGCCAGGACACCGCGGGGCTGGAGGCCTGCGCCCAGAACCGCTTCGGGATGCGCCCGGCGTGGCGGGCCAGGTGCCCGGCGGTGACCGCGGCCGCCATCGCGGCGGCCATCGCGACCGGATCCGCGGCCCGGGTGACCGCGCTGGCCAGCAGCACCGCCGCGCAACCCAGCTCCATCGCCAGTGCGGCGTCGCTGGCGGTGCCGATGCCGGCGTCCAGGATCACCGGCACACTGGCCGCGGCCACGATCATCTCGATGTTGTGCGGGTTGGAGATGCCCAGCCCGGTGCCGATCGGCGAACCCAGCGGCATCACCGCCGCGCATCCGGTGTCCTCGAGCCGGCGGGCAAGCACCGGGTCGTCGTTGGTGTAGGGCAGCACGACGAAGCCGTCGTCCACCAATTGCTCTGCGGCGCGCACCAATTCGACGGCGTCGGGCAGCAGCGTACGCTCGTCGGCGATCACCTCGAGCTTGACCCAGTCGGTGCCCAAGGCCTCGCGGGCGAGCTGGGCGGTCAGCACCGCCTCGGCGGCACCGCGGCAGCCCGCGGTGTTGGGCAGCGGCGTGATGCCCAGCCTGGTCAGCAGGTCGAGCACACCGGTGCCGCCCTCGGTGTCCACCCGGCGCATCGCGACGGTGGTCAACTCGGTGCCGGAGGCCACCAGCGCCTCCTCGAGCACTGCGAGGTTGGGCGCCCCGCCGGTGCCCAGGATCAGCCGCGAGGAGAAGGTCCGGTCCGCGATCGTCAACGGCGGCAAAGCATCACCCACCCTGCACCGCCGTCACGACTTCGACCCGGGCGTCGGCGGGCAGCACCGAACCCCACTCCGAGCGCGGCAGCACCGACCAGTTCACCGCGACCGCAATACCTTTCGGCCCGAAACCGAGCCGCTCCAGCAGCGCGGCGACCGTGGTGCCGTCGTCGACCTCGACGTCCTCGTCATTGACGATCACTTTCACGCCCGTGCCCCCACCAGAAGCTCGGCGGCGATGCGTTCGGCGGTCCACGGCGCCAACAGGAATCCGGAGCGGCCGTGCCCGGTGGCCACCAGCGTCCGGTCGTCGAGCCGGCCGACGATGGGCATGTTGTCCGGCGTCATCGGGCGCAACCCGGCCGCGCATTCGGCCAGTTCGTATTCGCCGAGCGCGGGCATCACCGCGCACGCGTCGTCGAGCAGCTCGCGGGCACCGGTCACCGACGGGGCGGTGTCGCGGCCGTGCTCGTACTGGGTGGCCCCGACCACCACACCGTCGGCGCGCGGCACCAGGTACACCTGCCGACCGTGCACCCGGGCGCGAACCACACGCTGCAGCAACGGCATACAGCCTCGTCGCCAGCGCAGCCGCAGCACCTCGCCCTTGACCGGCCGGACGGCCAGCCCGGGCCACAGCGCCGGCGCGTCGATACCGTTGGCGATCACCACGGTGTGCACACCATCGCGGGCCTGGTCGAGTGCCTCGACCGGGCCGGCCCAGTGCACCCCGAGTTCCTCGCAGTGGTGCTCCAGCGCCTCGACGAGCAGCCGATTGTCCACAGCCAGCTCGTCGATGGCCCGGAATCCGTGCCGGATGCCTTGTGCCAGAAGCGGTTCCACGTCACGTGCGGCGCTCGTCATGGTCACCGGATGGCCCTGGGCGGCCAGCCACTCGCCGACGGTGCCCAGATCCGCGGCGTCGGCCCGATCGACGGCCACCACCAGCGACTCCCGGGCGGTGACCACCGCGTCGGGCAGTCCGTTGAGGAATCCGCCGTGCCACAGCCGTAGCGACTCGAGGCCGATGTGCAGCAGCTTCTCCTCACCGGGCCAGCCCTCGCTGTGCGGGGCCAGCATCCCGCCGGCCACCCAGGACGCGCCCGGGTTCGTGAATGCCTTCCCCCGGTCGCTTCGCTCCTGCCCCCAGGCAGTCTTCCCCCGGTCGCTTCGCTGCTGCCCCCAGGGACCGGTGCGGTGCACCCGCACCGACCACCCGGCCAGCGCCGCCCGGCGGGCCACCGCGAGACCGATGACGCCGCCGCCGATGACGGCGAGCGATTCCTCTGACATGTCCCCTTCGCTTCCTTCGCCGGCATGACCCGGATCAGGTGTGTGACGGTCTGGGCGGGAAACGCGCCCACTCTCAGCCCCGCTCCCGGGACTCCCGTGCCGACCCTCCACGCTAGCCGCTACCGTCGCGGTGTGCACGAACCTCGCTCCACGCTCGCTTCGAGGCTTTCGGGCGCCCGGCTGTACCTGTGCACCGACGCCCGCCGGGAGCGGGGGGATCTGGCCGAGTTCGCCGACGCGGCCCTGGCCGGCGGCGTGGACATCATCCAGCTGCGCGACAAGGGTTCACCCGGAGAGCAGCGGTTCGGCCCGCTGGAGGCCCGCGGCGAGCTGGCCGCGTGCGAGATCCTCGCCGACGCCGCCCGCAGGCATGGCGCGTTGCTCGCCGTCAACGACCGCGCCGACATCGCCCGCGCGGCCGGCGCCGACGTGCTGCATCTGGGACAGGACGACCTGCCGCTGGCGGTGGCCCGCGACATCGTCGGGCCAACGACACTGATCGGCCGCTCCACCCACGAGACCGGCGAGGCGTCGCGTGCGCTGATGGAGGACGTCGACTACTTCTGCGTCGGCCCGTGCTGGCCCACCCCGACCAAACCGGGCCGCCCGGCGCCCGGGCTGGAACTGGTGCGCGCGGTGGCGAGCATGCGGTCCGACAAGCCGTGGTTCGCGATCGGCGGTATCGATGAGCAGCGGCTGGGCGAGGTGCTCGACGCCGGGGCCCGCCGGATCGTGGTGGTCCGGGCGATCACCGCGGCCGACGATCCGGGCGCGGCCGCCGGCCGGCTCAGTTCGGCGCTGGCTGCTGCCGGCTGATCTCGGTGCTGCACCAGGCGAACACGCCGCTGGTGATCTCGACGGTGTGGGGCAGCGGCTGTCGGCAGTCGTCGTGTTCGTCGGGGCTCAGGGTGCTCGTGATGCGCAGGGTCTCCCAGCTGTCGGCGAAGCCGGGGTGCAATGGCAGTCCGATCACCTCGTCCTCGGCGACCCAGCGCAACTCCGAACTCTCCCGGTTGGGCACGGTGTCCAGCAGGTGCGGCGCGTCGGCCACCACGGTCGTGTAGGTCCAGACGGCCCCGCCGGGGCCGGTGACCTCGGCGGTGACGACGGTGGCGCGCACGTGCAGCACCTCGGCGGGCAGGCCGGCCTCCTCGTGGGCCTCGCGCACCGCGGCCTGTTCGGCGGTCTCGTGGCTGTCGCGGGCACCACCGGGCAGCGCCCAGGTGCCGCCCTGATGGCTCCACGGCGCGCGGTGTTGCAGCAGCACCGCGGGTGTTCCGTCGGGCTGCGGCGCCCGCAGCAGCAGCCCCGCCGCGCCGTGCCGGCCCCAGTACGGCGTGCCGGTGTGGGACACCACCCAGCCGTCGCCGTCGCCTCGCACGCGTTCAGGATAAGCACGCCACGCGCTGCTTCGTCGGTCGATCCTGCCCCATCCGTCACAGCTGCTCTTAGAATTCACTCATACATTGCGAAGGGGATCCCGGCGAAGGGAATGAGGTCCGCGCGAGGTGACCGTTGAGCTGGCACATCCGTCGACCGAGCCGTCGCCGTCCCGGTCGCCGGCCGAGCCGGCCCACCCCCGCTGGTGGTTCGCCAGAACCACACCCGGGCGCATCCTGACGATCGGTGTCATCCTGGCCACGCTCGGCATCGTCAGCGCGTTCGCCACCTCGACGACGATCAACGACCGCCAGCATCAGCTCAACACCGTGCTGAACCACACCGAGCCGTTGGCCTTCGCGGCCGGCCAGCTGTACACGACGCTGTCGGTGGCCGACGCGGCGGCCGCCACCGCGTTCATCGCCGGATCCGAGCCCCGCCCGGTGCGCCAGCGCTACGAGCAGGCGATCACCGATGCCGCCGTCGCCGTCACCCGGGCCTCCAGCGGGTTGACCGACGAGCCCCTGGTGGAGCTGCTGGGCCGGATCAACGCGCAGCTGGCGGTGTACACCGGCCTGATCGAGACCGCGCGCACCAACAACCGGATGGGTAACCCGGTCGGCTCGTCGTACCTGTCCGAGGCGTCCGCGCTGATGCAGCAGTCGATCCTGCCCGAGGCGCAGCGGCTCTACGAGGAGACCTCGGCCCGGGTGGACACCGAGACCACCGCGTCGACCCGGATCCCGGCCCCGGTGATCGTGGTGGTGATCACGACCCTGGCGTTCGGGGCGTTCGCGCACCGCTGGCTGGCCGAACGCACCCGGCGCCGCGTCAACGTCGGCCTGATCGTCGGCGGGTTCGCCATCGTCGTCATGATCATCTGGGTGGGAACGGCGCTGACCATCTCCACCGCGGGCAGCCGCTCGGCCAAGAACACCGCCGCCGAGTCGCTGAAGACGGTGACCAACCTGGCGATCACCGCGCAACAGGCGCGCGCCGACGAGACCCTGTCACTGATCCGGCGCGGTGACGAGGACGTCCGCAAGCGCTCGTACTACCAGCGCGTCGACACCATGCACCAGCAGCTCACCGAATACCTGGCCCGCCGCGACGCCATCGACAAGTCCGACCTGGCCGACGCGGACAAGCTGTTGATGAAGTGGCGGGCGGCCGACGAGCGGATCAACGCCTACATAGCGGTGGGCAACTACCAGGCCGCCACCCAGGTGGCGTTGGGCACCGGTGAGGACGACTCCACCCCGGCCTTCGACAAGCTCGACGAGGCGCTGTCCAACGGTATCCGGGAGAGCCGCAACCAGTTGCGCAACGACATCCTCAGCGCCCGCCGGGTGCTGTCCGGGGCGACCGTCGGCGGCGTGGTGTTGTCGGTGGGCGCGGCGTTGGCGGTGGCGCTGGGTCTGTGGCCGCGGTTGAGTGAGTACCGGTGATGAGCGTTCACGCAAAGAACAGACGGCCGATGATGGTTCGCAAGCTCGCCTGCGTCGCCGCCGTCGCGGTTGCGGTGCTGAGCGGCTGCGGCAGCGGCCAAACCCTCGCCCCGCCAACGGCGCCCACGCTGGCGCCGCCGACACCGGCCGGGATGGAGGAGCTGTCCCCCACCCCGTTGAAGCCGCCGGATCTGGCCAAGAACGACTGCGACCGCACGGCAAGCCTGCGGCCGTTCCCGGACAAGGCCCAGGCCGACGCCGCGGTGGCCGCCATCCGCGCCCGCGGGCGGCTGATCGTCGGACTGGACATCGGCAGCAACCTGTTCTCGTTCCGCGACCCGATCACCGGTGAGATCACCGGGTTCGACGTCGACATCGCCGGTGAGGTCGCGCGCGACATCTTCGGCACCCCCTCGCAGGTGGAGTACCGCATCCTGTCGTCGGCCGACCGGATCACCGCCCTGCAGCAGAACACCGTCGACATCGTCGTCAAGACGATGACGATCACCTGCGAGCGACGCCAGCTGGTGAACTTCTCCACCGTGTATTTCAATGCCTACCAACGTATCCTGGCCCCACGGGAATCACCGATCGCGGACTCCTCGGACCTGTCCGGGAAGCGGGTGTGCGTGGCGCGCGGCACCACGTCGCTGGAACGGGTGCAGCAGATCACCCCGCCGCCGATCATCGTGACCGTCGTGACGTGGGCCGACTGCCTGGTGGCGTTGCAGCAGCGCGAGGTCGACGCGGTCACCACCGACGACTCGATCCTGGCGGGCCTGGTCGCCCAGGATCCGTACCTGCACATCATCGGCCCCAGCATGGGACAGGAGCCGTACGGCATCGGCATCAATCTCACCAACACACCGCTGGTGCGATTCGTCAACGGCACCCTGGACCGGATTCGCCGGGACGGCACGTGGAACACCTTGTACCGCAAGTGGTTGACGGTGCTGGGCCCGGCGCCGCCGCCCCCCACCGCGAGGTATCTGGACTGATGAGCGGAGCGGAGACCCCGGACGCCGACGTCGGCACCCAGCCGGCGCGGCCCGACGAACTCGGCATGGACTCGACGTCGACGGTGCGGCCGATGGCGACGCAGGCCATCTTCCGGCCGAACTTCGACGACGAGGACGACGAACCCTCGGGCGGGACGGCGACCACCGAACCCGATGAATTGCACCATCCCACGGTGGCGCGCAAACTCTCGCCGACCCGTCGGCTCGGTGGCGGCCTGGTGGAGATCCCGCGAGTGCCCGAGATCGACCCGCTCGCCGCCCTGATGACCAATCCGGTTGTCGCCGAGGCGAAACGGTTCTGCTGGAACTGCGGGCGCCCGGTGGGCCGGTCCTCCGACAACGGTGAGGCGGAGTCCGAGGGCTGGTGCCCGCACTGCGGCAGCGCCTACTCCTTCGTGCCGCAACTCAGCCCCGGGGAGATGGTCGCCGACCAGTACGAGATCAAGGGCTGCATCGCGCACGGTGGTCTGGGCTGGGTGTATCTGGCCGTCGACCACAACGTCAACGAACGACCGGTGGTGCTCAAGGGCCTGGTGCATTCCGGCGACGCCGAGGCGCAGGCCATCGCGATGGCCGAGCGTCAGTTCCTGGCCGAGGTCGGGCATCCCTCGATCGTGAAGATCTTCAACTTCGTCGAGCATCCCGACAAGCACGGCGAGCCCATCGGTTACATCGTGATGGAGTACGTCGGCGGAACGTCGCTCAAACCCGTTCCCGGGCAGAAGTTCTCGGTCTCAGAGGCGATCGCCTACATGCTCGAGATCCTGCCCGCCACGGGATACCTGCACTCGATCGGCTTGTGCTACAACGACCTCAAGCCGGAGAACATCATGGTCACCGAGGAACAGCTCAAGCTGATCGACCTCGGCGCGGTGTCGCGGATCAATTCGTTCGGCTACCTGTACGGCACCCCGGGGTATCAGGCGCCGGAGATCGTGCGCACCGGTCCCACCGTCGCCAGTGACATCTACACGGTGGGGCGCACGCTCGCGGCGCTGACCCTGAACCTGCGTACCCGCAACGGGCGTTACGTCGACGGCCTGCCCGAAGAGGATCCGGTGCTGGCCAAGTACGACTCATTCGGCCGACTCCTGCGCCGGGCGATCGACCCCGATCCGCGGCGCCGCTTCGTCAGCGCCGAGGAGATGTCGTCGCAGCTGCTCGGCGTGCTGCGCGAGGTGGTCGCCGAGGACACCGGCGCGCCACGCCCCGGCCTGTCCAACGTGTTCACCCGCACCCGGTCCACCTTCGGCGTGGAACTGCTGCTCGCACACACCGATGTCTACCTCGACGGGTTCGCCCACGCCGAGAAGCTCACCGCCACCGAGATCGTCACCGCACTGCCGGTGCCGCTGGTGGACCCCACCGACGTGGCGGCGACGGTGTTGTCGGCGACGGTGCTGTCCCAGCCGGTCCAGACGCTGGACTCGTTGCGGGCCGCCCGGCACGGCGGACTGGACTCCGAGGGGGTGGACCTCAAGGAGTCGGTCGAACTACCGCTGATGGAGGTGCGCGCCCTGCTGGACCTCGGCGACGTCGCGAAGGCCAACCGCAAGCTGGAGGATCTCGCCGAGCGGGTCGGCTGGCGCTGGCGGCTCATCTGGTTCAAGGCGGTCTCGCAGCTGCTGGTCGGTGACTACGACTCGGCGACGAAGCATTTCACGGAAGTCCTCGACACCTTCCCCGGCGAGTTGGCGCCCAAGTTGGCGCTCGCCGCCACCGCCGAGTTGGCCGGCACCTCCGACGAGCGCCCGTTCTACAAGACGGTGTGGCACACCGACAACAACGTGATCTCGGCGGGATTCGGTCTGGCCCGGGCGCAGTCGGTCGAGGGCGACCGGGAGGGCGCGGTCAACACCCTCGACGAGGTGCCGGCGAGTTCCCGGCATTTCACCACCGCCCGGCTGACCAGTGCGGTGACGCTGCTGTCGGGCCGCTCCGCCCACGAACTCACCGAGGACCAGATCCGCGATGCCGCTCGCCGCGTCGAGGCGCTGCCCGACACCGAACCGCGGGTGCTGCAGATCCGGGCACTGGTACTGGGAACGGCGATGGACTGGATCGGCGAGCACACCGCCAGCACCAACCACATCCTCGGCTTTCCGTTCACCGAGCACGGCCTGCGACTCGGGGTGGAGGCCTCGCTGCGCAGCCTGGCCCGAGTCGCCACCAGCCAGGCCCACCGCTACGCGCTGGTGGACATGGCCAACAACGTCCGGCCCACCAGCACGTTCTAGCTCGGCGGTCCGCGGCGGGGTGGTCACGCATCGAGTGTGGCCTGACGGCGTCAATTGTGCGCTGAGGGCGTCGGTTGGTGGAAAAAGCCGCCCTGTAGGCACACTCGGAGCAGTCAGGGCACGCTCGATTGCCGCTCGGCGAGTGCCCGCCGCACCCGAAGCAGAACGTCAGACGGGTGGTCCTCGGCCACGACGCGAATCACCAACCAGCCGAGCTCCTCGAGCAACTCTCGGCGACGCATGTCGCGGACATATTGCCGACGGTCGGTTCGGTGCTGGTCACCGTCGTACTCGACACCGATCATCAGCTCCCGCCACCCCATGTCAAGGTAGGCGACCGGCGCGCCATCCTCGGCGTAGACCGGGACCTGCGTCCGCGGCGGCGGCAGTCCGGCCCGGACGAGCACCAGCCGCAGATAGGTTTCCTGCGGCGACTCGGCGCCGCGATCGACGAGTTCCAAGACCGATTCCAAGCGGCGCAGCCCCCGGGTGCCCGGGTGGTGTGCCGCAACGGTCAGCACGTCGCCGACCTCGAGCTTGGTCGCTCTGGCGAGGGCATCGAGCCGTGCGACAGCGGCCGGGAGGGTGTCACGGCGGCCCAGGTCGAAGGCTGTCCTCGCCGGCGACGTCACCCGCCGCCCCTCCATCATCTGCACCTCATCGGCGTGTAGGAGCCACCGCCGGGTCACTACGCCGCGCGGTGGCCTCGGGTTGAAGTGAACCAACTCCACAGGGATGTCAGCGGGAATCCACTTCGAGCCGTGCATCGCCGCGGCGGACAACCCCGCTATGGTGCCGCTGCCCCGCGACCACAGCCAGGCGGCCGCAATGCGATCCTGCAGGGACGGCTCACGGCCGCGCGGGAGGTAGACGTTCGGAAGCATCGCCCGGAATCGCGTCCGCAGCTGATGGCGGTTCAAAAGGCCGCCGGCCAGCGCTTCACTGCCGAGGAAAGGCTGGCCAGCCTGGCGATCATCCATGGTCGTAGGGTTGCACGCCGACCACACGGGCGACGTCCGCTCTCCACAGCGCCCGCACACCGGGGGTGCTTCCCCTGCTTCGACTGTGCATTGCGGGCGGAGATTCGCAAAAGATACCGCCCTGCAGGCACTCTCGACGCCCCTAGACCACCGTCAGGCAGGCCCGCGCGATCGCCAGTTCCTCGTTGGTGGGGATGACGAGGACGGTGGTGGGTGACCTGTCGGCGGAGATGCGCCGTGGCCCGCCCGCTGGGCTGTCGTTGAGGTGCTCGTCGAGTTCGATGCCGAGCGGGGCCAGCCCGCTCAGCGCGTCGCGGCGAACCCGCTCGTCATGCTCACCGACCCCGGCGGTGAAGCTGATCACGTCGGTGTGGCCGAGCACCGCGAGGTAGGCGCCGATGTACTTGCGCAGCCGGTGGATGTACACCTCGTAGGCCAATCCGGCTGCCTCGTCGCCGGATTCGATGCGCTGGTGCAGCAGCCGGAAGTCGATCTCGCCGCCCAGGCCGAACATCCCGGACCGGCGGTTGAGCATGGTTTCGATGGCGTCGACATCCATGTCGGCGACCCGGGACAGGTAGCTGATGATGCCGGGATCGATGTCGCCGGAGCGGGTGCCCATCACCAGGCCCTCCATCGGGGTCAGTCCCATCGAGGTGTCGACGGGGCGGCCCCCGGCGATCGCCGATGCCGAGGCGCCGTTGCCCAGGTGCAGCACAATCTGGTTCAGCGACTCCAGGGGCACGCCGAGGAACTCCGCGGCGCGGGCGCTGACGTACTGGTGCGACGTGCCGTGGAAGCCGTAGCGGCGGATCTGGTACCGGTCGGCCAGATTTCGGTCGATCGCGTAGGTCGCCGACGCGGCGGGCAGGTCGTGGAAGAACGCGGTGTCGAACACCGCGACGTGGGGCAGGTCGGGCAGCAACCGGCGGGCGACCTCGATGCCGAGGATTGCGGGCGGGTTGTGCAGTGGCGCCAGCGCCGAGAGTTCCCGCAACTGATCGAGCACCGCGTCGTCGACCACGGTCGGCCGGTAGAGGGTCTGTCCGCCGTGCACCACCCGGTGGCCGACGGCCACCAGAGCGAGGCTGTCCAGCCCGTGGCCGCCCTCGGTCAACTGGTCGAAAGCCAGCCGCAGCGCTGCCTCGTGGTCGGGCACGCCGCCGTCCTGACCGATCCGCTCGACGATGCCGTGGGCCAGCGACAACCCGGTATCCGGTTGCACGAGTTGGTATTTCAGCGACGACGAGCCGGAGTTGAGGACGAGGACGGTATTGCTATCCGTCATCACTCCCCCTGCGCCTGGATCGCGGTGATCGCGACGGTGTTGACGATGTCCTCGACGAGCGCCCCCCGGGACAGGTCGTTGACCGGTTTATTGAGCCCCTGCAGCACCGGGCCGATCGCCACCGCACCGGCGCTGCGCTGCACCGCCTTGTAGGTGTTGTTGCCGGTGTTGAGGTCGGGGAAGATCAGCACTGTCGCCCGTCCGGCCACCTCGGAGCCGGGCATCTTCGCGGCCGCCACCGTCGGGTCGACGGCGGCGTCGTACTGGATCGGCCCCTCGACCATGAGTTCGGGGTCGCGCTGCCGCACCAACTCGGTTGCGGTGCGCACCTTTTCCACCCCCGATCCGCTACCGGAGGTACCGGTGGAATACGACAGCATCGCCACCCGCGGCTCGATACCGAACTGCGCCGCCGTGCGCGCGGAGCTGATCGCGATGTCGGCGAGTTGCTCGGCGGTGGGGTCCGGCACGATCGCGCAATCACCGTAGGCCAGCACCCGGTCCGCCAGACACATCAGGAAGATCGACGACACCGTCGACACGTCGGGCTGGGTCCTGATGATCTCGAAGGCCGGACGCACGGTGTGCGCGGTGGTGTGGGCGGCACCGGACACCATGCCGTCGACGATGCCGTTGTGCACCAGCATGGTGCCGAAGTACGACACGTCGTGAATGATCTCGCGGGCCTGTTCCTGGCTGACGCCCTTCTTCTTGCGCAACTCGGCGTACTGGTCGGCGAACTTGTCGCACAGCTCACTGGTCCGCGGGTTGAGCACCGTCGCCGCGGTCAGGTCGACACCGAGTTCGGCGGCGCGGGAACGCACCACGGACTCCTCGCCCAGGATCGTCAGTTCGGCCACCCCACGACGCAGCAGCCGCCCCGCAGCGCGCAGGATCCGGTCGTCGTCACCCTCGGGCAGCACGATGCGCTTGCGGTCGGCGCGGGCGCGTTCCATCAACTGGTAGGTGAACATCTGCGGTGTGGTCACCGTCGGAATCGGAATGGCCAGCCGCTCCAACAGATCGGCGATGTCGACGTGGCGGTCCATCAGCGCGATCGCGGTGTCGATCTTGCGCTGCGAGGTGGCTGTCACCCGGCCCCGCGCGTCGGCCACCGCACTGGCGGTCTCGAACGTCCCAAGGTCGGTGGCGACAATCGGCAGCCGCAGCCCCAGGCCGGTGACCAGTTCGGCGATCGACCGATGCAGGGCCATCCCGCCGTTGAGGATGATCGCCGACAGCGACGGAAACCCCTCCGCCGCATGGGCGCTGGCCACCGCCAGCACCACGTCGGAGCGATCCCCCGGGGTGATCACCGCCGCGCCCTCGGTCAGCCGCTCCACGACGTGCTCGGCGGTCATGCCCGCGACCAGCACCCCCATCACCTCGCGGGCCAGCAGCGACTCGTCGCCGTGCACCAGGGTGCCTGCGACGGCGCCGCACAGATCGGCGACCGTCGGCGCCACCAGCAGTGGCTCCTCCGGCAGTACGTAGACGTGGGGGCCGAGGTCCTGGCAGGCCGCCGCGACCGCCGACATCTGCGCCGGCTCGCAGCGATTCGCCACCACGGCGGCGGTGTGGGCGTGCTGGGCGGCCAGCTCAGCCAGGCAGAGCTCGATGACCTGGGCCACCTCCACCGGCGTGCGGTCCCTGGCCCGCACCGAGAGCACCACCGGCGCACCGAGATTGACCGCGATGCGGGCGTTGACGCTCAGTTCGGTGGGCGTGGCGACGTCGGTGTAGTCCGAGCCGACGATCACCACCGCATCGCAGCGCGCCGCCATCGCGTGGTAGCGGTCGACGATGTCGGCGATCGCGCCCTCGGGGTCCTCGTGCAGCTGCTGGTAGCTGACCCCCACGCACTCCTCGTAGGACAGGCCCGCGTTGCTGTGGGCCAGCAGCAGTTCCAGGATGTAGTCGCGGTCCTCCCGGCGGGTGATCGGGCGGAACACCCCGGCCCGGGGCACCATCGCCGTCAGCCGGTGCAGGATGCCCAACGCGACCGTGGACTTACCGGTGTCCCCCTCCGGGGAGGCGATGTAGATCGCAGTGGCAGGGCGCGCGGCGGTCACATAAACAGCATTCCGCATCGCCTGAGGCGCGGCAAACGGCAGGTAGCCCCCTACTGGGGCAGACCGCCAGCACACTCCTGTCGCCAGTCGGCGAAAGCGTCGAAGAGCGAATACTCCGCGGTAAAGCCGATATCAGCAAGGCGGTCCGAGCTGATGTTCGTATCGAAGTGCAGCTTCTGGATCCGCCTCGGGTGGAGGCCAAAACGTGTCCCGGGCGGGTCGATCAACGCGAAGGGCGCGGCCCCCGCGAGCGCGAGGCGATAGGGAACCGTCCGCGGTCGGAAGTCCCACCCCCAGGCCGAGTTGATGGCAGCGACGATGTCCCGGATCGTGGTCGGCTGCGGGTAGACGGCGTGATACACCTCGTTTGGGCCGTCGTCGTCGATGAGGCGGACCAGCAGGCGGAGCATGTCCTTGAGGTATATGCAGCTCTTTACCGTGTCATGATCTCCGATGTAGGCGAACCGCCGCCGGCTCAACCCGTGGATCAAGCGCCGCATGTTGCCCTGGTCTCCGGGGCCGAACACAACGCCAGGACGGACGATGCGCAGGCGTCGCCCGGGCTTCGCCGCCTGCCACGTCCGGAGAATTTCCTCGGCCTGCAGCTTGCTGCATCCGTAGGCCGTATCGGCATCGCCGAAGTCGCTCTCGCTCCGACGCCAGGGACCGGGGGCGAAGACCATCATCGAGCTCGTGAATACGATGTTCCGGACATCCGCTTTGTCGGCGGCACGACAGAGGAGGCGGGTGGCCTCGGCGTTGTTGGCGTAGTAGTCCCGCCAGGGAGAACCGGGTTCCTTGGAGACCGCTGCGAGGTGGATGATGGTCGGCGGCCACTCGCCAGGACCGAAGCCGTCCTCCGTCAGGGTTGTCAGGTCGATGCGCAGTGAATCGCTGGCCGGCTCGGCAACGCGGTCCAGGCCGACGACATGACGGCCAAGTTCACGAAGACGGGGCACCAGAGCCCCGCCGATGAACCCTGCACTGCCTGTCACCATGACCGCATCGTTGGCGGTCACCTCGGCATGCACTCGGCCTCGGCTAACTCTCGAGATCGGTGGCTGCTCGAGTATGGCGTCTGCGTGAGAACAGGATCGCCGCTAGTACAGCGATGGCCCCAAGCACACCCGCAACAATCCCGCCGACAACAAGACCCGATGGGCCGGAGCGCGGCGGCTCGAAGACATTGCCTACTGGTCGGATCGTTGCTTCGGTCGGGGTGGCGCCCGCGCCTGCGGCGAGAACGTCCCCTGTCAGCTGCGACCAATCGCGGACTGACCCGTCGATATAGCCAAAGAGTGGGTCCACCAGCGTCCACTCCCCAGTCGTTGTGACCAGGACGACAGACCGGTTGCGTGGGGCATCTGCGAAAGCCTGAATGGATCCAAGCCCCTGATCGATGTTGACCCGTAACTCGGCCGGCAGTGCGAAGTTGATGGCCGAGCCGTCGCCGCTCACGGGTGGGTTAAGCGATGTTTGTGTGATTGCTTTGGAACTCGCGACAATAAGTGCCCCCGAGTTGGCGTTAGCAGCGGCTTGGAGGTCAACAACCTGCGGCGTCAGTTCTGTGCGCGTGAGACGGGCAATCGCGGCTACAACTCGGGCGGCATAGGCGAGTTGATTTGGGCTACTGCCGTCGAGTGCGACCAAAAATCTGGGGCTGAACTCGTACGGAAATGCAGCGAACCCGCCAAGCGGAGCGCCACCACGGTGCATGGTTAGCGTTGATCTCGGGTCGATCCCAAAAGACATACGCGCCATCAATGGCCCACACACTTGGTGTGGGGTATAGGTGAGCGCCAGCTCCAGATCGATCCACTGCCTGCCCAACATCTGGCTGTCCAGATCGAACGTCGCATCCAACAGTCCGCTGCTATCGAGCACGGCCCGATAGACGACAAGGTCGCCGGACCGAATCACAACAGTTGCCGCGTCGTCGTTCTGCACAGGCGTGTAGTCGGCGAGCAGATGCACCTGCACATGGTCGAAGCGACGGCCCAACGATGTCCGATCGATTCCGACCCGAAGGATGCTCGTCTTGATGAAGGTGGTTTCGCCACCCACCCTCAACTGGCTGAAAGTCACGGTGTCGCCTGGCAGGGCAGCATTTGATCCCGCTTTGTCGATTCGGGCCGTGACCGCCTGGGCCAGCGGCTGCAGCCCATTGACCAAGAGCGACATCTGGTCGGAGATTCCATCGCCCTCGCCCGAGACCCGAAGGTAGGCACCAGGTGTCCCGGCGTTTTCAACGCTAAGGCCGGGAGGTCCCGTCGCTACGACAACTGCGCGCGATAGCCCGGAAGCCGGCGGCGGCACAGTGCCACGCTGCCAGCTGACGACCGAGATTTTGACCCTGATCGGGTCATAGATCCGGGCCAGAGTCGACACCAACGTCAGCACCGCTTGCTGTTCAGCCGCGGCGGCGTCAGTCGGCGCGTAAATCGTGACCTGCTCCAGCACCGGCGGGAAGAAACTCGCAATAGTAGTTACCGGAGGCTGGATCCCGGTGAATACGGTTGCCAGGTCGCTAAGAGTCAACCGCTGGGTGGGCCCACAGAACGGGTCAGCACCGTCCAGCGCGCGAAGCGTGAACGAGAGGTTGATCGTTGAAGCCCGCGGCTGCGCGGCCGAAATGTCTACGTCAAAGGGTGTTACAGCGGTAGGGGGCACCGCAGGCGGCAGATTGACTGCCGCCACAAACTTGCCATTGCCGTCGCTGATTTCCAGGTACCCCGCACTGATATTCATCGGTGCGTGAATCAAGCCTCGCAACCGCGTGGCGGTCAGTCCCGAAGGCACCTGCACGCTGACACTTTGGCTGCTGTCGGGGTACAAATCCATCCCCGGCTGTAACCCGAGGACAGGCCAAGGAAGCGTAACGCCTGCCTCATTCGCCCCACTGGCTACCCCTGGCGGGTCCGCGGTGTCGCCAGGCTGCGCATATGCCGAACCTGCGACCGACCCCACCAGCAATACTGGCAGAACGAGCACCATCGCCCGGGTCAGCGTCCGCCGCACCGCTGCGACGATTCGCTGAAAAGGGGCATCGACGCCCGATTCGTGAACCGGGAACCAGGCTGAACCGATCGAGTGCACGCTGTTCTACTTTCGAGATTTCTAGCTTCGAGTAATTGTGGGCTGGACGCGTCCGCCGAGGCTTGCTTCTTCAGTCTCAAACCACTGCGAGCGGCGTTGGATCATGGATCTCCGTGATTGGAACGTTCTTCGTTGTAGCGCGGCGCCGTCGGACTGCTGTACGCCTTCGGAGTGCTATAGCGGTCAACGACCACCGCAGCGAAGACGGCTGCGATCAAAGCCAACACGATCGCGACTGCGAGGTTCAGTAGGACATTCGGAGACGATCGATGCAGGGGTGGAGTGGCAGGCTGCAGTGTGGCGACCTGGATGATCGTCGCCGAGCCTTCAAGGTTGACCACAACCACTTGCATTTGATTAGCGATTTGGTTGGCGGTGGAGGCGGCCCGTGCAGCCGTCGGCGCCGACACGGAAACGTCGATCACCGAGGTGTCCTTCGGGATCGTGACCTCCATTTTCTCGACGAGTTGGGGCACGGTGACACCCAGGCGGAGGTTGTCGATGACCGGTTGCAGAACCGGATCGGTGGTCACCACCTGTGCATAAGTCTTCATGCGGGCTGCCAGGTACAACTGGGCAGTTTGACGTGTTTCCACCTCCGCGTTCGCTGGGAGGTTAGGCGTGAACAGCATTTGAACGGTCGCTGTGTAACTCGCCGGAATGAGAAATCCGGCACCTCCGAGGGTCGCCCCAACGAACAGGAAGGTCAACAGGAATACCAGCCGACGCCGTAACAGCAGGCGGCAGTAGCTGCGAAGATCCATATTCCACCAGACGTGTCGACACTCATGTGAAGCTTGCGCGTCAACGTACGGCCTGCTCCTCGACGGGCAATAATACGTGCCTCGGCGATTATTGTCTGGCGGAACGACCCGTGGCTTTGTGTAGTCGAAGTAACCCTTCGTGAAGCTTGGCTTGAACCCCCCGCCAGCGCCGTAGACTCAGTGGCGATCTTGCTACCGACCGGGGAGTCTCGTGGATCTGAACGCGTCAGGACCAACACTGCACCGAGGCGGGCAGAGCAATTGGATGATCGCCGAGGAGGTACTTGACTTCCTGACCGAACACGTGAACAAGGACTCCGTGACCGTGGAGACCGGCGCGGGCTACTCGACCATCGTGTTCGCCCAACTCGGTGCCAAGCACACCGCGATCACTCCGGCCACTGACGAGGTACAGAGGATCAGGGCCTATTGCAACGAGCAGGGTATCGCGACAGATCGGACGACCTTCAGAATCGGATACTCCCAAGATGTCCTTCCCGATCTCGAGGTCACCGACGTGGACCTCGCCCTCATCGACGGTGGGCACGGCTTCCCGATCCCGGCGATCGATTACTTCTATCTGGCGCCTCGGTTGCGCATCGGGGGTTACTTACTGATCGACGATGTGGACGTCTGGACTGGACACATGATCGTCTCGGTACTCAAGAGGGAGCCCGAATGGGAGTTCCGGGGCAAGCTGGCCCGCCGCACTGCAGTGTTTCGAAAGACAGCGCCTTTCGTGGCGCGCGAGTGGTGCGACCAGCCGACGGTGGTGAAGAAGAGCCGAGTTCGAATGTTCGTCCGAAAGGCCGCAAACGGCACCGAGCATCTTCTTAGAGGCGACTTCAAAGGCGTGCGGGAACGTATCGAGCGAGCTCGCAACCCACTATGACGTTGCTCATCGTCTCACCGCTGCACAATGAGGTGCATAACGTGTCGGGCCTCGTCTCAACAGTTCGGGAGCAGCGGTTTCGCGACTTCGATTGGGTGGTGGTCGACGATGGCAGCAGCGACGGCACCGCCGAAGAACTCGCGAAGGTCGACACCGACCATCTGGCCACCGTGTTGACCAAGGCCAACGATGGCGGACTGATTGGCGGGTCGGACTTCAGTTCATGGCGATTCGGCGTTGCGCACGCACTGCCTCGAAAGCCGTATTCGCACGTCATGAAGTTGGACGCGGATGTGCGACTGGCTCCCGATTACCTCGACCGGGTAATGAAACTTGCACGTGGCCGAGTGGGTATTGCAGGCGGCGTAATCGTGACGAAGGGCATGACCGAGCAGAAGTTTCACGTACCCGGTTCTGTCAAGCTGTACACGGCCGAAGCATTTCGCGCGACGGCATCGATGCCAACGGCGCTCGGCTGGGATGTGCTGGACGAAGTCGCGGCGAGTCTGGCGGGTTTCGAAACGCGCGTGGACTCCGACGCCCATTTCGAGATGACGCGGGCCGTTGGCGCAAGCGAGGGAGAGATCCACGGTCGGTACCGCAATGGTCGCGTTTGTCGGTGGACCGGCTACTCGTTCCCCTACTTCCTCCTGCATTGCGGCCGCTACGTTGCTCGGCGTCCGTACGTCGTGGGATCGCTCGCCATGCTGTGGGGCTACCTCGGTGCAGGCCGCGGTCCATTCACCCTGGAGATGAAGAAAGCGCATGCCCGAATGCAGCGTGGGAAGCTAGCGCGGGCTTTGCGTAATCCGTTCAGCTTCTGGCGCGACGCCTACAAGATCTAAACCGGCGCGTTGAAGGCCGAATGGGCGGCGAATGCGGGTTCGGCTTCCACAAGTTCTCGAACGACCTTCGACGGGAGGTGCCGGCCATCTGCGGCAGCGAGACCGCGATAACACGCGAGGTGTAGGGCGATCCCCGTCGACCAATCCCATCGGGTGAGGTCCGGCAACCCAGAGGGCGGCGTACGGATAAGTGCGTCGTGCAACTTGACCCCCGTCAACGGTCCGTCGTACAGCATCAACCATTGCTCCCCTACCTCGCGAGCAATGAATTCGTTGAACGGACTGCGCTGAGCGAGAACAGGGCGGCCGACACTGAGCGCGTAGATCAGCGCTCCCGAGTTGTGCATATGCGGATACGGAAGGCACACGAGTTTGTGCCGAAGAACTTCGGCCGTGAGTTCATCGTCATCGCGGTGCCGGACGTCAAGCACCGACGAAGGGACGTCGGCCATCAACGCACGCAGCGAGCGTTCGTAGGATGCATCGATCGCGCGGCCGGTGATCGTGAGCGTCGCCTCGGCGTCGTGCGCCGCCGTGATAAGGGATTCGATTCCCTTGTACCTGCGTAGCCAGCCGAACAGGATGACGTCTCGCTCGGGTTCCCGTGGTGACATGTCGATGCCATGTTCTCTCAGCCACGCACGATAATCACCGTGGAGGATGACAACACCGCGGGTTCGGTCGTTCCGCTCGGATTCGTTGAGGTATATGCGGAGGGTGACAATTCGTTCCAGTGCCCGGTACAGCACCCGCTCGATGCCGCGGTCTGCCTCGTGGGACGAGAGGTCATGCACCGTCAAGACAACCGGCACGTCGCGCAGGCGTAGTCGGGCGAGGAGCACAGCCGATAGGACCCTCTTGACGATCGTCTTCGCCCATCCGTTGGCGCGATAAAGCTGCTCGGGCCAGTGCACATGAAATACGTCCGGACGAGAGAAGAGGGCAGCGCGCCACGATAACGGTTCGACATCGCAGTACGCACTGAGGCCAGTGACCAGCTGCTGCAAATAAGGATTGTCGTCATCTTTTAGCGGTCCCGTCGACATCAACACCTTCAGGCGTGGTCCGCTCATCCGCTACTCCTTCCGCGCCGCACACTGCGGACAAGCGCCAACAGAACGCCCATGTCGTGACGGTAGCTTGGAAATGCCATGGCGGCCGCGCTTACCGCGGTGAACGCGATTGTCCCGATGACCAGAGCAGCGAGATCATGCAGCCCGTTGGCGATGTGGCCCGCAACATAGGCAGAGATGGCGGCGACCGTGAATAGGACCGCGGGCCGCACTGCCGGAAGAAGGACGAGGCCGGGAGGAACATCTGCGCGAGGAAGCGCATAGCCGGCAGCGGAAATGAGTAGGAGGGCCTGCCCGATTGCGACGGCCAGGGCTACCCATAGCGGTCCTTGGGCGACCGCGGCGATGACAAGCGAAATCATGGCGAGACGGCCGCCCAGTTCGGTGGCGAACAGCAGGCCAGTCTTGCCCTGCGAGAGCAGCACCCAGTAAGGCACCCATCCGATCGCCTCTAAGGCACCCGCCACGCAGAGCACACGAAGCAGTGGGACGGCCTCTTGCCAACCATCGCCGAGAACGATCGGGACCAGCCAGTCACCGGTACCGACCAGGAACGACAGTAGCGACAGCAGGAGAGTGGCGAGCGCCAGCTGCGTCTTCTTCACCGCGTCGAGATAGGCCGCTCGGTCACCTTGGAGTCTCGAGAGGTACGGGAGGACGACGCGGGTGAGCGGGCTTGCGACCTGTTGGCCTGGGATACGAGCGATCTGAAATGCCCTGTTGTAGAAGCCGACCGTAGTGGCACCCCATACTCGGCCGATGGCGACTTGATCGATGTTGGTCGACACGTAGTTGACCAACTGCGTCAGGAACGTGTTCAACCCGAAGATGAGTAACGACCGCATTGGCGTACCGCGGTGATACCAGCCGGGCCACCACTGTGCCCGCGCGATGATGATCGCATTCGTTACGACCGCCGCGATGATCTGCATAGCCACCAGCGCCCAGTACGACCAACCGACGGCCGCCCCGACCAACGCCACGGCGAATCCGGCTGCTTGCCCGAGAAAATCCGCAGCGGCAATCACAGCGAAGCGCAGTTCACGATTCAGTTCGGTACGGAATTGCACCGTGAGTCCGTTGAGCAGGAACACTGAGGCCAAGGCGGCGGTGACGGTCGCGACGCGCGAATCGCCGTAGAACGTGGCCAGGGGGCCAGCTGCGGCGCATATCGAGGCGGCCAGAACGAGGCCGATCCCGCTGTTGCACCAGAAAAGGTTGGTGCGCTGGTGCGCGTGCAAATGGGCGGCCTGCAGTGCAGCCAGCGAGAGCCCGAAGTCGCCGATCACATACGCGATGCCGACAACGCCGGTCACCATCGCGACGAGTCCGAAATCAGCTGGGCTGAGCAACCGGGAGAACACAACGAGCGCAAGCAACTGGACTGCGTAACGACCCCATTGGCCGCTCAGGGTTAGCAGTGCGTTGCCGCTCGCAGACCGTCCGTCTCCGGTTGGCATGCGTCCCCCCGCTCATCCGGCCGGTAACATCCACAAGGTACCTGCCTGGCCGACGTGGTGACATGGCCAGGCGGTTTGAATGGAGGGTCGATGCACCGGAAAGGCCGGCTGTACATCACCCCTGACGGTCTAGCAGTGCTACTCACCGTGGTTTTGTGGTGCCGGGCAGTCGGATCGCGGATCGTGCTATCGCTCACCGCAGACAAGGTGTTCGTCCCGGTGGGCCAGGATCCGATCTGGCCGCCCGCCGCAAGCTTGACCTCAAAGCTGTCCTTCCTGTTGGCGGTGGGTATATGCGTCGGCGTCATCCTGTTCCGCGTCAACGACGTCACCCGACCTGGCCTGTGGCGAATCGTGGTGCTGCTGGCGCCCTGGCTATGGATTCTGATACGTGACCTTTATTCCGGCTGGCCGACCCCCGACGCCGTCCTCTACGTGCTAGTGGTCTTGGCCCTGGCCGCGTTGCGGCCGAATCCTCGTGTGCTCATCGTGCTTGGTGCACTCGTGGTCCTCACGGCGATCACCGCCATCGCGTTTGGTTTCCTGCTGCCGGATGCCGGCATACTGCACGACGCAGACGGGACGGTACGGCAGTCCGATAAGTCGCTGCTTCCGTCGCTGGGCCTGCTGCAGGGAATGTTCACAGCGGAGAACAACCTGGGCCTATATCTTTCGATCGGTATCGCAGCCGTGGCGGTGCTTCCGCGCTGGTGGCTGCGAATGCCTGGGCTGGCGATCGTCGTCTTTGCGATTGTTTGGACTTCCAGTCGCAATTCAATGTTTGCGAGCACATGCATGCTGATCGTAGGGATCGTGGTGTGGACCCTCGCGGAGTTCGGATGGCGCCGTGCAGCGTCAGCGGTGGCACGCATCGCAACAGTTTCGGCAGTCCTGATAATGTGTGCGCTTCCATTTACGGGGTGGGAAGACGAGGCATTCACCGAGCGCGGCCTCATTTGGAAGGGCGCGATGAACGAGTGGTCTTCGCGGGGGCTTCTGTTTGGTCTCGGGAGTGACTGGTATGAGCAAATTGCGAAAAGCGACACATCCCCTTTGAACCTGGCTGCTTTTCATGGTCACAATCAATTTGTACAGTTCCTCACTGTCGGAGGTCCGATTTTTGCGTTCATTGCCGTCGGTTCGCTTCTCGCGCAGACGTTTGCCATCACGGAGTCCCGTAGCCGCTACCTGGCGATCGGTGCGATGCTCGGCACAGGGATCGCCGTGGGCGGTTTCCTTGATGTGCCACTGGGCTTCGTAGACACGGCGATGTTCTGGACAGTCACAATCGTTCCACTTGCGGTGCTATTCTTCGCTCGGCCCGTGGATACACACCAAGAAAGCGGTGCGCGGTGAGGGACAGGGGGTGGTCCGAGCTTTGTCGTGCTGGTATTGGATCAAGCGCCCAGAAAGACGCGCCGTTCTCGCGATGGTATTCGCCATTCTGGTGACGGCGATCGTGGCGATTGTCCCGGCTTGTGGGACGGTAGCGGGCAGCACGCCTCTCAACATGAGGTTGTATCTCGACCCCCACATGGAGGCGATCGCCGCGGCTAAGCAGGACCCTCGTTTCGATCCGATCGCGGAAACGCCGCAAGCCAAGTGGTTCACCGATTGGTCCACCTCCGCGACGGCCCGCGGGGATATCGGCCACTATCTCGCCGGCGCGGCGGCTGCGCACGCGGTTCCGGTGATCGTGCTCTACCGGGTCCCCCAACGTGATTGTGGCACCAACGGGGCCAGTGGTGGCGCCCCGGATGCGCAGGAGTACAGGGCGTGGGTGGACGGCGTTGCCGCAGCGTTGCAGGGGCATAACGAAGCGCTGGTCATCCTCGAGCCAGATGCACTGCCGGGCCTGCCGTGTGAGCAGGGCGACCGTCTGAGCAATTTGACCTATGCGGTCGACCAGCTCTCCACCACAAGCGCACGGGTGTATATCGATGCGGGACATGAGAAGTGGCTTAGTGCCGTGGAAGTCGCGGACCGGTTGAAAAGGGTGGGAGTCGACAAGGTTGCGGGGTTCAGCCTTAATGTCGCAAACTTCTACACGACGAAAGGCGAGGTGGAGTTCGCTGAAAGCGTGCGGTCCGAACTCGGCAAACTCGGCATCACCGACTCGCACTATGTGATCGACATCAGCCGAAATGGCGCAGGTCCGCAGGACAGTTGCTGTAACCCGCCGGGTGCGCGGTTGGGACATGCTCCGCAGCTATTCGGAGGCGGCACACTCGATGGTCTTTTATGGGTGAAGAATCCAGGACAGACGGACGGACCATGCCGGGGCGGGCCTGAACACGGATTCTGGGCACCTGCTGCGCTGAGCCTGCTCGGGTTGGGGTGATCCGCTCGGTTCGAAAAGGAATCGGGCGACGAGTATTCGGACCTAATCCAGGATGTATCGCGGCGTCATCGGTCTCGGCGCAACACACTTAGCGACGCTCCACCTCTTCACCCACGGATACCACCCGGCGCTTGTCTGACAGCCCTGGACGCCCTGTCGAGCGGTCGAGTCGCACCCCGCGGCGGTGATCGGTTCACGGCTGCCGGCCGTACGATTGCAACCGCGACGTCACCCGTCGCCTGGAGGCTGCCTGCGACGTGTGATAGGCCTTACTGAGGAGGTTCCCAATGAGGTGGGTCCGTCGAGGTCCGACAGCAGTGAAAAAGATGTACGAGCTGTGGGAAGTTGACCACCTCCAGCAGCTGTTCAAGTACTTCGATGTCGACTGTGTATTCGATGTTGGTGCGAACGCCGGGCAGTACGCCACGATGCTGCGCGAGAAAGTCGGATACAAGGGCTTAGTCGTGTCGTTCGAGCCAGACCCCGTTGTCGCTGCTGAATTGGCCAGGAAGGCTGAAGGTCAGCACCGTTGGGTGGTTGAAGATCTCGCGATCAGCACCGAGGATGGGACCGCGCAGTTCAACGTGATGAAGGAAAGTGAGTTCAGCTCGCTGAGCGCGCCCCGCCACGACGAAGTCGACCTGTTCAGGGAACTGAATCAGGTCTGTACGACCGTCACCGTCAGAACGGAGAACCTGGCTACGACGGTCGGCCGGCTGCGCGGGCAGTTCGGATTCTCGCGCCCATTCCTCAAACTCGACACACAAGGGTTCGACACGCAGATCGTTTGCGCCGCACCCCAGGCGGTGAGAACGTTTGTCGGCTTACAGAGCGAGTTGGCGATAAAGAAGCTCTACACCGATTCAGTCGACTTCCGAGAAGCGATCACGGTCTACGAGGAGTGCGGCTTTGAGTTGAGCGCGTTGGTGCCGAACAATGCTGGCCACTTCCCTAGGCTCATCGAAGTCGACTGCATCATGGTCCGCGCGGACCTGCTCTAGCCGTACTACCTGAGACGTTAGGTATACCCGGATGGCGCGTTGTTGGCCAGCTGAGTGCGGTGTGGTTCGTGACGGGTATGGGCGTGTGCGGCGGCTCTCGGTGTCACCGAGTACTTCGCGGAATGCGTGGGATCGATAGCAAGACCCGTTGTCGCTAGGGAAGCTCCACGCCGTGATCCCTTCGAGAAAGAAGCAGCAGTTGGCCGGCGCGAGAATATCGCTGCGGTTTATTGCGCTCGTCAGTCAGGATCTCGCTATGGGCCAATCAGGAATCACTACCGATCGCGGTGTGCCGCCGCCACCCAGGTATCTTGCCCAGCCCTTTGACATCGATAATGAGTACCATCCATCCATCGGGTAGCCATCGATTCACCGAAGTGACAAGCAGGAGCACATGAGGATTGCTGTTCTTGGGCTGGGTTATGTCGGTGCCGTCTCGGCTGCGTGCCTCGCCTCGGATGGCCACTATGTGATCGGGGTCGATCCCAATCAAACGAAGGTCGACCTGATCAACGCCGGCCAGACGCCGATCATCGAGGCAGATGTTGGTCATCTGATCAGCGCCGAGGTGGCGGTCGGTCGGCTCGTCGCGACAACCCAAGCTGGCGAAGCGGTGCTATCCAGCGATATCTCACTCATCTGTGTCGGCACGCCAAGTCAGCTCAACGGCAATCTTGACCTGACCTATGTACGTCGGGTTTGCGAGCAAATCGGCGAGGCACTGCGGAACAGCAACGCCTATCATGTGGTGGCCGCGCGCTCAACGATGTTGCCGGGCAGTATGCGCGGTGTCGTGATCCCTACCCTCGAGGCTGCGTCGAAGAAAGTCGCCGGGGTCGACTTCGGTGTTTGCAGCAACCCGGAATTCCTTCGGGAAGGCACCGCCGTGTGGGACTACTACCATCCGCCGAAGACGGTCATTGGCGAAACGGATACCAAATCCGGGGAACTGCTTGCCACGCTGTATCGCGAACTCGATGCGCCGTTAATCCGGACCGGCATCGAGGTGGCCGAAATGGTGAAGTATGCCGACAACAACTGGCATGCCATCAAGGTTGCATTTGCCAACGAGATTGGTGCGATTTCCAAAGCAAACGGGATAGATGGCAGGCAGGTGATGGAAATCTTCTGCCAGGACACGAAACTCAATCTTTCGCCATACTACCTGAAGCCCGGCTTCGCCTTTGGTGGATCATGTCTACCTAAAGACGTACGAGCGCTGACTTATAAAGCCCGCCAATTGGATCTTGAGGTACCCCTTCTGAATTCGATCCTCCCGTCTAACCAGCGGCAAGTCGATCGCGCCATTACAATGATTACGTCGAAGGGCAAGCGAAAGATCGGCATACTTGGATTCGCTTTCAAGGCCGGTACCGACGATCTGCGGGAATCGCCTATGGTAGATGTGATCGAATATCTGATCGGTAAAGGATACGCCCTCCGCCTGTACGATGATAACGTAAATATGGCAGCGCTAACGGGGGCGAACCGTGACTACATCCTTAACCACATTCCACATATCGCGCGCCTGATGGTGGACACTATCGAAGAGGTCATCGATTTCGCTGAAACGATCGTGGTTGGCAATGCCGCCCATGAGTTCCGGTCAGCCGTCGAATGTGTACGCCCCGACCAGATAGTCATCGATCTCGTACGGATCGCAGACCGCACCAGCGACGACTGTTACGACGGTATCGGCTGGTGAATCCTACGGTGCCAATCCAGCCCGCCCGAAATCGCGTCTTGATCCTCGTCGAGAATCTGCCCGTGCCTTTCGATAGGCGCGTCTGGCAAGAGGCGATCACATTGCACACGCACGGCTGGCAGGTCAGCGTAATCTGCATTACCGGTGACGGGTATGAGAAGACGCGCGAGGTCATCGATGGAATTTACATTTATCGCTATACCCTGCCCAAACAGGGTACTGGGCCTCTGAGCTATCTGGTGGAATACTCGGCTGCGCTTTGGCACACTTTTCGTCTGGCATTTCGGGTGCGAAAAGAACGGGGGTTCGATGTCATCCACGCTTGCAACCCACCGGATCTGTTCTTCCTGGTGGGTGGATTCTTCAAGATCTTCACAAAGACGCGATTCCTGTTCGATCACCACGACATCAACCCCGAGCTCTACGAAGCCAAGTTCGGACGCCGCGACTTCTTTTGGCGCCTGATGGTTTGGTTCGAACGCGCAACATTTCGGACGGCCGACGTCTCGATTGCAACCAACGAGTCCTACCGTCGCATCGCGATCGAACGAGGCGGCATGGATCCGCAGCGCGTATTCGTAGTGCGGAGCGGACCTATGCTCGACCGACTGAAAATCATCCCCCCGAAGCCTGAGCTGAGGTGCGGGAAGAAGTATTTGGTTGGTTATGTAGGCGTGATGGGCGCACAGGAGGGCATCGATCTTCTGCTGCTCGCCGTGAGACACATCGTCCATGACATGGACCGTCACGACGTGCACTTCGGATTGGTCGGTGGCGGGACTTCGCTGCAAGAGATGCAACAATTGGCGGTCACCCTCGGCGTGGCGGAATATATCACCTTTACTGGGCGAATCTCCGATACCGAACTTCTCGAGATGTTGAATACCGCGGATGTTTGTGTCAACCCGGACGTTGCAAATGAGATGAATGACAAATCGACTATGAATAAGATCATGGAGTACATGGCCTTGGGCAAGCCGATCGTGCAATTCGATTTGACCGAGGGACGATACTCCGCGGGCGAGGCATCGTTGTATGCTGCAAGAAACGACCCTGCTGACCTGGCGACCAAAATCGTCGAGTTACTGGACGACCCCGAGCGGCGCGCGCATATGGGTGCGTTCGGTATGAGTCGCGTGCAGAACCAACTTGCTTGGTCTTACGAAGCCCCCAATCTCATTCGTGCATATGACAAGCTGATGTCCGACCGGTAGAGATTCATGCTGCTTGCCTGCTGAAGAACTCGCGATGCCAGACTTCCAGCGAAAGCAACGTCCAGATTCGGGACTCTTCGTCGCGGACCCCTCGCGAGTGGTCGCGCAACAGCGCGGCGACGATCTCACCGTCAAAGTTGTTTCCGACATATGACGAAGGTCCAGTGAGTAAGTCGAACGCCATATCCCGCAGACCATGCCTGAACCATCGGTCCATTGGAACTTTGAAACCCACTTTCGGCCGATCGACCACTTCGGCAGGGAGGTAGCGATGAGCGACTTGCTTCAGCACCCACTTGGTTGTTCGGCCACGGATCTTGACGCTACTCGGTAGTTGAAAAGCGAGTTCCACCAAACGGTGGTCGAGGAACGGTGGGCGTGTCTCGAGTGATGCGGCCATAGACATCCGGTCGCCCCTCTCGAGCAGATTGTCGGCGAGCCAAACACAGGTGTCCGCGAAGAGCATCCGACGCAGGGCATCGCCACGTCCCTTGGTGTATGCGGCAGGTGCGCCGCGTACAGACGGGCGACCGGTGATCCGGTCCCGTTCCGCAACCGTGAACGGGGCGAACCAGCCGCGTAGCCGTTCGCTGTACGAGTTCTCGTCCATGGCACGGAGAGCGATCCGCAGGCGTGCCCTGCTTGCGGGCAAAGCCCTCTCGAGATGGCCGAGCAGTCCGAGTGATGGCACGGCGCCGAGCCAGCGGGTCGCGGCGGCGAAATTGTACTTGGGATAGCCGGCAAAAAGTTCGTCGCTTCCCTCGCCGCTTAGGACGACCTTGACACGCTCACGTGCCAACTGCGCCAGTCGAAAGACCGCCACATCTGCCGGCTCGGAAATTGGACCGTCTCTATACCAACTCAACTTCGCCCAATTGTCTAGGAAGTCATCGGCGGTGACCACAACGTTATGGTGAGTCGTTCCGTTGAGCTCGGCCACCCTTCGAGCCCAGACAGTCTCGTCGTAGCGTTCGTCGCCGAAACTCGCCCCAAACGTGTGCAGAAGCTGCCCGGGGTTCTCCCGCTTGGCCATAGCGGTCAACAGGCTGCTGTCTACACCGCCGGAGAGGTAAATGCCCACTGGCACATCTGCGACCAGGTTGTCGTGCACGGACGTTCTGAGCGCCTGATCGACGAGTTCGACAGCCTCCGCTGGGGTTACTGCGAGCGGTGAAGATCGAGCGGCCAACTCCCAGTACGCCGACGCACGCACACCACCGTCACGCGTGACAACGAGGTGATGACCGGGCGGAAGCTTGCACACCCCTCTGATCAGCGTGTGGGGGGCGGGTACTGAACGATGCGCAAGGTAGTCATGGAGGCTGTCCTCGTCGACCGACGGCCCTTTGATGACCGGCAGCAGCGCCTTGATCTCCGAAGCGAATGCGAAGAAATTTCCGTCGGAATAATAGTAGAGCGGCAGAATTCCCAGCCGGTCCCGGAAGACGTGAGTCTCGCCGGTGGCAGAATCAAAGATTGCGTAGGCAAACTGGCCGCGGAGGCGATCTACTCCGGCTGGCCCGTACTTCTCATAGGCGGCAAGCAAGGTTTCGGTATCGCCGTGCGTCTGAAATGGGTATGACGACAACTCATCACGGAGCTCTCGATAGTTCAGTATTTCGCCGTTGAACACGAGATGCAGACGTCCGCCCGCGCCAGCCATCGGCTGTTGGGAGCCTTGTAGGTCGATAATGGAAAGCCGCGTGTGTGCCATACCGACGGGACCGTCCAGCCATATACCCATCGCATCCGGCCCGCGATGACGCAGCGTCACCGCCATCCGCGATAACGTCTCACCGTCAACGGCTTGCTCGTCAAACCGGCGGATTCCAGCTATCCCGCACATGGAACAACCACAAGCACTGCAGAATCGAGAGATTCGACCCGGGTTGTGTTAGTTACGGTCAGCAATTCCGTGCCCCTCGTCCAGGTGAAGAAACCATGCGTGAAGGCAGATCTCGGACCTTCGCCACGCAGAGTCTAGCGGCGTACCGCATGAGGATTTCCACGAAGAGCCCGATTCGCGGGCGGTGTCGGCTCGCCTCCCGAATCCGCAATCATCCCAGTGTCGCCTTGCTTCTCGGTCCGAATTGTATGTGGCCGATACCAGCTGATGAAACCGGGAGGCGGCCTTTTCCTCACCATCTGGAGTGGCCGCTGGTGAGGAGGAAACGATCAGCCTTCCCGCGCCCGGCGACCTTTACGTTCCAGCACGATCTGGTCATCCTAGAGGCGCACCAGTTCCGGAACATCGATCGGTCGGGGTCGGCCGATCGGCCGTCGACGAAGCCTTCACATATCGAGCGAAGAAAGTCGAAAGCGAGGATGACTTCCTCTACCGTTTGGCGTTACCCCAGCTTGCGCAACCTCGGTGCCAGATCCTTCTCGAACAGCTCGAGGAAGCGTCGCTGATCGTGACCCGGTGCGTGGAACACCAGATGGTTGAGTCCGTACTTGACGTACTCACCGACCTTTTCGACCGCCTCGTCCGGGTCGGAGGCGACGATCCAGCGCTTAGCGACCTGCTCGATGGGCAGCTCGTTGGCGGCGCGCTCCATCTCCATCGGATCGTGGATGCTGTGCTTCTGTTCGGCGGTCAGCGACAGCGGCGCCCAGAACCGGGTGTTCTCCAGTGCCAGTTCGGGATCGGTGTCGTAAGAGATCTTGATCTCGATCATCTTGTCGATCTCGTCGACGTCCCGGTCGGCGGCCGTCGCACCCTCGCGCACGGCCGGCAGCAGCTTCTCGGTGTAGAGCTCCTCGCCCTTGCCCGATGTGCATATGAACCCGTCGCCGGCCCGGCCCGCGTACTTGGCGACCGCCGGACCGCCAGCGGCGATGTACACCGGTACGCCTCCCTCGGGGACGTCGTAGATGGACGCGCCCTTGAGGTGGTAGTACTCGCCGTCGAAGTCGACGCGGTCCCCGCGCCACAGTTCGCGCATCAGCCGCACCGACTCGCGGAGCCGCGCGAAGCGCTCCTTGAACTCCGGCCATTCGCCGATGTAGCCGGTGGCGATCTCGTTGAGCGCCTCGCCGGTGCCCACCCCGAGGAAGACCCGATCGGGATACAGGCAGGCCATCGTCGCGAACGCCTGCGCGATCACCGCGGGGTTGTAGCGGAACGTCGGGGTCAGCACCGAGGTGCCCAGGACGAGCCGCTCGGTGCGCTCACCGACCGCCGTCATCCACGCCAGCGAGAACGGGGCGTGGCCGCCTTCGTGCCGCCACGGCTGGAAGTGGTCACTGACCGTCGCGCTGTCCATCCCGTGCGCCTCGGCGAGCACCGCCAGTTCGACCAACTCACGCGGCGCGAACTGCTCCGCCGAGGCCTTGTATCCCAGTTTCAGTTCAGCCACGCCTTCGTTTCTACTCTCATGACTCCCGGGTCGGGCGGCCTGGTTCATACACTGAGACATGGCCGCCGACCTCATCCCCGTCACCGACACGGTCCATCTCGCCCACACCGACCTGGTGAACTGGACGATCGTCGCCGACGACACCGGCGTGATGCTGATCGACGCCGGCTTTCCCGGCAGTCGTGACGAGGTGCTGACATCCCTGCGCCGGCTGGGTTTCGGCCCGTCGGATGTGCGGGCCATTCTGCTGACCCACGCCCACGTCGACCACTTCGGCTCGGCCATCTGGTTCGCCGCCGCACACGGCACCCCGGTGTACTGCCATGCCGACGAGGTCGGCCATTCCAAGCGGGAGTACCTGCAGCAGGCTTCGCCCGTCGACCTGCTGGCGCACGCCTGGCAGCCGCGGTGGATCAAGTGGTCGCTGGCGATCGCCCGCAAGGGAGCGCTGGAGCGCGGCGGCATCGCCACCACCCGGGCCCTGACCGAGGACGTCGCCGAGACCCTGCCCGGCCGGCCGCTGGCCGTGCCGACGCCCGGCCACACCGGCGGCCACTGTTCCTATCTGGTGGACGCGGTACTGGTCAGCGGCGACGCGCTGGTAACCGGCCATCCCCTGGCCCACCGCACCGGTCCGCAGCTGCTACCAAGCGTGTTCAACCACGACGAGCGGGGTTGTGTGCGCAGCCTGGCCGCGCTCGGAATGCTGGAGACGGAGACGCTCATCCCCGGCCACGGGCGGGTGTGGACCGGGCCTATCCAGGAAGCCGTGCGGCAGGCGACACCGGCCTGAGTTCTCAGTGCGCCAACGCTTTCGCGAAGGCGATCGGATAGACCTCACCGCCGGCCGGCAGCGGCGCGTCCAGTCGGGTGTACCCGGCGCTTTCGTAGAGCGCCTCGGCCTCGGGCTGGCGGTCCCCGGTGGTCAGGTAGACCCGCCGGTATCCCCGCCGGGCGATTGCGGACTCCAACTCGTCGAGCAGCAGTTTGGCGTAGCCGCGCCGGCGGTGGTTGCTGTCGGTCCAGATCCGCTTGAGTTCGGCGGTCTCGGCGTCGAAGCGCCGGTAGGCCCCGCCGGTCACGGGAAGGTCGTCGAGCAGTCCGATCAGCATGCCGCCGTCCGGCGGCCCGAACTCCTCAGCCGGGTATCCGCGCAGCCAACGCAGCACCCGCTCCGGGGCGCCGTCGTAGCGGGTGGCGTATTCGACGGCGAGTTCGGCGATCAGCGGCTCGGCCAGCTCATCGTCCTGATGGACGGGGATGAAACGGAGCTGCGCCACCCCGTCATTGTGCTGGCAAAGCCCTTTCCGCGGAAAGTTGACACCTGTACAGTCCGCGGCCATGGACAACATCCGGGGCAAGACCATTGCGATCACCGGCGCGGCCCGCGGCATCGGCTTCGCCACCGCCCGCGCACTGCTGCAGCGTGGGGCTCGGGTGGTGATCGGCGACCGCGACGTGGCGTTCGAAGAGTCGGCCGTCGCGCGGTTGAGCACGCTCGGGCCGGTGTCGGGCTACCCACTGGACGTCACCGACCCCGACTCGTTCGCGACCTTCCTGGACAAGGCCCGCGCCGACGGCGGCGGACACATCGACGTGCTGATCAACAACGCCGGGGTGATGCCGGTCGGACCCTTCCTGGACCACACCGAGCAGGCGGTGCGCACGGCGGTGGAGGTGAACTTCTATGGTGTGCTCACCGGCTGCCGGCTGGTGCTGCCCGAGATGGTCAGGCGCAGGCAGGGCCACGTCGTCAACATCGCCTCGCTGGCGGGCATGCTGGCGGTTCCCGGTCAGGCGCTGTATGCGGGCACCAAGTTCGCGGTGGTGGGGCTGTCCACCGCACTGGCCGACGAGTTCGAGCCCCAGGGTGTCCAGATCAGTTGTGTGATGCCGACATTCACCAACACCGAGCTGATCGCGGGCACCAACGCGACCGGGGCGACCAGGCCGGTCCAGCCCGAGGACATCGCCGCGGCGGTGGTCAAGACCCTGGACAACCCGAAAACCGCTGTGTCCGTGCCCTACCCGCTTCGCTTCGTCGCCGCCGCGACCGCGTTCCTGCCGCCCCGTGGACGTCGCTGGCTGTCGGCGAGGATGGGCACCGACCGCGTCTTCCTGGACTTCGACACCCAAGCCCGGGCGGCGTACGAACAGCGCGCACAGACGGCCACCGGTGTGCTGGAGCCCCCGAAGACGGAGAAGACGGACTAGCCGACCCCGGGCGCGACGTCGCCGTCCCGGTAGGTCTCGATCGCCGCGATGTGCTCGATCAGAACGTCGGGGCCGACCCTGCGGATGTCGTCCTCGCCCGCGGCTCCGACGAGTGCGAAGCTGACCTGTTCGGGGAAGTCGTCCCCGTCACCGGATGTCGTGAACCACACCCGCGTCGCGGGTTCCATTGCCTCGTCGTCGAATTCGGTGACCGACGGCGGGTAGATCCAGCTGGCCAGTCCCTCCAGGGAGAAGTCGGCGTCGAACGTCCAACCACGCTGCGCGATCCACTCGTCGAACACGGTCGCCGCCTGCACCAGCTCGACGACGTCGGGCGGGTATTCGTCGTCCGGCGAGTAGTCCACCCCGAGCACCGACTCGACGACGTCGCGGGCGGCGAGCTCGGCGGGCTCCCCCTCCTTGAGGATCGAATCCATCACCTGATCCGGCACCCACCGGGTGTCCCGCGCGTCCCGGCGCTTCTTGCGGCGGGCCTTCTTGGCGTCGGAGTGGCGCGACACGCTCAGCCCAGCGCGCGATCCAGGTCGGCGATCAGATCGTCGGTGCCCTCGAGTCCCACCGAGACCCGCACCACCCCGTCGCCGAGACCGATGGCGGCCCGACCCTCGGGTCCCATCGCCCGGTGAGTGGTGGTGGCCGGGTGGGTGATCAAGGATTTGGCGTCGCCGAGGTTGTTCGAGATGTCGATCAGCGACAGCTTGTCGAGCACCTCGAACGCCCGCTCCTTGGCCGCCCCCTCCGGCGCATCGAGTTCGAAGGTCACCACGGTGCCGCCACCGCTCATCTGCCGTTTGGCCAGATCGTGCTGCGGGTGCGACGGCAGGAACGGGTAACGCACCCAGCGCACGGCTGGGTGCGCCTCGAGGAACTCGGCGATCCGGTGCGCGGAGGAGTTGCTGTAGTCCACCCGAACCGCAAGTGTCTCCAGGCCTTTGAGCAGCACCCAGGCATTGAAGGCGCTCATCGCGGGACCGGTGTGGCGCATCAGCTTCTGCACCGGGCCGTCGATGTACTCCTTGTCGCCCAGGATCGCCCCGCCGAGCACGCGGCCCTGGCCGTCGATGTGTTTGGTACCCGAATAGATCACCACGTCGACGCCGAGCGGAAAGCCCTGCTGCAGAAGCGGCGTCGCGAAGACGTTGTCCAGCACCACTTTCGCGCCCGCCGCGTGCGCCAGCTCGGAGACCGCGGCGATGTCGACCAGCGACTGCATCGGATTCGACGGCGTCTCGAAGAAGACGGCCTGCGTGGGCTTCGACAGCGCCTCTTCCCATTGCGAGAGGTCGTCGCCGTCGACGAATTCGACCTCCACACCCCAGCGGGGCAGGATCTCGCTACACACCACGAAGCACGAGCCGAACAGGCTGCGGGCGGCGACCAGCCGGTCGCCGGCACCCAGCAGTGCGCCGAGCGAGGTGAACACCGCCGCCATCCCCGAGGCGGTCGCGAAGGCGGCCGGCGCCCCTTCGATGAGCCGCAGCCGCTCCTCGAACATCGAGATCGTCGGGTTGCCGTAGCGGGAGTAGACGTAGCGGTCGATGTCGCCGGTGAACGCCTTCTCCGCCTCGGCGGCCGAGGAGTAGACGTAGCCGGAGGTCAGGTACATCGCCTCGGCGGTCTCCTCGAAGCCCGAGCGCAGCAGGCCGCCGCGCACGCCGATGGTCGCCTGGCTGACCCCGTCGGGCAGCGGCGCCGGGATCCGCACCGAGGGCACCTCGGGGTCGGTCACGACTGTTTCCAGGGCAGCCCGAGGGCGCGCCAACCGGTCGAACCGCGGTGGCCCTGCTCGTCGAGTTGGCCCTCGAAGCCGTCGAGCATGTTGTACGACGGGGCGATGCCGGCGGCGGTCGCCGCCTCGGCGGCCGGGATGGACCGGTTGCCGGAACGGCACAGGAAGACCACGGGGCGCTCGCCCGGGGTGACACCGGCGGCGATCAGGTCGGACACGAAGTTCTCGTTGTGCTGCCCGGTGGCGCCGTGGTTCCACTCCACGAACACCACCTCACGGCCGAGGCCGCTGAGGTCCGGCACGCCGACCCAGCGCCACTCGGCGTCGGTCCGGCAGTCCACCAGCACCGCGTCGGGGTTCTCGCTGAGCAGCCGCCAACTCTCCTCGGGTGTGATGTCTCCTGCATAGCTCACGCGCGTGAGTGTCCCACAGCTAGCCGGGTCCGGGCGAACAGACCTTCCAGTCCCCGCCGTCGCGGGTGAACACCATCGGCGCGGTGACCTTGTCCTCCGGCGAACGCTCGAAGTGGTAGGTCACCGTCGCGGTGGCCCGGTCACCGGTGATCGCCACCGCGGTGACGTCGTCGACGAACCGCGCGCCCTTGGCGGTCGTCGACTGATGTTGACGGGCAAGCACTTCGGACTCGCTGCCGTGTTCGGCCGCGCAGGTGAAGCTGCGGAAGGCCGCGTAGTCACCGCGTTGCAGCGCGTCGTTCTGGCCCACCGCGGCGCGTGCGACCCGCAGCTCCGGCGTCAGGCCGTCGCCGCGGAAGAACGTCGAGATCCAGAAGCCGATCAGCACGAGCACAACGATGCCCACCGCCATCAGGATCGGCATCAGGCTGGAGCGGTCCTGCGGTTCGTCGGGACCGGTCATGGGTGCCACAGCTTGCGCAGGGCGGTCGAGGCCCGCCGGACCCGATCGCGGGCGGTGGTGACGTCACCCGCGGTGGCCAGGGCCAGACCCAGCCGGCGCTGAGCGGCGCCCTCGTGGTGGCCGAAGATCCGGACGTCGCTCTCGGGCACGTCCAGGACGTCGGCCAGCACCCCGGCCGGGTCCGGGCGGTCACCGAGCGGGCCGGTCGTCTCCTCGGCCGACTCGGCGCCGGAGTACCACACCGCGGCGGCGCCCGGCGAGATCATGATCGCGTCCACCGGCAGGCCCAGCACGGCCCGGGCATGCAACTCGAACTCCGAGAGCCGCTGGGTGCGCAACGTCACCAGGCCACTGTCGTGCGGACGAACGCTGACATCGGAGAAGTACACCTCGTCGCCGCGGACCAGCACCTCCACCCCGAACACCCCACGGCCACCCAGCGCGCGAACCATCCGCGCCGCCACCGATTTCGCCGCGCCCAGGGCCGCCTCGCTCATCTGCTGCGGCTGCCACGACTCCAGCACGCCGCCGTCGACCTGGCGATGGCCGATCGGCTCGCAGAAGGACAGCGCCGGGCCGTCCGGACCGTCGGTGCGCACGGTCAGCAGGGTCACCGCGTAATCGATCTCCACGACCGTCTCGGCCAGCACCCGGTTGTGCGTCACCCGGCCGCCGGCGGCGATCGCGCGCTGCCAGGCCGGCTCGACGTCCTCCGGCCGCAGCAGCACCGACTCGCCCTCACCGGGAACCCCGATGACCGGCTTGACGACCATGGGGAAGCCGGCGTGCTCGGCGACGGCGGTCAGTTCCGCGACCGAACCGGCGAACCAGAACGGGGCGGTGGGCAGGCCCAGTTCGTCGGCGGCCAGCCGGCGCATCCCCTCCCGGTCCAGGCTGAGCCGGGTGGCCCGGACACTGGGCACCACCTCGGTGGAACCGCTCTCGGCGGCCGTCGACAGCGCGTCGATCGCCACCGCGTTGGTGTCCACCACCACGAACGTCGGCCGCACCCGACCGATGACGGCGGTCAGCTCGTCCGGGTCGGTCATCTTCACGACCAGCGCCTCGTCGGCGGCGCCGTGCGCGGGGGCCTCGGCGTAGCGGTCGACGGCGATCACCACGGCGCCGAGTCGCTGGAAGGCCAGCACCAACTCCCGGCTCAACTCACCGGAGCCGAGGAGCAGCACGCGCACGCCTTGGTCAGCCATGGTGCCCAAGGATAGGTGGGCGCGGCTGCGGGCGGGCCGGACCTACCCGGGCGGCGCCGACAGGTCGGTGCGGAAACCGTGCATGGCGGTGGCGACCGCCGAGAACACGCGGCGAGCCGCTTCCAGATCCTCGTCGGGCAGATCGGCCAGCGCGTGCTGTAGGTGGTCGGCCAGCGGCGTGAAGAACTCCCGGGCCACCGCGACACCGTGGTCGGCGTAGCGCAGCATCACCTTGCGACGGTCGGCCGGGTCGGATTCCCGTCGCACGTGCCCGGACTCGATCATCCGTTCCACCAGGTAGGTGATCGCGGCCCCCGAAACCCCCATCCGGGCGCGGAGTTCACCGGCCGTCAGCGGCTG
The DNA here is from genome assembly GCA_020438865.1 of Mycobacterium sp. Classification (GTDB taxonomy): domain Bacteria; phylum Actinomycetota; class Actinomycetes; order Mycobacteriales; family Mycobacteriaceae; genus Mycobacterium. The sequence continues at coordinate 81,047 of JAGQTU010000007.1, forward strand.
CCCGCCGTTCTCGGCGACCATGATGTGCAGCAGGGCCCGGAAGTCGTTGGCCGAGAGGTCCTGGGTTCCGGCGAACACGCGGCCGATCTGGTCGGATTCCGCGGACAGGGCCTGGACGTCGGCGACCACCCCGGCCTCCAACGCCGCCCGCCGCTCGTCCATGACCGACAGCATATCCGTTAAGTAGATGAATTGTTAAGAAATTGAAGCTATGCTGGCACTCATGCGCAGAACGGCTAAACCCGCCCCACCGATGTGGGAACGCATCGGCGAGTTGCTCGCCGTCAACTTCTCCTGGGTGATCGCGGTGCTCGTGGCCATGATCGGCGTCGGACTGATGGGCGCTCTCGGCGAGAGCGCCTCTGCCGACAAGTCACCTGTCTCACTGCCGCCTGGCGCGGAGTCGGCCAAAGTCGCCGCTCTGCTCAAAGACTTTCCCGGTGGTGACCAGGCGCCGGTGATCCTCGTGGCGACCCGAAGCGACGGCGGTGACCTGTCGCCGGCCGACCTGGACGCTGCCGAAGCCGCCCGCGCCCGCATGCTCACGATCGCCGGCAGCGCCGCCGGCCCAGCGATCCCCGTGGTCCCGTCGACCGACGGTAAGGCAGCGCTGGCACCCGTTCCTCTGGACTCCACGCTGACCGGGTTCGCCCTCAGCGACAAGGTGAAGGCACTGCGCGAGGCAGCCAGGGACGGCCTGCCGAGCGATCTGGTGGTCAACGTCACCGGCGGTCCGGCCTTCGGCGCCGACATCGCCAACGCATTCTCCGGCGCCAACGTCACGCTGCTGGCCGTCACCGGCGCCGTGGTGGCCCTGCTGTTGATCGTCACCTACCGCTCCCCCGTGCTGTGGCTGGTGCCGCTGTTGGTCATCGCCTTCGCCGACCGAGTGGCCGCGGTCCTGGGCTCGGGGATCGCCGAGGCGACCGGGATGACCGCCGACGGCTCGACATCCGGCATCACCAGCGTGCTGGTGTTCGGCGCGGGCACCAACTATGCGCTGCTGCTGATTTCGCGGTACCGCGAGGAGTTGCGGCGCACCGAGAATCACCGTCTGGCGCTGCAGACCGCGGTCCGCCACGCCGGGCCGGCCATCGTCGCCAGCAACGCCACCGTGGTGCTGGCCTTGTTGACATTGCTGTTCGCCTCCTCCCCCAGCACCCGAAGCCTCGGCGTGCAGGCCGCCTCCGGGCTGCTGTTGGCGGCGATATTCGTGCTGCTGGCATTGCCGCCACTGCTGGCGCTGTTCGGCCGGAAGTTGTTCTGGCCCTTCGTCCCCAAGCCCGGCGCCGACGACATCACCGACACCGGCGCCTGGCACCGGGTCGCCGACTGGGTGTCCCGGCACGCCACCCGCGTGGCCGTGGCGTCGATCGCCGTGCTCGCCGTGCTGGCCACCGGCCTACTGGCAACTCCGGTGGGTCTCAACCAGATCGACCAGTTCCGGGTGAGTGCCGACTCGGTCACCGGTTTCAAGACGCTGTCTGCGCACTTCCCCAGTGGGTTGACCGATCCGACCCGCGTCATCGGTAGCACCGACAAGGCCGACGCGATCACCGAGGCGATCCAGAGCAGCCCGGGCGTGGTGTCGGCGAACCCGGCGGGGCAGACCGACACCGGGCTGACCCAGTGGCAGGTCGTCATCAGCGCCGCACCCGCATCCGATGCCGCATTCGATACCATTGCCGGCCTTCGCGATTCGGTGCACAAGGCCGATCGGGGTGCACTCGTGGGCGGCTCCGACGCCCAGGCACTGGATGCCCGCAACGCCGCCATTCGGGACCGCTGGGTGGTGATCCCCGCCATCCTCATCGTGGTGCTCGCGGTGCTGTATGCGTTGTTGCGGGCGGCGGTGGCGCCACTGGTTCTGGTCGCCGCGACCGTGCTGTCGACGATGGCCGCGCTCGGCCTGGGCGGCTGGGTCAGCGTGCACCTGCTGGGCTTCCCGGCGCTCGACATCACCACCCCGCTGTTCGCGTTCCTGTTCCTGGTGGCACTCGGCGTCGACTACACCATCTTCCTGGTCACCCGGGCCCGCGAGGAGACGCCGATGTACGGCACCCGCGGCGGCATCGTACGGGCGGTGTCGGCCACCGGCGCGGTGATCACCAGCGCGGGAATCGTTCTGGCCGCGGTGTTCTGCGTGCTCGGCGTGCTGCCGCTGATCGTGCTGACCCAGCTGGGCATCATCGTCGGCCTCGGCATCCTGCTCGATACCTTCGTGGTGCGCACGGTCGTGATCCCCGCGCTGTTCACGCTGATCGGTCCACGGATCTGGTGGCCGGCGTTCCAACGCGACGATATCGAGGCGCCCTAGTTCACCTGGTTCTGGTACTCGTCGCGGTGCCGCTCGAAAATGCCTGCGCGCGTGAGCAGTAGCACGCTGACGATCAGCACCCAGATGGGGAAGGACAGGACGATCCACATGTTGAGGTCGCTGGCCGCCAAGATGCCGACGGCCGCGAGATAGGTGACGACCACCAGCCAGCGCGACATCAACTCGGTGCGCAACCAGATCGTGGCCAGCGACATCATGAAGACGGCGGCCATCTTCACCGCGTACGTCTTCGACAGGGCCAGCACCGTCATCTGACCGAACAGCGCGACGTCTGTGTGCGCCTCGGCGCCGCCCAGGGCGATGTTGCTGCCCGCCAGGCCCGCTCCGACGGCCGACGTGGTGAACATCATCGCCAGGAACAGCAGCCCGCTGCCCAGGAACACCGTCGAGAAGAACCGGTCCTCGTAGCGACCGAACCCGTCGCGGAGCACCCCGATGAACCACAGGAAGCTGATGCCGGCGAACGGCATCAGCTTCGCGGCCAGGTCCATCTTGGCGCTGCCCGCGTCCAGCCACTGCGATCCGGGCGTACCGCCCTCGGGCAGCGAGGTCCGGATCAGGACGATGACCGCACCGAACAGCAACGCGAACAGCACCCCGGCCAGGGCGGCCGCGCGCGGGGTGGTCAGTGCCCTGAGAGTTCTCGACCGGTGTTCCACCACGCCGCCATGGTGACAGATGTCAGGGCTGGCCGGGCAGCAGACGCACCATCAATCCGTGTGCCTCGGCGAGCAGTTTCCCGTCCGGGTCGGTCATCTCAGCCCTGACGAAGGCCTTGCGCCCCTCGGCTTGGTCCAGCCAGCCGCGCACCGTGAGCGGGACGTCGATCGGCGTGACGTTGCGGTAGTCCACATGAAGGAATGCCGTCCGGCTGATCGGCCGGCCGGTGGCGTGGATGACCATGCCGAACATGGAGTCGAACATCAGCGGCAGCACACCGCCGTGCACGGCGTTGTTGCCGCCGACGTGGTACCGGCTGAACTGCACGGTGAACTCGACGCTGTCGGATCCGAACTTCGACACCCGGTAGGGCGCCATCAGCAGGCTGCCGGCGCCGGGCAGGCTGGGCACCCGGTTGGCCGGCCCCACTCCCTCGGCCGCCTCGAACGGGCCGAGGAGGTCGACGAGTTCCTCGGCGCGATCGGCGGCGGCCTCCCAGGTATCCCGGTCGGGGTCGACCGAGACCGCGAGGTCCTGCAGGCGGCGCATGGCCTCGATGAACCGGCCGAATCCCGGTCCGGGGTCGGCGGGTTCGAACTTCGGAAAGCCGCCGTGCCGGTCGTACTCCGGGTCCTCCAGGTGCGGATCGCTCATACCCGCGGCGCCAGCACGTCGCGGCGCACGATGGTCTGATCGCGGCCCGGGCCCACCCCGATACAGGAAACATGGGCTCCGGCAAGCTCTTCCAGCCGCAGGACGTACTCGCGGGCCTTGACGGGCAGGTCGTCGAACTCCCGGGCCCCGGAGATGTCCTCCCACCAGCCGGGCAGTTCCTCGTAGATCGGTTCGGCGCGGGCGATGTCGCTCTGGGTCATCGGCATCTCGTTGGTGCGCCTGCCGTCGACGGTGTAGCCGACGCAGACCGGCACCGTCTCCAGGCTGGACAGCACGTCCAGTTTGGTCAGGAAGTAGTCGGTGATGCCGTTGACCCGGG
>JAGQTU010000077.1 GCA_020438865.1 Mycobacterium sp.
CCCTACGCCAAGGGCGCCAAGGTCTACGACGTGACGTTCGAGAACGTGCAGGCCGGGGAACGCACGAGCCATCTCTTCCGGCTCGCCAACCTGCACGATGCTCCGGTGGTGGGCACCAGCGACCTGTCCGAACTGGCGCTGGGCTGGTCTACCTACGGTGTCGGCGACCAGATGTCGCACTACAACGTCAACGGCGGCGTGCCGAAAACGCTTATCCAGCATCTGATCCGGTGGGTCATCGGATCCGGCGAATTCGACGACGAGGTCGGCGTGATCCTGCAGTCGGTGCTCGACACCGAGATCACTCCGGAACTGGTACCGACCGGTGAGGACGAAGAGATCCAGAGCAGCGAGGCCAAGGTCGGCCCGTACTCGCTGCAGGACTTCTCGCTGTTTCAGGTTCTGCGGTACGGCTTCTCGCCGGCTAAGATCGCGTTCCTGGCCTGGCATGCCTGGAGCGACCCCGACCGCGGCGGTTGGCCACCCGGTTTCCCGGAGGGGAAGCGACCCGCCTACTCGCTCAGCGAGATCCGGCACTGGCTGCAGGTGTTCGCCCAACGGTTCTACTCGTTCAGCCAGTTCAAGCGGTCCGCGCTGCCCAACGGCCCGAAGGTGGCGCACGGCGGTTCGCTCTCGCCGCGCGGTGACTGGCGGGCGCCGTCGGACATGTCGGCGAGAATCTGGCTGGCCGAGATCGAACGGGACATCCCGGCGGAGTGATCAGCGTCGCTGCGCGCGGCGGTGCGCCCGTTCGATGACACCGCCGGCCGCGGCGGCGATCAGGACCCCGACTGTCGACCACCAGCACTGACCGGTCGCCGTGGCAACTGCCACGCCCAGGATGAGTCCGATGATCAGCGGGACCCAGAGTCGGCCGTTCTTCGTTCGAGCGGATGCCATCCAACTCACGCTACGGGCGGACCTACAGCCTGCCGTCGATGCGCAGGTCGGGGTGCACCCACTCCGGGGAGCGCCGCTCCTTGAACGCCATGAAGCCCTCGATGGACTCCGGTGAGCCGAGGCTGCGTTGCATGCCGATCCGGTCGTAGAGCCCCAGGTAGTTGTCGATGCTGGACTTGACCACTGACCGGGCACCGGGTGCGGTGCGGCAGCACTGGGCGAGCACCTCGCGGGCGTCATCCAGCAGTTCGTCGTGGGGGACGACCCGGGCGACCATGCCCCAGTCCAGGGCCTCCGCCGCGGTCAGGGTGCGGCCGGTGAACATCAGGTCGCGGGTGCGGACCGGGCCGATCAGCCGGGCCAGCATCTGGCTGTAGTAGGTGTCGGCGATCCCGCGGTACAGCTCGGGCACCCGGAAGGTGGCCCGCTCACTGACCACCGCCATGTCGGCGCACAGCGCGATCTGCAGGCCGCCGCCCTGGCACAGCCCGTTGACGGCGGCGACCACCGGCTTGGCCGACTGACGCAGGGTGTCGAACGGCATCGCCTCCATGCCCAGCGCCGAGCCGAACGTCAGCCAGTTGTCCACCCCGCCACCGCCCATGTCGCCGCCCGGGGCGAAGACGTCACCGGTGCCGGTGATGAGCAGCCCGGCCAGGTCCGGGTCGGCGCCGACGTGGTTGACCGCGTACTTGATGCCGAAGTACATCGCCGGTGTCATCGCGTTGCGGGCTTCGGGGCGGTCGAGGCGGCAGACCCCGAACGCTCCCTCGCGGGTGAATTTCAGGAACGGGGTGCCCAGCCAGTCACCGTCGGGCGGGCGGGGAGAGTCGGTGGTAGTCATCGAGATGCACACTATCGCCGCCGCGGTAAGCACCCTGGTTAGCCGCCCAGAACGTCGTCGACCGCCTCGGCGGACGGTGCGCAGCCACCTGCGCCGGGCACCAGGGTGGCCAGGGCGCCGGCCGCCGCGGCCCGGCGCAGCGCCCGTCGCGCCCCGCCGGTCCAGTGGGCGGCCAGCACGCCGGCGAAGACGTCGCCGGCGCCGGTGGTGTCGATCGGCTCCACCTCGGGTGCCGGCACGTCGAATTCGCCGTCGGCGCCCCGATAGCGCGCCCCGCGGGCGCCGCGGGTGACGACGAGATGCGGTGCCACATGACCCCAGTGCGCCGCCTCGGCCTCGTTGACCACCACCACGTCGGTCACCGCCGCCAACTCCGCCAGCCCGGCCGCGTCCTGGCTGACCGGGGAGGCGTTGACGATAACGGTCGCTCCCACCGAACGCGCCTCTCGGGCGGCGGCCACAGCGGTGGCGATCGGGATCTCCAACTGCACCAACAGCACCTCGCAGTCGGCGATCACCGCGCGCGCCGCCGCCGACGCCAGGGTCAGGTGGGCGTTGGCGCCGGGCGCCACGACGATCTGGTTCTCCCCGGCGGGGTCGACCGTGATCACCGCGCCGCCGCTGGGCACCGGCAGTTCCTCGACGCCGTCGAGTCCGAGGCCGTTGTCGAGCAGGTGGCCGCGCAGCCGCGCCCCCGCCGCATCGGCGCCGACCGCGCCGACGAACTGCACGATCGCCCCGGCCCGCGCGGCGGCGATCGCCTGGTTACCGCCCTTGCCGCCCGGAGCGGTGGTCGCGCTTGACGCCAGCACCGTCTCGCCGGGCCGTGGCAGCACCGCGACGGTGAAGAACTGGTCCATGTTCACGCTGCCGACCACGCACAGGCGGGTGGGCCGCCGATCACCACCGGAGGAGAAAGCCGCCGGACACATGTGCGCAAAGCTACCCTCGAGGGACGATGACGACGCTGGCCCGGGGCATCCTCGCGGTCGCCGTGGCGGTGGCTGCGACGGCCACCGTGGCGAGTCCGGCTGCCGCCGCGCCGAACACCCGCTGCGCGCTGAGCACCCCGGTCGAGGAAGTGCCCAGCGTGACTCAGCTGCCGCCGGCGCTGCGCAGCCTCGTCGGGCCGATCGCCGACGTCGGCGCGCCGTTCAACAGCGGCGATGCGGTCAGGGATCCATCCCTGCCGTTCCGCCGGATGATCCGCGCCGGCCACCGGGGCGACGTCTGGTTCGTCTGGTACGAGCACGGCGGAATCGCCTATTTCTGGCAGGCGGTGGTCGCGCGGGTCACCGGCGGCGGCAAGGCCATCACGGACGTCACGACGCTGGCGAACGCGGGCACCATCTCGGACACCCTGTGCACGCTGACCGACGGGGTGTACGCCGGCCGGGTGCCGCCCTACCCCGACGGCGCCTGGGCCACCGAGAGCTACTAGGTCGGGCAGCCCCCACCTGCCGGTTGGTAGGGAGACCGATACGCTGGGGCGATGAGTGTGCGCGCACCCGCCCAGGCCGGGACCGAGGCGGCCCCGGTGTCGGGGTCCGATGTGCGCTCCCAGGTCCACGGCGCCGCCCGCCGGGCGCGGGTCGCCGCCCGCACCCTCGGCTCGCTGACCACCGCGGCGAAGGACCGCGCGCTGCACGCCGCCGCCGATGCCGTGCTGGCCCACGTCCACCAGATCCTGGCCGCCAACGCCGAGGATCTCGACGCCGCCCGCGCCGCGGGCACCCCCGAGGCGATGCTGGATCGGCTCGCGCTGAACCCGCAGCGCGTCGACGGGATCGCCGCCGGGCTGCGCCAGGTGGCCGGGCTGCCCGACCCGATCGGGGAGGTGCTGCGCGGTCGCACCATGCCCAACGGTCTGCAGCTGCGCCAGCAGCGGGTTCCCCTCGGCGTGGTCGGCATCGTCTATGAGGGCCGGCCCAACGTCACCGTCGACGCCTTCGGGTTGACGCTGAAATCCGGCAACGCCGTCTTGTTGCGCGGCAGTTCCTCCGCGGCGAAGTCCAACGCCGAACTGGTGCGGGTGCTGCGCGGCGCGCTGGCCGGCGAGGACCTGCCCGAAGACGCCGTGCAACTGCTGCCCAGCTCCGATCGCTCCAGCGTCACTCACCTGATCCAGGCCCGCGGGCTGGTCGATGTGGTCATCCCGCGCGGCGGCGCCGGCCTGATCGACGCCGTGGTGCGCGACGCGACGGTCCCCACCATCGAGACCGGTGTGGGCAACTGCCACGTCTACGTGCACTTGTCCGCCGATCTCGACGTCGCCGAACGAATCATCCTGAACGCCAAGACCCGCCGGCCCAGTGTCTGCAACGCCGCCGAGACGCTGTTGGTCGACGCCGCCATCGCCGCCACCGCGCTGTCGCGGCTCACCGGCGCGCTGGCCGCCGCCGGGGTCACCGTGCACGACCAGCCCACCGAAGAGGAACTGCGGGCCGAGTTCCTCTCGATGGACATCGCGGTGGCCGTGGTCGACGGACTAGACGCCGCGATCGAACACATCAACACCTACGGCACCGGCCACACCGAAGCCATCGTCACTACCGATCTGGCTGCGGCGAAACGTTTCACCGAACGAGTCGACGCCGCCGCGGTGATGGTCAACGCGTCCACCGCGTTCACCGACGGCGAGCAGTTCGGCTTCGGCGCCGAGATCGGCATCTCCACCCAGAAGCTGCACGCCCGCGGCCCGATGGGCCTGCCCGAACTGACCTCGACCAAGTGGATCGTCTGGGGAGACGGCCACACCCGGCCTGCCTGAGCAACGACAGGAGTACTAGTGACTGAAACCCCGGCGCGCCCGGCACCGCTGTTCGCCGACATCGACGATGTCGCGCGGCGCCTGGCCGAGACGGGCTACCTGCCCGACACCGCCACCGCCACCGCGGTTTTCCTCGCCGACCGGCTGGGCAAGCCGCTGCTGGTCGAGGGTCCCGCCGGTGTCGGCAAGACCGAACTGGCGCGCGCGGTGGCGCAGGCCACCGGCTCGGGACTGGTTCGCCTGCAGTGCTACGAGGGCGTCGACGAGGCCCGCGCACTCTACGAGTGGAACCATGCCAAGCAGATTCTGCGGATGCAGTCCGGGTCGAACGACTGGGATCAGGCGAAATCGGACATCTTCAGCGAGGAGTTCCTGTTGTCCCGGCCGCTGCTGACCGCCATCCGGCGCACCGAGCCGACCGTCCTGCTGATCGACGAGACCGACAAGGCCGATATCGAGATCGAGGGTCTGCTGCTGGAGGTACTGTCCGATTTCGCGGTGACCGTCCCGGAGTTGGGCACCATCACCGCCTCGCGGACCCCGTTCGTCGTGCTCACCTCCAACGCCACCCGGGAGCTGTCCGAGGCGCTCAAGCGTCGCTGCCTGTTCCTGCACATCGACTTCCCCGACCCCGATCTCGAGCGGCGCATCCTGTTGTCCCGGGTGCCCGAACTGCCCGAGGCGCTGGCCGCCGAGCTGGTCCGCATCATCGGCGTGCTGCGCGGGATGCAGCTCAAGAAGCTGCCGTCGGTGGCCGAGACCATCGACTGGGGCCGCACCGTGCTAGCCCTGGGCATGGACACCATCGACGACGCCACCATCGCCGCGACCTTGGGTGTGGTGCTCAAACACCAGTCCGACCAGCAGCGTGCCGCCGGCGAGCTCCGGCTGAACTGAAGGGGCGTCAAATGGCCGTCCGCCGGGTGCGTCCCCCCCAACCGCTGGCCCCGCACGGGCTGCCCGGCCACCTCGTCGGCTTCGTCGAAGCCCTTCGCGCCCAGGGCATCTCGGTGGGTCCATCGGAGACCGTAGACGCCGGGCGGGTACTGACGGTGCTGGGGCTGGGGGATCGGGAGGCGCTGCGGGAGGGGCTGGCCTGCGCGGTGCTGCGCCGCGCCGACCATCGGCAGACCTATGACGCGATGTTCGACCTGTGGTGGCCGGCCGCACTGGGTGGGCGGACGATCCTGCTCGACGAGGACGCCGACCCGGATGACCCGCAGGGGTTGCCGCCGGAGGACATCGAGGCGATGCGCGCGATGCTGCTCGACCTGCTCGCCGAGAACCCCGAGATCGCCGACATGGACGACCGGTTGGTCGCCATGATCGCCCAGATCGTCGAGGCGTACGGCCGCTACACCTCCAGCCGCGGCCCGTCATACTCGTCGTATCAGGCGCTCAAGGCGATGGGTCTGGACGAACTGGAGGGCCGGCTGCTGGCCGGGCTGCTGGCGCCGCACGGCGACGACCCCGCCCCCACCCAGGAGCAGATCGCCAAAGCCCTTGCCGCCCAGAAGATTCAGCAGCTGCGGCGGTTGGTGGAGAACGAGACCAAGCGGCGCACCGCCGAGCAGCTGGGCCGCGACCACGTGCAGATGTACGGCATTCCGCAACTGGCCGAGAACGTGGAGTTCCTGCGGGCCTCCGGCGACCAGTTACGTCAGATGCGCAAAGTCGTTGCGCCGCTGGCCCGGATGCTGGCGACCCGGCTGGCGGCCAAGCGCCGGCGCCACCGCGCCGGCGCGATCGACCTGCGCAAGACGCTACGCAAGTCGATGTCCACCGGTGGGGTGCCGATCGACGTGGTGCTGCGCAAGCCGCGGCCGGCCCGCCCGGAGCTCGTGGTGCTCTGCGACGTGTCGGGCTCGGTGGCCGGCTTCAGCCACTTCACCCTGCTGCTGGTGCACGCGCTGCGCCAACAGTTCTCCCGCGTTCGGGTGTTCGCCTTCATCGACACCACCGACGAGGTGACCCACCTGCTCGGCCCGGACGCCGACCTCGCTGTCGCGATTCAGCGCATCACCCGCGAGGCCGGGGTGTACACCCGCGACGGGCACTCCGACTACGGCAATGCGTTCGTATCGTTCACCGAGAACTTCCACAACGTGCTCTCGCCACGCAGCTCGCTGCTGGTGCTCGGTGACGGGCGCACCAATTACCGCAATCCCGCCACCGATGTGCTGGCCCACATGGTCAGCGCCAGCAGGCACGCGCACTGGCTCAACCCCGAACCGCGGCACCTGTGGGGCAGCGGCGATTCGGCGGTGCCGCGGTACGAGGACGTCATCACCATGCACGAGTGCCGCTCGGCCAAACAGCTCGCCGCGGTGATCGACCAGCTCTTGCCGGTGTAAGGCGCGGCGAGGTCCGCCGTCTGACCTGCGCGATCAGCGCTCCCGTAAGCTGGTCAATCGTGGTTTCTACGGCTCGGCGCAGACTCGGCGTGATGGGTGGGACGTTCGATCCCATCCACCACGGCCACCTGGTCGCGGCCAGCGAAGTGGCCGACCTGTTCGAGCTCGACCAAGTGGTGTTCGTGCCGACCGGGCAGCCCTGGCAGAAATCCCGCGACGTCACCCCACCCGAGGACCGCTACCTGATGACGGTCATCGCGACCGCGTCCAACCCCCGGTTCTCGGTCAGCCGCGTCGACATCGACCGCGGCGGCCCGACCTACACCAATGACACACTGCGCGACCTGCGTGCGCTCAACCCGGACAGCGATCTGTACTTCATCACCGGCGCCGACGCGCTGGCCTCGATCCTGTCCTGGCAGAACTGGGAGGAGTTGTTCGCCCTGGCGAAGTTCATCGGCGTGAGCCGACCCGGCTACGAACTCAACGGCCAGCACATCGTCGGCGCCTTCGACGAGTTGCCCGAGGAGGCGCTGACCCTGGTGGAGGTGCCCGCATTGGCCATCTCGTCCACCGACTGCCGCGCCCGGGCCGCGCAGGGCCGGCCGATCTGGTACCTGGTCCCCGACGGCGTCGTCCAGTACGTCTCCAAGCGAGGGCTGTATCGCAAGATCGGCCCGATCGGCCGGATGGCCGGCGTGAGCCTCGAGGACGGCACCCCGTGAGCGCCTCGCCGGAAGCCGTCGCGATGGCCACGGTGGCAGCCAGGGCCGCCGCGGCCAAGCTCGCCCAGGACGTCGTCGTCATCGACGTGTCCGACCAGTTGGTGATCACCGACTGCTTCGTCATCGCATCGGCGTCCAACGAGCGTCAGGTCAACGCGATCGTCGACGAGGTCGAGGAGAAGATGCGCCTGGCCGGGTACAAGCCCGCCCGCCGCGAGGGCACCCGGGAGGGCCGCTGGGTGCTGCTGGACTACGTCGACATCGTGGTGCACATCCAGCATGAGGACGAACGCAACTTCTATGCCCTGGACCGGCTGTGGCGGGACTGCCCGCTGGTCGAGGTCGACCTGGAGGACCTCGACCCCGCGGAGAAGTCATGAGGGTGCGCAGGCTGGTGATGCTGCGCCACGGCCAGACCCAGTCCAACGCCGACAGCCGGATGCAGGGCCAACTCGACACCGAGCTGACCGATCTCGGCCGCGCCCAGGCGGTCGCCGCCGCCGAGGTGCTGGCCAAGCGCCAGCCGCTGCTGATCGTCTCCTCGGATCTGCGGCGTGCCTACGACACCGCCGTGGCGCTGGGGGAGCGCACCGGTCTACGGGTGCAGGTCGACACCCGACTGCGGGAGACCCATCTGGGCGATTGGCAGGGGCTGACCCACCAGCAGGTGGACGCCGGCGCCCCGGGCGCCCGGCTGGCCTGGCGCGACGACGCGACGTGGGCGCCGCACGGTGGCGAGAGCCGCATCGACGTCGCCGACCGCAGCCTGCCGCTGGTCGCCGAGTTGCTTGCCGGCGAGCCGGATTGGGGCGACGAGTACTCTGATCGCCCGGTGGTCTTGGTGGCGCACGGCGGCCTGATCGCTGCGTTGACCGCCGCGCTGCTGCGACTTCCGGTCGACTCCTGGCCGGTGCTCGGCGGTATGGGCAACGCCAGCTGGGCGCAACTGTCGGGGCACGGTCCGGCCGACGCCGATCCCGACGACATCCGCTGGAGACTCGACGTGTGGAACGCCTCCGCGCAGGTCGCCAACGATGTCCTCTGAGCCTGGCCCATCTTCGGGTCGCTCCGAAGCCAACGGCCGGCGCACCCTGCTGGTCTTCGCCGACTCGCTGTCCTACTATGGCCCGCAGGGCGGCCTACCCGCCGACGATCCCCGGATCTGGCCGAATATCGTTGCCACGCAACTGGGTTGGGACCTGGAATTGATCGGCCGCATCGGCTGGACGTGTCGGGACGTGTGGTGGGCGGCGACCCAGGACCCGCGATCATGGGCGGCGTTGCCGCGCGCCGGTGCGGTCGTCTTCGCGACCAGCGGGATGGATTCGCTGCCCTCGCCGCTGCCGACCGCACTGCGCGAACTCATCCGCTACGTCCGGCCCGCGTGGCTGCGGCGCTGGGCGCGGGACGGCTACGGCTGGGTGCAGCCGCGGCTGTCGCCGGTAGCCCGGTCCGCACTGCCGCCGCGGCTGACCGTCGAGTACCTCGAAATGACCCGCGCCGCAATCGATTTCAACCGACCCGGCATCCCGGTTGTGGCTTCGCTGCCGTCGGTGCACATCGCCTACACCTACGGCAAGGCCCACCACGGCCGGCCTGGCACCGTCGCCGCGATCACCGAATGGGCCGACGAGCATCGCATCCCGCTGGTCGACCTGAAAGAAGCCGTCGCCGAGGAGATGCTGGCGGGCCGGGGAAACCCCGACGGAATCCATTGGAGCTTCCCGGCACACCAGGCCGTGGCCGACTTGATGCTCAAAGCCCTCGCCGAGGCCGGGGTGCCGCACGAGAAGCCCGGCGACTGAGCGATGGCGGTCGTCGTGGTGACCGATTCGTCGGCCAGGCTCCCGGTGGCGGAGACCCACAACCGCGACATCCGGGTTGCGCCGCTGCACGTCCTGGTCGACGGTCACGACCTGCGCGACGGTGTCGATGACGTACCCGCCGATCTGTACACCCGCGGGCATGTGACCACCGCGGGCGCCACCCCCGCCGAGCTGAGTGCGCTGTACCGGCAGGCCGTGCTGGACAGCGGGGGGGACGGCGTTGTCGCCGTTCACATCTCGGGGGCGTTGTCCAGCACCCTCGGTGTCGCCGAGCATACCGCCGCGGAGTTCGCCGGGCTGGTGCGCGTCGTCGACTCCAAGTCGGCGGCCATGGGAACCGGATTCGTCGCGCTCGCCGCGGCCCGAGCCGCCGCCGGCGGTGCGGACCTGAACGATGTCGCGGCGCAGGCCCAGGCGGCGACCGCCGGGGTCCGGGCCTACATCGTCGTGCACCGCCTGGACAACCTGCGCCGCAGCGGCCGGATCGGCACCGCGGCCTCCTGGCTGGGCACCGCGCTGGCCCTCAAACCGCTGCTGCGCATCGATGAGCAGGGCCAGTTGGTGTTGGCGCAGCGGGTGCGGACCACCTCCAAGGCCACGGCGGCGATGATCGAACAGGTGCTGGAGGTGGTGGGCGAACGCCGGGCCATGCTCGCCGTGCAGCACGTGGACAACCCGGGCGGTGCCGCGGAGGTCGCCGCCACCCTGGAAAGTGCGCTGCCGGCCTGCGGTCCGGCGGTCGTCACCGACCTCGGGCCGGTGCTCGGCGTGCACCTCGGGCCCGGCGCGGTCGGCGTCGTGGTGGCGCTGGCGCCGTAGCCTCAGCCGCGCAGCTTGTTCAGCCAGGCCCTGGCGTCGCCGACACAGCTCCGCGGCAGGGAGAAGTGGTCGTCATGCGGGTAGTCGCGAACCTCGACGGCGCCGCCGAAACCCCTCACCGCGTCCACGTAACCGGCCTGCCAGGCCACCGGGATCACCGTGCCGCCGTCAAACGAGTCGACGCACACCAGAACGGGCGCAATGGGTTTGCGCCGAGCCGCCGAACTGGCGACGATCGCGGCCTTCCAGGCGTCGAAGTTCGGCGGCTCCGGGTTGAGCACCGCACCCTTGAGCCGAAACATCCGGGCGATGGTGTCGTTGAGGTGGTGTACCGGCTGGTTGTTCCAGGCGGCTTCGATGATGTCCACCCCCAACGGTGAGAATGCCTCCGGCAGTTTGAGTTTCGAGGGGTTGGCGGCCTGGATCCCGGCCAGTATCATCACCAGCTGGGAGTCCGGGGCGACCGTGGCGCCGCTGAGCGCCGCGGTCATCGGGGACGGGATCTCCAGACCGATCCTGCGCACCCCCGGCGACATCGCCACGGTGCCGATCAGCTTGAGATCGCCCTGTTCTTGGGCTCTCCGGGCGAGAACAGGAGGCCAGCAGCGGGGCGGCCACCGCGGCCGCTGAGGGCGGTGATGAACTGTCGGCGTTGAAGTTGCATAGCGCGGAAAGCTACCCGGCGAGCGCCCGCGCAACCGGCGACTCAGCGAATCAGGACATTCGCCTATTCCGCGGTGAACCGTCCGGTCACCGGGGGCAGGTCCGCCAGGGTGACGATGCCGGGCTCGGCGGCCACCACGGCCGGAACCGCGTTGGTCACCGGCATGGCGGTGTAGATCATCCCCAGTCCCATGAATCCGGGCTCGGTCCAGCCCTTGGGCGGCAGGCAGTGCAGCACGGTGCGCATGTTGGGCACCCCGAACACCTGGATCACATGGCCGTGCTCGAGTGGCTTGGGGGGCGTGACGTGGCCGCCCATGATCCAGTTGAAGCCGACGCTGACCACGTTGCGGTCACCGACCCAGCCGCGGTGATAGCCGTACACCCCGCCGACGGTGCCCTCCGGGATGGTCATGAAGCCCAGGTCGGAGTGGCCGGTCGCGGTGGTGAACGTGACGTCGAAGGTCATCCGGTCCAGATCGGCGCCGATGGCGTCGGCCATCATCGCCGCTGACTCGGCGAACACCTCGCTTTCCCGGCGCACGCTGTCGGCCAGGCCGGGGGTGTCGGGGTCGCAGCCGAATCCCATCGCCGACTGGGTGCCCGCCGACTCGTAGGTGGAGCAGTCCACCGACTCAGTTATGCGGATCTCGTCGACCCGCTCGCACGCGCCGGAGAGCACCATGCCGACCATGTTCGTCATCCCAGGATGTGCGCCGCTGCCGAAAATGGTGGAATTGCCTGTCGCACAGGCCTTTCTGATGCGATCGAGATCCGCGGGCGTCTGCTTTCCCCCGGTGATCCAGGCCGCCGAGGCGCACACGTTGACACCGGCCTCCAGCAGCCGGACCAGCTCGTCGATGCTGGGCCACAGCGGGTTGTAACAGCAGGCGTCCGGCTTGGTAGCCAGCAGCTCGTCGATGTCATTGGTGGCGGTGATCCCGGTCGGCTTCCCTTCTCCCAGGGGCCAGCCGGACAACTCGGCGGCGTCCACCCCCACCTTGTCGGCGCCGTGGGCATACACCCCGACAAGTTCCATGTCCGGCCGCCCGATGATGGCGTGCAGCGAGCGGCGGCCGATGTTGCCGGTGGTCCACTGGATCACCCGAAGCGGCCGGTCGGCGGATGCGGTCATCGAATTCTCCTCAGAAGACACTGTGCGCAGTTTGTACACTACGCGGCCGTGGCCGTTGGCTGAGTTCCTCTACACAGTTCCGGATTCATCCACAACGTGGCGGCCCAGCCCTTCCGGCGGCGCGATCGGGTCGGGTGCCGAAACTAGCCTTGCCGCATGGGAATTGAGCAACCGCTGGCCGCCCTGCAGCGCCGCCTGGGCGCCTCGCCGGACCCGGCCGCCGAACCGGCGGACGACGGCGAGGACGCCGAGTTGGTGCCCAGCTGGATCCCCGACGGCCAAGCCGGGAGTCGGCAGCGGTGGTGGGCAGCGATCCGCGCCGACCCCGGCCGCGCGGGCGGGGTCGCGCTGGCGACCACCGCCGCGGTCGCGGTGCTCGTCACCGTCTTCACCCTGCTGCGGGACGAGCCCGCTCCGGTGGTCTCGGCGAAGCTGCCGCCGGTGGAGATGGTGTCCTCGGCCGCTCCGCGCCCGGGGGCCGCCCCGGCGGGTGAACCGGGGCAGCCCGTCGTGGTCAGCGTCGTCGGGTTGGTCCACGCGCCGGGCCTGGTGACCCTGGCGCCCGGTGCGCGGATCGCCGACGCCGTCTCGGCCGCCGGCGGCGCGCTCGACGGCGCCGACACCATGGGTCTGAACCTGGCCCGCCATGTCGGCGACGGTGAGCAGATCGTCGTCGGGATCACGGCGCCGGCCGGGCAACCGCCCGCGCTGGGTAGTTCGGTGAGCATCGGCACGTCCGCGGCCACCGACGGCGGAACGGCGTCTTCCACCACGGCACCGGCGGGTCCGGTGGACCTCAACACCGCGACGGTCGACCAGCTCGACGCGCTGCCCGGTGTCGGGCCGGTCACCGCGGGCGCGATCGTCGCGTGGCGGCAGGCCAACGGGAAGTTCACCAGCGTCGACCAGCTCGGCGAGGTCGACGGCATCGGGCCGGCCCGGTTGGAGAAGCTGCGCAACCTGGTCCGGGTCTGACCCGTGCGGCCCGACCCCGCGCCCGCGCTGGATCTGCGGCTGGTGCCGTCCGCGCTGGCGGCCTGGTTGGTGACAGCGGCGGGCATCGTCTGGCCGGTCGGATCGGGCATCGCCGTCGCATGCCTGGCGTTCGGCGCCGTCGGGTTGCTGGCGGCCAGGCGCCCCAGCGGCGGTCTGCTGCGGGCCGGGGGCGCCGGGGTGATCGGTGTGGCCGTCGTCGGCGCGGGGTTCGGTTTCGCCGCCGGCCTGCGCAGCGACGCCGTCCGCGAACACCCGGTTACGCACCGATTCGGCAGCACCTCGTGGGTGACGGTGACTCCGGGGGAGAGCCCGCGCCCGCTGAGCAACGGCCGGCTGATGTTCCGGGCCGCCTTGGGCCGCCTCGGTGATGACGACGGCTCCGGGCAGGTGCTGGTGTTCGCGTCCGCGGCCGGCTTCGGCGATCTCATCGCCGGCCAGCCGGTGCGATTCCGCGCCCGGGTCGGCAGGCCCACCCGCCGGGACCTGACCGTGGCGGTGCTGACCGCCGTCGGCGAACCGGCAGGGGGGCGCGCGGGGGTCCTGCAGCGCGGCGCGCAGGCGGTGCGCGCGGGGTTCGCCGCCACGGCCCGCGGGGTGTTGCCGCCCGATCAGGCCGCGATCCTGCCCGCGCTGGTGCTCGGGGACACCTCGGCGGTCGCCCCCGCGACGGCCGCGCAGTTCCGCACCGTCGGGCTGACCCACCTGACCGCGGTGTCAGGGGCCAACGTCACGATCGTCTGCGGCGCGGTGCTGTTATGCGCCAGGGTGGTCGGGCCGCGGCCGGCGGTCGCGTCGGCGGCCGTGGCGCTGGTGCTGTTCGTCGTCGTGGTGCAGCCGAGCGCCAGTGTGCTGCGTGCGGCGGTGATGGGTGCGATCGCGTTGTTGGCGGTGCTGTCGGGGCGCCGGCGCCAGGCTATCCCGGTGTTGTCGGCCAGCGTCATCGCGCTGATGATCGCCGCGCCGCAACTCGCGGTGGACGTCGGGTTCGCCCTGTCGGTGTCGGCGACGGCCGCGCTGGTCGTTCTGGCGCCACCCTGGTCGGCCCGGCTGACGGCCCGCGGAGTGCCGAAGACGTTGGCCGACTGCATCTGTATCGCACTGGCCGCGCAATTGGTGACCGCGCCGTTGGTCGCTGCCATCTCCGGGCGGCTGAGCCTGGTCGGTGTGCTCGCCAATCTGGCTGTTGCCGTGGTCATTCCGCCGGTCACGCTGCTCGGCACCGCGGCTGCGGCGCTGTGCCCGCTGTGGTCGTCGGCTGCCGGGTTGTTGATTCGGTTCACCGGACCGGAACTGTGGTTGCTGCTGCGTGTCGCAGACACCGGGGCGGCACTGCCGGCGGCCGCGGTGTCGGTGCCGTCGGGGTGGGCGGGGCTGGTGCTGGTCGGCGGCGGCACCGTGGTGGCCGTCGTGCTGTGGCGCCGGCGGTCATTCCGGCTGGTAGGTGCCGGCGGACTGTTGGGGCTGGTCGCCTGGTCGCTGTCCACCGCCCTGGCCGGGCAGCAGTGACCACGCCGCGGCCACCGGCCCGCCGCGGTGGTGTCGGCGCACCATGCAACGATCGTCGGGTGAGCGCGACGCTGCCCGGTCTGCATCTGATCCTGGGTGACGAGGAGTTGCTCGTCGAGCGGGCTATCGGTCAGGTGATCCGGGCGGCCCGCGCGGCGGCGGGCACCCCCGACGTGCCGGAGAACCGGCTGCGCGCGGGCGAGGTGTCCACCAGCGAACTCGCCGAGTTGCTCAGCCCGTCACTGTTCGCCGACGAGCGGGTGGTGGTGCTGGAGGCCGCCGGCGAGGCGGGTAAGGAAGCCGCGGAGTTGGTCGCGTCGGCGGCCGCCGACCTGCCGCCCGGCACGGTCCTGGTGGTCGTGCACTCGGGCGGCGGACGCGCCAAGGCCCTAGCCGGTCAGCTCAAGGATCTAGGCGCCCAGGTCCACCCGTGCGCCAAGATCGCCAAGGCGGCCGAGCGCGCCGATTTCGTGCGCGCAGAATTCCGGAGGCTCAAGGTCAAGGTCGGCGACGACACCGTCACCGCCGTCCTCGACGCCGTCGGCTCCGATCTGCGGGAACTGGCCGCGGCCTGCTCGCAGCTGGTAGCCGACACCGACGGGCAGGTGAACCCCGCCGCCGTCCACCGCTACCACAGCGGCAAGGCCGAGGTGAAGGGCTTCGACATCGCCGACAAGGCCGTCACCGGTGACGTCGCCGGCGCGGCCGAGGCGCTGCGCTGGGCGGTGATGAGCGGCGAACCGCAGGTGGTGCTCGCCGACGCGCTGGCCGAGGCCGTGCACCTGATCGCACTGGTCGGCCCGCGCTCCGGGGACCACTACCGGCTCGCTTCGGAACTCGGGCTGCCGCCGTGGCGCGTGCAGAAGGCTCAGAAACAGTCCCGTCGCTGGTCACGGGACACGGTGGCAACCGCGATCAGGCTGGTTGCGGCGCTGAACGCCGACGTCAAGGGCGCAGCGGCCAACCCCGACTACGCGCTGGAGGATACGGTGCGCCGGGTAGCGCAGCTGGCCGCCGGCGGCGGCCGGAACTGAGTCGACCCCGGATCAGAGCTTGTGGAACGCGGCGGCCAGCGCGGACTTCTTGTTGGCGGCCTGGTTCTTGTGGATCACGCCCTTGCTGGCGGCCTTGTCCAGCTTGCGGCTGGTGGACACCAGCAGCTCGCCGGCCTTGGCCTTGTCGCCCTCGGCCGCGGCCTGACGGAACGCGCGGACAGCCGTGTGAAGCGACGACTTCACCGACTTGTTGCGCAGTCTGCGGCGCTCGTTGGTGAGGATTCGCTTCTGCTGCGACTTGATGTTGGCCACGCGCTAGTTCCTTCGTAATCAAGATTGGGGGTGTCACCGGTCTTACCGGAGCCGTCAGGCCCTCGGGCAATGACTGTTCAGGCTACCAGTGGAGGTCACAATCTCCCAAAGCCGCCCTCACTGGCCTGCCGGAACGGCGATCGTGGTGCAGCATGTCACCGTGAGTCTTCGTACCCTGCCCTCCGAGGCGAGCCGGTCGCAGCGTAACGGTTCGAACGGGCCCCGCCGGCACGAGCGCATCTTCGCCGGATACAACGAGCTCGGCCCTTACGCCAAGGCCTTCGACGAGATGTTCGACAGCCAGGGCAACGTCCGCGGACCCTACAAGGGCATCTTCGCCGAACTCGCGCCGTCCGACACCGAGGAGCTCGAGGCCCGCGCGGAGGCCCTCGGCCGCGCCTTCATCGACCAGGGCATCACGTTCTCGCTGTCCGGCCAGGAGCGGCCGTTCCCCCTGGACCTGGTACCGCGGGTCATCTCGGCCGCCGAGTGGTCCCGGCTCGAACGGGGCATCACGCAGCGGGTCAAGGCCCTTGAGATGTATCTCGACGACATCTACGGCGACCAGGAGATCCTGCGCGACGGCGTGATCCCGCGCCGGCTCGTGACGTCCTGCGAGCACTTCCACCGCCAGGCCGCCGGCATCAACCCACCGAACGGGGTGCGCATCCACGTCGCCGGCATCGACCTGGTGCGCGACGCCCAGGGCACCTTCCGCGTCCTGGAGGACAACCTGCGCTCACCGTCCGGTGTCTCCTACGTCATGGAGAACCGGCGCACCATGGCGCGGGTCTTCCCGAACCTGTTCGCCACCCACCGGGTGCGCGCGGTCGGTGACTACGCCTCGCATCTGCTGCGCGCCCTGCGCAACGCCGCGGCCACGAACGAGGCCGACCCCACCGTCGTCGTGCTCACGCCGGGCCCGTTCAACTCCGCCTACTTCGAACACTCGCTGCTGGCCCGCCAGATGGGCGTCGAACTGGTGGAGGGCCGTGACCTGTTCTGCCGCGACAACAGCGTCTACATGCGCACCACCGAGGGCGAGCGGCAGGTCGACGTGATCTACCGCCGCATCGACGACGACTTCCTGGACCCCATGCAGTTCCGGCCCGACTCGGTGCTCGGGGTGGCCGGTCTGCTCAACGCCGCCCGCGCCGGCAACGTCGTGATCTCCAGCGCGGTGGGCAACGGCGTGGGCGACGACAAGCTGGTCTACACCTACGTGCCGACCATCATCGAGTACTACCTCGGGGAGAAGCAGCTGCTTGCCAATGTCGACACGCTGCGCTGCTGGCTGGACGACGAGCGCGAGGAGGTGCTCGACCGCATCGACGAGCTGGTGATCAAGCCGGTCGAGGGCTCGGGCGGCTACGGCATCGTGTTCGGGCCGGACGCTTCCGAGAAGGAGCTGGCGACCGTCCGCAAGAAGATCCTGGGCGACCCGCGCGGCTGGATCGCCCAGCCGGTCGTCCAGTTGTCCACGGTGCCCACCAAGGTCGGCGACAGCCTGGCTCCGCGCCACGTGGATCTGCGGCCGTTCGCCGTCAACGACGGCGAGGACGTGTGGGTGCTGCCCGGCGGGCTGACCCGGGTGGCGCTCACCGAGGGATCGCTGGTGGTCAACTCCAGCCAGGGCGGCGGATCCAAGGACACCTGGGTACTGGCCTCGCGCTCTTCGGTGGCCGCGCGGGAACTCGTCGCCGCCGAGATCGTGCGCAAGCCGCCGAAACCGGCCAAGCCGCCGATGGCCGAGCGAGCCCCGGAGCAGGGCGGCCAGCAGCAGGGCCAGCAACAGCAACAGCAGCAGGCGGTGATGCGCTGATGCTGGCCCGCAATGCCGAGGCGCTGTACTGGATCGGGCGCTACGTCGAACGCGCCGACGACACCGCCCGCATCCTCGATGTCACCGTCCACCAGCTACTGGAGGACTCCAGCGTCGACCCGGACCAGACCTCGCGGGTGCTGCTGCAGGTGTTGGGCATCGAGCCGCCCAAGCACCAACTCGACCTGTGGTCGCTGACCGATCTGGTGGCGTTCAGCCGGGGCCTGCAGGGCGGCTGCTCGATCGTCGACGCGATCTCCGCGGCCCGCGAAAACGCCCGCTCGGCAAGGGAA
>JAGQTU010000078.1 GCA_020438865.1 Mycobacterium sp.
AGCTTGGGGATCGGGTTGGGGCCCCACACCCGCTGGGAGATCAGCAGACACGGCGCATGCACCGACAGCACCGGCATGTTGTACCGGCGGGAGAGTTTGGCGATCGCACCGATGTCCTGGCTGACCGTCTCGGCCCACACCATCAACTCGACCCCGTCGTAGCCGAGTTCGGCGGCGTACTCGAAGGCCGCCTCGGTCCTCAGCGGATAGACCGAGGCCGTCGACAGACCGACCTTGATGGCTGGGCGCACTGACGAATCAGGTCGACTGCAGCAGGGCCAGCGGCCCGAGCGTGACGAGCGCGCCGACCGCAACGGCGATCAGCGTGCTGGCGATGTCCTCGGTCTTGCGGACCACCCGAACGGCGACGACCAGGCCCAGGATCACCAGCACCGAGAGCACCAGGGCCACGATGTTGTTCCACCGCCACAGCTGGTCGAAGGCGATGAACAGCCCGGCGCCGAAGGCGACGGCCAGGATCGACTGCAGCGCCGCCAGGCCGGCGCGCCCGAGGGCGGCCAGGGTGCCCGCGCGTGACCGCTCCTTGCCGGGGGACGGCTCGGCGTCGCGGGCCGAGGCGGCGGCTTCCCCGCGTTCCCGGTCCTCCTGGTCCTCCTGCACGACGCCGCGGCGGGCCAGATCGTCGGCGACGGTCTCGCCGCCGAACAGGGTGCCGCCCGAGGACCGCAGATACGACTGCAGTTCGGCCGCGCCGTCGGCCTCCTCCTGCGCGCCGCTGAGGTCCAGCAGCGTGGCCGAATCGTCGAGGGGATCGAACGTCATCTGTTCGGCGCCGGACTCGGACTCCGCGGTGACCACCTCGACCGGCGGTGCGACCGGCCTGCGCCGGGGCCGCGGGTCGTAGCTGCGGGCGGGACCGCTCTCCCGGCGCGGCAGCGGGGCGTCGGCGCGTTCGGGCGGCGCGTCGAAGGGCCGCTGCGGCTCCTCGGGCTCCGCTTCCGCGGCGGGCGCCTCGACGGGGGCCGCGGGCGCCGAGCCGTTGGTGTCGGCCGCAGCCGCGGCCGCCTCGGCCTGCGGCGCCGGCTCGGCGGTTTCCGCGGGGGCTTCCGCGGTGGTCGCTTCGGCGGTTTCCTCGACGGCGGGCGCCGGGGTCTCCGCGCGGGCCTCCTCGCGCACCACCGGAATCTCGCCGGTGCGGATGATCGGGATCTCGCCGGTCAGTTCGGCCACGGTCACCGCGTCGCTGTTGCCGCGCCGGCGCCGGCGGCGGCCGCCCACCGGCGGGGAACCGATGGTTCCGTTCTTGGCCAGCAGTTCGGCCACCGAGATGGGCCGGGTGTTCTGCGGGTCGTCTGGTGCAGTCATCGTGTGTCGCCTCTCGACCGGCCGGGGGTTCGCCGATCAAAATCCCTGCTCTTAGCATCTCCCACGGGCGTCTCGACCAAGGCGGTTCCGTCGGCTTCGCTGTCGAGCCGGCGCAGGATGATGCCCTCCCGGAGTGCCCACGGGCAGATGTCCACCGAGTCCAACGACAGTGCTCGCATACTCGCCTCCGCCACCAGAGCACCGGCCACGATCTGTGGCGCCCGCTCGGCGCTGACTCCCTCCAACTCGGCACGGTCTGCCGTGGTCATCCTAGAGATGAAGGCTATGAGCTGCCGCAGCCCGTTGGCGGTGAGGGTTCTCTTCACCCGCGGACCGGCCGCCGACGGCGCCGCCCCTGTCAGCCGGGCCAGCGACCGGAACGTCTTGGAGGTGGCCACCGCCAGCTCGGGGGCGCCCGCCTTGAGCACGGTGGTCGCCGCCTCGGCCATCTCGGTGTCCAGCCAGTCCCGCAGCATGGCCACCCGGCGCCGGCCGGGCGGATCGTCGGGCAGCCACTCCCGGGTGAGCCGGCCCGCGCCCAACGGCAGCGACAACGCGACCTCGGGAGCCTCGTCCACCCCGTTGGACAGTTCCAGCGACCCGCCGCCGATGTCGATGTTGATGATCCGGCCCGCGCTCCACCCGTACCAGCGGCGCACCGCCAGGAAGGTCAGCCGCGATTCGTCGGCCCCGGAGAGCACCTGCAGCGTCACACCGGTCTCGGCGAGCACCCGGGCCAGCACGTCCTCGGAGTTCTTGGCGTCGCGCACCGCCGAGGTGGCGAACGCCATCAGGTCGGCGCAGCCCGAGCTGGCGGCGATCTTGGCGAACTCGTCGACCGTGGCGATCAGCTTGTCGGCGCCGCGCCGGGTCAGCTTGCCGGAGTCGTCGATCGCCTCGGCGAGCCGCAGCGCGGCCTTGGTCGAACTCATCGGCGTCGGGTGCCCACCACGATGCGCATCGACCACCAGCAGGTGAACCGTGTTGCTGCCCACATCGAGCACGCCTAGTCGCACGTGCACCAACCTAGTGCGTCTACCGTTGAACTCTGTGACACATCGGCACCCCGGCGAGGTTGAACTCGACTTTCCACGGGAATGGGTGGAGTTCTACGACCCCGAGAATCCCGAACACCTGATCGCCGCCGACCTCACCTGGCTGCTCTCGCGGTGGACATGTGTGTTCGGCACACCGGCCTGCAAGGGGACCGTCGAGGGCCGCCCCGACGACGGGTGCTGCTCGCACGGGGCGTTCCTGTCCGACGACGACGACCGCGCCCGGCTCGACGACGCCGTCACCAAGCTGACCGACGCCGACTGGCAGTTCCGGGACAAGGGCCTGGGCCGCAAGGGCTACCTGGAGATGGACGAGTACGACGACAAGCCCAACCTGCGCACCCGAAAGTACAAGGGCGCCTGCATCTTTCTGAACCGGCCCGGGTTCAGCGGCGGTGTCGGCTGCGCACTGCACAGTAAGGCGCTCAAGCTCGGCGTCGAGCCGCTGACCATGAAACCCGACGTCTGCTGGCAGTTGCCCATCCGCCGGGTGCAGGAGTGGGTCACCCGGCCGGACGGCAGCGAGATCCTCAAGACCACGATCACCGAGTACGACCGGCGCGGCTGGGGCTCCGGCGGCGAGGACCTGCACTGGTACTGCACCGGCGACCCCGCCGCCCATGTCGGCGCCAAGCAGGTGTGGCAGTCCTACGCGCCCGAACTCACCGAGGTGCTCGGCGAGAAGGCCTACGCCGAACTCGCCGCCATGTGTAAACGCCGCAGCGGCTTTCCGTTGGTGGCGGTGCACCCCGCGACCGCCGCCGCCAAGTGAGCGCGCCGGTGCCGCAACGGCATCGCGACGTTCGAAACGTTCGAGATCCTCGGTGGAATCACCGCATGATTTGCCGGTAGGGACTTTGGGCGACATGTTTCGGGACCCAATACTCCCGACTCACGGGTGGTGGTTGGTCCGAAGGTGCATTACTCTGGCGTAAATTCGGGAAAATGTCGGATTCGCGCGAGGAGACTGGTTTTTAGCTCATGAAGCTGGACACCTCGAATAGCGGTAGTCAGGCCGATGACGAGCGATCCGCGTCCCTTCGCCAGAACCGCACCGGTTCGGCAACTTTCACCGACCGTCTCCGTTCCCTCGACGCCGCACCGCGGTCTTCCGCGAGCGAGCTGGCGCACTTGCGGTACGCCAGAAAACTCGTCGTCAGCGATGCTTTGATCCTTTGCTGTACCTTGGGCCTGGCGGCGGTGCTGCACATGTTGTCCGACCCGTACGCCGCCGACCTCGGCTGGCTGGCCTCCACGCCGACCGGCTACATCGTCGCCTCGGTCATCCTCGGGGCGTTCTGGATGCTGTTGCTGGCGCTGGGCGGCAGCCGCACCCGCCGCGTGGTGGGCCGCGGCGTCGAGGAGTACGTCAACATCGCGATGACCACGCTGCAGCTGTTCGGGTTGATCGCGATCCTCGCGCTGCTGCTCGATCTCCAGGTGTCCCGCAGCCATCTGATCCTGGCGCTGGTCCTGGGCACGGTGGGGCTGATGTGCGGCCGGATGTACTGGCGCTGGGTGGCCGTGCGACGGCGCAAGCGCGGCAAGGACCAGGCCTCCGTGCTCGTGGTGGGCGAGCTCGACGCGGCCCGCGAGATGGCGGAGACCTTCGCCAAGGAACCGGAGGCGGGCTACCGCGTCGACGGTATCTGCACACCGCTGGGCCCCGTGCCCGGCGAGGAGGCGATCTCGGTCGGCGGCCGCGACATCCCCGTGGTGGGGATCGACGAGGCGATCGTGGACGCGGTGCAGCGCACTGGTGTCAGCACCGTGGCCATCAGCTGCCACCTGCAGCAGCTCGAGATCCGCAAGCTGATCTGGGACCTCGATCCGCTGGGCGTCGACCTGGTGGTCGCCCCAGGGCTCATCGACATCGCCGACCACCGGCTGAACATGCGGGCGGTCGGCGGCATGGCCGTGCTCGAGGTCAGCAAGCCGCAGTACACCCAGGCGAACTCGTTGGCCAAACGGATCTTCGACCTGGTGTTCTCCGCCGTGGCGCTGGTGCTGGCGGCACCGCTGATGATCCTGGCCGCGGTCGGGGTCTGGTTGAGCGGCCCGGGGCCGATCTTCTACACCTCCGAGCGCGTCGGCCTCAACGGCGCCACGTTCAAGATGTTCAAGTTCCGCAGCATGCGCGCGGATGCCGACCGCTTCGCCGGCCAGCTGATCGCCGCCAGCGGCCAGCAGAGCCCGATGTTCTTCAAGGTCAAGAACGACCCCAGGGTCACGCCCTTCGGCCGGATCCTGCGCAAGTACAGCGTCGACGAACTGCCCCAGCTGTTCAACGTGCTGCGCGGCGACATGAGCATCGTGGGCCCGCGCCCGCAGGTGCGCCGCGAGGTCGAATCCTACGACGAGCTCGTCAGCCGCCGGCTCACCGTCAAACCGGGCCTCACCGGCCTGTGGCAGGTCAGCGGCCGCTCGGATCTGCGCCCCGAGGACGCCGTCCGCCTCGACCTGCACTACGTGGAGAACTGGTCACCGATCCAGGACCTGGTGATCATGGCCAAGACCGTCAAGACGGTGCTGAGCACCGACGGCGCGTACTGACGCCCGCTAGCCCTCGAGCTTGTAGCCCAGCCCCCGCACCGTCACCAGGTGCACCGGATTGGCCGGGTCCGCCTCGATCTTCGAACGCAACCGCTTGACGTGCACATCGAGGGTCTTGGTGTCCCCGACGTAGTCGGCACCCCAGACCCGGTCGATCAACTGGCCGCGGGTGAGCACCCGCCCGCTGTTGCGCATCAGGTACTCGAGCAGGTCGAACTCCTTGAGCGGCAACGTGATCGGCTCACCGTTGACGGTGACGACGTGGCGCTCGACGTCCATCCGGACCGGGCCGGCCTCCAGGACGCCGTCGCCGATCAACGACTCGTCGTTCTCCGCGCCGCGCCGCAGCACTGCGCGGATCCGGGCGATCAGCTCACGGGCGGAGTACGGCTTGGTGACGTAGTCGTCGGCCCCGAGCTCAAGACCCACCACCTTGTCGATCTCGCTGTCGCGGGCCGTCACCATGATCACCGGCACGCTGGAGCGAGCCCGCAGCTGCTTGCACACGTCGGTGCCCGTCATACCGGGCAGCATCAGGTCGAGCAGCACGATGTCCGCGCCGACGCGGTCGAACTCGGCCAGCGCCGAGGGGCCGTCGGTGGCCACGGTGGCCTCGAACCCCTCCTTGCGCAGCAGAAAGGCCAGCGGGTCGGCCAGGGACTCCTCGTCCTCGACGATCAACACGTTGGTCATTGGCGTAGTGCCTCCTCATTGTGGGCCGGTCGACCGGCAGGGTTGTCTTCGCTGTCGGCTGGACGGTCGGCCGAGTCTTCGTCGTTGGTGTAGGCGGGGATGGACAGGGTGAACGTCGAGCCGGTGCCGGGCTGGCTCCACAGCCGAATGCTGCCGTTGTGGTTGGCCGCAACGTGTTTGACGATGGCCAGCCCCAGGCCGGTGCCGCCGGTGGCGCGGGAGCGGGCCTTGTCGACGCGGAAGAACCGCTCGAAGACGCGCTCCTGGTCGGCCCGCGCGATGCCGATGCCTCGGTCGGTGACGGCGATCTCGATGTCGTCGCCACGGCGGCGGCGGCTGATCGAGACCTTGGAGGCGTTCGGCGAATAAGCGATCGCATTGGAGATGAGGTTGGCCAGCGCGGTGACGAGCAGGGTCTGATCACCCAGCACCTGGAAGCCGCTGGGCGCGTCGGTGGTCACGGTGATGTCGGCGTTGTCGGCGGCCACCTTGTGCCGCGAAATCGCTTCGCTGACAACGCTGTCCACGTCCACCGCGGCGAGTTCGGGCAGCGGCTCGGCGCCCTGCAACCGGGACAGCTCGATCAGCTCGCCGACCATGTTGGCCAGTCGGCGCGACTCGGTGAGGATCTTCTCGCCGAAGCGCTGCACGGTCTCGGGATCGTCGGCGGATTCCAGCAGCGCCTCGGCCAGCACGCCCATCGCGGCGACCGGTGTCTTGAGCTCGTGGCTGACGTTGGCGACGAAATCGCGCCGACTGGCCTCCATGCGGGCCTGCTCGGACTGGTCGTCGAGGTAGATCACCGCGAAGCGCGGGTCCTGGTCGCTGAGCAGGCGGACGTGGCCGCGCACCGACAGCCCGGACCGGCCGGTCGCCGGCCGCCGCGGTGGGGACAGGTCGACCTCGACGTCCTCGCCGGTGGTCAGGGTGTGCTGCGCGGCCCTCCAGGCCCGGTCGTCCAGTAGTCGGTTACGCACCAGGCCCAACTCCGTGGCCCGCTCGTTGATGAACACGACGTCGCGCAGGCCGTCGACCACGATCATGCCGATCGGCGCCAGCGACACCACGTGCTGCAGCATCTGCGAGACCGTGATGCCGGACTGGGTGATCCCACGGCGCTGCCTGCGCTCGAGGATGCGGGGGGCGAGGCCGGCGCCGATGCCGACCCCGAGAGCGAGCGCGATCAGCGCTACCACGGTGGACAGCAGTGCCACCGAAACAACACTCACGCGAAAATCGTACGCATCCGGTGAACGTCATCCCAGCAGCGTGCGGCCAATTCGGGACACGTCACACACGGCGGCGAAGATGTTCCGCGGCCGTTCACCCGGCGTTCGCCCGCGGCGGGGTTCACAGGGGTTATTTGGCGCCCTGGCTGGCGACCGCGGCCGCGCCGGCCGCCGCGGCCTCGGGATCGAGGTAGGTGCCACCCGCGACCTGCGGTTTCAGGTCACCATCGAGGTCGTAGCGGAGCGGGATCCCGGTCGGGATGTTCAGGCCGACCACGGCCTCGTCGGACATCCCGTCGAGGTACTTCACCAGCGCCCGCAGCGAATTTCCGTGCGCCACGATCAGCACCGTCTTGCCGGCCTTCAGGTCGGGGACGATCGTCTCCTCGAAGTACGGCACGAAGCGGGCCACCACGTCGGCCAGGCATTCGGTCAGCGGACCGCCGCCGATGTCGGCGTACCGCGGGTCGCCATCCTGGCTGTACGTGCTGCCCTTCTCGATCGGCGGCGGCGGGGTGTCGTAGCTGCGCCGCCATTTCATGAACTGCTCTTCGCCGTACTTGGCCTTGGTCTCGGCCTTGTCCAGGCCCTGCAGGGCGCCGTAGTGCCGTTCGTTGAGGCGCCAACTGCGGTGCACCGGGATCCAGTGCCGGTCGGCCTTGTCCAGCGCCAGGTTCGCGGTGGTGATGGCGCGGCGCAGCAGCGAGGTGTAGAGCACATCGGGCTGCCGGTCGAGCGCCTTGATCAGCTCACCGGCCCGCGCCGCCTCGGCCCGGCCCTTGTCGGTGAGGTCGACGTCCACCCAGCCGGTGAACAGGTTGAGCGCGTTCCACTCGCTCTCGCCGTGGCGGAGCAGGATCAGCGTTGCCGAAGAGTCCGAAGCCATGCCGGGAAGTGTCTCACGACCGGATTACGACGTCTCGGTCGTCGTGCGCATCGTCGTCTTCGTCGATCCGATGCTCGACTCCTCAGCAGACCGCTCAGCGGTCTGCATCGTCGTCTTCGTCGATCAGATGCTCGAAGGCCTTCAGGTTCTTCAGCGACTCCCCGCGGGCCACCCGCCACGCCCACTCCTTCTGAATGGACGACTTGAAGCCCAGCTCCAGCAGGGTGTTGAAGTCGGTGTCGACCGCCTCGAGGACCTGGCCCAGCACCCGGTCGATCTCGTCGGGGCTGACCGCCTCCAGCGCGATGCGGCCGACCAGGTAGATGTCGCCGATGTTGTCCAGGGTGTAGGCCACCCCGTAGAGCCGGCGGTTGCGCTTGAGCAGGAAGCGGTAGACGCCCTCGTGGTTCTCGTCGGGCTGGCGGCAGACGAACGCCTCCACGCGCACCGAATGCTCGCCGATCGACAGGATGGTGTTGGTCTTGAGTTTGCGCTCCCCGGGCAGTTCCACGATCAGGCCCGGCAACCCGCCGTGCGCCCCCTCGTGCCGGGTGTAGATCAGATCGTGCTGGACGAGGGTGTCTTCGATGACCTGCTGCGCGCTGGATTGGGCGCTCACGCGCGCACCCCGCGGCGCTTCGTCCAGCGCCGGCCGTTGCGCCGCGCCGCCAGGTCGCGGGCGGCGCCGCGCTGGTGGCCGTTGCCGTAGTCGCGGATGGCCCGCCCGTAGCTGGCGAGCAGCGCGTCGACGGTGTTGTCCCAGGAGAACTGCCGGGCATGCTCGACGGCGCCCCGGCTGAGAGCGACGGGGTCGCCGTCCAGCAACCCGGCGATGGCGTCGGCCCACTGGCCGGCGTCGTGGCCCGGCACCAGGGTTCCGCTGACCCCGTCGGCCACCGCCACCGGCAGCCCACCGACCGCGGCGGCGACCACCGGGGTGCCGCAGGCCTGCGCCTCGACGGCGACCAGACCGAAGGACTCGGAGTAACTGGGCACGGCCACCAGATCGGCGGCCCGGTAGACGTCGACCAGCTCATCACGCGACTGCGGCGGCAGGAAGGTCACTCGATCGGCGATACCCAGTTCGGCGGCCAGGCCAACCAGCGCATCCGGGGCGGCCAGCCCGCTGCCGGACGGACCGCCGGCCACCAGCACCCGCACGTCGGGCAGCTTCGCCGCCGCCCGCAGCAGCACATCGGGAGCCTTGAGCGGTTGGATGCGGCCGACGAACGCGACGATTCGCTCCCGCGGGTCCAATCCCAGCGCGGCACGGGCGGCCGTCCGGTCACCCGGGATGAAGGTCTGCAGGTCGACACCCGGGTGCACCACGTCGATCCGGCGCGGATCGGCCTGATGCAACGAAACCAGTTGGTGCGCTTCATCTTCGGTGTTTACGATCAGGCGGTCCGCCTCGTCGACCACCTGCTGCTCGCCGACCGCGCGCAGCGGCGGCTCCGGGGCGTCACCGTCGGCCAGCGCGGCGTTCTTCACCGCGGCCAGGGTGTGGGCGGTGTGCACCAGGGGCACCGCCCAACGATCGCGGGCCAGCCAGCCGACCTGACCGGACAGCCAGTAGTGGGAATGCACGACGTCGTAGTGGCCCGGCTCGTGGTTGGCCTCGGCGCGCAGCACGCCCGCGGTGAACGCACACAGCTGGGTGGGCAGGTCGTTCTTGTCCAGGCCTTCGAAGGGGCCGGCCACGACGTTGCGCACCAGCACGCCGGGCGCCACCCGCACCAGCGGCGGATCGGCCGATGCGGTGGCCCGGGTGAAGATCTCCACCTCGACCCCGCGCCTGGCCAGGTGCAGGGCGGTCTGCAACACGTAGACGTTCATCCCGCCGGCGTCACCGGTGCCCGGCTGCGCCAGCGGGGAGGTGTGCACGGAGAGCACGGCGACCCGCCGGGGCAGGACATCGGTCGGTCCGTCGATCAGTTCCCGGTCGCGCCGCACGCCTCCATCTTTACACCGCGGCGGCCGGTCCCCCGATCTGTGTCCGGCGCAGCGCGCTGATCGGGTTGGCGTACAGCCCGCCCAGCGAGACCACGCCGGCACCGGCCTCCTGCACCCGGTTGCCGAACGTGGTCACCCGCAGGTCGCGCGGCGGCAGGATGGACCGGTCGACGAAGGCCGCCTCCACATGCCGCATGCCCTCGGGATACTCGGTGAAAGCCTGGCCGCCGACCACCAGATCGTCGGGGTTGAGCATGTCGCGCAGCAGTGCGACGGCGCCGCCGAGGACCCGGGCCCGTTCGGTGAGCAGTTCCCGGGCGCTGACCGCGGCGGGCTGGTCGTCCTGGCGGGCGATGCGCAGCAGCGCCTGCATCGAGGCACCCGGGCCGGACTCGGGAAGGATGCGACGGGTGCGGGCGGCGGCCAGCACGGCCTCGTCGCTGACCGTCGACTCGAGCCGACCGCTGCCGCCGAGCAGTTCGGAACTGACCGGCAGGCCGGCGATGGTGCCCGGGCCGCTGGCCGGGCTGTGCACCCGTCCGCCGATCACCAGGGCGAAGCCGACCGTCTCCCGGGCGTATAGGTACAGGCTGGAAGATCCGGGTACCGGGGTACGGCGCATGCCGAGCAGCAGTTCGGCGCCGGCCATCGCGTCCACGTGCGAAGCCACCGAGACCGGCAGCCCCAGCTGGTCGGCCAGCACCGGGCCGACCGGGGCCTGCGTCCAGCCCAGGCGGGCGTGGTCGACCACACCGGTCGTGCCGTCCACCACGCCGCCGGTCGCAACGCCGACCCACAGCGGGCGGCGCCGGTGCCAGCGGCTCAGGTAGCGGCGGGCGCTACCGGCCAGCGAGGCCAGCGCGGCGGCCTGGCCCCCGCGCGGGGTGGGCGTCTCGACCGCGTCGAGGGTGCGCCCGAACAGGTCGGTGGCGACGATGCTGGTGGTACGCGCGCCCAGGTGGATGCCCAGCGTCAGGTACGGCTCGTGGTTGACCTCGACCGGGACGCGGGGCCGACCGATGGCGCCGGACACCGCCAGGTCGCCGCGTTCCCGCAGCAGCCCCGCGTCGAGCAGGCTGGTGACCTGACGGTTGACGGTCGCGATGGAGAGCTTGGTGACCTGGGCGATCACGTCGCGGGCGATGGGTCCGCGCTGGCGGACCGCGGCGAACACCGAAGCCGTCGCTGCCTCGGGGATCTGCAGTGCCGGGGCGACGATGTGGTGCCGGGTCCGCAGCGGATGCGGGCGGGCGGCGGTGCGGGCCGGAATGTGTGAAGCGAGTGCGGTGGTGCGCATTGGGGATGTCCTTCTCGGGTCGGGGCGGGGGCGGGGCCACGCCGGCGACGGGAGCGGGACTGGAGAAGGTCCGGGTCGGGTCAGGCGCAGCTGATCGCGTGACAACAACACGCGCGCTGCGCGACCAGGGTGCTGGTCAGACCGGTCCGGAACACGGGGAAGAATTTAGCACGCTTACCTACAGTTGGTGTGATGACAACTCCTGAGGCCCACTCCCGGGTGGCGGTGGTCACCGGAGCCAGCGCCGGCATCGGCGAGGCCACGGCGAAAACCCTTGCCGCCCAAGGCTTCCACGTGATCGCCGTGGCGCGTCGCGCCGACCGCATCCAGCGACTGGCCGATGAGATCGGCGGCACTGCGGTTGTGGCGGACGTCACGGACGGCGCCGCGGTCGAGGCGCTGGCGGCCGGCCTGAGCCGGGTCGACGTGCTGGTCAACAACGCCGGTGGGGCCCGGGGCCTCGAACCCGTCGCCGAGGCGAACCTGGAGAACTGGCGCTGGATGTGGGAGACCAACGTCATCGGCACGCTGCGGGTCACACGCGCGCTGCTGCCCAAGCTCATCGATTCGGGCAACGGCCTGATCGTCACCGTGACGTCGATCGCGGCGATGGAGGTCTACGACGGCGGCAGCGGCTACACCGCGGCCAAGCACGCGCAGGGTGCGCTGCATCGCACGCTGCGCGGCGAACTGCTGGGCAAGCCGGTCCGGCTCACCGAAATAGCGCCGGGCGCAGTCGAAACCGAGTTCTCCCTGGTGCGCTTCGGCGGTGACCAGCAGCGCGCGGACGCCGTCTACGCCGGCATCACGCCGCTGAGGGCCACCGACGTCGCCGAGGTCATCGGGTTCGTCGCCTCGCGCCCGCCGCACGTCAACCTCGACCAGATCGTCATCCGGCCGCGGGATCAGGCCAGCGCCAGCCGGTACAACCGCCGGACCTAGCCGGGGATGGCCGACGGCATCGTCGTCGAGGTCGTCGTCGAGGTCGTCGTCGTGCTGGGGGTCGTGCTCGTGGTGGGCGTGCTCGTCGTCGTCGTGGTGGTGGGGGTACCGGACAACGTCGGGGCGTCGGTCGGGGTGACCGGGGCGGTGCTGGGGATGTTGGCCGGTGATTTCTGAGCCGACAAAGCTGACATTGAAGTCCACTCGTCCCAGCCCACCGCCCAGTCCCAGATGTCGCCGTCGGCGTAGGACAGCTGGATCGATGTCCCGGTCACCTCGACGGGATCGCCGTAGACGGCGGTGTTGAAGTACTGCTCGGCGTCCCCGGTGGACAGGTTGATGCAGCCGTTGGTGACGTTGGTGTTGCCCTGCGCCCCGGAACTGGCCGGGTTGGCGTGGATGAACTCACCGTTGTTGGAGATCCGCACCGCCCACCGCTCGTGCACGTTGCTGTAGCCGGCGGCCT
Organism: Mycobacterium sp.; assembly: GCA_020438865.1. Classification (GTDB taxonomy): domain Bacteria; phylum Actinomycetota; class Actinomycetes; order Mycobacteriales; family Mycobacteriaceae; genus Mycobacterium. The sequence goes on from JAGQTU010000078.1 coordinate 12,401, forward strand.
GATTGGTCATGTAGAAGTCGGCGTACTTCTCGCTGACCACGTGAATGCCGCTGCGGGTCACGTTGCGCGGTTTGTCGGCCTCGCCGTAGCTGCACGGGAAGTCCATGATGACCCCGGCGTCGGTGATGACCTGGATGCGGTGTGAGGTGGCGTCGGCCTTGACCACCTGACGGCGCGCGATAGTGAAGTCCAGCGTCGAATCCGTTGCGCCGTAGGCATCTTCGGCGAACTGCACGCCGTAGTGCTTCGCATCGACGTGCACGGTGGTCCCCGGCTGGTAGTACTCCCGGGTGCGCCAGTGCAGCCGGGAGCCCTGGGCCTCGTCGGGCAGCCATGCCCAGCTGCCCTCGGTCGGCGGGTTGGTGGTGACGGTGACCGCCTTCTCGACGGCGGGCTTGTACTTGTCGTCGATGGCGGCGTCGAACTGCAAGATGATCGGGGCCGCGACCCCGACGTTCTGGCCGTCGGAGAGTTGGAACTGCCCGTTGACTTGTTTGGTCGGGGCGATGGTGGTGAAGCCGCCGGTCACCGCCGAGGCCTTGCCGTCTCGGCCGACCACCGATCCGGTCCAGGTGTAGGTGCCGCCGTAGCCCAGCGGTTCGGTGGCGGTGAACGCGGTGCGGTCGCGGTTCAGGATCCCGGCGACGGCCTTACCCTCGGCGTTGGTCAGCGCGACCCGCTGAAACCACCCGTCCTTGACCGTCACGCTCACCGGCACCGTCGGCAGCACGTCCTTGGCGGCGTCTTCCGGCGCGAAGGTCAGCGCCGGCTTGGGCGGGGCCTGCTTGGCCCGGGACTGTTTGCCCGGCCCGCCGAAACAGGCGGCGAGCGCGCCGGGCGCCACCACGCCGAGCCCGATCGCGGCCAGCGCACGTCGCCGGTTGACCGACGGCGAATCGTTGGCGGGGCTCACGTCAATCCAAGATAGGCGAAACGGGCGGTCAACTGCGAAACCGCTGGGAGGGCCCGCTGGCGCCGCATTCGTGCCCCCGTCGGCCGCCAGGCAACATTGGCCACTTCCGCCCCACACCGGCCGGTGCGACCGGCACCTACAGCACGCAGCCGACCAGCACGGGTTCGGGCACCAGGGTGATGCCAAACACGTCGCGGACCCCGTCGCGCACCGTGCGGGCGAGCGCGAGCACGTCGGTGGTGGTGGCCGAGCCGCGGTTGGTCAGCGCCAGCGCGTGCTTGGTGGACAGCCGGCAGGCCGCGTCCGCGCCCGGATAGCCCTTGCCGAACCCGGCGCGCTCCACCAGCCAGCCGGCGGCCAGCTTCACTCCGTCGGGGGCCGGGTAGTGCGGCACCGGGTTGTCCAGGCCGGCCTGTAGCCGCTCGAACTGCTCGACCGGCACCACCGGGTTGGTGAAGAACGACCCGACGCTCCAGGTGTCGTGGTCGGCGTCGTCGAGCACCATGCCCTTGCCGGCGCGCAGCGCCAGCACGGCGGCACGCACCCGGGCCGGCTCAGCCCGGTCGCCGACCGCGACGCCGAGCGCGGCGGTCAGCTCTCCGTACCGCAGCGGGGCCGAGCGGCCTGCCTCGTCGAGGGTGAACTCCACCTCCAGCACGACCGCATGGGAGGAGCTCTTCAGCACGCTGTGCCGGTAGCCGAAGCCCAATTCGGCGGCGGGCACCCACCGCACCTCGGAGCTGCGCCGGTCCAGCAGCCGCACCCGGGTCAGGTAGTCGGCCACCTCGACGCCGTAGGCCCCGACGTTCTGCACCGGGGTCGCCCCGGCCGAGCCCGGTATCCCGGACAGGCATTCCAGGCCCCCCAACCCGGCCGAAACCGCCGCCTGCACCACGTCGTCCCAGCCGGCCCCGGCCTCCGCCCGCAGCAGCGGTCCGTCGATGTGCACGGCGGTGTTGGCCAACCGGACCACGGTGAGTTCGCGCAGGTCGTCGGCGATCACCACATTGGAGCCGCCGGCGAGCACCAGCACCGGCCCGTCAGGCGCGCGGTCCAGCGCGGACAGCGTCGCCACCGCCTGTTCGGTGGTCCTGCAGGTGATCAGCCGGCGGGCGAGCGGACCGACCCGCAGGGTGGTCAGCGGGGCCACCGGCACGTCGTAGGCCACCGTCGCACCACCGAAGACCTCGCCGTGATCCTGGCCGCCGTTACCCACGCCCGGTAACGGTAGCCTCACCAGCTATGCCCCGTTCATTCGACATGGCCACCGAGTACGAGGGCAGCGTCGAACAGGTTCACCAGGCATTTTGCGATGAGGGGTACTGGCGGGCCCGGCTGGCCGACTCCGGCGCCGACGACGCGACCCTGGACTCGATGCAGGTCGGCGACGACGGCGGTGTCCGGGTCGTGACCACCCAGATCCTGCGGGTCGACCGGCTGCCCGCGCTGGTCACCCAGTTCCACCGGGGCGACCTGCGGATACATCGGGAAGAGAGCTGGAGCCCCCTGGTCGACGGCAAGGCCAACGGCACGGTCAACGGCGCCATCACCGGCGCACCGGTCGCGCTGAGCGGTGACGCCGAACTGGCCCCGTCGTTTGCCAAGGCCCGCCTGGCGCTGCGCGCCACGGTCGAGGTCCGGATCCCGCTGGTCGGCGCCAAGGTGGAGAACTTCATCGGAAACCAGCTGGTAGAGCTGTTGATCGCCGAGCAGCGGTTCACCACGGGGTGGATCGCCGAGCACTCCTGAGCCGCGCAGGTACCCTTTTGCCATGACCCGCAAAGTGGACCACACCGTCAGCGCGGACGTGCCCGCCGAGGTGCTCTACCGGCTGCTGACCTCCCAGGAGTACTGGGAGGACCTCGTCGGCTTCTGGAAGTCGTGCAACCTCAACTCCGAGCTCAAGCACCTCTCCACCGACGCCACCGGCACCGAGGTCCATTTCGCCCACATCATGACCGCCCAGGATCTGCCCGCGATCGCCCGTCCCGTGGTGCCCGGGCAGTTCATCGTGATGCGCGAACAGCACTTCGATCCGTTCGACCCGGACAAGCAGCGCGCCGGTGGCCGCTACACCGCACGCATCACCCACGCGCCGGTCGATATCGCCGGGCAGCTGGGCGTGGCGGCCAACGGCGCCGGCAGTCAGTTGGAGCTGAGCAGCAACTGCAAGGTCAAGGTGCCGCTCATCGGCGGCAAGATCGAGGGGCTGCTGGCCACCGCCGTGAAGAACCTGTTCACCACCGAGGGCAACCACACCACCGAATGGGTCGCCGCCCATTCCTGATGGCTTTCCGGGCGCCGGCCGTCCGGTCGGCATCCCGACCCGGGGCACCACCGGCGCCAACCGGCTGCGCCGCGCCGACCGCTGGCTGGTGCAGTCACCGCTGATCCGGTCCGCACTGCAGTCCGCCGCCGAACCGGTGGTCGTCGATCTGGGCTACGGCCGGCTGCCGGTGACCACCCTGGAACTCGCGCAGCGGCTGCGCCCGGTGCGTCCCGATCTTCGCGTCGTCGGGCTGGAGATCGACCCCGATCGGGTCGGCGCGGCGCAGGCGGCGCAGACGGGCACCGTCGAGTTCCGGGTCGGCGGCTTCGAGCTCGCCGGGCTGCACCCGGTGCTGGTGCGGGCCTTCAACGTCTTGCGCCAATACCCCGAGGACGCCGTGGCCGCGGCCTGGCGGCAGATGCAGTCGCTGCTCGCGCCGGGCGGATTCATCGTCGACGGCACCTGCGACGAGCTCGGCAGGCGCAGCTGCTGGGTGCTGCTGGACCCCGGGGGGCCGGTGAGCCTGACCCTGGCCTGCGACCCCCGGCACATCGAGAAGCCCTCCGATCTGGCCGAGCGGTTACCGAAAGTCCTTATCCACCATAATGTTTCGGGTGAGCCGATCCACGCCCTGCTGACCGCCGCCGACCACGCCTGGGCCGCCGCGGCCGGACAGTCGGTGTTCGGCCCGCGGGCACGGTGGCGGGCGATGCTGACCGCGCTGGCCGACGCGGGGGTGCCGGTGCAGCCGCAACGCCGCAGCATCCGCGATGCCGTGCTGACCGTGCCGTGGGCCACCGTGGCGCCGCGCCCCGACCTCTAGGCTGGAACGCATGCGAATCGCGTTGGCGCAGATCCTGGCGGGAACCGAACCCGCCGCCAATCTGGCACTCGTCGAGGACTACACCCGCCGGGCCGCCGACGCCGGAGCAACGCTGGTGGTGTTCCCCGAGGGCACCATGTCGCGCTTCGGGGTGCCGCTGGCGCCGGTCGCCGAACCCCTCGACGGCCCGTGGGCCGACGGGGTGCGCCGGATCGCCGCCCACGCCGGGATCACCGTGCTGGCCGGGATGTTCACCCCGGCGCCCGACGGCCGCGTCACCAACACGCTGCTCGCGGCGGGGCCCGGCGTGGACACCCACTACGACAAGATCCATCTCTACGACGCGTTCGGCTTCACCGAGTCCGACAACGTCGCCGCGGGCCGTCAGCCGGTGGTGATCACCGTCGACGGCGTCGGGGTGGGGCTGACGCTGTGCTACGACATCCGCTTTCCGAATCTGTACACCGAGTTGGCCGATCGCGGCGCGCAGCTGATCACCGTCAGCGCCTCGTGGGGCGCGGGTCCCGGGAAGCTCGAACAGTGGACCCTGCTGGCCCGCGCCCGGGCACTGGATTCGACCTGTTTCATCGCGGCGGCCGGTCAGGCCTACCCCGGCGACGAACTGGCCAATGCCTCCAGGGCGCCGACCGGGGTGGGCGGCAGCCTGGTGGCCTCGCCGCTGGGTGAGATCGTGGCGTCGGCGGGCGCCGATCAGCAACTGGTGGTGACCGACATCGACATCGACCGCGTCGCCTCGGTGCGGGAGACGCTCGCGGTGCTGCGTAACCGCTCAGAGTTCGCACATATTGATAGGGCAGAATCGCCCAGGTGACGAATCCGCCACCGGGCCCCGGTCAGATCGGACCCGACGAACCGACCGAGTGGGCCCGTCCGGCGGTTCCGCCGCGTGGTCCCGATCAGCCCACCCAGCAGATCACCCGCCCGGGCAGCCCGATGGACGCCGCCACCCAGCACCTGCCGCGGCCGGAACCCGTCGCGGTGCCGGGCGCACCCGAGCCCGAGGAACCCAAGCGGTCCCGGTTGGGCTTCCTGCGCGACCCGCTGTCGATGGTGCTGGTGTTCGTCATCGTGGTCGCCCTGGTCCTGGCGGGCCTGCTGGGCGCCGAGCTCTACGTGCGCCACCGGGCCGACTCGGTGGTGGCCAGGGCGGTCTCCTGCGTGGTGCGGGATCAGGCCTCGGTGTCGTTCGGGATGCGCCCGTTTCTGTTGCAGCACCTGACCCATCACT
>JAGQTU010000079.1 GCA_020438865.1 Mycobacterium sp.
CTGGGAAGCCTGGAGATTCCCCTCGAATCGGTCGAGTCGATGCTGTGGCTCGGCAGGCGTCGATCGCGCTTCTGTCCAAGTTGCCTTGCCGAGAACGGCGGCCGGTGGATGCTGGCCTGGCGAATGCGGTGGAGTTTTGCCTGTCTACGGCACAACTGCCTTTTGGCGGATTCCTGCCCTGCCTGCCGGAGTCCGCAACGGGCCGTGCCGGCATCGGTCGCCCTCATCCCAGTCCCCGGCCTGTGTGCACACAAGCTCATCGGTTGTCACGGCCGGGGCGTCACCCGCTGTGGTACGGAGTTGGCTGTAGCGCCCTCGCTGCCACTGGCTCACGACCATCCGATCCTGACGACGCAGCAGATGATCAACGCCGCGGTCTTCACCGGCATTGCACGAACCGGCATCTACGGTCGAGCACCCGCACCGCTGTCCGCGCTGATCGCCGATCTTTGCGCTTTGGGTGGTCGAATAATGCGGTATCCCAACCTTGATGAACTCCGCCAGCTGACGAGCGAAGCGGTCGTCGCGGAATTCCTCGCCGCCAGGAAGGAGGCGATGTTCGGTAACCGGGGAGTGACTGCAGATTCCTCTGCGGTGGCGAGCGGAATCGCCACCGCTGCTGCGGGGTCCATTCTCGGCGCGGCGAACACCGCCGAGGCCGCCGGTCGTATGCGATGGCTGATCGCATTCAATAGGCACAACGGCCGGTCGGTGAGCGCCACCAATATCGGCTGGGGCCGCGGCATCAGTGCGGCGCTGCGTTCAGTTCAACTGTCTGCGTTGTCTTCATACCTTTCTGTCAGCGACCAGCTGCGCTATCGAACGCATTCGACAACGCCGCGGCGTCCCCATCCACGTAGTGCAGCCGAGCGGGCGCGTTGGCTGCCCTCGCTGTTGTGGCCCGCAGTGTGTCTGAATGTGCGGTGCGATGGTGTCGGCTTCGGTCAGGTGCGTTCCGCCCTCGCCGTCGCGGTGGTACTCGTTGGTTCACGCATAACGCTTTCCGCCGCCGCTGAACTTCTGGGTGCGGCCACCAACGCACGGGCGGTTTCACGGGTTCTGCAGCGAGTCGGACTCAGCGATAGCGCCAGAGGGGTCTGGCGGACGGTGGAGGAACTCGCTGATCAGCTCGACGCTGATAGGTCGCCGATCGACTATGCGCGTCGACGGACGCTGTCGTGCGGGGACCTTCTGCCGGAGTCGGTGTGGATCGAGATCTGCCTGTCGTCGGGCATTAGTCCGGGGCGCGCCCTGCGGTTGGCGCTGGCCCGCTGCTGGCTCTACGAACGCATCACGGGATTTCCAGGGAGCCAGGCGCGCTGGGCCGTAGACTCACCGGAGTTCCGCTCCAAGCTGGCCGATCTGCCGGAGCTCCTCAACAGCGAATTCATCAGTGCCGCAGACTGTTACGCCGGTCACTTCCTCGCCGAACAGGCCATTGTTGGCGAGCCGGTGGCCTGGGCTCCCGCGATGCTCCCTGAATGCGGCGCCCCGGTGGCCGTTGGTGGTCCGGTGCGGAGTCACCGAGCGGAGGTCAATCTGTCCAGGGTTCTCCGGGAGAGCAGCCTGGCCGCCGGATCAGTGCCGCCGGCAACATCAAGCGGGGTATGTGCTGCGCGAAGGATTTTGCCGAGAGAGTCGTTGGAAGTGCTGTACGTCGAGCAGCGGAAGAGTCTCGCGCACATCGGGAGCCGCTACGGGCTGTCACGGCAGATGGTGACCCAGCTTGCTCACAGTTACGGCATCGCGATCCGGGCGTCTGGCCGGCCGCATCTGGACTAAGTTGTTGGGCCGCCCGCTTCTTGCAGGGCGCGCACCGCGGCGACCACTTTCTTACCCCGACGTGTCAACCGGAGCGGCGAGTGTTCGGTTGCCCGGATGAGCACTGGGCCGCCGAGGTCTCGCTCGATACGGGCGACTTGCGCTCCCAAGCTGAAGCCGGGCACCCCGAGGACTCGTCCGGCGGCGGCGAAGGAGGTGTGCGAAGCGATGTCGGGCAGTCGCTGCAGCCGTTCCCATCCACCCTGTGTTGTCATGGCCGGCACCAGCCATCGCGGAACGTTGGGGTCAAGTCCACGGACGTGGTGTACGACGTCGTCGTGTGATTCTTCGATGTGATGGTTCAGGCGGTCAGTGCCGCTGGGGTGGCCTCCTGTTCGGTCGGGGTGTCATTGACGGTGCGTGATTTGCTCAGGACGTCGAGGCCGAGGTAGCGCCGGGATTCGGCCCATTCGTCGTGTTGTTCGGCCAGCACTGCGCCGACGAGACGGATCAGGGCGTCGCGGTCGGGGAAGATGCCCACGACGTCGGTGCGTCGTCGGATCTCCTTGTTGAGCCGCTCTTGGGGGTTGTTGGACCAGATCTGGCGCCAGATCTGCTTGGGGAAGCCGGTGAAGGCGAGTAGGTCCGGCCGAGCCGCTTCGAGGTGATCGGCGACCTTGGGCAGCTTGTCGGACAGTGCGTCGATGATCCGGTCGTATTGAGCGGCAACGGATTCGGCGTCGGGTTGGTCGAACACTGAATGCAGCAGGGTGCGGACCCACGGCCACGACGCCTTCGGGGTGATAGCCATCAAGTTGGTTGTGTAGTGCGTTCTGCAGCGCTGCCACGTTGCCCCGGGCATAGTGGCGCCGATCGCGGCCACCAACCCGGCGTGTGCGTCACTGGTGACCAGTTTGACCCCGGACAGGCCGCGGGCGGTCAGCGACCGCCAGAACGTCAGCCAGCCGGCGCCGTCCTCGGCCGTGGTGACGTCGATCCCCAGGATCTCCCGGTAGCCCTCTTTGTTGACACCGACGGCGATCAGGGCGTGGACGTTGACCACCCGCCCGCCTTCGCGAACCTTGAGCACCAGGGCGTCGGCGGCGACGAACGTGTACGGGCCGGCGTCCAGGGGCCGGGTCCGGAAGGCCTCGACGGCGGCGTCGAGTTCCTTGGCCATCACACTGACCTGGGACTTCGACAGCGACGTGATGCCCAACGATTCGACGAGCTTGTCCATCCGCCGCGTCGAGACCCCGAGCAGGTAGCAGGTCGCGACCACGGTCGTCAGGGCCCGCTCAGCCCGTTTACGACGCTCCAACAGCCAGTCCGGGAAGTACGAACCCTGCCGCAGCTTCGGGATCGCGAGATCCAATGTGCCTGCACGGGTGTCGAATTCGCGATGTCGATAGCCGTTTCGGGAGTTGGTGCGCTGCGCCGAACGCTCGCCGTAACCGGCGCCGCACAGGGCGTCGGCCTCAGCACCCATCAGGGTGTGGATGAACGTGGCGAGTAGTTCGCGCAGCACGTCGGGATGGCAGGTGGTGAGTCGTTCAGCCAGCACGGTGGGCAGGTCGATATTCTGGGCAGCGGTCATCGCGTGTGTTCCTTCTTTGCTCGAGTGACTTTGGTCGGTCCCTCGAAGAATCACGCGATGACCTTCAATCACTCGGCTACGACACGCCGGTACCACTGATCAGGTCCGACTCGTACACCACTCTGCTGGACGCAACCAACGTTGGTGTCTGCGCGGACTTCTTCGGCAGAGCGCCGACTGAGTCGCCTCATAGGGACTTGGGCTCGGCGAGCGGCATTCACGATGCAGCCCACACTGACACCGCATTCTGCGGCGATCTCACTCAGTGAACGTTTCTTCTCGGTGTACTGGAGTCGCAGCCACTGTGGGTCGATGTGGTAATTGCCCCTGCCATGTGGCGTAATGACGATCCCGTAGTCGTGCGCCAGTTGAACCACCGTCGGGCGTGAAACGCCGATTGAGGCGCCGATGCCACTGAGGCTCTGGCCTTCGACTTCGTAGAGCCGTCGCAGCCGATCAGGTGGTAGAGCGGCGCGTGCCCTCTCGTAGGCAAGCCGGGGCTTCGGCACCGTTCGCCGATAGGGCCGGCGAGTCTGGCGTGGGGTGGGGTTCTCCTCGCAGGCCAGCCGCAGGGCCTCGGGGCTCACTCCCAGCCGTTTGGGTATGGCGGCGGTGGAGAGATCTCCGTGCCGCCAGAGGTTGACTAATCGGTGCATCTCGTCGACGTCGACGCGTGCGTCATTGGCGGGCAGATGGAGTCCCTCGAGAAGGGAGATCGGGGGACTCCATTGAACGGGTTCGTTGAGGATTTGGTGGTGGACGAGGAACTGTTCAGCGTGTCCGATCAGTCCGGCGTTGAGTTCGGGAGTGAGTCGAAGAGGAACGCGGTACACAGCGGCATACTGGGATTCCAGATGTTTCGGCAGTGGCGTGGGAAATTGGGAAGACCCCGTAAGTCGTTCGATGAGAAATGTCCGTACCGCTGCCATGCCGTCTGGTCTGGTAGATGTCTCGCGGCAGATTCTTCGCCAGGTTGGTTCGGTCAGCAGGCCGTCGAATCCCAGCTGTCGGCGACGGCGGTAATTGATGGGCGACCCGTGCACCCGCAGATAGTCCGACAAGCGGTAGAGCGCAGTCCGGACATCGGGCCAGTCAGGTGACTTGGACAAATTGCGCATTCCAGCATGAAAGCTTGCCCGTGCTTGCGGGCAGCCCAAGGATTCGATCGCTTCTTCGACTTCGATGTCGTTGCCGATCAGGAGTAGGCCCACCGAGAGCACGGATCGCAGGAATCGCTGGAACAGATTCTGTTCTGCCAGCCGCAGCGACCACTGGGGCCACAGCATCGTAGGCATCCGGGTGGCCATGATCCGCACGAGTTCGGGGTTGGTGGCCGGCTTGGTGGGCAGCGTTGTGCCGATTCGATATTGGAGTTGTTCGGCAGCGCCGAGTTTCGGGGCTAGACATTCCAAATAGCTACCCCGCAGGGCCGCACTGGTATCGCCGCCGAGCCGCCCAGTCATGGTGATGGATGACGAGATGATGCCTTGATTTCCCGGCGGCCAGATGGAGGATAGGACAGCACCGGCCGCCCGAAGGTCGCTCTGGCCCACGATTGCGATGGCTGCAGTTGCGCCGATTGCAGTGGTGACGGCAGGCACGGCCCGCGCTGGCACACGCCCGGCTGCGGTGCGCTCCTCATCAGAGAGATCCCGATACTCCCTCATGACTGCGGCGGGGAATCGGGGGCTGACAACACCGCGGTCGAGGGCCGCTAGATACTTCTCCCCGATTGCGCGAACGTCTGCCAGTACGTGCGGCACAGGCGTCGGATTCGATTGGTAAATACCGAAATTAACCTCATCATGAAGGATCGCCTCGGCGATGACTTCCTGCACCGCGAGCAACGTTCCATCGGGTTCGAGCGTGATGACGGGTGCCTGCGTGAGGTCCGCGCCGCATCGAAGACCGGCGTTGGTTGCCGACGGGCTAACCAGCGCCGGGCAGTGTCCCGGGCGCGGGACAACGCCCGCAACGGGCCCGCGGCGCTGGGGGGCGCCGCACTCGGGGCAGCGATGTGCAAGCAGACAATGATGCCTGGGGCAGGCGAAGAACCACACCATGCGCCACACGAGGCGCCACGCACCGCCGGTCTCTGCAAGGCAGGACGGGCAGAACCGGGAGGCGTGGATGTGGCGCCACGGGTACTTTGCCGCTTCCAGACCGGTGCGGGGGTCGGAGCCGGCGGCGATCGCGGGGTAGTCCTCCAATGTCATAGCGCGCAATGCGATCGGGTCCGTACCCGTGAACAGGCTCAGGGCAGTGCATTGTTCGGCGGTCAGACGTCCAATCCAGGGGTCGGCTTGGGCGCCGGCCGGAATCAGCCCACCTTGGGTGATCCGTAGTTCCTGCCAGGTGACGTTGCAGCGGTGTGCGATGCGTTCCAGCCAGGAGTCGATCGCTTCACCGGCGGCCGGGGTGACCCGCAGGGGTGGTGTACGGATCACGGTCACGCTCATGGATCACGACGCTTTGAGCTTGGTGGTGAGTTTCCGGGTGCGGAAGGCCGCGGCGAGTTCTTTGCGTGCCTTCTCAGCGGCACTGTCGATCTTGATGGTGTCGAGCAGCTGGCGGTTCAGTGTCTCTTTGCCGGTTCGGATGGCGCGGACGCATCCGCGCCGGATCAGGTCCATCAGCGATCCGATGTGGCCGGTGCTGCGCTCATAGAGGTAGTCCGACAGGTCTTCCGCGAGCATTCCGATGCGTTTGTCGCCGAGAACGAGGCGCTGCTCAATGGTGGTCAGGAGAGTTCTCCAGTCACGTCGCTGCGACTCGGTCTTCAGGAGGTAGGGCTCCATCGTCAGCACGGTGGTCCTACGACTGGTCTGTGCCAGCAGTTCGTCGTACGAGGCGTCCATGAGCACTCCGCGTTCGATCAGACCGATCCCGATGGAGACCAGCGTGATTGGGAAGTCGTTGACGATGTACTTGAAGTTATTGCTGATCTCGATCCCGCCTTTGTTCTGCCAGTGCAGGAAGTGCAGGTCGTCAATGATCAGCAGCCGTGTCTCGCATTTGAGCACATAGTCCAGTGCCCGCCTGCCCAACTCTTCGGTGCTGCCGCGCCATCCGGGGTGTCCGTAGAACTCGCACATCGCGCGGTTGAAATCCCTCATGGAGGTGTTGCCGCGCATCCCGATTCGGCAGACCGGCCACCGCTCATCGCCGACCTCGGTGAATTCACCATGACGGCGGATCTCCCGTCGGTGGAACTCTTTGGCGAATGCCTCGACCGCCGTTGACTTTCCGAGTCCCGGATAGCCATCGAGGGCGACCGCGCCCTTGGCGTGGTCACCGTCCTGGGCGTTGCCGTCGAGGATGTCCCACAGATCCTCGTGCAGCGCAGCCAGTTGCGGTGTCTTGAGCGGTCCCAGGTTGTTGTGCCAGTCCTCTCGCCGCTGCTTGTAGATGTCGGCCGCCGCTTCACTGAGGCGGCGTATCTGGCTCTTCGTCAGCAGCTCGGGGGCGATCCGCTTCGGGGCTTCGGTACATGCCTTCCATCCCTCTTTGCGGGAGAGGGTCAAGTTGTCCAGATGGGGCTCGGCGGGTCTGCGGGACGGCGCTTTGGTAGTCATACGTCCTCCAGGACCTCGTCGTAGAAGTGGCCGTCGTCGATGAGGGGATCGTCATCGAGTTCGTCCTCAAACCCGGGATCGTCACCGTGTAGAAGGCGCTGCGCGGTGGGCAATTCGGCGACCGTAACCGCGGTCTTGGCGTCAATGCTCAGTGTTGACTGCTCACGGGATAGCCGTAGGGCTGCTCGCCGCTCCGCCATCGTGTGACCCTGGCTGAGGAGGCGGCGTTCGAGCAGCTCGGCGAGCGCCAGTTTGTCGTCGAAGTAGTGGTGTTTCGCGCGCACCAGATCTCGTGCGAAGTGCAGTCCGTCCTCATTCATCGGTCCGTCGCACATCGCCGCTTCGGTCCAAGCCAATGGGTGCCATTGGTTGGTGTTCTTGAGATCGAAGAAGTACACCTGCCGGATGTCATCGGGATCAACATGGACGGGCCACCGGCCGCCTCCTTCGTGGAAGGGGCTTTTCTCGCCGGCCACATAGCCTTGGAGTCCCGGTCCCCGGTAGTACCGACCGTCGATCTCGAACCCGTAGTGCTGGATCGTTCGCCACTCCACTGCGAGGAAGTGGTAGGCGAGGTACGGGTCGCGAGGCGCTTCAAGGTAGCCGGCGCGGGTGACGCCGTGTTCGAACATCTGCGCCGGCGACATCCTCAGCGCCCACAGACCGGTCTCACCGATCCCGTCATGGGGGCGTCGGTGATACACCGCGGCAATCCACTCGCGCAGCAGTGCCTCCAATTCGTCGATGAAGAACACGGCTTCGCGCTCCGGGGACACCCCGCGGGAGTACAGATCCGGGCCCTTGTAGCCGGGCAACTCCAGCAGGAACCCCTCACGCACGGTGCGGAAGAAGCGCTCCACCGGGCCCTTATCGTGGGCGACTCGCACACGTGCGGGCTGTATCGAAATACCCAGTCGGCGGCAGGCACTCGTCAGGTGTTCACCGACGTAGATTTTGCCGTGATCGACGACCAGTGTCTCCGGAACTACAGCCGGGTTGGCGGCGAAAACGCTGGCGGGATCGAGGGCGTCGGCTTCGACGAGAACGGATCTGGGCACCCCATGGGGCGGCCACACGGCCTCTACCGGCCAGTCACGGCCGGCCGGGACCGGCCGGAATGACTGATAGAGCACCGCGGCCGCGTCGATCGCTTTGGTCGAGACCGGGGTAAGACGAAGCCCTGTGATGCAGCGGGAGTACCAGTCCATCGCCACCGTCAACTGCACGCCCACCCACTGCAGTGTGTGCGGATCCAGTGCGAAGACGTCCAGCGGTGTCGTATCCATCAGCAGGTACTCCCCCGGCCTGGCTGGATGAAGTTTTCCGTAGGGCATAACGGGGCGCCCGGCGATATCGCGATTGCGCTTGGTGCTCAGGGTGAATAGCGGACACAGCTTGTTGAGCTCGGAGAGGATCTCATAGGCCCTGGTCTTGCTCGGTATGGGGACGACGTCGGCGCCGTACGTGCCGATCAATCTGGCTTTGGCATGCCTGAAGACGAAGTCTTTCGTGGGTCGTGACTTGTCGACCTGCTCGCGCATGATGTCGAGTGCGATTTGGGTGAAGAGTTCGAACCGACGGCTGATCGGAGCCGTCTCCACCGCCAGGTGCGGAAGGAGGCCGGTTTCTCCTTCTTTCTCGTAGCGACTGATCCACCGGAGGAGAGTCCGCTTGCCTATGTTGAGCTGCTTAGCCTTCGCGCCCACCCGAGCACCTTTAGTCAGATGGGGCAGGTAACACGCTCGCGGCTCTCCGGGGGCGGCCACCGACGCCGTACCTGAGCGGTAGCCCGTCAGCACCTCACGAACGTGGGCCGCCCGTCCACGGGCCTCGCAACGTGCCGACTCCGACGCCGCCGACCAGGCGAGTGAGGCGGTCATCCCATGGGCGGCATCCGACGCGATCGTTGGGCTATCGCTGAGCAGACGTGCCTGCGGCGAGAACATCAACTCATTCAGGGCGATTCGACGTACGACTTCAGTTCGAACTTCTCGCGCTAGGACCTCAGGCGGCCCGTTGACTGCGTGTATCTCTACAACTTCGATCACTTCGCCGTCGTAGACGAATCGTGTTCCTGTGCCTATCCGTACTCCGGCAAAACTCATGCTGTAACCTCCAATAGTGTTGCGGGCCTGAGGGGTTGTGTTAGATCACAGGTGTATTCGTGGCGCCAGAGCATGTGCATCAGGACGGGCCTGACGAGGTGTTTGGAGTAGTCGCTGCACAAGGATTCCGTCTGAGCCACCGACAGTCCTGCAAACCGAAGACGGTTGGAGCGAATGTCATTGAGGATTCCTTGGTTTAACAGCCATTCACGCCGATAGCCGGCAAGGAAGCGGACATTTGCAATCCAGACCGGATCGGGCTCACAGGCCACGAGATAACTCCAGCCGATGGATTCGACAACGATGCGTGTCCATGCGCAGAGAAGCTGGATATTGCTGTGGCTCAATCGCTCCCGCCGCACAACATCGACTACCACTGGTTCGTCATCGGTTCCCCATATGTAGTCGAGAATGTGCCACCGCGGCTGACCCTCCACCTCTGCAGTCAGCTGGAAAGGCTGAGCCGCGATCCGCTCAACACGGGGATCAAAGTCGGCAGCAATGAGACTTGCGAGTTCCAGGCGCGATTCGTAAATGACATGGTCACGAAGCGTCGATGACCAATACGTTCCCGAGTAGTGCCTCTGGCCGTTGTAGCTCCGGAAAGTGCGCCATGGGTGGCCCTCGAACAAACCCTTTGGCGTCGCCTCATGGGCGGCTACCGACCGCTCTTCACCCGCCGCTGGCCGGTAGGTGACGACCGCGGAATTCAAGTCCACGCGGATAGGAACCGACATCGCTTGCTCCGCGCGGTGAAACAACCACCGCATCGTCAGCGTCGCACTCGGACCGCTCCACCGTCAACAGTTGGTTAGCCGCTCTAGCAACTTTCCGGCAAAATTGCCATCGCTTTGCCACTGAAAGCGGAATTTTGCCACCGAAAAGCGGAACCTACAGTGTGTGTGTCGCTAGCGCGCCATGTTGGTGAAGCGCGACAGATGCAGCTGGTGCGCCACGGTGACCGTTCGGGTCGGACCGGCACGGTGCTTGGCGATGATCAGATCGGCTTCACCGCCGCGTGGGTCGTCGCTCTCGAAGGCGTCCGGGCGGTGCAGCAGGATGACCACGTCAGCGTCCTGTTCGATCGAGCCGGATTCACGCAGATCGGCCAGCATCGGCTTCTTGTCGGTGCGCTGCTCCGGACCGCGGTTCAGCTGGCTCATGGCGACCACCGGGACTTCGAGTTCCTTGGCCAAGAGCTTGATCTGGCGGGAGAATTCGGAGACTTCCTGCTGGCGTGACTCGACCTTCTTGCCGGACGTCATCAGCTGCAGGTAGTCAAGCACGATGAGCCGCAGCCCGGCCTTCTGATGCAGCCGACGGGCTTTCGCGCGGATCTCCATCATCGTCAGGTTCGGCGAGTCGTCGATGTAGAGCGGCGCCTCGCTGATCTCGCTCATCCGGCGCGCCAAACGCGTCCAGTCGTCATCGGTCATCCGGCCGGACCGCATGTCGGCGAGCTTGATCTTGGCCTCCGCCGACAGCAGCCGCATCACGATCTCGGACTTGCTCATTTCCAACGAGAAAACGATGCTCGGCATCCGGTTCTTGATCGAGCACGACCGCAGGAAATCCAGACCCAGGGTCGAGTTGTGAGTCGGAATCATCGAATGGCCGGCCAGGTAGAGATGGTCGGCATTGTCGACCTCGACGCAACGGACGGGAACACTCTGGATCGGCCGTACATCGGTGATGAATCTGGAGGAAGACCTTGCCGCGTTAGAGGCTCGACGCTCCTTGTGCACCAGCGCCTTTCGTGGCAGCCGGAAGACATCGTCGTCGGTGGAGAAGTTGAGAATGTAGGCCGTTGATGACTCTTGCGTCCGCCCGCGGACACTCTTGGCCGCGCGGTGGCACCGGTACCCCAGGCTGACGATAAGTTCGAAAACGTCATCAGCCAACCGCTTGCTGGTGACCGAGAACTGAATTGCGCCGCCGTTCGTGACAGTCCCATCGGTGTCCAACAGCCCGGCAAGCACCGCCCGGCGCTGGGCTTCTGAGGAGCGCAGGTAATCGACCGGTATGTGCTTGGCGTTGAGCACTCCGACGGTCCGCAACCGCGACTGCAGAGTGCCGACCTCGTTGCGGCACCGCTGGCACAACCGCAGCCCACAAGACCGGCCGCCGCAATGTGAGCAAGTGGGGGCGTCAGCTGGCTCGGATACGAAGCGAGCCTTACCACCGCACGACCGTCCACAAGTCCGAACTTGGCTTGTCTTGGGAACGAAAGACTTTCCGCATACAACGCAGCTGCGAGCGGGCGACTCAGCCGAAGCCGGGAGGCACAGCTGATAGCGGTACCTTGCAGCTGCTGACTTACGGCCTTCGATTCCCTCGGCTTCGATCTGCACGATGATTTCCGGGTCCGCCACAGTGATCTGAGCGGCGGCGCTGGTCCCGTCCCCCAGCCACGCGCCGAGGGTGTACGGCGGCACAAGTAGATCGCGGTCGGCGGCCTGCAACGGCTCGGCGTTGGATACCGAGTGATTCAGTCGCTGATCCTGGGTGGGGCAGCGCAGCGTCTCGGCGATCTCTCGCGTCGTGCGGACCGCGGCGAAAGTGCGCTGGTTCTTCGTTCTGTTGTAACCGGCCGCAGCGGCCTGGGCGGACTTCCTCGACGCACGGGTGTCGGTGAGCCATTGATGCTCGGCATCCGCCACAATCACGCTGCCGTCGGAGAACTCGACCTCGTAGCAGGGCCGCTGCAGCATGACCTCTGTTACCGCGACCACCCGGGTGGGACGGCCGTCGGCGCCGATCAGGTGGTCCCCGACGGCTACCTCGCCCATGGTGGTCCAGCCCGTCGGCGTCGGAAGCGGTGTGTCCAGGGCCAGGGCCTTCCCCATACCGGGCCGCGCCGCGACGACGACCATCTGCCCGGGGTGCAAGCCCTGAGTCAGCTCGTCGAGTTCGGTGAATCCGGTGGGCACACCCTTCGAGAGCCCGCCCTGCGAGGCGATGGCATCGATCTCGTCCATCGTCGGCTGCAGCAGCTGTTCGAGCGGGACGAAGTCCTCGGAGGTGCGGCGCTCGGTGACGTCGTAGATCTCGGCCTGGGCCCGGTCGACGATCTCGTCGACGTCGGCGCCCTCGGCCCCGGCGTAGCCGTACTGCACCACCCGGGTGCCGGCCTCCACCAGGCGGCGCAGCAGCGCCTTCTCCGCGACGATGCCCGCGTAGTACCCGGCGTTGGCCGCCGTCGGCACCGTCGAGATCAGCGTGTGGAGATAGGGCAGGCCACCGATGCGGCGCAGCAGGCCGCGGCGGTCCAGTTCGGCGCCGACGGTGACGGCGTCGGCCGGCTCCCCGCGACCGTAGAGGTCGAGGATGGCGTCATAGACGTTCTGGTGCGCCGGCCGATAGAAGTCGCCCGGCCGCAGCCGCTCGAGGACGTCGGCGATGGCGTCCTTGCTGAGCAGCATGCCGCCCAGTACCGACTGTTCAGCCGCAAGATCCTGGGGGGGTTGCCGCCCGAAGTCCTCGGAGCGCGGCGGACTGTCCGGACCGGAATGTCCGAGATCGTCAACGACCGCCATTGGGCGTCCCCCACCTCCTGTTCACATGTATCGAACGTAGGTTCGACACGGTGCGTCACAACCATAAGACAGAACCCCGACAGCGCCGGGTCGACACGCTTGTGGCATACCGCCGACGGCCAACGCTAGACGTTGCTGGCGGCCCCGCAAACGGGGCCTGTTCATCAACCTGTTAGTGGCCTGTGGACAGATCAGGACAGCCATGTTGAGTCGTTGGGGAGAACCTGTGGATCGTTGTGCAATTCGTACGTGTCAGGGCACGTGAACGCGCACTAGCCTCGTCAATTTTCTGTGGATGGCAAGTCGTGCGGCGTGTCGGGCCAGGTTGCGTTCCCGGGCGTGTTGTGTTGCCGGTGCTTATGCGGCAGGTTAACGGCCGGTTAGATTAGCTGCCTTCAACCAATGCTGGAGAGTTCGCCAGGACACACAGCAATTCCCCGGGCGCGGCCACCGCTGGCCTCACCCGGGGAATCCGACGCTGGTGGCTAATTCTGGGCGACGACGTTGACGGTCACATCGACAGCCACATCGGGGTGCAGATGCACGCCGACGGTGTGGGTGCCCGTCGCCTTGATATGCGCCTTGGGCAGCCGCACCGTCCGCTTGTCCAGGTTCGGGCCGCCGGCCTTCTTGATGGCCGCGACGATGTCGTTCGCGGTCACCGAGCCGAACAGCTTGCCGGCGTCGCCGGCCGCCTTCACCGGCAGCGAGATCGGGCCCAGCGCCTCCACGGCGGCCTTGATCTCGTCGGCGTGCTCGCGGTCGCGCACGGTCTTGAGTTCCTGGGCGCGGCGGATGCCCTCGGCCTGCTTCTCCGCGCCGCGGGTGGCGACGATCGCCAGGCCGCGGGGCAGCAGGTAGTTGCGTCCGTACCCGTCCTTGACCTCGACGGTGTCACCGGCAGTGCCGAGATGGTCGACCTCAGCGGTCAGGATCAGTTTCATGGTGATACTTCCTTCTCTACCGAGCTCTACCGAGCCGCCGAGGTGAACGGCAGCAGGGCGACCTCACGCGCGTTCTTCACGGCGATCGCGATGTCACGCTGATGCTGCACGCAGTTCCCGGTCACCCGGCGGGCGCGGATCTTGCCGCGCTCACTGATGTAGGTGCGCAGCAGCGCGGTGTCCTTATAGTCGATCGCCTGCCCCTTCTTGGAGCAGAACACGCACTTGCGGGTCTTGACCGGCTTCTCCGGGGCAGGGCGCCGTTTCGTGGTTTTGGCCATGATTGTTTGTCTCTTTCGTTCTTTGGTGCGTCGCGCCGGAGCGCGAAAGGATGTGCTGAGTTATCAGAAGGGCGGTTCGTCGTCGCTGCCGCCGAACGAGCCCGATGCCGGGGCGCTGCCCCACGGGTCTTCGGCCGCCTCGCTGGCCGCGGGCCGAGAGCCGCCGCCCCCACCGCCGCCGCCGAAACCGCCGCCACCACCACCGCCGCCGCTGCGGCTGGCCTTGTTGACCTTGGCGGTGGCGTACCGCAGCGAGGGACCGATCTCGTCGACCTCGACCTCGAAGACCGTTCGCTTCTCGCCCTCGCGGGTTTCGAAGGACCGCTGCTTGAGCCGGCCGGTGACGATCACCCGCGAGCCACGGGTGAGGCTCTCGGCGACGTTCTCGGCTGCCTCACGCCAGATGTTGCAGCGCAGGAACAGCGCTTCGCCGTCCTTCCACTCCCCGCTCTGGCGGTCGTAGATCCGCGGTGTGGACGCCACCGTGAAGTTGGCGACGGCTGCACCGGACGGGGTGAACCGCAGTTCGGGGTCGGCGGTCAGGTTTCCGACGACGGTGATGGTCGTGTCACCGGCCACAAGGTCCTCCTGGCATAGGGGGTGGATTCACCGCGAGCCTACGTAACGGGTACGACGCGCGATGACGTTCTCCACGACAGTGACTAGTGCTTGTCGGTCCGCATCACCTTGGTCCGCAGCACCGACTCGTTCAGGTTGAGCTGACGGTCGAGCTCGGACACGGTGGCCGGTTCGGCCTTCACGTCGACGACGGCGTAGATGCCCTCGGCGTGCTTGGCGATCTCGTAGGCCAGCCGGCGCCGGCCCCAGATGTCGACCTTGTCGACGGTGCCGCCGTCGTTGCGAATGACGTTCAGGAACGTCTCCAACGACGGGGAAACGGTGCGCTCGTCGAGAGTGGGGTCAAGGATGACCATGATTTCGTATGGACGCATGGGAACCTCATCACCTCCTATGGTCTTTGCGGCCACGGTCGCTCCGTGGCAGGAGAGTCGCCTGCGTCGGCAACCGCCCCAGGCTACATGAACAGGGTCTGATCAGCGAAATCAGCTGCGCTGGCGGTAGTAGTCCTGCGCCCGCATCCGGACCGCCTCGCCGGCCTTTGCCCAGGACCCCGCGTCGAACGGCGGCTGCGGGTCGTACTCGATCATCAGCTGGGCGGCCTGCGCCGCCTCCCGGTCGACGAGCAGTTCGAGCAGCCGCAACGCCATGTCGATACCGCTGGACACCCCGGCCGCGGTGATGATCCGCTCCGGCAGGTGCTCGACCACGCGCTGCGGGGTGTAGACCGCGCCGAAGGACTCCAGGAGTTCGACGCCCCGCCAATGCGTCGCGGCGGTCAGCCCGGTCAGCAGTCCCGCGGCGGCCAACACCAGGCTGCCCGTACACACCGAGGTGGTGTAGGTGGTGTGGCGATGCACCTCGCGCACCCAGTCGAGCACCGCATCGTCATGGATCAGCGTGCGGGTGCCCATGCCGCCGGGAAACAGCAACACGTCGGGCCGGGTGACTTCGTCGAACGTCGCGTCACAGATCAGGCCGAGCATGCCGTTGTCGGATCGCACCTCGCCCCGTTGCGCGCCGACGAAGACCACCTCGATCGACGGCACCCGCTGCAGCACGTCGTAGGGGCCGACGGCATCCAATGTGGTGTTACGCGGGAACAGCGCTATCGCGACTTGCATTCCGAACCCCCTCTTGGAGCGCCGGGCCGCGCGGAAGCAGCCACTGCGGCAACCACTTCGGCGGCGCATCGGGTGCACGGTCGAACACCCCGCCGCTCGGATCGTCCATCCGCCCGTGCCAGCGCACCAGGTCCCGATCGGGCCGGTAGATCTGCCGCACGACGAGGGCCATCAGCACGATGACGGCGATGTCACGTAGCAGGATGGTCGCGGTGAACCACTGCTCGGGCAGCCCCTTGTTCTGCTCGCCGTACAGGTAGTACATCCGCGGCACCCACACCAGCGCATCAATGGTCATCCACGCCAACAGGATTCGCCGGTGCGGCAGTGCCAGTACCGCCAGCGGCACCAGCCACAGCGAGAATTGGGGGCTCCACACCTTGTTCACCAACAGGAACGCCGCGACCACCAGGAACGCCAGTTGTGCCACCCGCGGCCGCTGCGGTGCGGTCAGCGCGACGTAGCCGATTGCCGCACAACAGGATAGGAAGATCACCCCGACGACGATGTTCAACACCGTCGGCGGCTGCCAGAAGCCGAGGTTCTGATCGAAGCCCTGCCACCCGGTGAAGGACTTGACCACGTTGTAGATCGAGTCCATGTCGTCGCCGCGGCGCGAGTTGAGCCGGAAGAACTCCGACCAGCCGCGGGGAAACAGCAGCATCACCGGCAGGTTCACCAGAAACCACGCACCGACGGTCGCTACCACGGTCCGCGCGGCGTCGGCGGCGCGGTCGGTCCGCAGCGCCAGCACCACCAACGGCAGCAGCAGCAGCAGCGGATACAGTTTGGCGGCCACTCCCAGGCCGATCAACACGCCGGCCAGCGTAGGTTTTCGCCGCGCCCACGCCAGTAGGCCGCCGACCGCCAAACCCGTTGCCAGCGCGTCGAAATTGGTGAACACCTGGAAGATCAGGATCGGCGATGCCGCCACCAGCGCGGCATCCCACACCCGCCGGCCGGCCAGCATCGCGGTCCCCCACACCGTCGCCAGCCAAGCCAACACCAAGCCGACCGCGGAGAAGTTGAAGAACATCACCACTTCGGCGATCACCGGCAGCGAGAACATCTTCGACACCGCGGTGTAGGTCTTGGCCAGCGCCATCGCCACGTACTGGTAGATACCGGTCAGCACCGGATATTCCATGTAACGCACCGCCGGCCGGCCGTCGTAACGCACCTGGGGCCGCCCCGATGAGTCCGTCTCCAGCCAGCTCGACTTGTACGGAAATCGGCCCTGGCTCAACAACTCCGCGCCGTACAGCGGCACCGTATCGGAGTAGCACAACTCGTAGTAGGCGCGCTGGTTCTGCCAATTGGCCACCCGCTTGTCGGGCGGGCCGGTGCCGGTGGTCTGCAGACACGCCGCCTTGGTCGACCAGCCCAGCGCCAGGAAGACCAGGGCGATGATGAACATCACCCGCAGTGGCGTGAGCAGCCGGGTCCGGCCGATCAGCGCGTGCCGTCCGACCGGGCCGCCGACGAGTTCGGAGAGGCCGGCGCCGATCGGGTCGGTGCGGCTGGGCAGGTCCCGGTCGGTGGCACTGCGCAGGTCAGCCGCAAGGGGCGCGGGCGACACCGTGGCCCGCGACTGCTCGGCGTCGATCACGGGGGCGGCGGCGGGACGTTCGCGTTCGGATCACCGGGTGGCGGCGGCACCGGTACGGGTTCGGGCGGCGGGGGCGGCCCGATCGGCACCGTCGTCGGGGGACCGATCGGGATCGTGATGCCAGGCGCCACTTCGATACTCGGCTGGATGACCGTCTCGCTCGGCGGGGGCGGCGGGGGCG
>JAGQTU010000080.1 GCA_020438865.1 Mycobacterium sp.
CTCGCGGTTCGCCCGGATCATGCCCAGCCGCTTCATCACCCCGGCCAGCGGTCCGGTGAAGAGCAGGTCGAGACCCAGTGTGTAGATGGGACGGTCCCAGCCGAAGGTCTCGAAGAACTTCCACCACAACGTCGGCACGTCGACGGTGAACGGGCCGCCGGAGTGGTTGGAGACGATGAGCGCCCCGCCGTCCGGAATGCGGTCGATGTCGCGCACCTCCGAGCGGAAGTACAGCTTGAACATCGGACCGCCGACCGACATCAGCGTCCGGATCAGCGACGGGTCCCACTCGCCGGTGAACGCGCCGGATGTCGGATCGCTGCCGCTCACCGGGCACCTCCCATCGCCGGACGGCACCGTCGTCGCGCCCGGATCGGAGCACCCACATAGCGATTCGGAGATTCGCCCAACTGCCGATGGACGGCTCCGACGTCGGATAGCTTAGGCCCCCGACGGCGCTCTTGTGAGCCACATCATGGATTCGTTCGCAACCGAAACCGGAGCCGGGCGAGGAGGACGGACGGTGACCTCTCATCACTCCGCCGACGCCGCGTTCTGGTTGTCGGGCAGCGACAGCACCTTCATCCTCGACGAGCCCGTCGAGCCGCAACACACGCTCAAGGTCGCGGTGTTCGACGCGGAGTCCAGCCGGACCTTCGACTATGGACGGGTGATCGACGCCCTCGCGCGCGCGGTCGAGCTTCTTCCCCAGATGCGATGGCGGCCGCAACCGGTGCCGTTCGGGCTGGGCCGGCCGGCGTGGACCGTCGACCCCGGCTTCGACGTCCGCAATCACGTGCACCGCACCCGGGTGCCCGAGCCCGGCACCAAGGCGCAGCTGTGCCGCAAGATCAGCGAGCTCACCAGCGATCCGGTTCCCCCCGGCCGGCCACCGTGGGAGTTGTGGTTTCTCGACGGTTACGAGGGCGGCAAGGTGGTCGCCGCGCTCAAGATGAACCATGCGCTGGCCGACGGCGGCCGGCTCGTCGAGCTGCTGGACCTGCTGACGCGGCCGGCCGCGGGCGTACCACCCACCGCGGTTCCGGCACCGGCGGCACCGGGGCCGCTGTCGGTCGCCGAAGCGCTGCTCTCCGGCGCCGCCGAACTGGCGCAACAGATGGGGCGCGAGGTACCCCGCCGGGTTCGCACCATGCTGCGTGGGCGGGGTGGCGCCGCGGCACCGCGCCCGCCCTCGATGTTGCGTGATCAGCCGAAGCTGCCCTGGCGCGGTCCGCTGACACCCGGTCGGTCGTTCTCCTGGGTCTCGGTGCCCCTCGATGACGTCAAGTCGATCGCGCACACGATCTCCGGGACCGTGAACGCCGTGGTGTTCGCCGTCGCCGCCGGGGCGATCCGCGAATGTCTCCTCGCCGAGGGCCTGCCGGCCGAGCGGCCGGTCATCGCGAACGTCGCGGCGAAGGTGCGCGGCGAAACCGACGGCCGGCTGTGGGGAACCACCGCCACCAGCCGTACCGTGGCACTGCCCACCCACATTGCGGATCCACTCGAGCGCCTGCGCGAATCGCAGGCGCAGACCAAGGCCGTCCGGGTCAGCGTCGACAGCCGGCCGGTGCAGCGGGAGGAGTGGTTCGACCTTGCACCGGCGGTCATGTTGCGACCGATGCTGCGGTTCTCCCGGCTGATCGCGCAGCGAGTCAACGGTGGGGTCATCGTGTCGAACGTCACGGGTCCCGCCGAGAAGCGCTACATCGGTCCGCTGGGCGTGGAGAACTTCATCTCCTGTGGCCACCTGAAATACATTGCGGGAGTGAATATCACCGTGTGGAGCTATGCCGGTCTGCTCAACTTCGCCGTGTACGGCTGCTCCAGGACGATGCACGATGCGGAGGAGTTCACCGCCAGGCTCGAGGCGTCCTTCACTGAATTGCGGGCGGCCGTCGGCGTAGCGACGTGACCGCTAACGAGCCGGTGGTCGCCCATGCGCCGGGCAGGCCGAGGCTGCTGCTGGGCGCCTACGACCTCGCCGACGTCGGCTACACCGACGACGAGTTCTTCGTCTCCGGAGCCGCGACACGCTACGCACCGGTCGGTGATCACGGCCCCGACGGCCGCTGGCAGGCAGCACCTTCCGGCTCGGCCGACTACACCATTCGCATCGTCGTCCTGAAGCCGGTCGACGGTTTCAACGGAACCGTCGTCGTCGAGTGGCTCAACGTCAGCGGCGGCATCGACGCTCCGGCCGTCTGGATGATGGCGCACCGGGAACTGCTGCGCAGCGGGTACGGCTACGTCGCGGTGTCGGCCCAGCAGGTGGGAATCGAGGGCGGCGCCAGCCTGGGCATGGACCTATCGCTGAAGAAGCAGGACCCCGAGCGGTACTGGCATCTCAACCACCCGCAGGACGCCTATTCCTACGACATCTTCACCCAGGCCGGCCGGCTGGTCCGCGATCGCTTCGAAGCCCTCGGCCTGCCGAGGCCGGAACGGATTGTGGCGGTGGGTGAATCACAGTCGGCCATGTTCCTGACCACCTACGTCAACGCCGTCGACCCGCTGGTGCGGCTCTACGACGGCTTTCTGATCCATTCCCGATTCGGGCCCGCGGCCGCGCTGGACGGCGCGTCGATCTTCGCGCCGCCCGAAGACTCTGTGCCACAAGCGGTCCGGTTCCGCACCGATCTGCGGGTGCCGCTGTTCACCGTGCTCACCGAGACCGATGTCGTCGGCGGCGTGCGGCCCGGCTACCACCTGGCGCGGCAACCGAACACCGAGTGGCTGCGGGCCTGGGAGATTCCCGGCACCGCGCACGCCGACAACTACACCATCCGGGTCAGCTACATCGACAGCGGAAGGGCCCCGCTGGCGGACCTGGTGGCCGCGTACGCCCCGACCGACGACCTGATGGGGCAACAGCTTCCGCATTTCATCAACTTCGCGCCCCAGCACCACTACGTGCTTCAGGCGGCGATCGCCGCCCTGGACAACTGGATTCGCACGGGTGACGGACCGCCCGTCGCGCCACCGATCGCCCTGCGGGACGGCCTGCCCCTCCTCGACGACAACGGCTTGGCGACGGGCGGGGTGCGCACCCCCTGGGTCGACGTGCCGCTGGCACGGACATCGGGCGTCGGCTCGGGCGAGACTGCGCTGTCGCACCTGTTCGGGTCCGGTGAGCCGTTCGACGCCACCACCGTCGCCCGGCTCTACCCGGGTGGCGAGCCAGAGTACCTCGAGCGGTTCACCACCGCGCTCGACTCGGCCATCCGATCGGGCTTCCTCCTCGCGGCCGACCGTGCGGAGATTCTCGGGCTGGCCGCGGCGGCGTATCCGCGCTGAATCCGCGCTGACTCAGCCGCCGACGGCACGCTCGGCGCTGCGGAACGGCAACGAGAACGCCCAACTCACGATCGACAGCACGATCGCGGCCCAGATCGCGGTCCACCAGAAGTGGCTGATCTGCAGGCCCCAGTGCGTGGTGTGCTCGGTGATCCATGCGGTGATCCACAGCATCAGTGCGTTGATCACGACGTGGATCAGGCCCAGCGTCAGGATGTACAGCGGAATCGAGAGAACCTGCACGATCGGCTTGATGATCGCGTTGACCAACCCGAAGATCACCGCGACGACGAGCACGATGCCGACCCGTTGCAGCCCGGTGTCACCGCCGACGAAGTCGATACCCGGGACGATCAGCGTGACGACCCACAGGGCCAGCCCGGTCACGGCGGCGCGAAGCAGAAACGATCCCATGGCGCCAGATCCTGCCACGTCGCGACGGCGCAAGCGCCGGGTTCGGCGAGCAGCGGCTACTAGGCCGGCTCCCGCAGCAGGTAGATATCCATGATCCAGCCGTGCCGGGCGCGGGCCTCGGCGCGCACCTCGACGATGCGTGCGCCCACCTCGCCCACCGTGCCGCTGAGCAGAATCTCGTCGGGCGTGCCGAGGTAGGCGCCCCACCAGATCCTGGTCTGCGGTGGACATCCGACAAACGAGCACTCGCCGTCGAGCATCACCACCGCCGAACCGCGCAGCGGGTTCGCCCGCAGTTGCCGTCCGGTGGTGATCAACACCGGCTCGCCGATGTCGTTGAGCGGGATCCGGTGCCGGGCGGTCAGCGCCTGCACGGCGGTGATGCCCGGGATCACGTCGTAGGCCAGCTCAACGTGTCCGACCACTTCGTCGAGGATGCGCAACGTGCTGTCATAGAGCGACGGGTCACCCCAGGCCAGGAAGGCGCCGACACCGTCGGGGCCGAGCTCGGCGGCGATCGCCTTGGCCCACAACATCGCTCGCGCCACATGCCAGTCCGCCACCGCCTCACGGTAGTCGGTGTCGGAGCCGCGTTTGGGATCCGGCAACTCGACGAACCGGTAGTCGGACCCGCTGATGAAGCGGCGGCAGATCGCCCGGCGCAGTTCGACCAGATCGCTCTTGGCCTCGCCCTTGTCCATCGCGAAGAACACGTCGGTGTCGTTGAGCGCGCGCACCGCCTGAGCCGTCACGTAGTCCGGATCACCGGCGCCGATGCCGATGACGTGGATGCGCCGCATGGTCGGCAGCCTATCGAGGCCTACCCGGCCCGCCGCACCACCCACGGGATGAGCAGCGCAATCGCGAACAACCCACCCACGACACCCGATATCAGCAGCGGTAACCGGCCGTCGGCCCCCCACAGCAACCCGGCCCACAGCCCCGCCGCCAGCACCGCGAGCCCGCTGGCGCCCTGGAACACGCCCTGCGCGCTGGCCTGCCGGTCCGCGCCGACCAGCGAGGAGACCCACGCCTTGCCGACCCCGTCGGTGAACGCGGTGAACAGGCCGTACATCGCGATCAGCACGCAGGCGGCCACGGTGTTGGTGGTCAGCCCCAGGCCGATGTAGCCGACGGCGAAGAACACCAGCCCGAACCCGAACACCGCGGGCCGCGGCAGCCGGTCGGCCAGCACGCCGGCGGGGAAGCTGCCCACGGCGTACACCAGGTTGTAGCCGACATAGGCCAGGATCACGCCGACGACACCGAACCCGATCTCGTTGAGCCGCAACAGCAACAGCGCATCCGGGAAGTTGACCACCCCGAAGCCCACCACCACGGCCGTCACCCGCCAGTAACGGCGCGGGAGGTCCCGCAGTCGGGCCAGCACCGGCTGGCGCTCGGGGCGCGGGCCCACCCGCCGGTTCTCCCGCACCAGCGCGACCAGCAGCACCGACAGCACCGCGGGCACGATCGCGATATAGAGCAGCGGCGGTATCCGGTGATCCAGCAGTTCGTAGCCGGCCAACCCGAGCAGCGGGCCCACCACCGCGCCGAGGGTGTCCATGGCCCGGTGGAACCCGAACACCCGGCCGCGCGCCGCCGCATCGACCCCCTCGACCAGCAACGCGTCCCGCGGTGCGCCGCGGACGCCCTTACCGAGCCGGTCCACCACCCGCCCCGCCAGCACACCGGGCCAGGCGCCGGCGACCGCGATGATCGCCTTGCCCAGCGCGGCCATCCCATACCCGGTGGCGATCAACGGGCGTTTGGCGAACCGGTCCCCCAGCGGGCCGACCGCGACCTTGGTGATGGACGCCGCACCCTCGGCCGCCCCCTCGATGGCCCCCACCACCGACGGCGGCGCGCCCAGCACCGCGGTCAGATAGATCGGCAACAGCGGATACAGCAGTTCGCTCGCCGCGTCCTGCAGGAACGACACCGCGGAGAGGACCCGGACGTTGCGGGTCAGCCAGCCGCGGTCGGTCACGATGTCTCGGCCGGGTTGAGGAAGGTGGGCGCCAGCACGAAGAAGTTCTCCTCCTCCTGCACGAAGTGCAGACACAGCAGGGCGTACAGCCCGTACAGGCAGGCGAGCAGGTCATCGGCCTGGTCGGCACGCACGGAACCGGACTCGTCGGCCAGTTCCCGGTGGCTGTGCAGGCGCTGGGCCAGCCGGTGGATCTCGGCGTGCATGCGGCTCATCGTCGCGGTGGCCTCCGCGCTGCCCAGCGGGCGGGCCAACTCTGGGTACAGCGCACTGTCCTCGGCGTCCTCGTGGGGCAGCAGGGTGTCCTGCAGGAAGGCGTCGGTGGCGCGAAGGGACACCACGGCGGCGTCGAGGTCACCCGCCGCGACCTGATGCGCGGTGTCGCGGAGCACCGACAGGTCGTCGCGCATCCGGTCGTGCTCGTCGGAGAACTGCCGCACCAGCTTCTCGGCGTCGCGGCTCAGCGGCGGCGGCCCGGTGTGGTCCCCGCGCAAGGCGCGCAGGGCGTTGAGGATGACCGCGAGGTCGATGCCCTCCTGCAGCAGCGCGCCCAGCGCGGGCGGCAGCCAGCCGAACGCCGCAAAACCCATGGCCGCCAACGACAGTCCCATCCCGACGCCCGCGCTCTGCACCGCGATTCGGCGGGAGCGCCTGGCGATCAGCTTGGCATCGGCCAGCCGGTCGAGCCGATCCGCGGTGAGCACGATGTCGGCGGCCTCCGAACTCGCGGTCGAGCCGCGCGCCCCCATCGCGATCCCGACGTCGGCGGCGGCCAGCGCGGGAGCGTCGTTGACGCCGTCGCCGACCATCGCCGTGACCGACCTCTCCCGCTCGGCCCGGACGCGGGCGACCTTGTCGGCCGGGGTCTGCTGGGCGGCGACCTCGTCGAGCCCGAGGACGGTGCCGATCTGCTGGGCCGGGGCGGGACGGTCGCCGGTGAGCATCACCAGCCGGGTCATCCCGGCCGCGCGCAGCCGGCGCAGGGTGCGGGGCGCGTCCGGGCGCAGCGGGTCGGTCAGCAGGATCGCGCCGACGAGCTCGTCGTCCACCCGAACCCAGGCCACCACCGCACCGTCGAATGACGCCCGCGACAGCACCGCAGCCGCCCAGTCCGGCAGGTCGTCGTCGAGCGGCAGGTTCCCGACCGCGACGCGGCGCCCGTCCACCACGGCCGTCACGCCGGTGCCGGCCTCCTCGCTGGCGGCGGCCGGAACGGTCAACGCCAGCCCGCGCACGCGGGCCTCGTCGACGATGGCGGTGGCCAGGATGTGCGGGGAAAGCTGGTCGGCCGACGCGGCGAGCCCGAGGACACGGTCGACGGTCCAGCCCGGCGCGACCGCGATGTCGGTGCCGCGGGGACGGCCCGAGGTCAGCGTGCCGGTCTTGTCCAGCACCAGAGTGCTTGCCCGGCCCAGGGTTTCCAGCGCACCACCGCCACGGACCAGAACCCCGATCCGCGACGTGCGGGACAGGCCCGACACGATCGCGACCGGCGCGGCCAGCAGCAGCGGACAGGGGGTGGCCACCACCAGGACCGCGACCGCGCGCTCGGCCGTGCGGCTGAGCAGCCAGGCCAGACCCGCGACGGCGAGCGCGATGGGCACGAACCAGGCCGCGATGCGGTCGGCCAGGCGCACCACCGGGGCGGTCTCGGCCGCGGCCTGGCGGGCCAGCGCGACGATGCCCGCATAGGTGCTGTCGGCCGCGGTGGCCGAAGCCCGCATCTCGAGGCTGTCGCCGGCGTTCACCCCGCCACTGCGCAGCGGCTCCCCCCGCTTCAGCCGAACGTGCACCGACTCGCCGGTGAGGGCGGACTCATCCAGCACCGCCGCCTCGGACAGCACCAGTCCGTCAACCGGCAGCACCTCCCCGGGCCCGACGACGAGCACGTCGTTGACCCGGACCGCCTCCAGCTCGACCACCTCGATGCCATCGGCGGTGCGCCGCCGGGCCGTGTGCGGCACCCGGTCGAGCAGGGCGCGCAGGTCCTTGGTCGCGCGGCGTTCCGCGGCGGCGTCGAGGGCCTGGCCGGTGGCCAGCATGACGCCGATCAGCGCGCCCGCGAGGTACTCCCCGACCGCCAGCGCGCCGGCCAGGGACAACACCGCCAGGACGTCGACCCCGAGGCGGCCCGCGCCCAGCGCCGCGACCACCCACCACAGCGCGGGGATCAGCGCCGCGACCGTGCCGGCGATCCAACAGCCGTCCGCCACCGCGCGGGCATCCAGCAGCCATGCGACGCCCCCGGCCACCAGCGCCGTGAATGTCACGGCCAGAAGCGCCCAGCGCGTCACGTCTTTCACGGCTCTCATGATCCCCCTACCGGCTGTAGTATCCGCCGCGTGTCGACTTTCAACGGGCTTCCCGCCCATGTGCTCTTCGTGCATTTCATCGTGGTGCTGGCGCCACTGACCGCGGTCCTGGCGATCCTGTGCGCGGTGTGGCCGGCGGCCCGCCAGCGCCTGGTGTGGCTGGTGCTGGCCCTGTCCCTCGCCGTGGCCGTGCTGACGCCGCTGACCACCGAGGCCGGGGAGTGGCTGGAACACCGGGTGGAGCGCTCGGCGCTGCTGCACACCCACACCGAACTGGGCGACACGATGATCTACTTCTCGGCGGGCCTGCTGCTGGTCGCGGTCCTGCTGGCCGTGCTGCACCTGCGCAGCTCGCGCGGCAAATCGGTGTCCACGGTGCTGACGGCTCTGGCCGCGGTGCTGGCCGTGGTGGTCGGTGCCGCGACGGTGGTCCAGGTGTATCGGATCGGCGACTCGGGGGCCAAGGCCACCTGGAGCGACATCCCACTGACCGCGCCGTCCTCGGAGAAGCCGGGCGAAGAACCCGGGGAGTAGTACCCCCGACCCCAACCGTGACGTGTTCCTTACCTGGTGGGTTCGTTGCCCCAGGTTGGCAACCAACCGCGGGAACGGCCGACTAGAACACGTTCTAGTATCGGTGCGTGCGATTCACCTATGCCGAAGCCATGACCGATCCGAGCTTCTACATCCCGTTGGCCAAAGCGGCCGAGGCGGCCGGCTATCACGCGATGACGATCCCGGACAGCGTGGCCTACCCCTTCGAGTCCGACTCAAAGTATCCGTACACCCCGGATGGCAACCGCGAGTTCCTGGACGGCAAGTCGTTCATCGAGACGTTCGTGATCACCGCGGCGCTCGGAGCGGTGACCACGACGCTGCACTTCAACTTCTTCGTGCTCAAGCTGCCCATCCGGCCACCCGCCCTGGTGGCCAAGCAGGCCGGCTCGCTGGCCGCGTTGATCGGCAACCGGGTCGGGCTCGGGGTCGGAACCAGCCCCTGGCCGGAGGACTACGAGCTGATGGGCGTTCCGTTCGCCAAGCGCGGCAAGCGCATGGACGAGTGCATCGACATCATCCGCGGGCTGACCACCGGGGACTACTTCGAGTACCACGGCGAGTTCTACGACATCCCGAAGACCAAGATGACGCCAGCGCCGACCGAGCCGCTGCCGATCCTGATCGGCGGGCACGCGGACGCCGCGCTGCGCCGGGCGGCGCGCAACGACGGCTGGATGCACGGCGGCGGCAACGAGGACCTCGACGAGCTGCTGGCCAAGCTGAACCGCTACCGCGAGGAGGAGGGCACGTTGGACAAGCCCTTCCAGATCCACGTGATCTCGGTGGACGGCTTCACCGTCGACGGGGTGAAGCGGTTGGAGGACAAGGGCGTGACCGACGTGATCGTCGGCTTTCGGATCCCCTACATCGTCGGCCCGGACACCGAGCCGCTGGACGCGAAGATCCGCAACCTGGAGTGGTTCGCCGAGAACGTCATCGCCAAGGTGTAGCCCGGCCCGCGAGCGTGCGCGAACTGTCTTGTCCTGCGGCGAGCCAGCACGCGGACACGCACGGTCGCGCCGAGACCCCTACAGCGGGTCCCACCTCGGGGCGCGCTTCTCGCGGTGCGCCATGGCGGCTTCGCGCGGGTTGTTGGTGAACCCGGTCAACACCTGCGTGCGGTTCTCGATCTCCTTGGCGTGGCGCAGGCTCGGCGCGTCGAGGGCGGCGTTGAGCCCCGTCTTGGTCTGCCAGACGCCGTACGCGTTGTTGGCGGCGATGGTTCGGCCCATCTCCAGGGCGGCGTCCATCAGGTCCTGCTGCGGCACCACCTGATGGACGAGGCCGATGCGGTAGGCCTCCTGCGCATCGATGATCCGTCCGGTGAGCATGAGCTCGCGCGCCACCCCGGCGCCGACGATCTTGGGCAGCAGGTAGCTGGTGCCCATGTCCATCGACGAGAAGCCCGCCTTGATGAACACCGAGCCGAACCGGGCGGTCTCGGCGGCGATTCGGACATCGCAGTGCAGCGCATACGCCAGCCCGCCGCCGACCGCCACCCCGTTGACCGCCGCCACCACCGGGACCTGCAGCTCGTACAGCCGGGTCATCTGGTCGGCCAGCCGGACCTGCGAATCGTAGGCGGTCTTGAAGGGGGCCCCGGCCGGGGCGGTCCACGGCTTCCCGGTGCCGCTCAGATCGGCCCCCGCGCAGAACCCGCGGCCCGCCCCGGTCAGGATCGCCACCCGATAGCGCCAACTGCTTAGCTTGTCCAGCGCGTCGTCGATCCCGTCCAGCAGCGCCCCGTCGATGGCGTTGAGCAGGTCCGGCCGGTTCAGGGTGACCGCGGCGATACCGTCTTCGAGTTCTTCGAATTCGACAGCTGACATGCGCTGCACGTTAGCGGTGGGGCGGCTCCGGGTATAGGCCGCTCATGGCCACGCTCGACGTCTCCGTTCCCTCCGAGGTGTCACCGGAGCGGGCCTGGCGGCTGGCATCCGACCTGCAGCGATTCGAGCAGTGGATGACCATCTTCGGCGGCTGGCGCGGTCCGGCGCCGGCCCGCGTCGACACCGGGACCTGCGTGTCGTCGCTGATCAAGGTCAAGGGCTTCCGCAACATCATCCACTGGTGCGTAACCGGATACGACGAGCCGCACGCGATCGAACTGACCGGCACCGGCCGGCCGGGCATCAAGATCGGCATCACCATGAAAGTGGTGGCCGATCACCCCGGCAGCTGCTTCCATCTGTTGGCGGATCTGTCCGGCGGGCTGCTGAACGGTCCGATCGGCCGGTTCGTGGCCCGCATCCTGGAATCCGACGTCCGGCGCTCGGTGACCAACCTGGCCGCCCTGGCCTGAGGCGCCGCCGGGCGATCCGCGCTACCGTGCTACCACCCAATGATGGGAGGGAGCCGGTATGGGCGGATATCGCGGGTTGTTCGACGCCAGCGTCGCCGATCCGACTACATTCTGGGCCGACGCGGCACAAGCGGTGTCGTGGACGCGTGACCCGCGGCAGGTGCTCGACGACAGCACCCCGCCCTTCTACCGCTGGTTTCCCGACGGCGAACTGAACACCTGCGCCAACGCGCTGGACCGCCACGTGGCCGCCGGTCGCGGCGATCAGCCGGCGCTGATCTACGACTCCCCGGTGACCGGCACCGCGCAGAGCTACACCTATCGCGAATTGCTGGACCAGACAGCGCGTTTCGCCGCCGTGCTGCGCGGCCTCGGCGTCGGTAGGGGCGACCGCGTCGTGGTGTACATGCCGATGATCCCGGAGGCGGTGATCGCGATGCTGGCCTGCGCCCGGTTGGGCGCGGTGCACTCGGTGGTGTTCGGCGGGTTCGCCGCCCACGAGCTGGCCACCCGGATCGACGACGCGCAGCCGGCGGTGATCGTCTCGGCCTCGTGCGGAATCGAACCGTCCCGCGTCGTCGAGTACAAACCGATGCTCGACCACGCGCTGGAACTGGCCTCGCATCAGCCCGGTGCGTGCGTGGTCGTCCAGCGTGACCGCCATCCGTGCGAACTCGTCGCCGGCCGGGACCTGGACTGGGCCGAGGTGATGGCCGACGCCGCACCGGTGGACCCCGTTCCGGTCGCGGCCACCGATCCGCTCTACGTGCTCTACACGTCCGGCACCACCGGAAAACCCAAGGGCATCGTGCGGGACAACGGCGGGCACGCCGTCGCGCTGCTGTGGACCATGCGCAACATCTACGACATCGGCCCCGGCGACGTGTTCTGGGCCGCCTCCGACGTGGGCTGGGTCGTCGGGCACTCCTACATCGTGTACGGCCCGCTGCTGGCCGGCGCCACCACGGTGCTATACGAGGGAAAGCCAATCGGCACACCCGATCCCGGCGCGTTCTGGCGCGTGGTCTCCGACTACGGCGTGAAGGCGTTGTTCACCGCGCCGACCGCGATCCGCGCGATCCGCAAGGAGGACCCGGACGGCTCACACATCTCCCGCTACGACCTGTCGTCGCTGAAGTATCTGTTCCAGGCCGGCGAGCGGCTGGATCCCGATACCTACGCGTGGGCGTCCGAGAAACTCGGCGTCCCCGTCGTCGACCACTGGTGGCAGACCGAGACGGGGTGGGCCATCGCCGCCAATCCCGTTGGCGTCGAACAACTCCCACTCAAGGCGGGATCTCCGACCGTGCCGATGCCGGGCTACGACGTGCAGATCCTGCGCGTGGACGGCACCAAGTGCGCCCCCGGCGAGGAGGGCGCGATCTGCATCGGCCTGCCACTGCCCCCCGGGACGCTCCCGACGCTGTGGGGCGACGACGCGCGGTTCGAGGCGTCGTACCTGTGCGAGCATCCCGGTTACTACCTCACCGGCGACGGCGGGTACATCGACTCCGACGGCTATCTGTTCGTGATGGGCCGCATCGACGACGTGATCAACGTTGCGGGACATCGGCTTTCGACCGGATCCATCGAGGCGGTGCTGGCGGCCCATCCCGCGGTGGCGGAGTGCGCGGTGATCGGGGTGGCCGACGAGATCAAGGGACAGGTGCCGCGCGGCTTCGTGGTGCTGAAGGCGGGTGCATCCGCCGACGGTCTGGCCGACGAACTGGTTGCGGCGGTGCGCGACGAGATCGGCGCGGTTGCCTGCTTCCGGCTGGTGGACGTGGTGCCCGCGCTGCCGAAGACCCGGTCCGGCAAGATCCTGCGCAAGACGATGCGGGGCATCGCGCACGGCAAGGACGAGCCGCTGCCGTCGACCATCGAGGACCCGGCCGTGTTGGAGTCGCTGCGGCCGATCCTGCGGGGTTAGCCGGCTACGCGGGGGGTGTCGGCCCGGCGAGCGCCGAGGCGGCTTTCCACAACCGCCGCTTCATCCACAGGGCGCGTTCGGCGGGTCGATCTTGCGGGCAAGTGGACATACCATTCGAACATGAGTTCGATCAATGCCGTGCTCGACGCCCTCGACGCCGCGGTCGAGGCGCTGGCCGCCGTCGACTCGGATGTCCCCGACCCGGTACGCCGCTACCGGGTGCTCGAGCGGCTGGAAACCGCGCAACGGCGCCTCATCGCGGTGTCGCGCGACCACATCGCCCGCCTGGAGTATGTGGGGGGTGCCCGCCTGTACCCGTCGCCCTGGCCGATTTCCTACGGATCAGTCGCGCCGAAGCTCGCCGCCGCGTCCGCGACGCCGAGCAGTTGACACCGCGGACCAGCCTGACCGGTGAGGTGCTGCCTCCGCTGCTGCCGGCCTCCGCCGAGGCGTGGGACGCCGGCCGGCTCGACGCCGGACGAGATCGCGAAGGCCGAACGTGCGCTGGCGGGGCACGCCGAGAATCTGCGGCCGGATCAGCTGGAGAAGGTCGCCGACCGGTTGGCCCTCACCCTCAACCCGGACGGGCGGTTCTCCGACGAGGATCGCGCCCGCAAGCGCGGATTCACCTGGTCCGGTGGTCAACGGCCCGACGGCATGAGCACCGGCAAGGTGGTCGCCACGCCCGAGTTGCGGTCCATGATCGACGCCTGGCTGGCGAAGTTCGCGGCACCGGGGATGTGCAACCCCGACGATGAAAGCCCCTGCGTGAAGGGTGATCCCACCGACGAGACCGCCGAGCGTGACTTCCCAACGCCCGGGCAGCGTCAACACGACGGCTTGTTGGCGCTGGTGCGTTCCCAGCCCGGCAACCCCGAGTTGGGCACCCACCGCGGCCTGCCCGTCACGGTCATCGCCACCGCCACCGTTCAACAACTCCAGGAGCGGACCGGGCACGCCGTCACCGCGGGCGGCATCCTGCTGCCCATCGCGGATCTGATCCGGATGGCCGGCCACGCCTATCACTACCTGAGCCTGTTCGACGGCGTCGATGGCCGCCCTCTCTACCTCGGCCGCGCCAAGCGCATCGCCACAGCGAATCATGTTGCATGCCGGGGCAGCCATATGGGCTGGACCTGCCGGGTGTGTGATGCCATGTTCTATTGGCCACCGGCCGACCAGGGGTGTTCTGTGCTGGCCGGGCGCGGCTGCGGTGCGGTGATCGTTATCAGACAGAGGACTTTCGTCGCTCAGTTTTAGGACCCACGCAACTTACGTTGATCGCCTGATCGCGCATATCTTCCAGCTATGGGGCGGGGTGGTCGGTGCTGTTCGACCCCAGTGATCCTCGCCGCGCTGGCGGCCTCCATCCTCTCCGTGGCCCCGGTGGCATCAGCCGACCCCGGTCCGGCGCCGTCCGCCCCCTGCTACAACGGCGTTACCCCGTGGAATCCCTACATGAACAACTGCGGCATTCCGAACCGCCCGCCCCACATCCGGGGCGCCGCACCGGACCAGACTGCGCTTATCAACTGCAGTGCCGGCAGCCGAGCGGCAAGAGCGTTGTGTTTGTCGCAGTACGTCAACGGGCCGTAACCGGTGATCACTGGCCCTATGACAGAGGGTACGAGGACGCCTATCGCCATCTCGGCTGCTCGCTAGCGCACCATGTACACATTCATTCCAAGGACCGCGGCTGCACCGCGCCGGGCTGTACGGCACCCGGCTATCTGTGCGAGGTTCACCACGTCGAGGACTGGGCCGGGGGCGGTCTGATCAACATCGACACACTGACCTTCGCCTGCGCGCCGCACCAAAAGCTGCTCGACCAGGGCTGGACCACCCGAAGGCTGCCCACCGGCGACACCCAGTGGATCCCACCGCCACAGCTGCCCCTGCTGTCCCCGGGCACCAATGAATTGCACCATCCGGAGAAGCTCATCGGCGACCAGGGTGACGAACCCGCCTGAGCGGGATGCACACTTCTTCAGTGACCGTCACCATCGGCGAGCTCCAGGTTGCCGATACCGCTGAGGCCTGGAGGCGGGCCGGGTTCGCGGTCGACTCCGACGCCGTGTGCAGCATCGGCGGCGTCGGCCTCCGCCTCCTCGGACGTGAGCGCGGAACCGGGATCGCGTCGTGGGCCTTGCGCGGCCTGCCGGACGGTCGGACCGGCGAGCTCGACGGCATCCCGACCGCGGCATGGCACGACGACCCCGCCACGCCCGGGGCGCACCCCAACGGCATCATCGCGATCGACCACCTCGTGTTGCTGTCACCCGACCTCAACCGGACGGTGAAGTCGCTGGCGGCCGTCGGGGTGCGGCCGCGCCGGGAACGCGACGGCGAGCTCGGCGGACGGCCGATCCGCCAGGTGTTCTTCCGCCTCGGAGAAGTCATCGTCGAGGTGGTCGGCTCGCCGACCACAGCGGCCGAGGGCCGATCCAGCCTCTGGGGCATCACCTACGTCGTCTCGGACATCGACGCGACGGTCGCATTCCTCGGCGAACACACCACGCCGGCCAAGGACGCGGTGCAGCCGGGCCGCCGGATCACTACGCTGCATCATCGCGCGTTCGACATGTCGGTCCGGACGGCGCTGATCTCGCCGCCCGTCCGCCGCTGAAGCGTGTCGCCCCGCGCGCCCGACGCCCCAGTGAATATCCTCGCCCCATGCCTGACTCCCGTACGGCCCCGGTGGTCATCCACACCGACGGCGGGTGCCGGCCCAATCCCGGGCCCGGCGGCTGGGGCGCGGTGCTGCGTCACCGCGAGCACGTCCGCGAGATGTGCGGCGGTGAGGCGGAAACCACCAGCAACAATCGGATGGAGTTGACCGCGCCGATCATGGCGCTGGAAGCGCTGACCCGGCCGGTGTCGGTGCATCTGTATACCGACAGCACCTATGTCCGCAGCGGCATCACCAAGTGGGTCGTCGGCTGGGAACGCAACGGCTGGCTGACCGCCGCGAAGCAACCGGTCAAGAACGTCGACCTGTGGCAGCGCCTACGGCTCGCCTGCGCGCGCCACCAGGTCCAGTGGTTCTGGGTGAAGGGGCACTCCGGGATCGCCGACAACGAACTCGCCGACGAACTGGCGACCCGTGGGCTACAGGAGGCGATGGCGATCGCCAGGGCGCTGTCGATGCCCTAGACCGGCACCTCGCGCACCACGTCCGCGGGTTGCTTGTCCGGCCGCAGCCCCCGCCAACTCGGGTGGCGCAACCTGCCGTCGGAGGTCCACTCGCTGTAGCGCACCTCACCGACCAGCTCGGGGCGCACATAGCTGACACCCTTGGCATCGGGGCCGGAAAGCCTTGTCTCGAAAGGCGATTCGTCGGTGCGCAGCGGCGCGAGCAGATCCTTCAGCCGGGCGAGATCCTTCTCCGAGAAGCCGGTGCCCACCCGGCCTGCGAACCGCAGACCGGCCTCGGCGGGAATCCCGACCAGCAGCGCACCGATCCCGCTGGAGCGTCCGCCGTTGCCCGTACGCCAGCCGCCGATCACGACTTCCTGGGTGTTCCAGTTCTTGTCCTTGATCCAAGCCACCGAGCGGCGGCCGGGCTGGTAGGTGGAGTCCCACCTCTTGGCGACCACACCTTCCCACTTCTTCTTGCGGGAGTACTCCAGCGCCTCCGGGCCGTCCCCGGGCAGCAGCGCGGGCACGATGAGATCCGTTCCCTTCGCCAAGGTTTCCAGCACGCGGCGGCGATCCCGGTACTTCGCCCGCAGCAACTGGCGCCCGTCGAGCAGCAGGATGTCGAACGCCCAGAACTCGATCCGGCTGGCGCGGGACCGGTTCTGCATCTCACCGAAGTTCGGCACGCCGTCACCGTCCAGCGCGACGACCTCGCCGTCGAGGATCACCGCGTGTTCGGCCAGATCGGCCGCAAGCGACTGCAGTTGCGGGTAGTCCCTGGTCATGTCCCGCCCACTGCGGGAGTGCAGGCGAAGCGTCCCGTGGTCGGCCTCAAGCAGCAGCCGGTAGCCGTCGAACTTGCCCTCGAACGCGTAATGCGCTGCGGTCAGCTTGTCCACCGAACCGAGTGTGGCCAGCATCGGCGAGAAGTCGGGCAGGCTCGGGGCGGGCTGGTCCTTCATCCGGTGCGCCAGCCACTGGTCGCCGTTGGTCTGGATCAGCGCGTAGCGCCCGGAGATCTTCTGGCCGTGCAGGTCGACGATCACCTCGCCGCCCTTGTCGCCCGAGTCGCGGAACTTCTCGGCCTCATAGGTGCCCGAGTCCCAGATGACGACCTTGCCGCCGCCGTACTCCCCCCTCGGGATGGTGCCCTCGAAGGTGGCGTACTCCAGCGGGTGATCCTCGGTGTGCACGGCCAGATGATTGACCGCCGGGGTGTCGGGCAGGTTCTTGGGCACCGCCCACGAGACCAG
>JAGQTU010000081.1 GCA_020438865.1 Mycobacterium sp.
CAGTTCACCGCGACGCACTGGGCCGCGAACGCGTCCAGCGCCATCTGCTGACCCTTCACCTGCTCTTCGGCGAGGGTCTCGGCGTTCACCCCGGGCGGCACCGGTGAGTCCAGCACCAGCCGGGCCACCTTGTCCGGGTGCGACCCGGCATAGGCCAGCGCCACCTGGGCGCCGTTACCGACACCGATCAGCGCCAGCGCCGGCACATCCCAGGTGCTGCGCAGGCGTTCGAGGTCCTCGGCCGCCCGGGCGTTGTCGTAGGCCGAGTCGCCGGGGGCGATCATGTCGGTGCAGCCGGTGGTCGCGGTCATGGTGATCGCGCCCAGGTCGGCCACCGGGTCGTCACCGGACTCGAACTGGGCCTGGTCGCGCATCTCCTGGCGGTCGAAGGAGTCGCGGCAGTCGATCGGGCTGGACATGCCGAGCCCGCGCCGGTCCACCGACACGATCGGATGGCCCTTGAGCACATCGGCGCCCGAGCGCGACAGCCACACCGGCAGCTGCAGCGACGATGGCACGTCCGAGCCGGTGGTGAACACCAGCGGCCCGGCGTCCGGTGGGGTCTGCACCGAGCGGGCGCGTACCACCCCGATGCTCAGCGTGCCGTTGGCGCCGCTGACCGGGTCCAGGTCGGCGTCGTAGTTGGCGCATTCCAGGATAACCCCCGGCGCCGCCGGGGTTCCGGCGTCGCCGAAGACCTTCGACGTGCAGTCCTTCCAGGCCAGGTCGTTCTTGGGCGCGGCGATCTGCGGCGGGCCGCCCGCCGCTTTGGTGGTGGTGGGGTTGGCCCCGCCGTTGTGCGCGTGATCGCTGGCGTACTGCGGATTGGCGGCCAGCCAGGGTGCGCAACCGGTCACCAGAGCCGTCAGCGCCGCGGTCCCGACACCGACCGCGGCGGACACCCGGCGATCGCGCATGCCGACCAGAGTAGCGACACCACCACCGGCCCCCGTCAGCTCACGCGGGTGTAGCGCCCGTACAGGTAGCCCTCGGCGTCGGTGATCAGGTGTGCGCGGTGCATCCGGGTCAGGACGTGGCCGGGCCCGGCCGCGATCCGCGGCGCGGCGCCGCCGACCAGCATCGGCGCCGAGGTCAGGCACAGCTCGTCGAGTAGGTTCTGCTCGACGAACGTGCCCAGCAGCGTGGGTCCGCCCTCGCACAGCACCCGCAGCAGGCCGCGGCCGGCGAGCACCCGAAGGACGGCGGCGGGGTCGACCTCGGCGGGGTCGGCGCCGGAGCAGTCCAGCACCTCGGCGGCCGGCCCGAGCCGGGAGCGCGCGTCCGCCGCGGCGTCGGTACAGGTCAGAACCAGTGGCGCCACCTCGGTGCGGGTCAGCACCGGCAGGTCGTGCTCGAGCCAGCCGGAGCGGGTGACCAGCGCGATCGGCGGAATCTCCCCCTGGCCACGGCGCTGGCGCCGCCCCCGCGCGGCGACGGTCATCTGGGCGCCGGAGTAGTTCTCGGCCCGGGCGGTGCCCGCGCCGACGACGATCACGTCGGCCAGCTCTCGCAGCACCGAGAACAGCCGCCGGTCACCGGGGCCGCCCAGGCCGCCCGACGTGCCGCCGGTGGCGGCGCCCCCGTCCAGGCTGATGATCGCGTTGGCCCGCAGCAGGCAGCGCTTCAGCCCGGCCGGGTACGCGTACAGCTCGGCCAGTCGCTCGTCGTCGATCGGGCCCGGCTCGCCCGGCAGCATGAACCGGATTCCGTCGGGGTCCTCGGCCGGTCTGGGCATACGCACGATTCCAGCACGTCGCTACAGTGCGTGCATGGACCGGCCTGCGGTGGCGCCCGATCCCGGCCCGGTGGGTCATCTGGTCGACCGGCATCCGACCGTCTCCCCGGAGCGGCTGATTGCGCAGCTGGTCGTCCCGCCGACCTTCACCGACGTCAGCTTCGAGAGCTACCGGCCCGATCCGGCCGAGCCCACGC
Organism: Mycobacterium sp.; assembly: GCA_020438865.1. Classification (GTDB taxonomy): domain Bacteria; phylum Actinomycetota; class Actinomycetes; order Mycobacteriales; family Mycobacteriaceae; genus Mycobacterium. Next base: position 1,933 of record JAGQTU010000081.1, read on the forward strand.
AGGCCGCGGCCGTGCGGGCTTGCCTGGCCTTCTGCGACGAGGCGGTGCGCCGGCGCGCCGGGCGCAAGAAGCTGTTCGGCAAGCGCGAGACGCTCCCAGGTGTCGGGCTGTACCTCGACGGCGGCTTCGGCGTCGGCAAGACGCACCTGTTGGCCTCGGCCTACCGACGGCTGCCCGACTCCGGCGAGCACCCGAAGGCGTTCGCGACCTTCGGTGAACTGACCCAATTGGCAGGTGTTTTCGGCTTCGTCGAGTGCATCGACCTGCTCGCCGACTATGTGCTGGTCTGTATCGACGAGTTCGAGCTCGACGACCCGGGCAACACCACGCTGATCTCCCGGCTGCTCGCCGCTTTGGTCGAACGCGGCGTCTCGATCGCCGCGACGTCCAATACGCTGCCCGAGCAGCTGGGTGAAGGGCGTTTCGCGGCCCAGGACTTCCTGCGCGAGATCAACACGCTGGCAAGCATTTTCGCCACGGTGCGGATCGATGGACCGGACTACCGGCACCGCGGCCTGCCGCCGGCGCCCGAACCGCTCTCCGACGCGGCGGTGGCCGCGCGGGCCGCCGGGGTTCCCGGCGCGACCCTGGACGACTTCGACGCGCTGTGCCGGCATCTGGCCACCATGCACCCGTCGCGGTACCTGACCCTGATCGAAGGGGTGTCGGCGGTCCATCTCACCGGTGTGCACCGCATCGACGACCAGAACGTGGCGCTGCGGCTGGTGTCGCTGACCGACCGGCTCTACGACGCCGGGATCCCGGTGGCGGCATCGGGGGCCCGGCTCGACACGATCTTCTCGCCGGAGATGCTGGCCGGCGGCTACCGCAAGAAGTACCTGCGGGCGACGTCCCGGCTGCTGGCGCTGACCAGCGCGGCCCGGGCGTGACCGCTAGGTCTCGCCCCGCGAGGCGGCGCTCACCGTCGCCAGTTCGGCGACACCGCTGATCCGCAGCACCGGGATCAGCAGCGGGTTGGCGACGATGTGCAGCGGACCGCCATGGGAGACAAGGACATTGATGGCCGCGCTGTCCAGGTACTGCACCGCGGAGAGGTCCACCGTGACGGCCTGGGAGCTCACCGCGGCGGCGGCGAGTGCTTCGGCGAACACCGCGACGTTGCCCGCGTCGATCTCGCCGCCCGCGTGCAACACCACGCGGCCGTCGTCGCGCCGTTCGGTGTCGACCCGCAACCGTGTGCTCACTGGCCGATCCTGGTCGCCATCCGCACCGTGGTGCCCGCCGTGTCGGGGAGAATGGACACGTCCTCCATGAAGGCGCGCATGATCGCGATTCCGCGCCCCCGGTGTGAATTACTCTCCGCCTGCTCGGGTTTCCATGAGCCGGTGTCGGTGATGGTCACCTGCAACCGGTCGTCGACCGTGCGCGCCTGCAGGGTGATGGTGCCGTCCTGGCCGTCGCGGTGGCCGTGTTCGATCGAGTTGGTGACGGCCTCGCCGGCGGCGACCAGCACCTCCTGGGCCTTGTCCTGATCGAGCCCGACTGCCGCCAGCCATTCCCGCAGCGCGGCCCGGCTCGGAGCCAGGTGGTTGGGATCGGCGGGAAACGTCAGCTCCAGGGGGGCGGGATGACGGTAGACCAGCAAAGCCACATCGTCCTGATACCCATTCGGCGGGGCCAGCCGCGCCATGATGTGATCGGCCAGCTGGTCCAGGTCGGAGGCGCTGTCGCCGCGAACCACCTCGGCCGCCCGCGCGATGCCGTCGTCCAGGGATTGTCGGCGCCGTTCGATCAGGCCGTCGGTGTACATCAGCAGCGTCGAGCGCGCCGGAACCTGCACCCGGCCCTGGGTGCGGGGCCAATCCGGCCGGATGGCCAACGAGATGGAATGGCCGTCGTCGAGTAGCCGGGTCGTGCCGTCGGCGTGGACGAGGATCGGCGGGGGATGTCCGGCGCTGGAGTACACCAGTTCGCCGGTCTCGGGGTCCAGCACCGCACAGAACACCGTTGTGCACTGGGCGCCGGGCAGCAGGCAGGCGAACCGGTCCAGGCCGGCCAGCGCGGCGGGCGGGCTGGCGCGTTCCAGCAGCAGTGCCCGACAGGCGCTGCGCAACTGTCCCATCACGGTGGCCGCTGCCAGGTCGTGGCCGACGCAGTCGCCGACCACCAGCGCGATCCGCCCGTCGGCCAGTGAGATGACGTCATACCAGTCGCCGCCGACCTGAAGCGGCCGTGAGGCGGGCTGGTATCGGACGGCGAAGCCGCCCGGCAGCTGCGCCGGTCCGAGGATCGAATGTTGGAGCGCCAGAGCGGTTTCGCGTTGCTGGTCGAGTCGGTGCACCCGCTGCAGCCCCTGGCCGAGGCGTCCGGCCAGCACGGTCAGCAGGGTCAGGTCCTCCGCGGTGAAGGGCCGCTGTTCGTCGAGTTCGAGCCACAGCACCAGGATTCCGCGCGGGTGTTGCAGCGCGATGCCCGCCGCGCCGGGCAGGCTGTCGTCGGCGGTCAGCAGGTCGCCGCTGTGGCCCAGCGTGCTGATCGTGCGCCTGGTGTGGGCGGGCAACTCCTCCCACCGTGCGGCCTCGCCGGTGCACATCACCTCGGGCAGGTCGAGATCCGTTGCCGCCGACTCGTTCTGGCCGGGGAAGGTCGCGGCCAGCACCCGGCGGGCGTGCCACAGTCGGCGCATCTGCTCGGCCGCGCCGAGCATGGCGTCGTCGACGGTGTCGGATTGGGCCAGCTGCTGGTTGAGGACGGCCAGCGCGGCCTGGCGCTGCACGCTGTAGTGCTCGGCGGTGACGTCGCGGAACGTTCCGACCAGCACGCTGCGTCCGCTCTCCGGGTCGTCGACGTGGGCGATGCTGGCGCTGATCCACACCCGGTGACCGTCGCGGTGGGTCACCGGAACGGTGTAAGTGCCGTCGGGGTTCTCGGGCATCCCCGCGAACGCGTCGACGATCACACGATGGGCCTCCGGTTCGGCCTCGGGGTCGGGCCACCAGGGATGCTGCGGGAGGTACGGCAGGCCGTCCGGTCCGTAACCCAGGATGTCGGTGAACGCGCTGTTGATCTCGATCACGGCGCCGAGATCGTCCAGGACGAAGAAGGCCTCCTGCAGCGAGTCGACCAACGCGGTGCGCCACCGGGCGTGGTGGGTGCGCAGCCGGGCCAGTTCGACGTTCGCCCGCACCCGGGCGAGGAGGTCGGCGGCGGCGAACGGTTTGACCAGGTAGTCGTCGGCGCCCGCCTGCAGCCCCTCGATGGAGGCCTCCTGACCGGCTCGCGCGGAGAGCAGCAGCACCGGTATCGCGGCCGTGCGCGGGTCGGCCCGCAGCGCCGCCACCAGCGCCAAACCGTCGAGCTTGGGCATCATCACATCGCTGACGACGAGGTCGGGAAGTTCGGCGCGGATCGTCTCGAGGGCGGCGCGACCGTCGGCGACGGCCGCCACCTCGTATCCGGCCCCCCGCAGTAGCCGGACCAGGTAGTCGCGCATGTCGGTGTTGTCGTCGGCGACCAGCACGTGGGCCGGCATGTGCAGGGTTGAGACGGAACCGATTGCCGCCGTTGCACTTTCGCGTTGGGAGGGGGTATCGCCGGGGGTATCGGGCGGCAGCCAGCGCAGCGCCTCCTGCACATAGGGATCGGAGATGCCCGACGAACTCGGGACGCGCCCGGCCTCCAGCGCGGCGGCGGGCAGATGGGCGGGGCCGATCGGCAGGCAGATGGTGAACGTGGTGCCCGCGCCCTCGGTGCTGGTGGCGCCGATGGTGCCGCCGTGCAGCCCGACGAGCTCCTTGACCAGCGCCAGTCCGATGCCGCTGCCCTCGGCGGAGCGGGCCCGGGTGTTCTCGATGCGGTGGAACCGTTCGAACAGCCGGGGCATCTCGGTAGCGGGCACCCCGACGCCGGTGTCGGTGAGGGTGACCACCGCCTCGGAGCCCCGGCGGGCCACCCGGACGGTGATCGAGCCGTCGAACGTGAACTTCAGGGCGTTGGAGAGCAGGTTCAGCACCACCTTCTCCCACATGTTGCGGTCGATGTAGACCGGCTCCGGCAGCGGCGGGCAGTCCACCACCAATCTGAGCCCGGCCTTCTCGATGGCGGACCGGAACACGCTGGCCAGTTCGGCGGTCACCGCGGCCAGGTCGACCGGCTGGTAGCTGGCTTGCATTCGGCCGGCCTCGATGCGGGAGAAGTCCAGCAGGGTGTTGACCAGCTTGGCCAACCGCAGCCCGTTGCGGTGGACGACGTCGAGCTCCTGGTGGATCTCGTCGTCGAGGCCGGCGTGTGCCCGCAGCTCCGCCACCGGCCCCAGGATCAGGGTGATCGGGGTTCGGAACTCATGGCTGATGTTGGAGAAGAACGCGGTCTTGGCCCGGTCCAGCTCGGAGAGCTCTTCGGCCCGGCGCTGCTGGGCCCGGTAGCTGCGGGCCAGACCGACGCCGGCCGCGATGTGTCCGGCGACCAGGGTGATGAAGCCGCGGTACTCCTCGTCGAGCGGGCGGTAGCGGTTCAGGCCGGCCACCAGGAAGCCGAGCGGGGTGCCGCCCTGCTGCAGCAGGGGCACCACCAGGGCTTGGATCGGCGGCTCGGGCCAGTCGCCGGCCGGCAGGGTGGCGAAGGCGGCGCCGTCGAGCCGAACCGTCGCCGACTCGCCGCGCGACCGTCCGTCCAGTGGCCACACCGTGGGGCGGCCCGCCCTCAGCACGGGCGGGGCGGCCGGGTGCCCGTCCGGAACACCGCTGAGCGCGGCCAGCCGGGCGTCGCCGTCGTCGTCGAACAGGTAGATCAGGCAGAACGGCAGGTCGCGCGGATTGCGGCCGAGTTGACGGGCCGCGAAGGTGAGCATCTGCTCCTCGGTGCGCACCACCCTGGGGTCCGAGCCCAGGTCGCGCAGCGTGGCCATTCGTCGCTCACCGATCACCCGGTCGGTGTCCTCGCTGACCACGCACAGCATGCCGACCACCTCGCCGTCGTCGGCGCGCAGCGGACTGTAGGAGAAGGTGTGATAGGTCTCCTCGGGATAGCCGGACCGCTCCAGGAACAGCAACAGCCCCTCGTCCCAGGTCGCCTGCCCGGTCACCAGCACCCGGTCGATCCGCGGTCCGATATCGGCCCAGATCTCCGCCCACACCTCGCCGGCCGGCCGGCCCAGGGCCCACGGATACTTTTGGCCCAGCGTGTCGCGCCGGTAGGCGGCGTTGCAGAAGAAGGTCAGCTCCGGGCCCCACGCCATCCACATCGAGAAGCGGGACGACAGCAGGATGCTGACCGCGGTGCGCAGGCTCTGGGGCCAGGTGGCCGGCGGCCCGAGCGGGGTGGCGGACCAGTCGACGTCGGCCAGATCGCGGCCCACGTCGTCGTCCGCGCCGAAGACCGCGGCGTCGGCGGCGCTGAGCGGTTCACGCTCGGCATCAGCAGCCATCACGCGGCATCCTCTCGCGTCGAACCGAATCCGCTCGTTCGCAATCGGTTGACATCCCCACCCTATGGCCACGGCCCGGGGCGGCGGTGCGCGGTGAGGCCGGCGCCGGGCGCCGGTGTGGCATCACTGCGCCACGACGTCGGCGACCCGGTTCAACCCGGTCAGGGTGATCAGCCGGTGGGTCGTCCCGCCCTGGGGCACGACGAGGGTCAACTGCGTCGTCCTCGCGGCGGCGAGCAGGGCGCTCAACGTCGCGCTGTCGCAGTAGGTGACCGCGGTCAGGTCCACCACCAGGGCGGGGGAGTCGGCCGACGCGCCGAGGATCGGGCGTTGCAGCGCCTCGACGTTGTGCAGGTCGATGTCGCCGGAAGCACTGACGCGCGGCGCCCCGCCGCCGGCCGGCCGGTGCAGCCGGAACTGCGGATCTCCTGCCATGCCATCACCCCACCCTGCGCTCGAACCGGTCGACCGGCCCGTCCATCGACCCTAATCGCCATCGCCCAGTGGGCGCACCATCACGAAGTCGTTCTCCAGTGCGGCGCCCACCGTGAAGGTCTTGGTGCCGACGATGGTGAAACCGTGCTTGCCGTAGAACCGCTGCGCGCGTTGGTTGTTCTGGTTGACGCCCAGCCACACGCACCGGGCGCCGCCTTTCGCGGCGCGGTGCACGGCAGCGTCCATCAGGGCCGTCGCGACACCGGCGCCATGGTGGTCCGGCAGCACGTAGATCTTCGACAACTCGACGGCGGGCTGCACGGTCACCGCACGGGCGACGTCGGGATCGGTTGTCGCTCCGCGGATCAGCATGGCGTAACCCAGCACCGGACCCAGGATCCGGCCGTCGCGGGCCACCAGCACCTCACGGTCGGGGTCGGTCAGATAGCCGGCGAATCGTTGCGCCGAGAGGTTGGCGGCGATGAACGCGGCGATGTCCGCCCGCGTGGAGGACGGCGGGCAGGCCAGCGGGAAGGTCGCGGCCGCGACGGACGCCAACTCCGCGACGTCCTCGTCGGTGGCTGCGCTGATCGTCACCGACATCGAGCGGGTCAGCTCACGGGTTCCGCTGGGCCGGGGCGCTCACCGGTGTGCGGGTTGATCAGCACGAACGAGGCGCTCGACAGCGAAATTGACCACCGCATCGTTCCCTCCTCACCCCCGGCAAAATGATCGCACATCAGGTAAGAGCGCAATGGCCGCGACGGGACGACGAAGTGTCCGGTCAGGTGATCGGCGAGCTCGACGGGGGCTGCCCGGAGGAATTCGATTAGTGGTCGGATCCCCGCGATCGACCTCGAACGGGGTCGGCATCCCTGGGCTTGCCCATTCCGCCACCGGCAACCGATGCGGCTTCATAAACTCGCGGCATGGCAGGCCTGCACAAAACTCAAGAGCGGCCCGACATGACCAGGATCGAGAACCGGGCACCCTCGGTGCCCAAGATGTTCCTGGACCGTGTCGCGGCCACGCCCAGTACCGAAGCGTTCCGCTACCCCGACAACGGCGGGTGGACCAGTGTCACCTGGAGTCAGGTCGGTGACCGCGTCGAACTCATCGCCGCCGGGCTGATCTCGCTCGGGATCAACGCCGAGGACCGGGTCGCGCTGGCCTCGGGCACCCGCTACGAGTGGGTGGTGGTCGACTTCGGCATCCTGTCGGCGGGGGCGGCCACCACGACGGTGTACCCGACCACCAACGCCGAGGACGTCGCGTTCATCGTGGCCAACTCGGGCAGCCGGGTGGTTGTCGCCGAGAACCAGACCCAGGTAGACAAGCTGGTCGAGCACCGCAGCGAGATCCCCGCCGTGGAGAAGGTCGTCATCATCGACGGCAAGGGCGACGGCGACTGGGTGATCACCCTCGACGAGCTCGAACAGCTGGGCAAGCAACTGCTGGCCGACTCGCCGAACGCGGTGACCGAACGCATCGAGGCCATCCAGCCCGAGCAACTGGCCACCCTGATCTACACGTCGGGAACCACCGGTAAGCCCAAGGGTGTGCGGCTGACCCACGAGGCGTGGACCTACACCGCATCGGCGCTGGACTCCCTGCAGGTGCTCACCGACAAGGACCTCAACTACCTCTGGCTGCCGCTGGCGCACTCGTTCGGCAAGGTGATGCTGGCCGTGCCACTCGTGGTCGGCTTCCCGACCGTGATCGACGGCCGGGTGGACAAGATCGTCGAGAATCTGGCGATCATCAGGCCCACCTTCATGGGCGCGGTGCCCCGCATCTTCGAGAAGGTGCACGGGCGGATCACCGAGATGATCGCCGAAGAGGGTGGGGTCAAGAAGCGGCTGTTCGACTGGGCGATCGACGTCGGGCTGCAGGTATCCCGGGCCAAACAGGCCGGCATGCGGGTCTCGCCCCTGCTGGCCGTCCAGCACAAACTGGCCGACCGGCTGGTGTTCTCGACCATCCGGCAACGCTTCGGCGGGCGGTTGCGCTTCTTCATCTCCGGGTCGGCCGCGCTGGACCGCGACATCGCGCAGTGGTTCGACGCCGTCGGTGTCGTCGTGCTGGAGGGCTACGGACTGACCGAGACCTCCGCGGCGTCGTCGTTGAACCGGCCGCAGGCCTACCGGTTCGGCACCGTCGGCTGGACCTTCCCCGAGACCGACGTCAAGATCGCCGACGACGGGGAGATCCTGCTCAAGGGCCCGGGCGTGATGAGCGGCTACCACGACCTGCCGGACGCGACGGCCGAGGCGATCGACTCCGACGGCTGGTTCCACACCGGCGACATCGGCGAACTCGACGCCGAGGGCTTCCTGCGGATCACCGACCGCAAGAAAGACATGTTCAAGACGTCGCAGGGCAAGTATGTTGCGCCGTCGGCGATTTCAGCCCAGTTCAAGGGCATCTGCCCGTTTGCCAGCGAGATCATCGTCTACGGCGAGGGCAAGCCGTACTGCGTCGCGCTGGTCAGCCTCGACGGCGAGGCGATCCGGGAGTGGGCGGATCGCAACGGGTTCGAGGGCAAGTCCTTCGAGGAGGTCGCCCGTGACGAGAAGACGCGGGAGCTGATCGGCGGCTACGTCGACACCCTCAACAAGCACCTCAACCGGTGGGAGCAGGTCAAACGCTTCTCGATCATCGACCGTGAGCTGACCGTCGAGGCGGGCGACCTGACCCCGAGCCTCAAGCTCAAGCGCAAGGCCGTGGTGGACAACTTCCACGACAACATCGACAAGCTGTACGCCTAGGTCGGTTCCGGCGCCACCTGGTGGGCCCGCGCGGCCCGCTTACGCAGGTGGGCCGGATACCACGAGGTGAACGCCGCCGCCGTGATCAGCGCCGTGTAACTGGCTGCGTGGCAGACCCATTCGGGCATCAGGTGTTTCATCAGCGCCCACGCGATCACGGTGTTGACGGTGAACGTCGCCGCCCACACGGTGGTCAGCAGTTCGTTGACCCGGATGAACACCGGGTCGTGCCACTTCGCCGGATCGGTGTGCTGGCGGGCGTAGTCGAGCGTGAAAGGCCTGTCGATCAGCAGTGTGACCCACGAGCCGATCGCGAGCGCCCCGTTGGCCAGCACGCCGAGGTGGCGGATGGTCCACATGTCGTGGAAGCCGATCACCGCGATGGTGGCACCGGTGAAGAAGATCAGCCCGACGTACATGATGATGCCGCGGTGCAGTTTGAGCACCGCCATCACCACGGACAGGATCAACGCCGCGACCAGGCCGATCTCGACACGCTGCAGGGTGTCCCTGGCGATGATGAGGAACGCGATCCAGGGCGCGAACGACAGCAACAGTTTCACGAACGTCATGACGGACTCTCCGGGTTGGGTGTCATCGGACGGCGGGTTCGAAACCCGCTCGGGGCGGCGCGGTCTCGGCGTACGGTTGACCCGAATCCGAGGTTGTGAGCATGAACAGCGCCGGTGGGGTCCGATCGGTCGAAGTCGGCAAGTGGGACGTCGGCCTGACCAGGCATGCGGTGGATCTGCTGCGCCCGATTGTCAAGGTGTATCACCGTTCTCGGGTCCGCGGGCTGGAGCACCTGCCGGACGGGCGGTGCCTGCTGGTGGGCAACCATTCCGGCGGGTTGATCACGCCCGACTTCGCGGTGTTCGCCGTCGACTACTACGAGAAGTTCGGCTATGGCAGGCCGCTGTATACGTTGGCGCACGACTCGTTGTTCCATGGCCCCGCCGGTGAGCTGCTGCCGCACCTCGGCATCGTGCACGCCTGCCCGGAGAACGCCGCGGCGGCGCTGGCCGCCGACGCCGCCGTGCTGGTGTTCCCGGGTGGTGACGAGGATGTGTACCGTCCGACGCGGACCGAGAACGTCATCGACTTCGCCGGGCGCACCGGCTACGTGACGGCGGCGGCCGCGGCAGGAGCCCCGATCGTGCCGATGGTGTCGATCGGCGGTCAGGAGACCCAGCTGTACCTGAGCCGCGGCACCTGGCTGGCACGCGCGCTCGGACTGACCAAACTCGAACGGCGGCTGTTCCGCACCGACATCCTGCCGATCTCGTTCGGCTTTCCGTTCGGGCTCAGTGTTCTCATCCCGGTGAACATGCCGTTGCCCGCCAAGATCGTCACCGAAGTCCTGGAGCCCATCGACGTGCCCGCCACCGATGGTGAGCCCGATGACATCATCGCCGTCGACGCTCACGTTCGCCGGGTCATGCAGGCCGCGCTGCACCGCCTGGCCCGGAGGCGGCGGGTGCCCCTGCTGGGCTGAGGTCGGCCGGCCGTCCCACACGGCATCCATTCACCACCACCGCGGCGCCGCTTCGCTAGGGGCGATCGGCCCGGCCGCCGACACCATTGGTCCCCGCAGGCGCGGTCGCCCGGCGTCCCCGCGAACCGTCGACGCGGCATGTAACCGACGTAGTCTGGACGACGATCAAGTTGTCATGAAGTCCGGAGAGCGCACCCGATGATGCGATTGCACGCCGTGGTCTCGGCGGCCGCCCTTGCGTGCCTGGTGCTGGCCCTCGGCGGGCCGGCCGCGTCAGCGGATTCCCCCGAGCCCCAGCCCGGATCGTCATGCCCGGCGGAGTTGTCCGGCGCGATGACCCTGCTGCCCGACCGCACTGACTTCCTGGTGTGCGAGGGCTCCTGGACGCCCGCCGCCGTGCCGTTTCCGCCGAACGACAAGTGGCTCAGCGTGGGCCCCGCGATGACATTGCACGGCGAGGGAATGCGCAACCCGAACCTGCGGTCCGGGCAGTGGACTGGCACGCCCCGAGATCCGACCACCACGTGCGCTGCCGAGCAACTGACGATCGTGCGCGCCGGTGTGCTTGCGCCGCCACAGGATTCGCGGGGAGTGGCGGGCCAGCCGCTGTCGGTTCAGGTGCTGCCGCGGCTGTTCTCCATCGAGCTCAGCGGGGACTGCCTGTGGAGCCGCAATGACGCCGCGGGCGGCGCCGGCTGAGCGGCGGCCGCCTGTTCAGGCGATGACGGGCGCTGACGGCTCCACGATCTCGGTCTCGGGCGCGTCCGCCGCGGCCGAATACGTGTACCGCGCGACCGTGCGGGCCAGGAAGTCCTGGAAATACGGCAGTCCCTCGGCGGACACGATTGCGGGCATCAGTACCCGCCAGGCCCGGGTCAACCGGGCGTACGGGTTGTCGCCGATGGCGTCCGACAGCAGGTGGCAGCCCAGCACGCTGGCGCAGATGGCCTCGGCGACGTCCTCGGCGCAGATGTCGGCGCGCACGTCGCCCTCGGCGACGGCCTTCGTGATCTGCTCGAGGAATCCCGCGGTCGAGGGCAGGTACGTCTTCGCCCCGGCGCCACTGACCTGGCTCAGCGCCTGACGCAGCTGGTTGGCGATGCGGACCATGTCGTCGGATTCAGTCATCTGGGCGATCCGGAACGTGGCGCGGATGGTGTTCTCCAGTGCGGGCGACGGCGCTGACGTCAGCTCGTAAAAGGTGTCCAGCAGCTGCGTGACGCCCTCGTCGATGATCGCCGAGGCCAGCGCCTCCTTGGATTCGAAGTGGTAATAGAACGCGCCCTTGCTCACGTCGGCGCGGTCCATGATCGCCGCGAGCCCGGTGTCCCCGTAGCCGTCGTCGCTGAACAGCGCGATGGCCGCGTCGATGATGCGCCGACGCGTCGCCTCGGCTCGAGCCTGCACAACCATGCGGCTACCCCTCGTCTCGCGGGCCGGCCGGCGGCAGCCCGGCATGTCGCAGCCACCAAGGCAGTGCGGTCGCGCGGAGCCGCAGACCTCCCTTGGGGCTATTCACGGGCCCGACAATAACAGTCCAAATGAATACATTGCCACGGGTTGTTCGCGTTTCATACCGTCCGTTTCTTTCTTGCGTGAATTTCAACTTTGCGTTGATTTCCGGCCGGTATCGGGTCGGCAGGCGCCCCGATGTGGGCCTTGAACTGCGGTTCAGCTTCCCGAGGGCGGGAATCCATTGACCGGCAACGGCGGGCTTTTCTCCGTCAGCTTGTTTTCGTGCAGAAATTGATCGCCGTCTAAGGGCGATCAGGTGCCGGGGCAGCCATTGAATGCCGCGGCTCCCCAGTCGGGGTGGGCCTTCTGGTTCTCGGCACACCATTGCGCGCCGTCCTCCGTGGTGGACTTCCACTCGTAGGCTTCCTGGTCTTTCTTGGCCTGCTGGCCTTCGGGGCTGGCCGCCGAGTTGCCAGGTACCCCTGGTCCGGCCAACACCTGGTTGCAGTTCAGGTAGAGCAGCACCGTGTTCTGGACCGGTGTGAAGTTGGCGCCGCCCAGCCCGGATGCCTTCTGTGAGCGGGTGACGATGCATTGGTCGGTGGGCAGCACCGATCCCACCCGTCCGGCGATCACGGGCGTCTGCCCGTAGCTGCTGATCGCGCTGGAGGCGTCACCGTAGGTCTGGCCGGCGTAGGGGTCGGCGGCGGCGACACCGGCGCCGTACACCGACATCGACACGGCGACGGCACCGACAACGACGGCGGTGCCCGAGGCTGCTTTCATAGTGGGAATGATCCTATTCGCTGGTTTCGTTCACCAGGGGATTTTGGCCCTTGGTTCGGGACGATTGGGTGTCTGCGACGCGGGCTAGGCTGCTGCAATGCACAGGAAGGCGGCGGTGACCGCCTGCGCGGCGTTGGCCTTGGCCGGCTGCGGGGGGTCCAGGCCGGTCGCGGCGACCACGCTGACCTCGACGGTGGAAGTCACGAAGACGGTGACGGTGACCGCCCCGCCGTCCGCGGTCGTCCCCAAGACGGTCATGGAGACCGACGGCACTTACCGTGTCGGGGTCGATATCGAGCCCGGCACCTATCGCACGGCCGGGAGGAGCGCCGAAGGCGCGACCGACTGCTATTGGGCCCGGTTGAGCAGCCTCAACGAGGTCGACATCCTCGCCAGCAACATCGGCGTGGAGGCCCAGACCGTGCTGATCGATCCGGGTGACAGGGCGTTCGCTACTCGTAGCTGCCAGACCTGGGTCAAGTCGTAGGCGCAAGGCGTGGTGCGAATCCATGATGTGAGCTGCGGTCACGTGGCCGTGGTCGTGCCGGCAGCGGAGGCTCGTCGACCCGGACAGGGGTGTGGCAGATCGCCCGGACCCGGCATAGCTGACCAAGAAGGTTGTGGCAGAGGCGGATTCGCTCACTGCTTTAGCCAGGTTTGGCATCGGTGGGTATAGAACGCACGGTCGCTCGCCTCGATGAGCACCAGTTGGGGGCCGGTACCCATGTCGCTGGCGATGATGTCATTCTCATTGAGACTGCGCAGTCTCGCCCAGTAGCAATCCATCGCCTCGGGACTCTTGCCGTCGGTGCGATAGGTACCCGGCTCGATGTCGATCCCCACCCGGTACATGCCGTCGGTTTCCATGATCGCCTTGGGTGCGGATGGGGACGGCGGGACTGTCACCGTCAGCGTTTTGGTGACTTCCACTTTCGAGGTGATGGTCGGCACTGCGTTCTCGCTTGACCCGCCGCAGCCCGCGAGGACGATGGCCGCACCCGCGAGAGCAGCCGCCTTAAGGTGCATTGCTGCAGATTAGGCCGCCGGGTGGGGTGATGAATAGGGTGCTCGACGACGAGGCAATCCGTACGGAGCGCCTCCAATTTCGCCAGTGTCGGAAGTTCCGACCGAGTCGTCACACGGCGTCATCGTCCCGGCGGCCATCGAGCCTTAACGTCGCGGGGCCGGGACTTCCATCCCATGTGATGGCCGCAATTAGCGAACGAAGCCAAAAACGGCCGTGCAAATCGCTTGACCGAAAATTGTTGCGGCAGTTCATGCTTTTGCGGCCAGCGTTGCTAGTTCGTACGACAAGCTTTCGACGCGCTAGGTTATCGATACCCCAGAGGAGATCTCGCGGCGCCGAGCCTCGGGCCGTTCTTGAATGGTCGGGACAAGTTCAAGCCGATCGCCGAGGCGGCGCGGCATGCGATGGGTGGGGCTGGCGCACTGATCGGGCGTGGTCGGTTGACGGGCGGGTGAACGACCCCGTTCGTCGCCTTCTGCCCGTCAAGCGGGGGGTGGCGGCTCGGTCGGCGGCTGATCGGGTCGCACTTTCCCTGCTGATTGGCACCCCTTTCCACCGGCTGCAGGGACTGCCGGAGTGTGACCCTGTTCACGTCGGGATAGGCGGAACGCGTCGGTGCGTTGCGGGCACGGCGAAGCTAGGTAACGGGCGGAAGTGTCGTCGCTGCATAACAATTTTCTGTCGGTTTGCTCAACGACGATGCGGGGTTTGCCGAAGATCGGCGACATCTAGGTAAGCGCGCCCTGACCTGCGTAGATACCCGTCCAAATTGGATTAATACCCGTCAATGTCATGCTGCCATCTGCTAGAACTCTTTCATCTGAAGCAGTTCGACCACAGGGGGAGCTTCAATGTTGTCGAGATTTAGTACGGCCTTGGCCAGAGCACTGACGAGCCCGGTGCAACCGGCGGCATCACCCACTTCTGGAACGGTGGGGCTGCCCTTCGCGGCGCGAGCGCTGACGAGTCCGGTTCAGCCCAGCCGGCGCAATCGGGCCATCCCGATGGATCGCGGGCTCGCGGTCCGTTAGACGAGCAGTGTCGATCGGCGCGTAGCCCTCCCCGGGCAGCTAGCGCGTCGATGGCTTTGTTAGCGCCAATCTTTACGGCTGCCGAGGCAGTGCAACGGGGACAGCAGACGGTGATCTTGGATCACCCGGATGCTGCCGTTCGTCTGTTTGCTACCGCGGTCGACCGCGAATACGGCAAGAATGGTGAAACGGCATACGCTGGTGTCCACGCGCCAGCGCGACTTCGCACGTGTACCTGCACCCAAATGCATTATGCCCCAAAGATTCTCGCACGCGCTTTCGTCGTTCCCGTCGAGCAAATGACCCACAGGGAACGGGGTGGTCGTGACGTGAAATGAGCTTTTGCGAGGTGGACTCAATTGCGAACGTTCAGCAGTTCCCTGCATGCCGTCCCGATTTTGGCACACAAGAGCAGGTTAGCGTGGTGCGCGATACTGGGATTGAAGTAGATCACCTGCGCTTTTGTCTGTGTGTCGTTGATGTGCGGATATGGCTCCTGAGCTGCTGTGATGCGCTCAAAACGAACGCGCATTAAGCACTGTTACGCTCATTGAGTCTTGGTTCGTTGTCTTGGATTGTCTTGATCGGGGGAGCGCGTGAAGCGCAGTAAACGCACATTCGGCAACATCACTCAACTCAAGTCTGGCCGCTGGCAAGTGAAGTACACCGGCCCTGACGGGGTGCGCCGTTACGCCCCGCATACGTTCGCGACTCGTATCGACGCTGAGGGCTTCATCGTCGCGAAGCGCAAAGAGATGAACCGGGGTGAATG
>JAGQTU010000082.1 GCA_020438865.1 Mycobacterium sp.
CGACCCTGACCGACAGCGGGGTGGAGGGCGCGATCGTCGGAAAGGCGCTCTACGCGGGCCGATTCACGCTGCCCGAAGCGCTCGCCGCGGTGAGCCGGTAGTGGATCTCGAGACCCTGGTGGCGCAGGCCGCGGCGATCCTCGACGGGGCGTCCAAGCCGTTCATCGCCGGGCACCGGGCCGACTCCGCCGTGCAGAAGAAGGGCAACGACTTCGCCACCGAGGTGGACCTGGCCATTGAACGCCAGGTGGTTGAGGCGCTGGAGTCTGTTACCGGCATCGGTGTGCACGGGGAGGAATTCGGCGGTGCGGACCTCGATTCGCCGCTGGTGTGGGTGCTCGACCCGATCGACGGTACGTTCAACTATGCGGCCGGGTCGCCGATGGCGGCCATCCTGCTGGGGCTGCTGCGCGACGGCGAACCGGTGGCGGGGCTGACCTGGCTGCCGTTCACCGACCAGCGCTACACCGCGGTGCTGGGAGGTCCGCTGTACGCCAACGGCGTTGCGCAGCCGCCGGTCGGCCACGGCGACATCGCGCAGTGCGTGATCGGCATCGGCACCTTCAACGTCGACTGGCGCGGTCGGTTCCCGGGGCGCTACCGGCTTGCCGTGTTCGAGGAGCTCAGCCGGGTCTGCTCCAAGATGCGGATGCACGGCGCAACCGGTATCGACATCGCGTATGTCGGCGCCGGAATCCTCGGCGGTGCAATCAGTTTCGGCCATCACATCTGGGACCACGCGGCCGGGGTGGCTCTGGTCCGCGCCGCCGGCGGGGTCGTCACGGATCTGGCGGGCGCCGATTGGACGGCGTCGTCACTGTCGGCTCTCGCGGCTGCGCCAGGCGTACACGAGCGCATCATGGACATTCTGGAACGGGTCGGATCCCCGGAGGACTATCGCTGATGGACGTGGCGGTGCGCGTCATTCCGTGCCTGGACGTCGACGACGGCCGGGTGGTCAAGGGCGTCAACTTCGAAAACCTGAGGGACGCCGGTGATCCCGTCGAGCTCGCCGCGGCTTATGACGCCGAGGGCGCCGATGAACTGTGCTTCCTCGACGTCACCGCATCCTCGTCCGGCCGCGCCACCATGCTCGATGTGGTGCGCCGTACCGCCGAGCAGGTGTTCATCCCACTCACCGTCGGCGGTGGCGTGCGTTCGGTGGCCGACGTGGACTCGCTGTTGCGCGCCGGCGCCGACAAGGTATCGGTGAACACCGCGGCGATCGCGCGCCCGGAATTGCTCGCCGAACTGTCCCGCCAGTTCGGGTCCCAATGCATCGTGCTGTCCGTCGATGCCCGCACGGTGCCTGCGGGCTCCGCCCCGACCCCGTCGGGCTGGGAGGTCACCACCCACGGCGGGCGGCAGGGCACGGGCATCGATGCGGTCGAATGGGCAACGCGGGGGGCCGAACTCGGCGTCGGCGAGATCCTGCTGAACTCGATGGACGCCGACGGCACCAAGGCCGGGTTCGACCTGACCATGCTGCGGGCGGTGCGCAAGGCGGTGACGGTACCGGTGATCGCCAGCGGGGGAGCCGGGGCGGTGGGCGACTTCGCACCGGCTGTGGCAGCCGGCGCCGACGCGGTGCTGGCGGCCAGCGTGTTCCACTTCCGCGAGCTGACGATCGGCGAGGTGAAGGCGGCGATGGCCCGCGAGGGGATAGTGGTCCGATGAGCGCAGCGAAGAGGACGAATCGGGCTGTGGTCCGATGAGCGCGGAGAAGAGGGCGAATCGGGGTGTGGTCCGATGAGCGCCCTCGATCCCGACATCGCCAAGCGGCTCAAGCGCGACGCCAGCGGGCTCTTCGCCGCGATCGCGCAGGAGCGCGGCACCGGCGCGGTCCTGATGGTGGCGTGGATGGACGACGAGGCGCTGGCGCGCACCCTGGCCACCCGGGAGGCCACCTACTTCTCACGATCCCGCGGCGAGTACTGGGTCAAAGGTGCCACCTCCGGCCACACCCAACACGTGCACAGCGTTCGGCTGGACTGCGACGGCGATGCGGTATTGCTGGAAGTCGACCAGGTGGGCGGCGCCTGCCACACCGGTGATCACAGCTGCTTCGATGCCGACCTGCTGCTGGGGGATGACGACGAGCCTCGACTGTGAATCCTCGGCGACAAATCGCCGAAAACCCCGCCGAGGTTTCACACTCGGCGTCGGGCGCCTTAAGCCGACTTTCGGCCCTTTAGCACCTGCAACGCCTTGTCGGCGTGGGTGTCCATGTTGACCTCGCTGGAGATGACCTCCAGCACCGTGCGGTCCGTGTCGATGACGAACGTGGTGCGCTTGACGGGCAGGAACTTGCCCAGCAGCCCGCGCTTGACCCCGAACGTCGTCGCCACTTCACCATCGGCGTCGGAGAGCAGCGGGTAGTCGAACCGCTGGGAGTCGGCGAACCTGGCCTGTTTGTCCACCGCGTCCGTGCTGATCCCGACCCGGGTGGCCCCTACGGCGGCGAAGTCGCCGGCCAGGTCGCGAAAGTGGCAGGCCTCCTTGGTGCAGCCCGGCGTCATCGCGGCCGGATAGAAGAACAACGCAATCGGCCCATCAGCGAGCAGACTGCTCAGCGAGCGCACGGTGCCGGTCTGGTCCGGCAGTTCGAACTCGGGAACTCGGTCGCCACGTTTCATGGACGCTGAGGCTACGCCGGTCGGTCATCGCCAGCGGGTCTGGGAGGATGTAGCCGTGCAATCCAACCTCGCCGGAGCCGCTCGGCCGGCGGCATCTGCTACGGCCACGACCACGCGCGAGGAGTTTCGGGCCCTGGCTGCTGAACACCGCGTGGTACCGGTGACCCGCAAGGTCCTCGCCGACAGCGAGACCCCGCTGTCGGCGTACCGCAAGATGGCCGCCAACCGGCCAGGGACGTTTCTGCTGGAATCCGCCGAGAACGGGCGGTCGTGGTCGCGCTGGTCGTTCATCGGGGCGGGTGCGCCCGCGGCGCTCACGGTTCGCGACGGCGAGGCCGTGTGGCTGGGCCACACGCCGAGAGACGCGCCGACCGGGGGTGACCCGCTACAGGCGCTGCAGCAGACCATTGAGCTGCTCTCCACCGGGCCGCTGGCCGGGATGCCGCCGCTGTCGGGGGGCATGGTCGGCTACTTCGCCTACGATTTCGTCCGCCGCCTGGAACGGCTGCCCGCGCTGGCCGTGGACGATCTGCAACTGCCGGACATGCTGCTGCTGCTGGCCACCGACCTGGCCGCCGTGGACCACCACGAGGGCACCATCACCCTGATCGCCAACGCGGTGAACTGGAACGGCACCGACGAACGCGTCGATTGGGCCTATGACGACGCGGTGGCCCGTTTGGACGTGATGACCGAGGCGCTGGGGCAGCCGCTTCCGTCGACGGTGGCGACGTTCACCCGGCCCGAACCGCGGCCCCGGCTCCAGTGGACTCCCGAGGAGTACGGGGCGGTGGTGGAGCGGCTGGTCAAGGAGATCGAGGCCGGTGAGGCCTTCCAGGTGGTGCCGTCGCAGCGCTTCGAGATCGACACCGCCGTCGACCCGATCGATGTCTACCGGATGCTGCGGGTGTCCAACCCGAGCCCGTACATGTACCTGATGCACATCCCCAATGACGCTGGGGAGACGGCGTTTTCGATCGTCGGCTCGAGTCCGGAAGCGTTGGTGACCGTGGTGGACGGCCGGGCCACGACCCATCCGATCGCCGGTACCCGCTGGCGTGGTCAGACCGAGGAGGAAGACCAGCTGCTGGAGAAGGACCTGCTGGCCGACGAGAAGGAGCGGGCCGAACATCTGATGCTCGTCGACCTCGGCCGCAACGATCTGGGCCGGGTCTGTGTGCCCGGCACGGTGCGGGTCGAGGATTACAGCCACATCGAGCGCTACAGCCACGTCATGCACCTGGTGTCGACGGTGACCGGCCTGCTGGCGGACGGCCGCACGGCGCTGGACGCGGTGATGGCCTGCTTCCCGGCGGGCACCCTGTCCGGCGCGCCGAAGGTTAGGGCGATGGAACTCATCGAAGAGGTCGAAAAGACCCGTCGCGGGCTCTACGGCGGTGTGGTGGGTTACCTCGACTTCGCCGGCAATGCCGATTTCGCGATCGCGATCCGCACCGCCCTGATGCGCAACGGCACCGCCTACGTGCAGGCCGGCGGCGGCGTGGTCGCCGACTCCAACGGCCCCTACGAGTACACCGAGTCGGCCAACAAGGCCAGGACGGTGCTCAACGCGATCGCCGCGGCCGAGACGCTGAGCACGCCGTGATTCGTCTCGCGCAACTGCTGCTGGTGCTCTCGGCCGTCGGCCTGTGGATCGCCTCCCGGCTGACCTGGGTGACCATCCGCTCGTCCGACGGGCTGGGTCAACCCAGGACCTCCGCGCTCAGCGGCGCCACCTGGTCCAGCGCGCTGCTACCCCTGGCGGTGTTGCTGCTGGCGGCCGCCGTCGCCGGCCTGGCGGTGCGGGGCTGGCTGCTGCGCGCGGTCGCGGTGCTGATCGCCGCGGTCAGTCTGGCGCTGGGCTACCTCGGGATCAGCCTGGTCCAGATGCCGGACGTCAGTGTCCGCGGAGCCGACCTGGCCCAGGTTCCGGTGGCCTCCCTGGTCGGCAGCGCAAGGCACCTCGGGGGCGCAGCGATCACCATCGCCGCGGCGGTCGGTGCGTTGCTGGCGGCGGTGCTGTTGATGCGCGCCGCCCCCACAAGTCATTCGACCGGGAAGTATGCGACGCCGGCGGCGCGCCGGTCGGCCGCTCGTGCCGGCGACGGTGCCGGGGCGGTTTCCGAACGGGGCATGTGGGACGCGCTCGACGAGGGCCGTGATCCCACCGAGGCGGCCGACGAATCAGAGACCGAGGGTCGGTGACGGGTGACGGGCGCGTGGCGGCTACCCTTCCAGGGACATCGGTCTGCAGCGTCGGAAGGGATCAGGCTGCCATGAGTTCGGCAACCGTGCTCGACTCCATCATCGAGGGAGTCCGGGCCGACGTTGCCGCTCGTGAAGCGATCATCAGCCTGGCCGAGATCAAGGACACCGCGAAGGCAGCGCCTGCGCCGCTGAACGTCCTGGCCGCATTGCGCGCCCCCGGCATCGGCGTGATCGCCGAAGTGAAGCGCGCCAGTCCATCACGCGGCCAGCTGGCCAACATCGCCGACCCGGCCGAACTGGCCCGCGCCTACGAGAGCGGCGGCGCCCGGGTCATCAGCGTGCTGACCGAAGAGCGTCGGTTCCACGGCTCACTGGCCGACCTGGACGCGGTGCGCGCCGCCGTCAGGATCCCGGTGCTCCGCAAAGACTTCATCGTGGGCCCCTACCAGATTCACGAGGCCCGGGCGCACGGTGCGGACATGCTGCTGCTCATCGTCGCGGCCCTCGACCAACCGGCCCTGGAGTCGATGCTGGAACGCACCGAATCGCTGGGAATGACCGCTCTGGTCGAGGTGCACACCGAGGAGGAGGCCGACCGGGCGCTGCAGGCCGGGGCCAAGGTTATCGGTGTGAACGCCCGTGACCTCAAGACGCTGGAGGTCGACCGGGACTGCTTCGGCCGGATCGCGCCGGGGCTGCCCTCCAACATCATCCGGATCGCCGAATCGGGCGTGCGCGGAACCGCGGACCTGCTCGCCTACGCCGGGGCTGGCGCCGACGCCGTCCTGGTCGGTGAGGGGCTGGTCACCAGTGGCGACCCCCGCAATGCGGTGGCCGACCTGGTGACCGCGGGGGCCCACCCGTCGTGCCCGAAACCGGCACGGTGAATTGACCCGATCAACCTGCGCTGTCGAGCTTGAACATGGCTGATACCTCCACCCCCGACCTGCCCCGCACCAGTGCGGCGGTCGCGGAGCCGACGACCCACGACCCCGACGCCCGTGGCCACTTCGGCGTGTTCGGCGGCCGGTACGTGCCCGAGGCACTGATGGCCGTGATCGAAGAGGTCACCGCGGCCTATGAGAAGGCCCGCACCGACCAGACCTTCCTGGACGAGCTCGACCGCTTGCAGACCCACTACGCGGGCCGGCCGTCGCCGCTGTACGAGGCCGGCCGGCTGGGCGAGCACGCCGGGGGAGCGCGGATCTTCCTCAAGCGTGAGGATCTGAACCACACCGGATCGCACAAGATCAACAACGTGCTGGGTCAGGCCCTGCTGGCCAAGCAGATGGGCAAGACCCGGGTGATCGCCGAGACCGGAGCCGGTCAGCACGGGGTGGCCACCGCCACCGCGTGCGCGCTGCTGGGCCTGGAGTGCGTCATCTACATGGGTGCGGTCGACACCGCTCGCCAGGCGCTCAACGTGGCCAGAATGCGACTGCTGGGCGCCGAGGTGGTGTCGGTGCAGTCCGGGTCGAAGACCCTCAAGGACGCGATCAACGACGCCTTCCGCGACTGGGTCACCAATGCCGACCGGACCTACTACTGCTTCGGAACCGCGGCCGGACCGCACCCGTTCCCGCTCATGGTGCGTGACTTCCAGCGCGTCATCGGGTTGGAGGCCCGCGCCCAGATGCTGGCCCAGGCCGGTCGGCTGCCCGATGCGGTGACGGCCTGCGTGGGTGGCGGGTCCAACGCGATCGGTATCTTCCACGCCTTCATCGACGACCCCGCCGTCCGGCTCATCGGCTTCGAGGCGGCCGGCGATGGCGTCGAAACCGGAAGGCATGCAGCGACTTTCACCGGAGGATCGCCGGGCGCCTTCCAGGGCTCTTATTCGTACCTGCTGCAGAACGACGACGGCCAGACCATCGAGTCGCATTCGATCTCGGCCGGGTTGGACTACCCGGGCGTCGGACCCGAGCACGCCTTCCTCAAGGAGATCGGCCGCACCGAGTACCGCCCCATCACCGACGTCGAGGCGATGGACGCCTTCCGGTTGCTGTGCCGCCTGGAGGGGATCATCCCGGCCATCGAATCGGCGCACGCCGTGGCCGGCGCGGTCAAACTCGCCGCCGAACTCGGTCCGGGATCGATCATCCTGATCAACCTGTCCGGACGCGGCGACAAGGATGTGGAGACAGCGGCGCGGTGGTTCGGGCTTTTCGACAGTCCGGCGACGGGGACGCCGTGACCGTTCAGCACAGCCGCCCGGGCCGGTTGGGCCCGATCTTCGCAACCTGCGCCGCCGATGGCAGGGCCGCGCTCATCGGATACCTGCCGACTGGCTATCCCGACGTGCCGGTTTCGATCGAGGCCATGGTCGCGATGACCGAATCCGGTTGCGACATCATCGAAGTGGGCGTGCCGTATTCCGATCCCGGCATGGACGGCCCGGTGATCGCTACCGCCGCCGAATCCGCGCTGCGGGCCGGGGTACGGGTGCGCGACACGTTTCGCGCTGTCGAGGCCATCAGCGCCGCCGGTGGCAGCCCGGTGGTGATGACCTACTGGAACCCGGTGATGCACTACGGGGTCGACGCTTTCGCCCGCGATCTGGCGGCCGCCGGGGGCCTGGGCATGATCACCCCCGACCTGATTCCCGACGAGGCCGAGCAGTGGTTGGCGGCCTCCGATGCCCACGACCTGGACCGCATCTTCCTCGTCGCGCCGTCCTCCACCCCGGAGCGGCTGGCCCGCACGGTCGAGGCCTCTCGCGGTTTCGTCTATGCGGCCTCGACGATGGGAGTGACCGGCGCCCGCGATGTCGTTTCGCACGCGGCTCCGGAGTTGGTCGGCCGGATCAAGGAGATCTCTGATATTCCGGTGGGGGTCGGCCTGGGGGTGCGTTCCCGCGAGCAGGCTGCGGAGATCGCCCATTTCGCCGATGGCGTGATCGTGGGCTCGGCGCTGGTCTCGGCGCTCACCGATGGGGTGGGTGCCGTCCGCTCGCTCACCGAGGAGTTGGCGGTTGGGGTTCGACAGAAGGTGCCAGCTACGTGACGACGACGGTACTTGCCTATTTCCCGAGCCCCCCTCAGGGCGTCTGGTATCTGGGACCGGTCCCGATCCGGGCATACGCGCTGTTCATCATCGCCGGCATCGTCGCCGCATTGGTGATCGGTGACCGCCGGTGGGCGGCTCGCGGCGGAGAACGCGGCGTCATCTACGACATCGCGCTGTGGGCGGTGCCGTTCGGGTTGATCGGCGGTCGGCTCTATCACCTGATGACCGACTGGCGAACCTATTTCGGTGAGGGCGGCGCCGGTATCGGCGCGGCCCTGCGGATCTGGGACGGTGGCCTGGGCATCTGGGGTGCTGTCGCTCTCGGCGGTGTCGGCGCGTGGATCGCCTGCCGGCGCAGGGGGATACCGCTGCCCGCCTTCGGTGACGCGATCGCACCGGGAATCATCCTGGCGCAGGCGATCGGACGCCTCGGCAACTACTTCAACCAGGAGTTGTACGGCCGGGAGACGACCGTTCCGTGGGGGATGGAGATCTTCTATCGGCGCGACTCGTCCGGCATGGTCGACGTGCACTCCCTCGACGGTGTGTCCACCGGGCAGGTGGCCGCCGTCGTCCAGCCGACGTTCCTGTACGAGTTGCTATGGAACCTGCTGGTTTTCGTGTTCCTGATCTACATCGATCGACGGTTCAAGATGGGTCACGGCCGGCTGTTCGCGAGCTATGTGGCCGCCTACAGCGTCGGTCGGTTCTGGGTCGAACTGCTCCGCGACGACACTGCGACCCATATCGCGGGAATCAGGATCAATTCGTTCACCTCGACGTTCGTGTTCATCGGCGCGATCGTCTACATCATGTTGGCGCCCAAGGGGCGTGAAGACCCGGCCACGTTGGGCGGCACGCACGCCGAGGGAGCCGAGCAGGAGTCGCCGGTCGAGGAGTTCGCCGAGGAGTTGGTATCGGCCGCGAAGGGCAGTGGAATCGTCGCCGCGGCGACAGTTGCGGGCGCGCACGACGACGAGGACGCGGCCGCGGTCGGCGACGTCGACGATGCCGAAGCGGCGGAGGCGGCCGAAGAGGCAGAGCCGCAATCCGAAGCAGAAGCTGAAGCCGAGCCTGAGACCGAGGAAGCGCTTGCAGAAGAGGCTGAAGCCGAGCCTGAGGCTGAACCGGAGCCGGAGGCTGAGCCGGAGCTGGAGGCCGAGGCCGAGGCCGAGCCTGAGGAAGCGCTTGTGGAGGACGCTGAAGCCGAGCCTGAGCCGGAGTCCGAACCCGAACCTGAAGGTGACGTGGAGCCAGAAGCCCAGCCCGAGGCGGAGCCGGAGCCGGAGCCGGAGCCAGAGCCGGAGCCAGAGGCTGAGCCCGAGGAAGCGCTTGCGGAAGACGCTGAAGCCGAGCCTGAGTTGGAGGCCGAGGTCGAGGCTGAGCCGGAGTCCGAACCCGAACCTGAAGGTGAAGTGGAGCCAGAAGCCCAGCCCGAGGCGGAGCCGGAAGCGGAGCCCGAACCGGAGCCTGAACCAGAACTCGAGCCGGAGCCAGCGTCGGCCCCGGTGGAATCGCGGCGCGGTTTCCGCGTGACGGTCCGCCGTGTGTTGTGGGGCGTGGAGACCCGCAGCCGCGACTGAGCGTCCCGGCGGCGCTTGCTCTGGCATGCTGGTCCCATGACTGAGCCGCAGTTCGGAGGCACCGAAGGCAACATGCCGCCCCCGTACCAGCCCGCACCCGACTATCCGCCGCCAGGCCAGTACCCACCGCCCGGTCCGTACCCGCCGCCCGACCAGTACCCGGGGGGATACATCGACCCGGCGGCCCCGTTCGGCCGGCACCCGATTACCGGCGAGCCGCTGTCGGACAAGTCCAAGGTGGTCGCCGGGTTATTGCAGCTGCTGGGCTTGTTCGGCATCGTCGGCGTCGGGCGGATCTATCTCGGCTACACCAATCTTGGCATCGGCCAGTTGGTCGTCGGCCTCGTCACGTGCGGGATCGGCGCGCTCATCTGGGGCATCATCGACGCCGTCATGATCCTCACGGATAAGGTCCGCGACCCGCAGGGCCGTCCGCTGCGCGATGGCACCTAGCGCCGGCCTGGCTCCGCGGACACGCCGCTACGGCACCTGGACCACCGGTGCGCTGGCCGCCGGCGCCGTCGCCTATGTCGGTCTCGTCGACCCGCACCGACCCGGCTCGCTGTTCCCGCCGTGCCCGTTCAAGCTGCTGACCGGATGGAACTGTCCGGCCTGTGGCGGGCTTCGGATGGCCCACGATCTCCTGCACGGTGACCTCGCGGCCGCGGTGGTCGACAACGCCTTTCTCCTGGTAGGCCTGCCCATCGTGGTCGCCTGGGTTGTCTGGCGGCTGACCCGGCGGCAGCGCGGACTTGGCCGTTCCGCCGTGGTCTTGATCGCCGTCACCACGCTGGCATGGACGGTGGTGCGCAACCTGCCCGGCTTCCCCCTGGTGCCGACGATTCTCAGCCAGTGACGAAGCGTCGTCGCTGATACACTCGTGATTCGCCGCGGCACATCGCCGCGGCCGACCATCGGGCCGGTGCAGTCCCGGACATCATCTGTCAAGGCTGCGGCAAGGCCACACTCGCTCGCTTCTCGCCCACACCAGCCCCACGCCGCACGCCGGGATCTCCGAGGAGCGTGGAGATGCTGTTTTCGGCACTTCCCGAGGCGCAGGGCCTGTATGACCCGGCGCGCGAGTCCGATTCGTGTGGCGTGGCGATGGTGGCCGACATCCAGGGCCGCCGCTCGCATGAGATCGTCGCTGATGGTTTGACCGCACTGGAGCACCTCAAGCACCGGGGTGCGGCGGGCGCCGAGCCCAACAGCGGTGACGGCGCGGGCATCCTGCTGCAGCTGCCGGTCGACCTGCTCAGCGATGTCGTCGACTTCGCACTCCCCGCACCCGGCCCGGACGGCTCGAACACCTTCGCGGCCGGAATCGGTTTCCTGCCCGCCGACCCGGCCGCCCGTCACGAGGCGATCAGCCGGATCGAGGCGATCGCGGCAGAGGAGGGCCTGGAAGTGCTTGGCTGGCGTCCTGTTCCGGTCGACCCGGATGGGGCGGAGGTGGGTCTCACCGCGCTGGGATGTATGCCCCACATGTCGATGCTCTTCGTCACCGTCCCGCCAGTCGACGGCGTGCGGCCCGGCGGCCTCGACCTCGACCGCCGGGTCTATCCACTGCGCAAACGGGCGGAGCGGGGCGACGTGTACTTCCCGTCGCTGTCCAGCCGGACCATGGCGTTCAAGGGCATGCTCACCACGATGCAGCTGCCCAGGTACTTCGCGGATCTGCGCGACGAGCGCTGCAGGAGCGCCATCGCGATCGTGCACAGCCGCTTCTCCACCAACACCTTTCCGTCCTGGCCGCTGGCCCACCCGTTCCGGTTCGTCGCCCACAACGGCGAGATCAACACGGTGCGCGGTAACCGCAACCGCATGCACGCCCGGGAGGCGCTGCTGGCCAGCTCGCTGATTCCCGGCGACCTCAGCCGGTTGTCGCCGATCTGCACGCCCGACGCGTCCGACTCCGCATCCTTCGACCAGGTTCTCGAGCTGCTGCACCTGGGCGGTCGCAGCCTGCCGCACGCGGTGATGATGATGATCCCGGAGGCGTGGGAGAACAACACCACGATGGAGGCCGCCCGGCGGGCGTTCTGCCAGTACCACGCCTCGATCATGGAACCGTGGGACGGTCCCGCCTGCGTCACCTTCACCGACGGCACGGTGGTCGGCGCGGTCCTGGACCGCAACGGATTACGGCCGGGCCGATGGTGGCGCACCATCAACGACCGCATCGTGCTGGCGAGCGAAACCGGGGTCCTCGACATCCCGTCGGCGGAAGTCGTGGCCAAGGGCCGGCTCGAACCCGGCAGGATGTTCCTCGTCGACACGGCCGCCGGCCGCATCGTCTCCGACGACGAGATCAAGGGCGATCTCGCGGCCGAGCAGGCATACGGTGAATGGCTGCACGCCGGCCTGCTCGACATCAAGACCCTGCCGGTGCGCACGCCCGCTCAGCCCAACCACGAGTCGGTGGTACGGCGTCAGATCGCCTTCGGCTACACCGAGGAAGACCTGCGAGTGTTGCTCACTCCGATGGCCGCTTCGGGCCAGGAGCCCTTGGGCTCCATGGGGACCGACACCCCCAATGCCGTGCTGTCGCAGCGGTCCAAACTGCTCTACGACTACTTCGTCGAACTCTTCGCGCAGGTGACCAACCCACCACTGGACGCGATCCGTGAGGAGATCGTGACGTCGATGGCCCGGGTGATGGGTCCCGAGCAGAACCTGCTGCAACCCACCGCCGCGTCCTGCCGCCAGATCCTGCTGCACTGGCCGGTTCTCGACAACGACGAACTGAACCGGATCGTGCACCTCAACGCCGACGGTGAACACCCCGGGCTGAGAACCGCGGTGTTGCGTGCGCTCTACGACGTCGAACGCGGCGGTGAGGGGCTCGCCGAGGCCATCGATGACCTCCGTCGCCGCGCTTGCGAGGCGATCGCCAAAGGCGCCCGCACCCTGGTGATCTCGGACCGGGACTCCGACCACACCAGGGCGCCCATCCCGTCGCTGTTGGCGGTGGCCGCCGTCCATCACCATCTGGTCCGCACCAAGGAGCGGCTCAAGGTGGCCCTGGTGGTCGAAAGCGGGGATGCCCGCGAGGTTCACCACATCGCGCTGCTCATCGGTTACGGCGCCGCGGCGGTCAACCCGTATCTGGCCTTCGAGTCCATCGAGGACCTCATCCGCGAGGGAGAACTGACCGGTATCGAGGTCGGGACGGCGGTACGCAACTACCTCAAGGCGCTCGGCAAGGGCGTCATGAAGGTCATGAGCAAGATGGGCATCTCCACCGTCGGGTCCTACACCGGTGCACAGGCTTTCGAGGCGATCGGCCTGAGTCGGGACGTGGTCGACGAGTACCTCACCGGCACGGTCAGCCAGATCGGCGGGGTGGGACTCGACGTGCTCGCCGAGGAGGTCAAGCTGCGGCACCGGCGCGCCTACCCGGAGAACCCGACCGAACGGGTGCATCGCCGCCTCGAGGTGGGTGGCGAATACCAGTTCCGCCGCGAGGGCGAACTGCATCTGTTCACGCCGGAAACGGTCTTTCTGCTTCAGCATTCGACCCGCAGCGGACGTCACGAGGTCTTCGCGAAGTATTCCGAGGAGGTCAACCGGCTCTCCCGCGAGGGTGGCACGCTGCGTGGGCTGTTCACCTTCAAGGAGGGCCTCCGGCCCCCGGTGCCGCTGCACGAGGTGGAATCCGTTGACGCCATCTGTGCTCGGTTCAACACCGGGGCAATGAGTTACGGCTCCATCTCGGCCGAGGCGCACGAGACCATGGCGATCGCGATGAACAACCTCGGCGGCCGGTCCAACAGCGGTGAGGGCGGCGAGGACGTCGACCGGCTCTATGACCCCCGTCGGCGCAGCGCCGTCAAGCAGGTCGCCTCCGGCCGGTTCGGCGTCACCAGCGACTACCTGCTCAATGCCACCGACATCCAGATCAAGATGGCTCAGGGTGCCAAACCCGGTGAGGGCGGCCAGCTTCCCGGTTTCAAGGTGTACCCCAGTATCGCCAAGACCCGGCATTCCACCCCGGGCGTCGGGCTGATCTCACCACCACCGCATCACGACATCTATTCGATCGAGGACCTGGCGCAGCTGATCCACGACCTGAAGAACGCCAACTCCGAGGCGCGCATCCACGTCAAACTGGTCAGCTCGGTCGGTGTCGGAACGGTCGCCGCCGGGGTGTCGAAGGCACACGCCGACGTGGTGCTGATCTCCGGCTATGACGGCGGCACCGGGGCCGCGCCGCTGACGAGCCTCAAGCATGCCGGAGCGCCGTGGGAGATCGGGCTGGCCGACGCCCAGCAGACCCTGGTGCTCAACGGGCTGCGCGACCGGATCACCGTGCAGTGCGACGGCGGCCTGCGCACCGCCCGTGACGTGGTGATCGCGACACTGCTGGGTGCCGAGGAGTTCGGCTTCTCGACCGCCCCACTGGTCGTCGCCGGCTGCATCATGATGCGGGTCTGCCACCTGGACACCTGCCCGGTCGGGGTGGCCACCCAGAATCCCGAGTTGCGCGGGCGCTTCAACGGCAAACCTGAGTTCGTGGAGAAATTCTTCCACTTCATCGCCGAGGACGTGCGCAGGATGCTGGCCGAACTCGGCTTTCGCAGCATCGACGAAGCCGTCGGGCATGCCGAGGTGCTCGACACCGACGCCGGCGTGGCGCACTGGAAGAGCAGGGGCCTGGACCTGAGTCCGATCTTCGCGGTGCCGGTCGACGAAAGAGGTACTCGGCTACCGCAGCGCCGCCGCACCCGCGGACAGGAC
The DNA here is from genome assembly GCA_020438865.1 of Mycobacterium sp. Lineage (GTDB taxonomy): Bacteria > Actinomycetota > Actinomycetes > Mycobacteriales > Mycobacteriaceae > Mycobacterium. The sequence continues at coordinate 14,174 of JAGQTU010000082.1, forward strand.
CATGGTCTGGACCACGCCCTGGACCGGACCCTGATCGCGCTCGCCGAAGGCGCGCTCGAGGACGCCCATCCGGTGCGCCTGGACCTGCCGGTGCGTAACGTCAACCGCACCGTCGGGACCCTGCTCGGTTCGGAGGTGACGCGTCGCTACGGTGCGCAGGGCCTGCCCGAGGGCACCATCCACGTGACGCTGAGCGGGTCGGCCGGCCAGTCGATCGGGGCGTTCCTGCCGCCCGGTATCACGCTGGAACTGGTCGGTGACGCGAACGACTATGTGGGCAAGGGGCTTTCGGGTGGCCGGGTTATCGTTCGCCCACCCGACGATGTGCTCTTCCTGCCGGAGGACAACGTGATCGCGGGCAACACGCTGCTGTACGGCGCCACCTCCGGCGAGGTGTATCTGCGCGGCCGGGTCGGCGAACGGTTCTGCGCGCGAAACTCCGGTGCGCTGGCGATTGCCGAAGGGGTGGGCGACCACGCCTGCGAATACATGACGGGCGGCCGCGTGGTGGTGCTGGGCCGCACCGGTCGCAACATGGCGGCCGGGATGTCCGGCGGCATCGCCTACGTGCTGGGCCTCGATCCGGCGAAGGTCAACACCGCGATGGTCGCCCTGCAGCGGCCCGACCCGGACGATCTGGTGTGGCTGCACGACGCGGTGACCCGCCACGCCCGATTCACCGGCAGCACACTGGCAACCTCGGTGCTCTCCGACTGGCCGCGGCGCAGCGCGCAATTCACCAAGATCATGCCCACCGACTACCAGAAGGTGCTGGAGGCCACCCGGATGGCCAAGGCCGAGGGGCGTGACGTCGATTCGGCGATCATGGAGGCGACTCGTGGCTGATCCCACCGGATTTCTGCGGGTCGCCAAGGTCGAGGCCCCCAAGCGGCCCGTCGACGAGCGGGTCGGGGACTGGCGTGAGGTCTACGAGCGCCAGGACCCGCAGGACCGCGCCGCGGAGGTCTCCCAACAGGCCCGCCGCTGCATGGATTGCGGAATTCCGTTCTGCCACTCAGGAACCGCGGGCTGCCCGCTGGGCAACCTGATCCCGGAATGGAACGACCTGGTGCGCCGTGGTCGCTGGGACGCCGCCAGCGAACGCCTGCACGCCACCAACAACTTCCCGGAGTTCACCGGCCGGCTGTGCCCGGCCCCGTGCGAGGCGGCCTGCGTGCTGTCGATCGCCGAAGCCGAGACCGGGGGAGCGGTGACCATCAAGCGGATCGAGAACACCATCGCCGACCAGGCCTGGCGGTTGGGCATCGTCGAACCGCAGCCGGCCGCGATCGGCACCGGCCGCTCGGTGGCGGTGGTGGGCTCCGGTCCGGCCGGTTTGGCCGCGGCCCAACAGCTCACCCGTGCGGGCCACCACGTGACCGTGTACGAGCGCGATGACCGGCTCGGCGGCCTGCTGCGCTACGGCATTCCCGAATACAAGTTGGAGAAGTCGACGCTCAACCAGCGGTTGGCCCAGATGCGCGCCGAGGGAACGCGTTTCGTCACCGACTGCGAGGTCGGTGTCGACCTGTCCGTCGATGAACTGCGGCACCGCTTCGACGCGGTGGTGCTCGCCGTCGGTGCGCTCCGGGCCCGCGACACCGAGGTGGAGGGCAGGCACCTCGCCGGTGTTCACCTGGCGATGGACCATCTGGTGCCGGCCAACCGGGAATGCGAGGGTGACGGGCCCTCACACATCACGGCCGAGGGCAGGCATGTGGTGATCATCGGCGGCGGCGACACCGGTGCGGACTGCCTGGGCACGGCTCATCGGCAGGGCGCCGCCTCGGTGACGCAACTGGACTACAACCCGCAACCGCCCGAACTCCGCGACGACGTCACCTCGCCGTGGCCGACCTGGCCGTTGGTGCTGCGGACCTCGCCCGCGCATGCCGAGGGAGGTGCCCGGCATTACGAGGTCGCGGTGCAGCGCTTCCTCGGTGACTCCGAGGGCAGGCTGCGGGCCCTGGAGATCGCCGAGGTGAGGGTGGTCCGCGACCCCGACGGCCGTCGCATCATCAACCCGGTGGGCAGCCCCATGGAGATCGCGTGTGATCTGGCGCTGCTGGCAATCGGTTTCGAGGGGGCTGAGCGCATGACCCTGCTCGATGAGCTCGGCATCACGCTCAGCCGCCGCGGGGTGATCACCTGTGGCTCGGACTGGCAGACCTCCGCGCCCGGGGTGTTCGTGTGCGGCGATGCCCACCGCGGTGCCTCGTTGGTGGTGTGGGCGATCGCCGAGGGCCGCGCCGCCGCGCACGCCGTGGACGCCTACTTGATGGGCGAATCGGATCTGCCCGAACCGGTGCGGCCCAATCAGCTTCCGCTGGCTGTGGTCTGAGTGAACGCCCGACGACTCGAAGGTGTGGCCGCGATGAGCAACGCGGACCCGGGCTGTGCAACCGCCGAGTGGACTGACTGCCAGGACTATGCTGGGGCGCCGTGACTAGACGCGGCAAGATCGTCTGTACCCTCGGCCCGGCCACTGCCTCCGAAGAGATGGTCAAGGCCCTGGTCGATGCCGGCATGGACGTCGCCCGGCTGAACTTCAGCCACGGTGATTACGCCGACCACGAGGCCGCCTACGCCCGGGTGCGCAAGGCCTCCGATGCCACCGGTCGCGCCGTCGGCATCCTGGCCGATCTGCAGGGGCCGAAGATCCGGCTGGGCCGGTTCGCGGAGGGGTCCACCGAGTGGGTCAACGGTGAGACGGTCCGCATCACCGTCGAGGACTGCATCGGCACCCACGACCGGGTTTCGACCACCTACAAGCAGTTGGCCCGCGATGCCCAGCCCGGGGATCGCCTGCTGGTCGACGACGGCAACCTCGCCCTGATCGTCGAGCACATCGACGGCGACGAC
>JAGQTU010000083.1 GCA_020438865.1 Mycobacterium sp.
GCCGGGTGCTCGCCGCGGTGGGCATGGTGCCGTTCACCGTCGACCCCGGCCGGATCTCGGTGTCGTTCAACGGCGCACCGGTGTGCATCGACGGAGCCGGCGCGGCGGGCGCCCGGGACGTCGACCTGTCCGCGCCCGACGTCGACGTCACCGTCGACCTGAACGTGGGCCCGGCGGCCGCGACCATCCGCACCACCGACCTCTCGCACGCCTACGTCGAAGAGAACTCGGCCTACAGCTCATGACCGCTACCACGAACACTGCCACCACCAACACTGCCACCACCAACAACAAGGCCGCGGTGCTGGCCGAAGCGCTGCCGTGGCTGAAGGCCCTGCACGGCAAGATCGTCGTGGTCAAATACGGCGGCAACGCGATGACCGATGACGCCCTGAAGGCCGCGTTCGCCGCCGACATGGTGTTCCTGCGCAACGTCGGGATCCATCCCGTCGTCGTGCACGGCGGCGGTCCGCAGATCAGCGCGATGCTCAAGCGCCTCGGCATCGCAGGCGAATTCAAGGGCGGCTTCCGGGTGACCACACCCGAGGTGCTGGACGTGGCGCGGATGGTGCTGTTCGGTCAGGTCGGCCGGGAACTGGTCAACCTGATCAACGCGCACGGTCCGTACGCCGTCGGCATCACCGGCGAGGACGCACACCTGTTCACCGCCGTGCGGCGCGGGGTGCTCGTCGACGGCATGATGACCGATATCGGACTGGTCGGCGACGTCGGCCACGTCAATACCGAGGCGGTGCGCGATCTCATTGCGGCAGGCCGGATTCCGGTGGTGTCCACCATCGCCCCCGACGCCGAGGGAGTGGTGCACAACATCAACGCCGACACCGCCGCCGCGGCGCTCGCGGAGGCGCTGGGCGCCGAGAAGCTGTTGATGCTCACCGATGTGGAGGGCCTCTACACCCGCTGGCCGGACCGCGACTCGCTGGTCAGCGAGATCGACACGGCCACACTGATGCAACTGCTGCCCACCCTGGAGGCCGGCATGGTGCCCAAGATCGAGGCCTGCCTGCGCGCCGTCGCCGGCGGGGTGCCCAGCGCACACGTCGTCGACGGCCGCGTCGCGCACTGCGTGCTGGTGGAACTCTTCACCGACGAGGGCACCGGGACGAAGGTGACGAAACCATGAGCGCAACCGGCGAAGTCCTGCAGCGGTGGTCGGCGGTGATGATGAACAACTACGGCACCCCGCCGGTGGCCCTGGCCGGCGGCAGGGGCGCGGTGGTGACCGATGCCGACGGCAAAACCTACCTCGACCTGCTCGGCGGCATCGCGGTCAACATCCTCGGCCACCGCCACCCCGCGATCATCGAGGCCGTCACCGCGCAGCTGAACACCCTGGGCCACACCTCCAACCTGTACGCCACCGAGCCCGGCGTGGCGCTGGCCGAGGCCCTGGTCGACCGGCTCGGCGCGGACGCACCGGCGCGGGTGTTCTTCTGCAATTCCGGCACCGAGGCCAACGAGGTCGCCTTCAAGCTCAGCCGGCTGACCGGGCGCACCAAACTCGTTGCCGCACAGAACGCCTTCCACGGCCGTACGATGGGGTCACTGGCGCTCACCGGCCAGCCCAGCAAACAGGCGCCGTTCGAACCGCTACCCGGCTACGTCACCCACGTGCCCTACGGCGACATCGACGCACTCGCGGAAGCGGTCGGCGATGACACCGCGGCGGTGTTCCTCGAGCCGATCATGGGGGAGGGCGGGGTCGTCGTACCGCCCGCCGGCTACCTGGTGGCCGCCCGCGAGATCACCGCGCGCCACGGCGCGCTGCTGGTGCTCGACGAGGTCCAGACCGGGGTCGGGCGCACCGGAGCGTTCTTCGCCCACCAGCACGACGGGGTCACGCCCGACATCGTGACGCTGGCGAAGGGCCTGGGCGGTGGCCTGCCGATCGGGGCGTGCCTGGCCATCGGCCCCGCCGCCGACCTGATGGCGCCGGGCCTGCACGGCAGCACCTTCGGCGGCAACCCGGTCTGTGCTGCCGCCGCCCTGGCCGTGCTGCGGGTGCTGGCGGCCGAGGATCTGGTGGAACGTGCCGACGTGCTGGGAAAGACCCTGAGCCACGGCATCGAGTCGCTGGGCCACCCGCTGGTCAACCACGTCCGGGGCCGTGGCCTGCTGCGCGGGGTGGTGCTGACGGCCCCGCACGGAAAGCTCGTCGAGACGGCCGCGCGCGAGGCCGGGTTCCTCGTCAACGCCGCCGCCCCGGAGGTGATCCGGCTGGCGCCGCCCCTGATCATCACCGAAGCCCAGATCGACAGCTTCCTGATTGCGCTGCCCGCCGTCCTGGACGAGGCAGTCGAGAAGGGGAAGGCATGAGTACCCTGCGGCACTTCCTGCGCGATGACGACCTCACCCCGGCCGAACAGGCCGAGGTGCTCGCGCTGGCGGCCGAGCTGAAGAAAGACCCACTGAGCCGGCGGCCTCTCGAAGGACCGCGCGGGGTGGCGGTGATCTTCGACAAGAACTCCACCCGCACCCGGTTCTCCTTCGAGATGGGCATCGCCCAACTCGGCGGGCACGCCGTCGTCGTCGACGGCCGCACCACCCAACTCGGCCGCGACGAAACGCTGGAGGACACCGGCCGGGTGCTGTCGCGCTTCGTCGACGCGATCGTGTGGCGCACCTTCGGCCAGGACCGGCTGACCGCGATGGCCGCCACGGCAACGGTTCCCGTCGTCAACGCGCTGTCCGACGACTTCCATCCCTGCCAGGTGCTCGCCGATCTGCAGACCCTGGCCGAACGCAAGGGTGCACTGCGCGGTCTGCGGATGGCCTATTTCGGTGACGGCGCCAACAACATGGCGCACTCGCTGATGATCGGCGGAGTGACCGCCGGTGTGCACGTGAGCATCGCCGCGCCAGCCGGTTTCGGGCCGGACGCGCGGTTCGTCGCCGCCGCCGAGAGTCGCGCCGCTGAGACCGGGGCGACGGTGACCGTCACCACCGACCCGCAGACCGCGGCCCGCGGCGCCGACGTTCTGGTCACCGACACGTGGACGTCGATGGGGCAGGAGAATGACGGGCTGGACCGGGTCGGCCCGTTCCGCCCGTACCAGATCAACGCGGCGCTGCTCGACAGTGCCGACTCCGATGCCGTTGTGCTGCACTGTCTTCCGGCGCATCGTGGGTTCGAGATCACCGACGAGGTGATCGACGGTCCGAACAGCGCAGTGTGGGATGAGGCGGAGAACCGGCTGCACGCGCAGAAGGCGCTGCTGGTGTGGCTCCTGGAGCAGCGATGAGCCGCTTGCGCGAAGAGCACAAAGCTCGGCTGAGCCCGCACAAGACCGAGGTCACCCACACCCGGGCGGGACGACAGTCCCGCATCGTGGCGATCCTGTCATCGCGTTCGGTGCACAGCCAGGGCGAACTGGCCGCCCTGCTCGCCGACGAGGGCATCGAGGCCACCCAGGCGACACTGTCCCGCGATCTCGAGGAGCTCGGCGCGGTCAAACTGCGTGGGGCCGACGGCGGCGTCGGGGTCTATGTGGTCCCCGAGGACGGCAGCCCGGTGCGCGGGGTCGCCGGCGGCACCGAACGGATGTCGCGGCTGCTGGCCGATCTTCTGGTGTCCACCGACGCCAGCGGAAACCTGGCCGTGCTGCGCACCCCGCCGGGCGCCGCGCACTACCTGGCGAGCGCGATCGACCGCGCTGCACTGCCCGAGGTCGTCGGGACGATCGCCGGCGACGACACCATCCTGGTAGTGGCCCGCGAGCCGATGACCGGCGCCGAACTGGCCACCATGTTCGAGAACATCAGCTAGCGCATTCGAGCCCGCAAGACTAAGGAGCACTTCATGACCGACCGCGTCATCCTGGCGTATTCCGGGGGCCTCGACACTTCGGTAGCCATCAGCTGGATCGGTAAGGAGACCGGCCGCGAGGTGGTGGCGGTCGCCATCGACCTGGGCCAGGGCGGCGAGGACATGGAGTTGGTCCGTCAGCGTGCCCTCGACTGCGGGGCGGTCGAGGCGGTGGTGGTCGATGCCCGCGACGAGTTCGCCGAGCAGTACTGCCTGCCGGCGATCCAATCCAACGCCCTCTACATGGACCGCTACCCGCTGGTGTCGGCGCTGAGCCGGCCGCTGATCGTCAAACACCTGGTGACCGCCGCCCGCGAGCACGGCGGTGGCATCGTCGCCCACGGCTGCACCGGTAAGGGCAACGACCAGGTGCGCTTCGAGGTGGGATTCGCCTCGCTGGCACCGGATCTCGACGTGCTGGCGCCGGTCCGCGATTACGCCTGGACGCGGGAGAAGGCCATCGCATTCGCCGAGGAGAACGCCATCCCGATCAACGTCAGCAAGCGTTCGCCGTTCTCCATCGACCAGAACGTGTGGGGACGAGCGGTGGAAACCGGCTTCCTGGAACACCTTTGGAACGCGCCGACCAAGGACGTCTACGACTACACCGAAGACCCGACGCTGAACTGGAACACCCCCGACGAGGTGATCGTGGGCTTCGAGGCGGGCGTGCCGGTGTCGATCGACGATAACCGGGTCACGGTGCTGGAGGCCATCGTCGAGCTGAACCGGCGTGCCGGTGCCCAGGGGGTCGGTCGCCTCGACGTCGTCGAAGACCGATTGGTCGGCATCAAGAGCCGCGAGATCTACGAGGCGCCGGGGGCGATGGTGCTCATCACCGCGCACTCCGAACTCGAGCACGTCACCCTGGAGCGCGAGCTGGGCCGCTTCAAGCGAACCACCGACCAGCGCTGGGCCGAGCTGGTGTACGACGGGCTGTGGTTCTCACCGCTCAAGACCGCGCTGGAGTCGTTCGTCGCCAAGACGCAGGAGAAGGTGACCGGCGAGATCCGGCTGGTCCTGCACGGCGGGCACATCGCGGTCAACGGCCGGCGCAGCCCCGAGTCGCTGTACGACTTCAACCTGGCCACCTACGACGAGGGCGACACCTTCGACCAGTCCGCCGCCAAGGGCTTCGTGCACGTGCACGGCCTGTCATCGAAGATCGCGGCCCGGCGGGACCTGGCCAAATGACCGCGAGCGTGCGTGTCGGTATCGCGACACGCCGTGCCTCGCGTACGTACCCGCACGCTCGGGGAGAGGGCTGAACCGTGAGCACCAACGAGGGGTCGCTGTGGGGTGGGCGGTTCGCCGACGGACCCGCACCGGCCCTGGCGGCTTTGAGCAAGTCCACCCACTTCGACTGGGTGTTGGCGCCGTACGACATCGCCGCGTCGAAGGCGCACGCGAAGGTGCTGCACCGGGCCGGCCTGCTCACCGACGAGCAGCGCGACGGGCTGCTGGCCGGGCTCGACAGCCTCGGCGCCGACGTCGCTGACGGCAGCTTCGCGCCGATCGTCACCGACGAGGACGTGCACGGTGCGCTGGAGCGCGGGCTGATCGACCGGGTGGGTGCCGATCTCGGTGGCCGGCTCCGCGCCGGCCGCTCGCGCAACGACCAGGTGGCCACCCTGTTCCGGATGTGGCTGCGGGACGCCGTGCGGCGGGTCGCCGACGGGGTGCTGGAGGTGGTCGCGGCGCTGGCGACCCAGGCGGCGGCCCATCCGACCGCGATCATGCCGGGCAAGACCCACCTGCAGGCCGCGCAGCCGGTGCTGCTGGCCCATCACCTGCTGGCCCACGCACATCCGCTGCTGCGCGACGTCGACCGCCTCGCCGATCTCGACACCCGCACCGCGGTATCGCCGTACGGTTCGGGCGCGCTCGCCGGCTCCTCGCTGGGTCTGGACCCCGACGCCATCGCCGAGGAGCTCGGTTTCGCCGCCGCCGCCGACAACTCGATCGACGCTACCGCCGCCCGCGACTTCGCCGCCGAGGCCGCGTTCGTGCTGGCGATGATCGCGGTCGACCTGTCCCGCCTCGCCGAGGACATCATTATCTGGAGCACAACGGAATTCGGCTACGTGACGCTGCACGACGCCTGGTCGACGGGCAGTTCGATCATGCCGCAGAAGAAGAATCCCGACATCGCCGAACTGGCCCGGGGTAAGTCGGGCCGGCTGATCGGCAACCTCACGGGCCTGCTGGCCACGCTGAAGGCCCAGCCCCTGGCCTACAACCGGGATCTGCAGGAGGACAAGGAGCCGGTGTTCGACTCCGTCGCCCAACTGGAGATGCTGCTGCCGGCGATGGCCGGGCTGGTCGCCACGCTGCGCTTCGACGTCGACCGGATGGCTGCGCTGGCGCCGGCCGGCTACACCCTGGCCACCGACGTCGCCGAATGGCTGGTACGCCGTGGGGTTCCGTTCCGGATCGCCCACGAGGCGGCCGGTGCAGCGGTGCGCACGGCCGAGAGCCGCGGGGTCGGCCTCGAAGAACTCACCGACGACGAGCTTTCGCAGATCAGCGATGCGCTGACCCCCGAGGTGCGTGCGGTGCTCACCGTGGACGGATCGGTCATGGCACGCGATGCCCGCGGCGGCACCGCACCCGTTCAGGTGGCTAGGCAGCTCGCGGTCGTGCGGGACAACGCGGACCGGCTGCGAATCCGCTTGCACCGCTGACTCACTCGATGAGTTCGGAGAGCTCCAGCCAGCGGCCCTCCTTGTCAGCCACCTCGGCCTCCAACTCGCGGAGCTCCTGCGTGAGCCGCGCCAGGCCCATGTGATCGGACTGGTCGTGCTCGGCGAGCTCGACTTGTTTGGCGTTCACCCGTCCGGACAGCTTGACCAGGGCACGGTCCAGTGCCGCGATCTCCTTCTCGACGGTGCGCAACTCCGCCCCGGACAATCTCTCTCGCGCGTTTGCGGGCTCGGCCGGCCGGGGATCCGCTTCGGCGGTGTGCCGCCGGGTGGTGATCCGCAGATACTCGTCGACGCCGCCGGGAAGGTGCCGCAGATGCCCGTCGAGCACGGCGTACTGCTGGTCGGTGATCCGCTCGAGCAGATACCGGTCGTGCGAGACGACGATCAGCGTTCCCGGCCAGGAGTCGAGTAGATCCTCGGTGGCCGAGAGCATGTCGATGTCCACGTCATTGGTCGGCTCGTCGAGCACCAGGACGTTGGGTTCGTCGAACAGCGTCAGCATCAGCTGCAGGCGCCGGCGCTGGCCGCCGGACAGCTCGCCCACCCTGGCGGAGAGCTGCTCGCGCCGGAAACCAAGCCGCTCCAGCACCTGCGCCGGGGTGAGCTCCTTCCCGTCCACCTGATAGCCGGTCTTGAGCCGGCCGAGCACGTCGCGTACCAGGTCGTCGGCGATCTCGGCCAACTGCCCGGACTGCTGGTCGAGCATGCCGAGCCGGACGGTCTTACCGCGCTTGACCCGGCCGCTGTCGGGGGCGACGGTGCCGGCGATGAGCCCCAGCAGGGTCGACTTCCCGGCGCCGTTGGCCCCGACGATGCCGGTGCGCTCACCGGGGCCGATCCGCCATTCGACATCGCGAAGCACCGGCCTGCCATCGGGGGTTCCGGGGTAGGACACCGAAACGTCGAGCAGATCGATGACGTCCTTGCCAAGTCGGGCGGTGGCCAGCTTGGCCAACTCGACCGTGTTACGTAGCGGCGGTACGTCGGCGATCAGCTGGTTGGCCGCGTCGATGCGGAATTTGGGCTTGGAGGTGCGCGCCGGGGCGCCGCGGCGCAGCCAGGCCAGCTCCTTGCGCATCAGGTTCTGCCGCTTGGCCTCCGCGGCGGCGGTGATCCGGTCACGTTCGACCCGCTGCAACACGTACGCGGCGTAGCCGCCGTCGAAGGGCTCCACGATCCCGTCATGCACCTCCCAGGTGGTGGTCGCCACCTCGTCGAGGAACCAGCGGTCGTGGGTGACCACCAACAGACCGCCGCCGTTGCGCGGCCAGCGGCCCTTGAGGTGCTCGGCCAGCCAGGTGATCCCCTCGATGTCGAGGTGGTTGGTCGGCTCGTCGAGGGCGACCACGTCCCAGTCTCCGATCAGCAGGGCGGCGAGCTGCACCCGGCGGCGCTGGCCACCGGAGAGCGCCGAGATCGGAGCGTGCCAGTCGAGGTCGGAGAGCAGGCCGCCGACCACGTCGCGCACCCGCGGATCACCGGCCCACTCGTGCTCCGGGCGGTCGCCGACCAGGGTGGCGGCCACCGTGCTGCCGGGGTCGAGGGTGTCGGCCTGGTCCAGGGCGGCCACCTGCAGGCCGCCCCGGCGGGTAACCCGGCCGGAGTCCGGCTCGATCCGGCCGGTGAGCATGCCGAGCAGGCTGGACTTGCCGTCGCCGTTTCGCCCCACGATGCCGATGCGGGCGCCTTCGTTGACGCCGACGGTGACCGAGTCGAACACCACCTGCGTCGGATACTCGAGGTGCAGGGCTTCGGCCCCCAGCAGATGCGCCACCGGGACGACCCTATCGGTGGCCCGACCGGCGGCGCCAAAGCGGCAGGCGGGCTACCGGTGTCGTGCCATGATGTGCAGGCTGTGGGGGGACGTATGCAGCAGAGATGTCGGACAGGGGAGCAGTAGTGGACTTGAATTTCTCGGCAGTCACCAGGCCTGTCGAGCGGCTGATGGCCACCGCCCAGAACGGCTTCGAGGTGCTGCGCTGGGGCGGCCTGGAGACCGGTGTGGTGCCGTCGCCGTTCCAGACCGTCGAGAGCACCCCGATGTACAAGCTGCGGCGGTACTTCCCGCCGGACAGCCGGCCGGGTCAGCCCCCGGCGGGGCCGCCGGTGCTGATGGTGCATCCGATGATGATGTCGGCGAACATGTGGGACGTCACCCAGGAGGACGGTGCGGTCGGCATCCTGCACGCCGCCGGGGTCGATCCCTGGGTGATCGACTTCGGCTCGCCCGACGAGGTCGAGGGCGGCATGGAACGCACCCTGACCGATCACATCGTCGCCCTCGACGCGGCGATCGACGCGGTCAAGGACACCACCGGTCAGGACGTCCACCTGGCCGGCTACTCCCAGGGCGGCATGTTCTGCTACCAGACCGCCGCCTACCGGCGCAGCAAGGACATCGCCAGCATCATCGCGTTCGGATCGCCGGTGGACACCCTGGCCGCGCTGCCGATGGGCATCCCCGCCAACGTGGGCGCGGTCGCGGCCGATTTCCTGTCCGACCACGTCTTCAACCGGGTCGACATCACCGGGTGGATGGCCCGCACCGGTTTCCAGATGCTCGACCCGCTCAAGACGGCGAAGGCCCGAATCGACTTCGTACGGCAGCTGCACGACCGCGAGGCGCTGCTGCCGCGCGAGCAGCAGCGGCGCTTCCTGGACAGCGAGGGCTGGATCGCCTGGTCCGGCCCGGCCGTCGCCGAACTACTCAAGCAGTTCATCGCCCACAACCGGATGATGACCGGCGGCTTCGCCATCAACGGCCAGCTGGTGACGCTGTCCGACATCACCTGCCCGGTCCTGGCGTTCGTCGGCGAGGTCGACGACATCGGCCAGCCGGCCTCGGTGCGGGGCATCAAACGGGCCGCGCCCAGCGCCGACGTCTACGAGGTGATGATCCGCGCCGGGCACTTCGGCCTGGTCGTCGGCTCCAAGGCCGCTACCCACACCTGGCCGACGGTGGCCGACTGGGTGCTGTGGCTGTCCGGCCGCCAGGACCGGCCGACGAGCATCAGCCCGATGGAGGACAGCGCCGCCGAACCGGAGGAATCCGGGGTGGCGTTCAGTTCGCGGATCATGCACGGCGTCGCCGAGGCGTCGGGGCTGGCGGCCTCGCTGGTGCGGGGCGCCGCCGACGCCGTGATCAACGCCAACAAGTCGATGCGGACGCTGGCCATCGAGACCGCCCGCACCCTGCCGCGCCTCACCCGGCTCGGCCAGATCAACGACCACACCCGAATCTCGTTGGGGCGCATCATCGACGAGCAGGCTGACGGCGCTCCCAATGGCGAGTTCCTGCTCTTCGACGGGCGGGTGCACACCTACGAGGGGGTCAACCGCCGCATCAACAACGTGGTGCGCGGCCTGATTCACGTCGGCGTGCGCCAGGGTGTGCGGGTCGGGGTGCTGATGGACACCCGGCCCTCGGCGCTCGTCGCGATCGCCGCCCTGTCCCGGCTCGGCGCCGTCGCGGTGCTGATGCCGCCGGACGCCGATCTCGCCGAGGCGGCCCGCCTCGGCGGCGTCACCGAGGTGATCACCGATCCCGGCAATCTCGAGGCGGCGCGCCAGCTTCCCGTCCAGATCCTGGTCCTGGGCGGCGGCGAGAGCCGAGACCTGCACCTGCCCGACGACAGCGGCGTCATCGACATGGAGCAGATCGACCCGGACGCGGTGTCGCTGCCCGGCTGGTACCGGCCCAACCCGGGCTTCGCCCGCGACCTGGCGTTCGTGGCGTTCAGCGCCGTCGGCGGCGAACTGGTGCCCAAACAGATCACCAACTACCGCTGGGCGTTGTCGGCGTTCGGCACGGCATCGGCCGCGGTGCTGGACCGCAGCGACACGGTGTACTGCCTGACCCCGTTGCACCACCAGTCCGGGCTGCTGGTGAGCCTGGGCGGGGCGGTGGTGGGCGGCGCCCGCATCGCCCTGTCCCGCGGGCTGCAGCCGGAGCGGTTCGCCGCCGAGATCCGCCAGTACGGCGTGACGGTGGTCTCCTACACCTGGGCGATGCTGCGGGACGTCATCGACGACCCCGCGGCCAGCCTGCGCGGCAACCATCCCGTTCGGCTGTTCATCGGATCCGGCATGCCGACCGGGTTGTGGCAGCGCATCGTCGCGGAGTTCGCCCCGGCGAAGATCGTCGAGTTCTTCGCCACCACCGACGGCCAGGCCGTGCTGGCGAACGTGGCCGGGGTCAAGGTGGGCAGCAAGGGCAGGCCGCTGCCCGGCGGCGGCCAGGTGGAACTGGCCGCGTATGACGCCGACGACGACCTGATCCTCGAGGACGATCGCGGTTTCGTGCAGGTCGCCCAGCCCAACCAGGTCGGGGTGCTGCTGGCCCGCCCGTGGGGGCCGATCGACCCGACGGCATCGGTCAAGCGAGGCGTCTTCGCTCCGGGCGACACCTGGATCTCCACCGAATACGTCTTCCGGCGCGATGCGGACGGCGATTTCTGGCTGCTCGGCAATCGGCCGACCCTGATCCACGGCGCCCGCGGCGTGGTGTTCCCGGAGCCGATCACCGAAGCCATCAGCCGCATCACGGCCGTCGACCTGGCGGTGACCTATGGCGTACCGGCGCCCGGCGGCGCGGTGGCGGTCACCGCGATCACCCTGCGCCCGGGCAGGACGGTCACCGCCGCGGACCTGACCGAGGCGGTCGCGACCATGGCGGTCGGTCTGCCGCCCGACGTCGTCCACGTCGTGCCCGATCTGCCGCTCAGCGCGTCCTACCGGCCCACCGTTTCGGCGCTGCGCGCCGCCGGGCTGCCCAAACCCTCCCGTAACAGCTGGTATCTGGACACCGATACCGGAAAGTACAAGCGGCTGACGGCCGCGGTACGGGCCCAGCTGGCCGGTGCTCAGCGCTGAGCCCCTGCCCGGGCCAGGCCGCGCTGTTAGGCTCGCCGGTAGTCGAGGACCCACAGGTCGGAGGATGTGCATGACAACGCAGACCGGTAGGCGTCATGCGCGCCGTGCCGTCCGGGGCGCGGCCGTCGCCGCCGTTGCCGCCGGACTGACGATCGCGCTGAGCACCCAGGCGGCGCTGGCCGATCCCGCCGCCCCCGCCCCCGCCACGCCGACGGCCCCGGCCGGGCCCACCGCGGCCGCGTCGGCAGACCCCAACGCAGCGGCCGCACCGACTGGCTCGGCGTCCTCGGCCAGCAGCTCGTCCTCGGGCGTCCCGCAGTTCACCAATGTGGACCAGGTGCTGCTGTACCTCAATGAGGAGTACAACACCGGGAGCGGCGGCGGTCAGGTGTCCAACCTGATCAAGGCCGTGATGAAGTTGCGGGTCGCGGGATACCGGCCGTCGAAGCAGAACGCCGAGGACCTCGTCGCGGCGCTGGACAAGCGACCCAACCAGAAGCCGTTGATCGCTGCGCTCAACGAGACGCTCGGCTACCAGCAGAAGATCAAGGCGCAGAACGAGATGCTGCAGCAGGCCGCCGCGGCCAAGAACGGCCAGAACAGTGCGGTCATGGGCGCCGGTCAGATGCCATCGAATGGCGTTCCCGCGGCGCCCGCCCCCGCTCCTGCACCTGCCCCGGTGGCGCCGCCGGCCCCGTCGCCGTAGTGGCCACCGTGCTGGACGAGCGGCTGCTGAGCATCCTGGTGTGCCCCGCCGACCGGGGTTCACTGCTGCTCATCGGCGACGAGTTGCTCTACAACCCGCGTCTGCACAGGGCCTACCCCATCGAGGACGGCATCCCGGTGTTGCTGGTCGACGAGGCCGTCGAGGTCGGGCCGGAAGAACACGAGCGCCTGATGGCGCGCGTAACCGCCGACTAGGGCGACAACGCGGGCAATTCTCCGGTCAGGTAGCGCTGCAGGTTCGGGGCGAGGGTCTCGGCGATGTCCTCGGCGGGCAGCGATGCGAACGGTTCCAGGCCGATGATGTAGCGCGCCATCACCACCCCGACGAGTTGCGACACCACGAACTGCACGCGCAGCCGGCCGGTACCGGCCGGGGTGTCCACCCGCGGGCCGACCTCCGCGGTGATGACCTCGTCGAAGAACGACCGGATCAGGCTGACGTCGGAGCCGGCCAGCATCGAACGAAGGGTGGCCACCAGGCCGGCCCCCAGTTCGGAGTCCCACAGCGGCAGCAGCAGCGACGGGATGAGATGACCGAGTTCTTCGACAGGGGCCGCGCGGATCGGGCCCAGCACCGCTGAGGGGTCGACGGGAATGTCGATGGCCGCCACGAACAGCTGCTCCTTGGTGCCGAAGTAGTGGTGCACGAGCGCGGAGTCCACCCCGGCGGCCGCGGCGATCGCGCGGATCGACGTCTTGTCGATACCGTTGCGCGCGAACAGCTTCCGCGAGCTGGCGAGGATGCGTTCGCGGCTGTCGGAGTTGCCGGGTGGGCGTCCCCGGCGTTTGGGTTTGGCCCGCTCCGCCGTCATGGCGTCCGCCGCCGCAGGGTCGCGGCCGCAAGGGCCAGCGCCGCCACGGCGAAGCCGAGGACGACGGCGATGTCGCGGATGGCGATGCCGGTCAGATCTGTGTGGGCACTGACCTGTTGCAGCGCTTCAAGCGCGTAGCTGGCGGGCATCACGTTGCTGATCCACTCCAGCCAGGTCGGCATCGCGGCCCGAGGGACGATGATGCCCGCCAGCAGCAGCTGCGGAACGATGAATACGGGCATGAACTGCACGGCCTGGAATTCGGTGCGGGCGAACGCACTCGCCAGCAGGCCCAGCCCCACGCCGAGCACCGCGTTGATGATGGCGATCAGGAAGACCCAGACCGGGCTGCCCTTCGTCTCGAAGCCGAGCAGCCAGAAGCAGACGATGCAGGCCAGGATCGCCTGCGCGGCAGCGGCGATGGAGAACGCGGTCCCGTAGGCGGCCAGGAGATCGAGGCGGCGCAGCGGAGTGGTCAGGATGCGCTCGAGCGTGCCCGACGCCCGTTCGCGTTGCATGGTGATCGAGGTGATCAGGAACATCACGAACAGCGGGAACAGTCCCAGCAGGATCAGGCAGGCGGTGTTGAACGGTGACGGTGCTCCCGGCCGGTCGGGCACGTCGTGGAACATGAAGTACATCAACGTGATCACCGCGCTCGGCACCACGAGAATCATTGCGACACTTCGGCGGTCGGCGGCGAGCTGCCGCAGGATCCGGCCAGTCGTCGCCAGGTAGGCCCGCGGGCTCAGCCTGCTGGGACTGCGGTGGTGTGCCGGATGACGGACAGGAACGCTTCCTCCAGTGATGTGCATCCGGTGTCCTCTCGCAACTGGTTGGGGGTGGTGTGGGCCAGCAGTCGGCCTTCGCGCATCAACAACAGGTCGGCGCAGTGGTCGGCCTCGTCCATGACATGGCTGGACACCAGCAGGGTGGTGCCGCGGCGCGCCAGTGCATGGAATCGCTCCCACAGGTCGACACGCAGCACCGGGTCGAGTCCCACAGTCGGTTCGTCGAGCACCAGCAGGTCGGGTTGGGATACCAATGCGCACGCCAGCGACACCCGGGTGCGCTGCCCACCGGAGAGGTTGGCGCAGTAGGCGCGGGCGTGGTCGGACAGCCCCACCCCGTCGACTGCGTCGGCGGCGGCGTCGGCCGGAACCCCGTACAGGTCGGCGAAGTACCGCACGTTGTCGATGACGCGCAGGTCGTTGTAGATGGTCGGTTCCTGCGTGACGTAGCCGACGCGGCGACGCAGCGGGGGAGACCCGGCCGGGTGGCCCAGCACGGTCACGGTCCCCGACGCCACGATCTGGGTGCCGACGATCGAGCGCATGAGCGTGGTCTTGCCGCAGCCCGACGGACCCAGGAGTCCGGTGACCGTGCCGCGGGCGATGTCCACCGAGAAGTCGTGCAGGGCGACCCGCTTGCCGCGGACCACCCGCAGATGACGGGCGTGCACGGCGACGTCGGCCGCATCGACCAGAAATTCATCCGGCGATGAACTCATCATGTGGTGAATTGTGTGCCCCGGACGCGGCATTGTCAACGGCGGCGGGCAGAATCCTTGGGGTGAGCGCTGATCTGCTGGCGGTGGACCCCGTCACGGCGGCGCGGCTGCTGCTCGGCGCGGTGATCACGGGCCGCGGCGTGAGCGCGCTCATCGTCGAAGTCGAGGCTTACGGCGGGCCGCCCGATGGGCCGTGGCCGGACGCGGCGGCGCACTCCTTTCGCGGTCCAAGCACGCGGAACGCCGTCATGTTCGGACCGCCCGGCCGGCTCTACACGTACCGAAGCCACGGAATCCACGTCTGTGCGAACGTGGCCTGCGGACCGGACGGGACGGCCGCGGCGGTCCTGCTGCGCGCCGCGGCCGTCGAGTCCGGTGTCGAGTTCGCCGCGGCCCGCCGCGGACCGGCGGTCCGACCGGCCGCCTTGGCCCGCGGCCCGGGCAACCTCTGTTCGGCGTTGGGCATCAACATGGGCGACAACGGCGTCGACGTTTTCGACCCGTCCTCGGCGGTGACGGTGCTGCTTGGCACCGGGGGACCGGAGAGCTGCGGCCCTCGGGTGGGGGTCAGCCGGGCCGCGGACCGGCCGTGGCGGTTCTGGCTCACCGGACGTCCGGAGGTATCGGCGTTTCGGCGCAGTCCCCGCGCGCCCCAGCCGGGCGCGAGCGACTGAGCGCGGCGCATGCGGGAAGATCAACCCATGAGCACGACGATTCTCGACGAGCTGGGCTGGCGCGGGCTGATCGCGCAGTCCACCGACATCGACGCGCTCGCCGCCGCGGCGGCAGACGGGCCGATGACCGTCTACGCCGGCTTCGATCCGACCGCGCCGAGCCTGCACGCCGGGAACCTGGTGCCGCTGCTGACCCTGCAGCGATTCCAGCGCGCCGGTCATCGCCCGATCGTGTTGGCCGGTGGCGCCACCGGGATGATCGGCGATCCCCGCGACGCCGGTGAGCGCACCTTGAACACCACCGACACCGTGGCCCAGTGGTCCGAGCGCATCCGCGGCCAGCTCGAGCGGTTCGTCGACTTCGACGATTCGCCGACCGGCGCCATCGTGGAGAACAACCTGAACTGGACCGCCGAGTTGAGCGCGATCGACTTCCTGCGCGATGTCGGAAAGCATTTCTCGGTCAACGTGATGCTCGACCGCGACACCATCCGCCGGCGCCTCGACGGTGAAGGCATCTCCTACACCGAGTTCAGCTACATGCTGCTGCAGGCCAACGACTACGTGGAACTGCATCAGCGTTACGGGTGCGGTCTGCAGATCGGTGGCTCCGATCAGTGGGGCAACATCATCGCCGGGGTGCGGCTGGTGCGCCAGAAGCTGGGGGCGAGTGTGCACGCGCTGACCGTGCCGTTGGTCACATCGGCGGACGGAACCAAGTTCGGCAAGTCCACCGGCGGCGGAAGCCTGTGGCTGGACCCGGAGATGACCAGCCCGTACGCCTGGTACCAGTACTTCGTGAACACCGCCGACGCCGACGTGATCCGCTACCTGCGGTGGTTCACCTTCCTGTCGGCCGCGGAACTGGCCGAACTCGAGGAGGCCACCGCCACCCGGCCGCACGAACGGGCCGCTCAGCGCCGGCTGGCCCAGGAGTTGACCACCCTGGTCCACGGTGCGGCCGCGACCGAAGCCGTCGAGCACGCCTCGCAGGCGTTGTTCGGCCGCGGCGAGCTGGGCCGTCTGGACGAGGCCACGCTGGCTGCGGCCCTTCGCGAGACCGCGGTGGCCGAGCTCAAGCCCGGCGGACCCGACGGCATCGTCGACCTGCTGGTGGCGACCGGCCTGTCGACCAGCAAGGGCGCGGCCCGGCGCACGATCGCCGAGGGTGGGGTGTCGGTCAACAACGTTCGAGTCGACAGCGAGGACTGGGTGGCCGAGCCGCCGGATTTCCTGCACGGCCGGTGGCTGGTATTGCGCCGCGGAAAGCGGAATATCGCGGGCATCGAGCGTGTTGACTAGCCCGTACGACCCTCAGATCCCGCTTCCATCAGGGGATTTGACTCCGCGTTAGCACTGACGTAACTTGATCGAGTCGTTGCGACGTGGTCCGTCCGCCGAGCGCGACGACATCCCTAGGGAATGTTCCCGGACTCCGGGAGGGTTCCATCTGTCCGCACTACTAGCACGCGGCTAAGGCCGCGGGGTGGTTGCGCGGCCGGGCAGGGATGTCGGGTGTGTTGTTTGAGAACTCAATAGTGTGTTTGGTGGTTTTTGTTTGTTGTTTTTGCCATGCCTGTGGGGGGACT
>JAGQTU010000084.1 GCA_020438865.1 Mycobacterium sp.
CGGGCCGCCGCCACCAGGGTGGCCGTGGCGCCCACGCTGGACGCCAAGTCCCAGCTGTCGTTGTCTGTGCGCGTCATCGAAGGACCCTCCACCACGGCGCTACTTATACTTAGCCAATATAACGAGCCATCGGCGACTGTACGCGCCGTGGCTGGGTGGCTCCGCGGATTCCTGCCCTGCCTGGGCCTACTGTTACTCTCGTAGACTGATTCGAGCGCGCGATCCCGCCGAGAAGTTCCAGGCTGCGATCGGCGCGAGGCAGGATTACCCGAACGCTGGCCAGGCCAGCCCCATTGGCACGCTGCGACTGAGGTCCGGCTGCCCAGGAGGAAGAGTGCTCTCGGCTTTCATCTCTTCACTCAGGACGGTCGACCTGAGGCGAAAGATCCTGTTCACGCTGGGTGTCGTCATCCTCTATCGGGTCGGCGCCACCATCCCGTCGCCGGGGGTCAACTACAAGAACGTCCACCAGTGCATCGAGCAGGTGAGCGGTGGCGCGGGCGCGCAGATCTACTCCCTGATCAACCTGTTCTCCGGTGGCGCGCTGCTGCAGCTGACGGTGTTCGCGGTCGGCGTCATGCCCTACATCACCGCCAGCATCATCGTGCAGCTGCTCACCGTGGTGATCCCGCGTTTCGAGCAGCTGCGCAAGGAAGGTCAGGCCGGCCAGGCCAAGATGACGCAGTACACGCGTTACCTGGCGATCGCGTTGGCCATCCTGCAGGCCACCAGCATCGTGGCGCTGGCCGCCAACGGTGGCCTGCTGCAGGGCTGCACCCTGGACATCATCGCCGACCAGAGCATCTTCGCCCTGGTGATCATCGTGCTGGTGATGACCGCGGGCGCCGCCCTGGTGATGTGGATGGGTGAGCTGGTCACCGAGCGGGGCATCGGCAACGGCATGTCGCTGCTGATCTTCGCCGGTATCGCCGCCCGCATCCCGGCCGAGGGCAAGACCATCCTGGACAGCCGCGGCGGCCTGGTGTTCGCGCTGGTGTGCGCCGCGGCGCTGTTGATCATCATCGGCGTCGTCTTCGTCGAGCAGGGCCAGCGCCGCATCCCGGTGCAGTACGCCAAGCGCATGGTCGGCAGGCGGATGTACGGCGGCACGTCGACCTACCTGCCGTTGAAGGTCAACCAGGCCGGCGTCATCCCGGTCATCTTCGCGTCGTCGCTGATCTACATCCCGCACCTGATCACCCAGCTCATCCGCAGCGGCAGCGGCGGGACCGGAAACAGCTGGTGGGACCGCTTCGTCGCCAACTACCTGACCAACCCGGCCGACCCGGTCTACATCGCGATCTACTTCGCGCTGATCATCTTCTTCACCTACTTCTATGTCTCGATCACGTTCAACCCCGACGAGCGGGCGGACGAGATGAAGAAGTTCGGTGGCTTCATCCCCGGTATCCGGCCGGGCAAGCCCACCGCGGACTACCTGCGCTACGTGCTGAGCCGGATCACCCTGCCCGGCTCGATCTACCTGGGTGTCATCGCCGTGCTGCCGAACCTGTTCCTCCAGATGGGCAACGGCGGGGGCGTGCAGAACATCCCCTTCGGCGGAACCGCCGTTCTGATCATGATCGGCGTCGGTTTGGATACGGTCAAACAGATCGAGAGCCAGCTGATGCAGCGCAACTACGAAGGGTTCCTGAAGTGAGAATCGTTTTGCTTGGACCGCCCGGTGCGGGCAAGGGCACTCAGGCGGTCAAGCTGGCGGAGAAGCTCGGGATTCCGCAGATCTCCACCGGAGATCTGTTCCGGCACAACATCAGCACCGGCACCGAGTTGGGCATCGAGGCCAAGAAGTATCTCGACGCCGGCGACCTGGTGCCCGCCACGCTGACCAACGCCCTCGTCGACGACCGGCTCAACGACGCCGATGCCGCCGACGGGTTCATCCTCGACGGCTTCCCGCGCTCGGTGGAGCAGGCCGAGGCACTGCACGACATGCTCGAGCGCCGCAACCTCAAACTCGACGCCGTGGTGGAGTTCCGGGTCCCCGAGGACGAACTGGTCGAGCGGCTCAAGGGCCGCGGCCGCGCCGATGACACCGAGGACGTCATCCGCAATCGCTTCAACGTCTACCGCGACGAGACCGCCCCGCTGCTGGACTACTACCGCGGCGAACTGAAGACCGTCGACGCCGTCGGATCCTTCGACGAGGTCTTCGCCAGGGCACTGCACGCGCTCGGCCGCTGACTGCTTCCGATGGTCTCGCTGCCCGGACTGCGTAGCCGCAAGGTCGTACCCGCCCGAACGGCGGGGGAACTCGACGCGATGGCCGCCGCCGGGGCGGTGGTGGCCGACGCCCTGCGCGCGGTGCGCGAGGCCGCCGGGCCGGGGGTGTCCACCAAGGACCTCGACGACGTCGCCGAAACCATCATCCGGCAGTCCGGCGGCATCCCGTCGTTCCTGGGCTATCACGGCTATCCGGCCAGCATCTGCTCCTCGGTCAACGACCGGGTGGTGCACGGCATCCCGGCGCCCGACGAGACGCTGTCGCCCGGCGACCTGGTGTCGATCGACTGCGGCGCGATCATCGACGGCTGGCACGGCGACGCCGCGATCACCTTCGGCGTCGGTGCCCTGATCCCGGTGGACGAGGCGCTGTCGGCGGCGACCAAGGCGTCGATGGAGGCCGGCATCGCGGCCATGGTGCCGGGCAACCGGCTCACCGACGTCTCCCACGCCATCGAGATGGGCACCAGGGCCGCCGAACGCACCCACGGCCGTAAGTTCGGGATCGTGGCCGGCTACGGCGGGCACGGCATCGGCCGCCAGATGCACATGGACCCGTTCCTGCCCAACGAGGGCCAGCCCGGCCGCGGCCCCACCCTGGTGGTCGGCTCGGTGCTGGCCATCGAACCGATGCTGACGCTGGGCACCACGAAGACCCGGGTGCTCGCCGACGAGTGGACCGTCGTCACCGCCGACGGTTCCCGCGCCGCGCACTGGGAGCACACCGTCGCCGTCACCGAGGACGGCCCCCGGATTTTGACGGCGTAGCTGAACCAGACACCCGGCGGACTCGTGTCTGTGGGCGGGAGGTTCCGATGAGCGACCCGGAGACCGCGCTGATGCGGGTGCTCTACGACGAGCACGCGGCCGCGCTGTGGCGCTACGCGGTCCGGTTGACCGGTGACCCGGCGCGGGCCGAGGACGTGGTTCAGGAGACGTTGTTGCGGGCCTGGCAGCATCCCGAGGTGTCCGGCGACGCCGAACGCTCGGCGCGGGCCTGGCTGTTCACCGTCGCCCGCAACATGGTCATCGACGACCGCCGCAGCGCTCGGTTCCGCAAGGAGCGCGAATCCCTGGACACCGGCAGCACGCCCGAGCAGGCCGCGCCCGACGAGGTCAACGCGGCGCTGGACCGGCTGCTGATCGGCGACGCCCTGGCCCAGCTGTCGGCGGACCATCGCGCCGTGATCCGCCGTTCGTACTATCTGGGCTGGACCACCGCGCAGATCGCCGAGGATCTGCAGATCGCCGAGGGCACCGTGAAGTCCAGGCTGCACTACGCGGTGCGGGCGCTGCGGCTGACGCTGCAGGAGATGGGGGTGACGCGATGACCGATCCGTTCTCGCGCGGGGCGCACCTTCGTGGCCAGCCCGCCGGAGACGCGCAATTCAACACGGACGCTTGCCCCTACGCCATGTGGGACGCCGCCTACGTGCTGGGTTCGCTGTCGAGCACCGAACGCCGCGAATACGAGGGTCACCTGCCCCTGTGCCGGCATTGCTGTGCGGCGGTGACCGAGTTCGGTGGCGTGCCGGCCCTATTGGGAATGCTGCGCCCCGACGAGGTGGCCGCCATCGACGACGGAGGTCTGGAGCCGCCCCCGCTGCGCCCGCAGCTGCTCGACGAACTGCTCGGCAAGGTCCGCACCCGCCGCGGCCGGATGCGCTGGATGGTCTGGACGGTCTCGGCGGCCGCGGCGGCGGTGCTCGCGGTCGGGGTGTTCGTCGCCATCCGGCAGGGGCCGGTCGCGCCCACGCCGACCGCCCAGCCGCCGACGTCGATCACCGCGATGAGCATGACCCCGGTGGCGCCGTCATCGCTGGAGGCCACGGTGTCGGTGACCGCCGAGGGCTGGGGGACCAACGTGGCGATGCGCTGCACCTATCGGTCCGAGGCCGGTGCCGGCGACGGCGAGGAGGCCGGTGACGAACTGGCCATGTTCGCGGTGAGCCGCCAGGGCAAGCGCATCCAACTGGCGACGTGGATGGCGCACGAAGGGGTGACCGCGACCCCGACCGGCAGCACCTCGATGCCGATCGACGACATCGCCGCCGTGCAGATCGCCTCGGTGGACACCGGCGACGTGCTGCTCCAGCGCGGCCTGTAGCGGATCAGTACCGCACGCGGAACCCGCCGACCAGCCTGATCAGGTTTCCGTCCGGGTCGGCCAGCGTCGAGAGTCGCACACCCTTGTTCGCCTCGACGACCTCGCCGGGGTCGAGGCCCCGGCCACGCACCTCGGCGATGTGGGCGTCCAGGTCGTCGACGGCCACGTTCATCAGGCCCGACCCGGCGCGCGCCTCGTCGACGAAGACCTGAACCCAGCCGTGCGGCAGCACCTGCCACTCCACCAGCGACGCCATCGGGTTGTTGTCGGCGCCGCGCCCGAACAGGGCTTCATACCAGCGGTTGCTGCGCTGCAGATCGGCGACGGGCAGCACCGCCAGCAGATGTTCGATGGACATGGATCCGTTCCCTTCCTCCCCGGTCCCTCCCCGAGGGTTGTGACCGGTCGGCGGCCCCGAACTCATCGGGTGCGGTATGAAGAAGCGTGTCCTCCGAACCGGTGCCGACCCACAGCGGTGACCCGATCGCGCTGGCCCGCGACAACTGGGCGCGCGCCGGCTGGGGCGCGGTGGCCGACGGCATGGTCGCGGTGACCTCGGTGATGCGGGCCCACCAGATCCTGCTGGCCCGGGTGGAGAACGCCCTGCGGCCCTACGACCTGAGTTTCTCCCGGTTCGAACTGCTGCGGCTGCTCGCGTTCAGCCGGTCCGGGGCGCTGCCCATCACCAAGGCGTCGGATCGGTTGCAGGTGCACGTCACCAGCGTCACCCACGCCATCCGCCGGCTGGAGGCCGACGGTCTGGTCAAGCGGGTGCCGCACCCGACCGACGGGCGCACCACGCTGGTGCAGATCACCGAGTTGGGTCGCTCCACCGTCGAGGACGCCACCGTGACGCTCAACGACCAGGTGTTCGCCGATGTCGGCATGTCACCCGCCGAGGCGGGGGCGCTGGTCGCCGCGATCGAGACGCTGCGTCACCACGCCGGCGACTTCTAGGGGTACGAGCAGACGCACAATCGCACGATCCGGGCGATTTTCGTGCGAGTCTGCGTCTGCTCGCCGAGTCAGGTGTCAGCGCAGCAGTTCGATGACCGCGCTGAAATCCAGGTCGGCATGCGAGGGGTCGGACGCGATGAACGCGGCGTAGATCTCGGCGGCGTGGGTGCCCAGCGGCGCCGCGGCGCCCGTGGAGGTCACCGCGTCCATCGCCAGGCCGAGGTCCTTGTTCATCAGCGCGGTCGCGAAGCCCGGTTTGAACGCGTTGTTGGCCGGTGAGGTCGGAACCGGGCCCGGCACCGGACAATTCGTGTGCACCGCCCAGCAGTTCCCGGTCGCGCCGGTGATCACGTCGAACAGCGACTGGGCCGACAGGCCGAGTTTCTCGGCCAGCACGAACGCCTCGCCGACTGCGATCTGCTGCACGGCCAGCACCATGTTGTTGCAGAGCTTGGCGGCCTGGCCCGCGCCGGAGGATCCGCAGTGAATCACCTTGCCCGCCATGGGTTCCAGCACTGCCTGCGCCCGTTCGAGTGCCTCCGCCTCCCCGCCGACCATGAAGGCAAGGGTGCCGGCGACGGCGCCCTTGACGCCGCCGGACACGGGCGCGTCGAGTTGCGCGAGGCCCTTGTCCGCGGCGAGCCGGTGTACCTCGCGGGCGTCGTCGACGGCGATGGTGGAGCTGTCGATGAACAGCGCGCCCGGCGCCGCGACGGGCAACACCTCGTCGTAGCAGCGTTTGACCAGTGCGCCGTTGGGCAGCATGGTGATCACGACGTCGGCCTGCGCCACCGCGCCGGCGCCGCTTTCGAACATGCTCACGCCGTTGTCGGTGGCGGCCTGCTGGGCGGCGGGCACCGGGTCGAAGCCGTGCACGGTGTGGCCGGCCTTGACCAGGTTCGCGGCCATCGGGCCGCCCATGTTGCCCAACCCGAGGAAGGCGACTGTGCTCACCGGATCTTCTCCTATGCCGATACGCGCGCGCGGGCGGCCGTCGCTTCGGCCCGTCCGATCACCACGCGCATGATTTCGTTGGTGCCCTCCAGGATTCGGTGCACCCGTAGATCCCGCACGATCTTCTCGATGCCGTACTCCCGCAGATAGCCGTAGCCGCCGTGCAGTTGCAACGCCTGGTCGGCGACGTCGAAACAGGCGTCGGTGACGTAGCGCTTGGCCATCGCGCACAGCGCGACCTTGTCCGGGTCGTCGTCGTCCAGCGCGCTCGCCGCGCGCCACAGCAGCAGCCGGGAGGCCTCCAGCGCGGTCGCCATGTCGGCGAGCGCGAACCGGATCGTCGGCTCGTCGAGCAGGGCACCGCCGAACGCCTGGCGGTCGGCCAGGTACCCGGCCGCCTTCTCGTAGGCCGCCTGCGCACCGCCCAGTGAGCAGGCCGCGATGTTGAGCCGGCCGCCGTTGAGCCCGTTCATCGCGATGCCGAAACCGCCGCCCTCTCCCTCGGCGCCCCCGAGCATCGCGTCGGCGGATACCCGCACGCCCTCCAGGATCACTTGCGCGGTGGGCTGGGCGTTCCAACCCATCTTCTCCTCGTTGGCCCCGAAACTCAGCCCCGGAGTGCCCTTTTCGACGAGGAAGGCGGAGATGCCGCGGGGCCCGTCGCTACCGGTGCGGGCCATCACCACGTAGATGTCGGAGGTCCCGGCGCCGGAGATGAACTGCTTGACCCCGTCGAGCACGTAGTGGTCACCGTCCCGTACCGCCCTGGTCCGCAGCGCCGCCGCGTCGGACCCGGCGCCCGGTTCGGTGAGGCAGTAGCTTGCGATAGCCTCCATCGACGCCAGCCGGGGCACCCAGGACTTGCGCTGGTCGGCGGTGCCGTAGGTGTCGATCATCCAGGCGCACATGTTGTGGATGGAGATGAACGACGCGATCGCCGGGTCGGCGTAGGCCAGTTGCTCGAAGATGCGGACCGCGTCGAGGCGCCGCAGCCCACTGCCGCCGACATCCTCGGCGCAGTAGATGGCCGCCATGCCCAGTTCGGCGGACTCCCGCAGCACGTCGACCGGGAAGTGCTTGTCGTGGTCCCACTCCAGGGCGTGGGGCGCAAGGCGTTTGGCGGCGAACGCGCCCGCGGTCTCGGCGATCACGCGTTCGTCGTCGTCGAGTGTATGAAGGGTCATCGGCGCGCTATTTCATCGTGGGGATGACGAATTCGGCACCGTCCTTGATGCCCGACGGCCACCGCTCGGTGACGGTCTTGGTCTTGGTGTAGAACTGGATCGACGCCGGGCCATGCTGGTTGAGGTCGCCGAAGCCGGAGCGCTTCCAGCCGCCGAAGGTGTGGTAGGCCACCGGAACCGGGATCGGCACGTTCACCCCGACCATGCCCACCTGCACCCGGGAGACGAAGTCGCGGGCGGTGTCACCGTCGCGGGTGAAGATCGCCACCCCGTTGCCGTACTCGTGCTCGTTGGGCAGGCGCAGGGCCTCCTCGTAGTCCTTGACGCGCACGATGCAGACCACCGGGCCGAAGATCTCGTCGGTGTAGATCGACATGTCGGTGGTGACGTGATCGAACAGCGAGGGGCCGATGAAGAAGCCACCCTCGAGGCTGTCATCGCCGAACGTCAGTTCGTCGCTGGCCTTCTCGCGGCCGTCGACCACAAGTTCGGCCCCGGCGGCCACCCCGGCGTCGATGTAGCCGCGAACCCGGTCAAGCGCAGCCTCGGTGACGAGCGGTCCGTAGTCGGCCTTGGGATCGAGGCTGTGGCCGACCCGCAGGTGCTCGACTCGTTCGGCCAGCCGGGCGCGTAGCCGGTTGGCGGTTTCGTCCCCGACCGCAACGGCCACCGAGATCGCCATGCAGCGCTCACCGGCACTGCCGTAGCCGGCGCCAACCAGGGCGTCGATCGCCTGGTCGAGGTCGGAGTCGGGCATCACGATCATGTGGTTCTTGGCGCCGCCGAAGCACTGCGCTCGCTTACCGCCGGCCGCGGCGCGCGAATAGATGTACTGGGCGATGTCGGAGCTGCCGACGAAGCCGTAGGCCTTGATGTCCGGGTGGTCCAGCAGCGCGTCGACGGCCTCCTTGTCGCCCTGCACCACCTGGAACACCCCGGCGGGCAGACCGGCTTCGAGGAACAACTCGGCCAGCCGCAGCGGCACCGAGGGATCACGTTCGGAGGGCTTGAGGATGAACGCGTTGCCGCACGCCAGCGCCGGGCCGGCCTTCCACAGCGGGATCATCGCCGGGAAGTTGAACGGGGTGATCCCGCAGACGACGCCGAGCGGCTGACGGATCGAGTACACGTCGATACCCGGGCCTGCGCCCTCGGTGAACTCACCCTTCATGAGATGCGGTATCCCGGTGGCGAACTCGATGACCTCGATACCGCGCTGGATGTCGCCGTGCGAGTCGGCGACGGTCTTGCCGTGCTCGATGGACAGCAGTTCGGCGATCTCGTCGGCGTTGGCGTTGACCAGTTCGATGAATTTCATCAGCACCCGGGCCCGCTTCTGCGGGTTCCACGCCGCCCACTCCTTCTGCGCCTCCACCGCCGAGGCCACCGCGGTGTCGACGTCGGCCGCGGAGGCCAGCAGCACCTGGGCCTGCACCTCACCGGTGCTGGGGTTGAAGACGTCGGCGGTGCGCGTGCTGGTGAGTTCCGAGCGCTTGCCGTCGATGAAGTGTGGAATGCGTGTGCTCATGTGCTGCCCCTCGGCGATCCGGCGGTGACCCAATACTAGGACATCCTAGTATTGGGCCGACGGGCAGCGCAAGGGCACCTCGACGGGGCTCAGGGCCGGCGCAGACCCTCGACGAACGACCGGGTCTCCGCCCAGCTCGGCAGCAGGCCCTGCTCGCGCACCTCGGCCAGCGTGGGAGCGACCAGATCCTTCTCGGACAGTCGCAACTGGGCCGCGGGCAGCGGCCACTCGATCCCGATCTCCGGGTCGGTGGGCGCGATCCCGTGCTCGCGCTTCGGGGCGTACGGCGTCGAGCACAGATACATGACTGTCGAATCGTCCTGCAGCGCAAGGAAGCCGTGCGCCAGGCCCTCGGAGAGGTACATCGAGCGGCGGTCGACATCGTCGAGCAGGACCGCGTCCCACTGGCCGTAGGTGGGGGAGCCGACGCGGATGTCGACGGCGACGTCGAACACCGAGCCCTTCACGCACGTCACGTACTTCGCCTGGCTCGGCGGCAACTGGGCGAAGTGCAGACCGCGCAGCGCACCGGCCGCCGACACCGAACAGTTCGCCTGGCGCATGTCGAAGGCGTGTCCGGTCATCTCCGCGAAACCGCCCTCGGTGAACCACTCGAAGAACATGCCGCGGCTGTCGCCGTGCTGCTTCGGGGTGATCTCCCATGCTCCGGGAATCGAAAGCTCTCGAAAACTCATGTCACTGCCCACGTTTCGCGTAGCCGGCCTCGACCTGCTCCTTCAGCGGTGCCCACCACCACTCGTTGTCGCGGTACCACTCTATGGTGCCTGCGAGCCCCTCGGCGAAGTCGGTGTGCTTCGGCGCCCAGCCCAGTTCGTCGCGCAGCGCGCTGGAGTCGATCGCGTACCGCAGGTCGTGGCCGGCGCGGTCGGTGACGTGGTCGAAGTCGTCGGGGTCGCGGCCCATCAACTGCAGGATCATCCGCAGCACCGAGAGATTGTCGCGTTCACCGTCGGCGCCGATCAGGTAGGTGCGGCCGATGGTGCCGCTGTCGAGGATGCGCCACACCGCGCTGTTGTGGTCGTCGACGTGGATCCAATCCCGGACGTTGGCGCCGGCGCCGTACAGCTTGGGTCGCCTGCCGGTCAGCAGGTTCGTGATCTGGCGGGGGATGAACTTCTCCACGTGCTGGTACGGCCCGTAGTTGTTGGAGCAGTTCGAGATGGTCGCCCGTACTCCGTACGACCGCGCCCACGCCCGCACCAGCAGGTCGGCCGAGGCCTTCGTGGCCGAGTACGGGCTGGACGGGTTGTACGGCGTCGCGGCGGTGAAGCGCACCGGCTCGTCGAGCGGCAGGTCGCCGTAGACCTCGTCGGTGGAGATGTGGTGCAGGCGCACCCCGTGCTTGCGCACCGCCTCCAGCACGGAGTACGTGCCGATGACGTTGCTGCGCAGGAACGCGGCCGGGTCGGTCAGCGAGTTGTCGACGTGCGTCTCGGCGGCGAAGTGCACCACCGCGTCGGACTCCGCGACCAGACGGTCGACGAGCGGCTCGTCGGTGAGGTCGCCTTCGACCATGCGGATCTGGTCCTCGACCGCCCGCAGCGACTCGCGGCTGCCGGCATAGGTCAGCGCGTCCAGAACCGTCACCGATACGCCGGCACGTTCCTGTACCGCCGCGCGGACGAAGTTTGCTCCGATGAACCCGGCGCCGCCGGTGACCAACAGCCGCATGGGTGTCAACCCTAGCCGTCTCGCGGCCCGTTTCGGCCGTCAGGGTCGGCGGTGAGCCCTAAAGTCCCAGCGGTCCGGCCAGCTCGGCCAGCGCGCCGACCAGCTTGTCCGGCGACGTCAGCACCTGGACCGCGACGTGGTCGGCGCCCGCGTCGAGATGTTGCTTGAGCCGGGCCGCGATGGCCTCCGGGGTCCCGTAGGCGACCACCGCGTCCACCAGCCGGTCGCTGCCCGGGCGTGCCACGTCGTCGTCGTCGAACCCGAGCCGCTTCCAGCTGTTGAGATAGTTCTGCAGGTTCAGGTAGATGTCGAGCGCCTTGCGGCCGACCGCGCGGGCCTTCTCGGCGTCGGTGGTCAGCACCACCTTGTGCTCGGGCGCCAGGAAGGCCTCCGGGCCGATGAGTTCCCGGGCCATCGCGGTGTGTTCCGGGGTCGTCAGGTACGGGTGGGCGCCCGCGCTGCGGCGCGCCGACAGCTTGAGCACCTGCGGGCCCAGTGCGGCGACGACCCGGCGCTGCCTGGGCACGCCGTACTCGTCGAGCTTGTCCAGGTATTCGGTGAGGGCGTCGATCGGCTTGCGGTACTCCTGGTGCGCCTCGGGGTGCCCGACGCCGATGCCGAGCAGGAACCGGCCGGGGTAGGCCGAATCGATGCGGTGGAACGACTCGGCGACCGGACCGGCGGCCGCGGTCCAGATGTTGACGATGCCGGTGGCCACCTTCAGCGTGCTGGTCTTGGCGAGGATCGGCTCGACCCAGTCGAGTTCGGCCGGCGGGGAGCCACCCACCCACACCGCGCCGTAGCCCAGTGCCTCGATCTCCTTGGCCTGCTCGGGGGTCACCCCGCGGCCGAACGAGCCGAACAGGCCCAGGTCCAATGTCGCCGGCCCGGCGGCTCCATGATCCGGCTTGTCGCTCATCGACATTCCTTTCCGATCAGTTCAGCCCGAGCGGGCCAGCGAGTTCGGCCAGTGCGGGCACCACCCGCTCCGGTGGGGCCAGCAGCTGGATCGGCACGTGGTCGGCGCCGGCGTCGAGGTGCGCCCGGAGCCGGCCGGCGATCACGTCCGGGGTGCCGGACACCAGCAGGGCGTCGACGAGACGGTCGCTGCCCGGCCGGGCGATGTCGTCGTCGGTGAACCCGAGACGCTTCCAGTTGTTGAGGTAGTTCTGCAGGCCCAGGTAGATCTCCAGCATCTGGCGTCCTACCGCCCTGGCCCGCTCGCCGTCGGGGGTCGGAACCACCGGGACCGCCGGGGCCAGGAAGGCGTCCGGGCCGATCAGTTCGCGTGCCTGCGCGGTGTGCTCGGGGGTGACGAGCACGGGGTGGGCGCCTGCGCTGCGCCGGGCCGACAGCTTGAGCACCTGCGGTCCGAGCGCGGCGATCACTCGGCGGTCCTTGGGCACCCCGTTGGCGTCGAGGACGTCGAGGTACTCGTTGAGGGCGTCCAGTGGTTTGCGATATGTCTGGTTGGCCTCCGGGTGGCCGACGCCGATGCCGAGCACGAACCGGCCGGGGTGGGCCTGATCGATGCGGTGAAACGAGGTGGCGACGGCCTCGGCCGAGGCGCTCCAGATGTTGACGATGCCGGTGGCCACCTTCAGCGTGGTGGTCGCGGCCAGGATCGGCTCCACCCAGTCGAGCTCGGCGGGCGGTGAGCCCGCCACCCACACCGCGCCGTAGCCGAGCGCTTCGATTTCGGCGGCCTGTTCCGGGGTGAACCCCATCCCGAATGCCGCATACCTGCCGAGGTTCAATCTCGCCTGCCGCGCGGCTCCGAGGTCGGGTTTGGCGTGGTCGCTCATCTGTCCTCCAACCTCGGCCCGGTTGCGAACTATTCCGCGGGCAGTTCGATCGGGGTCGGCGCCTCGGGCGCCGGTGCCACCAGGGGCAGCAGCACGATGAACCGGGTGTCGCCCGGCCGCGACTCCACCCGCAGGTTGCCCTGGTGTTTCTCGACGACGATGCGCCAGGCCAGGTCGAGCCCCAGGCCGGTGCCCTCCCCGAACGCCTTGGTGGTGAAGAACGGTGTGAAGATGCGGTCGATTATCTCGTCCGGAATGCCCGGCCCGTCGTCGCAGATCTCCACCCGGACGAACTCGCCCTCCCGCAGGGTGCGCAGCGTGAGGGTGCCGCGCCCGCCCATCGCCTGGATCGCGTTCTCGATGATGTTCGTCCACACCTGATTGAGATCACCTGGATAACAAAGCAATTCGGGCAACGACTTGTCCAGCTCCTTGACGACCCGAACCGGGCCGTCCTTGCCCAGCTTCTCCCCGAACATCATCAGGGTGCTGAACAACAGTTCGTGGATGTCGGCCGACTGGTAGGGCGCGCGGTCCATCTGCGAGTACTGCTTGGTGCCGGCCAGCAGTGCCGAGATGCGCTTGCTGGCCTCGGCGATCCGGTTCACCGACAGCTCGGTGTCGATTGTGTACTTCAGCCACCCGATGGCGCTCTGCAGCGTCGCCGAACAGTCGGCGTCGCACAGCGAGGCGTCCACCCGCTCCAGCCAGTCGGTGTCCAGGCCGGCCTCGACGAAGGTCGGCGCGTAGTCCCAGCCGGCGCCGATGCCGTGATCCTCCAGCCAGTCCCCGATCTCGTCCTCGCGGTCGGAGGTCTCGAGCGCGGTCAGCTGCTGAGCCTTCGACTTGGCCACCTGCTCGGCGACCTCGTCCTGCATGCGCACCAGCACGCCCAGCGCCTCGGGTGTGAACTTTCCGTCGGCCAGCATCGCCAGCTTGTGGCGCATCTTGCCGACGTTCTCGCGCAGGTTGGCCACGTCGCGGGAGATCGCGGCGGCCGGGTTGTTGAGCTGATGGGTCAGCCCGGCGGTGATGGTGCCCAGCGCCAGCAGCTTCTCCCGTTGACCGATGATCTGGCGCTGCCGCAGCCCGCCCACCTTCTGGCCTTCGAGCAGATGCACGGCCATCGGGAACTCCGCCTGCATGAACCCGGCGAACGCCTCGGCGTCCAGGACGAAGAACCGGGACGGTCTGGTCACCCGCACCGAGGCCTCGTAGAGGTGTTCCTCACCGGGCACGTACGCCGACCAGGCCCCGCAGTACACCCCGCGCTGGGAGGTCCGGCCGGTCTCGATGTCCACGCCGGCCGAGCGCTTCGACATCACCAGTTCCCCGTCGAGCAGCACGTAGAAACACGTCGCGGGATCACCCTCGCGGCAGATCAGGCCCTGTTCGAAGACGGCGATATGGCCGTTCTCGCACAGCGTCTGAAGCTGGTCGTCGGTCAGCGCCTCGAACAGGAACAGGGTCCGCAGTTCGTCAGGCACGCACGTCTCGCCCATGGTCGGTCCTTCCGCTCACACCTCGGCCAGATAGCGGTGCACCAGCATCACGGCCATCGACCCTTCGCCGACGGCGGCTGCCACCCGTTTGGCGGATTCGGCGCGCACGTCCCCTGCAACAAACACACCGGGCACGCTTGTTTCCAGGTGGTGCGGCGGCCGGTCGAGCGTCCAGCCCGCGACGTCGCGCAGGTCCGGGCCGGACAGGATGAAACCGTGGTCGTCCTTGGCCACCACGTCGAGCCAGTCGGTGCGCGGCTCGGCGCCGATGAAGCAGCACAGCCGGGTGCACGCCACCGTCTCCTGCTCGCCGGTCTGCCGATCGGCCAGCACCAGAGCGGTCAGGTGGTCGTCCTCGCCGAGCGTGTCGACGACCTCGGTGCAGGTGCGCACCGAGATCTTGGGGTTCTTGGCGATCTGCTGGATCAGGTAGTACGACATCGAGGATTCCAGCGACGGGCCGCGCACCAGCAGCGTCACGGAGTTGGCCGATTTCGACATGAACATCGCCGCCTGACCGGCCGAGTTGGCCCCGCCGACGATGTAGACGTCCTCGCCGGCGCATTCGGTGGCGTCGGACACCGAGGCCCCGTAGTAGACCCCGCGCCCGACGTAATTGCAGGCGGGGTCCTCCGGGTTGTCCCAGCACCCGGTGACCCGCAGCTGGCGGTAGTCCACGCCGGTCGCCAGGATGACGGCCTGCGCGCCGACGGTGCTGCCGTCCTCGAACTCGATGGTGCGCGCCGAGCCGGTATCGCCCGCGTGCAGCCGCACCGCCTTGCGAGTGGTGATGACCTCGGCCCCGAACCGTTCGGCCTGGCGGCGCGCCGAGGTGGTGAGCTCGGCCCCGGAGATGCCGGTGGGGAAACCCAGGTAGTTCTCGATGCGTGAGCTGCGCCCGGCCTGCCCTCCGGTGGCGGCCTCCTCGATCAGGACGGTCTTGAGTCCCTCGGACGCGCCGTAGACCGCGGCGGCCAGCCCGGCCGGGCCGCCCCCGATGACGGCCAACTCGTACATCTCCAGCCGGGGCGTGGTGGACAGCCCGAGCATGGCGGCCAGTTCGGCGTCGCTGGGCTCCACCAGGGTGTGGCCCTGCTCGGTGATCACCACCGGCAGCGCGTAGCCGTCCAGCCCGGCCGCGTCGAGAAGTTGGCGGCCCTTGGGCTCGTCGGCCATGAAGGAGCGGAACGAATGCTGGTTGCGGGCCAGGAACTGGCGCACCTCCCAGGACCGCTCGTTCCACCGGTGCCCGATCACCTTGGTGTGCGGGACGGCGCGGTCGCCGGTGGCCCGCCAGGCCTCCAGCAGCGCGTCGATCACCGGGTAGAGCTTCTCCTCGGGCGGGTCCCACGGCTTGAGCAGGTAGTGGTCCAGGTCGACGACGTTGATGGCGTCGATGGCGGCGTGGGTGTCGGCGTAGGCGGTCAGCAGCACCCGCCGGGCCAGCGGGTAGAGGTCCATCGCCTCTTCGAGGAAGTCGATGCCGCTCATCTGCGGCATCCGGTAGTCGGCGACGAACACCGCGACGGTGTCACCGCGCAGCTTGAGTTCGTTGAGGGTCTCGAGCGCGTCGGGCCCGGATTCGGCCCGCACGATGCGGTAGTTCTCGCCGTAATGACGGCGCAGGTCACGGGCGACTGCCCGGGAAACGGCGGGATCGTCGTCGACGGTGAGAATGACGGGCTTGCGGGGCTGGGGGATCGGTCCAGTCATCGCTTACCAGTATGCGCTGCCCGTCCAATTTTTATTAGGTTGGGCTAGCCTGGCTTCACCATCCGGCCGTGGCCTGTTCGTCAGGGTCCCGACGCCGGCGTCGGTGCAGCACCGGACGCTGCGACGGCGTTTTGGAGTAGCGCGCCGGAGCGGGTATCGTAGACCGACGGTGCGGTGTTCGCGCCGACTCTTTGCGTGTCCAGTCTTGGAATTTCCGGTCATCGGCCCACGTTTTGAAGTCGGGGCGTTTGCTGCCCCGACTGCGCGGACAAGTCGCCAAGCGGCCGGTACGAGCAGAAGTCAACAATCAGCAGGATCTGAGAGGGTATGGCGAAGAAAGACGGTGCCATCGAGGTCGAGGGCCGCGTGGTCGAGCCTCTGCCCAATGCGATGTTCCGCATTGAGCTGGAGAACGGACACAAGGTGCTCGCCCACATCAGCGGCAAGATGCGGCAGCACTACATCCGCATCCTCCCCGAGGACCGGGTGGTGGTGGAGTTGTCTCCCTACGACCTGACCCGGGGCCGAATCGTGTACCGCTACAAGTAGCCCCAGCGCTACCAGCACATCCCGACTATCAAGACGACCAAGAAGGATCAACGGCCGTGAAGGTGAACCCGAGCGTCAAGCCGATCTGCGACAAGTGCAGGGTGATCCGCCGGCATGGGCGGGTCATGGTGATCTGCTCCGATCCGCGCCACAAGCAGCGGCAGGGCTAGTCCGGACAATCGGACAGCAGCCCGCCGCCGCGGCGGCAAGCAGTACCCACAACTGAATGCAGACCTCCCAGTACCACCAGGCGGATTGGCGCGTCAGCGCCAACAAGAGGAATCAGTGCCGCCTGGACACGCCCGGACGGAGGCCGGGCCCCGACGCCGTCGGGAACGGACTGGGAACAGACCTCCGCATAGAAGAAGGAATCACTGCCTGATGGCACGTCTCATGGGCGT
>JAGQTU010000085.1 GCA_020438865.1 Mycobacterium sp.
CCTACTGATCACCGCCCAAGTCGATGCCGAAGGCGCTGCGCCGCAACGCATTGCGCTGTTCCTCACCGAGTTCGACACCGCCGCCCCGCCGGACGGTGTGACCGTGCACGGCTACCGCACCATCGACGACCGCCGCGCCGCGGACCTCGTGCTGCAGGATCTGCGGCTGTCGGCCGCCGCGCTGCTGACCGATGACGCGGCAGCCTCGCTGGAGCAGGCCCGTGACGAGGGCGCCGCGGCGGTGTGCGCCGAGGCCGTCGGGGCGATACGCAAGGTGCTCGCCGACACCGTCGAGTACTGCAAGCAACGCCAGCAGTTCGGTCAGCCGATCGGCGGTTTCCAGGTGCTGCAGCACCGGATGGTCGACATGTACATGGAACTCGAACAGGCCGTCTCCGCGGCCTATCTGGCGGTGCTCAACCTCGACGCCGAACCGGCGACCCGCGCCCGGGCGGTCTCCGCGGCCAAGGCCACGGTCGGGCGGGCGGCACGCTTCATCGGCCAGAACGCGGTGCAACTGCACGGCGGCATGGGGATGACCGAGGAACTGGCCATCGGGCACTACTTCAAGCGGCTCACCGCGCTGCAGTACGAGTTCGGATCGACCGACCAGCATCGAGCGCGCTACGCCGCGCTGACGCGACTGTAGGAACTCCGGAGCACGCACCGGCGTTGGACCTGCATAACCGTCGACGGAAGGGATGACGCCATGCTCGGCAAGATCGTCGGGGCCCTCGGCCAGGTCGCAGAGGCCGGCGGCACGATCGTCGGGATCCGCGCCGGCACCGAGGAGCCGGACTTCACCGTAGAACGCAAGATCGGCAACGTCGAGATTCGCCGGTACGGCCCGCGGATCGCGGCCGAGACCGCCATCGCCGCCGACGAGGAAGCCGCCCGCAACGAGGGGTTCCGCCGGCTGGCGCGCTACATCTTCGGCGGTAACCAGAGCAAGACCAAGATCGCGATGACGGCCCCGGTCGCCCAGCAGCCGAGCGAGAAGATCGCGATGACGGCGCCGGTGGCGTCCCAGCGCGGGCCCGGCGGCGAATGGGTGATCCGCTTCTTCATGCCGTCGAAGTACACCCTGGACTCGCTGCCCACCCCGAACGAGGACCTGGTGCGGCTGGTGGCGGTCCCGGCCGAAACGGTCGCGGTGCTGCGGTACTCCGGGCTGATCAGCACCGACTCCACCGAGTCGCACACCAAGGAGTTGCTGGACACCCTTCGCGACAACGGCATCGAGCCGGCGGGCGACCCGTTCTCCTGGTTCTACGACCCGCCCTGGACGGTTCCCTTCCTGCGCCGCAACGAGGCCGCGGTCGTAATTGACGCGAGCGCATGATTAGCTGGTGGCATGGGTAAGCCACCGTCGGACGACCTGACTCCGCACTTCGAGGACATCCAGGCCCACTACGACATCTCCGACGACTTCTATCGGTTGTTCCTGGACCCGACGCAAACCTACAGCTGCGCCTACTTCGAGCGCGACGACATGTCGCTGGAGGAGGCGCAGCTCGCCAAGATCGACCTGGCGCTGGGCAAGCTGGGCCTGGCGCCCGGGATGACGCTGCTCGACATCGGCTGCGGCTGGGGCGCCACCATGATGCGCGCGGTGGAGCGCTACGACGTCAACGTCGTCGGCCTGACGCTGAGCCGCAATCAGGCCGCCCACGTGCAGCAGCTGTTCGACTCCTCGGACAGTCCGCGCTCGAAGCGGGTGTTGCTCGAGGGCTGGGAGAAGTTCGACGAGCCGGTCGACCGGATCGTCTCGATCGGCGCCTTCGAGCATTTCGGCTTCGAGCGCTACACCCGTTTCTTCGACATGGCCTTCAACGCGCTGCCCGCCGACGGCGTCATGCTGCTGCACACCATCACCGGGCTGCATCCCAACCAGATGATCGAACGCGGCCTGCCGCTGTCGTTCGAGTTCGCGCGATTCGCGAAGTTCATCGTCACCGAGATCTTCCCGGGCGGTCGGCTGCCGTCGATTCCGATGGTGGAGGAGCACGCCGCCGCGGCCGGGTTCGAGGTGGCCCGCGTGCAATCGCTGCAGCCGCACTACGCGCGCACCCTCGATCTGTGGGCCGAGGCGCTGGAGTCCCGCCGCGACGAGGCGATCGCGATCCAGTCCCAGGAGGTCTACGACCGGTACATGAAGTACCTCACCGGCTGCTCGAAGATGTTCCGCGTCGGCTACATCGACGTCGACCAGTTCACCCTGGTCAAGCCCTAGGAGCCTGCTACGGCGTGGGCGCGGCCGGGTCGGCCGCCGGCGCCGGGGCCGGAACCGCCGAGGAGGAGCCCACCGGGCCGGTCGGCGTCGACGACATCCCGGGCGGGGTGGTGTTGGAGTTCATCGGGCGCTGCGCGAGCAGCAGCAGCGCGTCGCTCGGCTTGACGTCCTGGGTCCGGATCGCGTGCAGCAGGTCCCGCAGGTAGCCGAGGCCGTGACTCTGCTGATCCGGGTTGTCGGTGGTACCCGGCGGGAGGTTCTGCGGGCTGGTCAGGTGCGGTACCTCGGTGGGCGGCGCCGCAACCACGTCACCGACCGGGACAGCGTTCGCCGGCGCGGCCTGCACCGAGGTGCCCGGATCGGCCGGCGCCGCGGCATCGGCCGGGTCGGCCAGCGCGGCCGGAGCGGTCATGACGGCGGCCGAGACGCCCAGCGCCGCCAGCCCCATGGTGCTGATCTTCACCATCGTGTCCTCCGCGGATCGTGCCAAGTGAACACCCGTTACCGGTCATTCACACCACACGCCGGATTCGTTACACCTGTCACTCCTGTCACCGCTGTTTCGGCGGTGTCCCGACAGGCTAACGGTCCCGGTTTGAATCCGGAGCGCTCTGCGTGTAAATAATTTGTTGCCCGCAGAACCTGGGATAACGAGGGTTCTGTTCTGCCCGGAGAATGCTCCGGACCCTCCCAAACCCCCGGCCACGCGGCTCGTGCATAGCTGTGACGCTGCTCGGACGAGAGGTATCGATGGAATTTCCGGCCAACCCCGCCCCGGTCGCCGGCGCGCGGGAACAGCACGTCGGCTGGTTCCGCTTCTACTTCGACGACGAGCGTTGGGAGTGGTCGCCGGAGGTCGAGGCCATGCACGGTTACGCCCCCGGGACCGTCACCCCGACCACCGAGTTGGTGCTGTCCCACAAGCATCCCGACGACTACCGGCACGTCGCGGCCACCCTCGACGAAGTGCGCAGGCACCATCAGGCGTTCAGCACCAGACACCGCATCATCGACACCGCCGGGCGCATCCGCCACGTCCTGGTGGTGGCCGACACCGTGGCCGACGACGCCGGCGAGGTAGTCGGAACCCACGGGTTCTATGTCGACGTGTCCCCCAGCGAGGACCACCAGCGCGAGCAGATGACCGCGACGATCGCCGAGATCGCGGAGAACCGGGCGACCATCGAACAGGCCAAGGGCATGCTGATGATCGTCTACGCCATCGACGCCGACGCGGCCTTCGACCTGCTGCGCTGGCGCTCCCAGGAGGGCAACGTCAAGCTGCGAGTGCTCGCCGAGCGGGTGGTCAGCGACTTCCTGCGGCTCGCCCAGCAAGAGCAGGCGCCGGGCCGGTCGGCGTACGACAACCTGCTGTTGACCGCCGACAAGCGCATCAGAGAAGGATGACCCTGCTGCGCGCCCGGCCGCTGCTGTCGTTCTTCGTCCTGGCCTACGCCGTGACCTGGCTGTTGTGGATCCCGCTGGTGCTGGGCGGGGTGCCGGCGTTCTCCGCGACCACCCACGCTCCCTCGCTCTACGCGCTGCCGGGCGTCGCGGTGGGGGTGACCGGGACGGCGTTCTTCATGACCGCCGTCACCGACGGCCGCGCCGGGGTCCGGCGGCTGCTGCGACGCCTGGTCTCCTGGCGGGTCGGGTTGCGCTGGTACCTGGTCGCGGTCTTGCTCGTCCCGCTGGGCCAGATCCTGGTCACCGCCGCGGTGGTGAGCCCGGACGCGCTGCGGGCGCTGACCCCGTCGGCGCTGGCCGCCTACCCCGGCGCATATGCGGCCCATTTCTTCTTCGGTCCGCTGTTCGAGGAATCCGGCTGGCGCGGGTTCGCGCTGCCGCGCATGCAGCACCGGTCCGGCCCGATGCGGGCCACCCTGCTGCTCGGGCTGCTGTGGAGCGGGTGGCATTTCTTCCTGTACGCACCGGCGTGGTTCGCCGGCGCCGCCGCCAGCGGTGTGGTGGGTCTCGGCCTGTTCGTGGTGTTCACCACCGGCCTGACCGTCGTCTTCACCTGGTTGTCGAACAACACCGGCGCGAGCCTGCTGCTGGTGATCCTGTTGCACGGTTCGGTGGACGGCACCGCGACCTACCTCCAGGTGCTGGCCGATCGCGGGGTCATCACGGCCGATGCCGCGACGTTCAGTGTCGAGTTCGGGGTGCTGATCGTCGCGGTGCTGACGGCGCTGGCGCTGATCGCGCTGACCCGGGGGCGCCTCGGCTACCGGGAGCCGACGGGGAGAATGGCGATATGCGAGTGATTCGTGCCGCCGTGGCACTGTGCGCCGCGACGGTGGCCCCGGCGGCGCCGGCCGCCCCGGACGGCGGGGTACCGCCGGTGAGCCCCGCGGCGGCGGCCGTCGGTTTCCTCGACGTGCGGACGGTGGTGCCCGACGCCGTGCTCGACCTGCGCTACGCCACCGCGAACAACTTCGTCGGCGCGCAGCTGTATCCCGCCGACGCCCGCTGCCTGGTCCACGAGTCGATGGCGCCCGGCCTGGCCGCCGCGGCCGCCGCGCTGCGCGCGCAGGGTGAGAAGTTGGTGTTCTGGGACTGCTACCGGCCGCACGAGGTGCAGGTGCGGATGTTCGAGGCGGTGCCGAACCCGGCGTGGGTGGCCAAGCCCGGCCCGTATTCGCGCAGCCACGAGGCCGGCCGGTCGGTGGACGTGACGATCATCGACGCCGCCGGCCGCCCGGTCGACATGGGCACCGATTTCGACGACTTCTCAGCACGTGCGACCGCCTACGCCACCGACGGTGTCAGCGCGGCGGCGCAGGCGAACCGGGCCCGGCTGCGGACCGCGATGGCCGCCGGCGGCCTGGCCGTCTACTCGGGCGAATGGTGGCATTTCGACGGGGCCGGCGCCGGTGTCCAGCGGCCGATCATCGACGTGCCGGTGGACTGAACCCGCCCGGAACCCTCGGCGAATCCCCGGCACCGGCCGCCGGCCGCGCCTAGTGTGATGCACTTGGATCTCAACACCGTCACCGAGGTCGTCCGCCGGCCGTCCGAACGGCCGGGCGCCGACTGGTGCCCCGGCGACGCCTTCCTGGCGGGCGGCACCTGGTTGTTCTCCGAGCCGCAGACCCACCTGCGCCGCCTCGTCGACCTGACCGCGCTCGGCTGGCCGCCGCTGCACGCCGACGAATCCGGCCTGGAGATCGGCGCCACCTGCACCATCAGCGAGCTGCACGGTTTCGCGCCGCCGGCGGATTGGCCGGCGGCGCAACTGATCCGGACCAGCTGCGAGGCCTTCCTGGCGTCGTTCAAGGTGTGGAACGCCGCCACCGTGGGCGGCAACATCTGCATGGCGCTGCCCGCCGGGCCGATGATCACGCTGACGGTGGCGCTGCAGGCCGGGTATCGACTGTGGGCCGCCGACGGCTCGGATCGCATGCTGCCCGCAGCGGAGTTCGTCGTCGGCAACAACCGAAACGTGTTGCAGCCCGGAGAACTGCTGCGCAGCGTCCACATCCCCGCCGCCGCGTTCCGCAGGCGGCACGTCCACCGGCAGTTCTGCCTGACCAAACTCGGCCGCTCGACGGTGTTCCTGGTCGGCACCCGGGATCACGACAGCGGTGAGGTCCTGCTGACGATCACGGCGGGCACCACCCGTCCGGTGTGTCTGGGTTTCGACGCCCTCCCCGACCCCGAAGACCTGGCGGAGCGCATCGACGCGATCGACGAGGCCGCGTGGTTCGACGACGCCAACGGCACACCCGCCCACCGCAGGCACCTGACCCGCCACTTCGCCGCGGAGATCCGCGCCGAACTCGCCGGGGAAGCCCCGCGGTGACCTACATCGTCAACGGGCGGCCGTCCGAGCGAGAGCCCGAGCCGGGACAGTGCCTGCGGACGTTCGTGCGGTCGCTGGGCTGGCACGGCGTCAAAAAGGGTTGCGACGCAGGCGATTGCGGCGCCTGCACGGTGTGGCTCGACGGCGAGCCGGTGCACAGTTGCATCACGCCGGCGTTCCGGGCCGAGGACCGGCCGGTGACGACGATCGAGGGTCTCGGTACCGCGGAGGATCTGCACCCGGTGCAGCGCGGGTTCCGCGACGCGCCGGGCTTCCAATGCGGCTTCTGCACCGCGGGGATGATCATGACCTGTGCGAGCCTCACCGCGGAGCAGAAGGCCGACCTGCCCCGGGCACTGAAGGGAAACCTGTGCCGGTGCACCGGCTACCGCGCCATCGAGGACGCCGTGAGTGGCGTCGCCGCGATCCAGACAGCGCTGCCGGGGCAGGCGGTGGGCACCAGCATCGGCGCGCCCGCCGCCACCGACATCGTCACGGGCCGTGCCGAATTCACGATGGACGTCGAGATGGCCGGCATGCTGCACCTCAAGCTGGTGCACTCGCCGCACGCGCACGCCCGCATCGTCTCCGTCGACAAGACGGCGGCGCTGGCCGTTCCCGGTGTGCACCGCGTCTACACCTGGGAGGACGTGCCGCGCAAGCGGTTCAACACCGCACTGCACACCGACCACCTCGTCGATCCCGACGACACCTACATCCTCGACGACGTCGCCCGCTTCGTCGGGCAGCGGATGGCCGCGGTGCTCGCCGACACCGTGGCCGCCGCCGAGGAGGGCTGCCGCCGGCTGGTCATCGAGTACGAGGTCCTACCCGCGGTGTTCGACCCGGAGCAGGCCATGCAGCCCGGGGCGCCCGCGCTGCACGGGTTCGACGACCCCTTCCTGCGTGACCCGGAGCGCAACATCCTGCTCGAGTTGCACGGCGAGATCGGCGACACCGCAGCGGGATTCGCCGCGGCGGACGTCATCCACGAGGCCACTTACCGCACGCCGCGGGTCCAGCACGCCCACCTGGAGACGCACGGCTCCATCGCCTGGGTGCAGGACGGCCGGCTGCACGTGCGCACCAGTTCCCAGTCACCGTCGATCGCCAAGGTGAAACTGGCGCACCTGTTCAGCCTGCGCCCCGACCAGCTGCGGGTGTTCTGCAAACGCGTCGGGGGCGGCTTCGGCGGCAAGCAGGAGATGATCACC
The DNA here is from genome assembly GCA_020438865.1 of Mycobacterium sp. Classification (GTDB taxonomy): domain Bacteria; phylum Actinomycetota; class Actinomycetes; order Mycobacteriales; family Mycobacteriaceae; genus Mycobacterium. The sequence goes on from JAGQTU010000085.1 coordinate 7,253, forward strand.
GAGGACCTGGCCGCGCTGGCCGCCCTGGACTCCGGGGGCCGTCCGGTGTGCCTGGAGTACACCCGCACCGAGGAGTTCACCACCGCCTCACCGCGGCACCCGATGACGATCACCGTCAAACTGGGCGCCAGGGCGGACGGCACCCTGACCGCGGTGCAGTTCCACAACGTCTCCAACACCGGCGCCTACGGCAACCACGGCGGCGAGACCCTGTTCGCCGCCGGCGCGGCGGTGGCGATCTATCGCTGCCCCAACAAGAAGTTCGACGCCTACGCCGTCTACACCAACACCGTTCCCAGCGGCGCGCTGCGCGGGTACGGCATGACGCAGCCCGCCTTCGCCGTGGAGTCCGCGATCGACGAGCTGGCCACCGCCCTAGGCATCGACCCGCTGGAACTGCGCCGCCGCAACATCGTTCGGCCCGGTGACGCACTGCTGGCCACCGACGCCCACCCCGACGACGTCTCGTTCACCGAGGACACCCTGGCCCGCTGCATCGATCGGGTCGACCGGGCACTGCGCGAACACCGCGAACATTCCTACGGCGACGACCTCGGCCCCGACTGGCTGATCGGCGACGGCACCGCCAGTTCGATCCACGAGACCGCGCCGCCCACCGAGCACATCTCCGAGGCGTGGGCCACCCTGTGCGACGACGGGATGTACGAGATCGCAGTCGGCACGGTCGAATTCGGCGAAGGAACCTCGACCGCGCACGTTCAGATCGCCGCGTCCGTGCTGTTCACCACCCCCGACCGGATCCGCCTCATCCAGTCCGACACCGACCGAACGGGTTTCGACACCGGCGCGTTCGCCAGCGCGGGGCTGTTCGTCGCCGGCAATGCGGTGCTGCGGGCCGCCACCGCGCTGCGCGACCGGATGTTGCTGCTCGCCGCCGACCACACCGGGGTCGACCGCGCGTCCTGCTTCCTGGCCGACGACACCGTGATCTGCGGCGGCAAGCGGATCCCGGTGAGCGAGTTGAACGCGGCGGCCGCCGCCCGCGGGATGCGGCTGACCGAGGCCCGCAAGGCCTACGGGTCGCCGCGCAGCGTCAGCGCCAACACCCAGGGCATGCGGGTCGCGGTGCACCGGGTCACCGGTGAGATCCGCATCCTCTACAGCGTGCAGGCCCTCGATCCGGGGGTGGTGATCAATCCCGCCCAGGTCCGCGGTCAGGTCGAGGGCGGCGTCGCCCAGGGCATCGGCTTCGTGCTGACCGAGAATTTCCACCTCGACGGCACCGGAACGATGCTCAACCCCAACCTGCGCAACTACCGGATCCCCACCTATGCAGACATCCCGCGCACCGAGGTGCTCGTCGTCGAGTCGACGGACTCGGCGGGTCCGATGGCGGCCAAAGGCATCGCCGAGTCCTGCATCAACCCGGTGGCCCCGGCATTGGCCAACGCGGTGTACCACGCGACCGGCGTCAGGTTCCGCGACCTGCCGTTGACGCCCGAGCGGATCTTCGAGCGCCTCGAGGAGGTGCCATGACAGGTCGTGAACTCACCGACCACGCCGCCACCGTGGTCATCGGCCAGAAGGTCAAACCCGAACGCGCCGAGGACTTCCTGGTGTGGCAGGACGACATGAACCGGGTCGCGTCCAGGTTTCCCGGCTTCGTCACCGCGGAGGTCACCCCGCCGACCGCCAACCAGCCCGACTGGGTCGTCGTCTACCGGTTCGATTCGGTCGCCAATCTGCAGGCCTGGATCAACAGCGTGGCCCGCCAGGACCGGCTAGCGGCCGGCCGCGAATACCTCGACGGCAACCCGACCCAGCAGGTCATCGCCGGCGCGGCCGCCCCGCCGGATCAGCTGGTCACCGTGGTCGTCACACACCGCGTCGACCCGGACCGGGTCGAGGAGTTCCTGGACTGGCAGAACCGGATGCGCGACGCCGAGACCCGTTTTCCCGGCTACCGCGGCTCGGAGTTGTTCCGGCCCATCGAGGGCCTGCAGGACGAATGGACCGCCCTGTACCGGTACGACTCGGCCGCCGACCTCGACGCCTGGCTCACCTCACCGCAGCGGGCCCGACTTCTGGCCGAGGGCAAGGTGTTTCACGACTTCGAGCTGCGGACGGTGGACAACTCGTTCGGCAACTGGTTCGCCTTCGACGCCAGCCAGGACACCACGGCGCCGTCGGACACCAAGTCCGCGATCGCGGTGTGGGTCGGGCTGTATCCGACGGTGGTGCTGCTGTCGATCGCGCTGTTTCCGCTCAAGATGCCGCTGTGGCTGGGGATGTTGGTGGGCAACCTGCTGTCCAGCATCGTGATGACGTTCCTGGTCATGCCGTTCTACGTCAACCCGATGCTGAAACGCTGGCTGTATCCGCCGGCCGCCGGGCCGGAGCGCAGGCGCGCCGAGCTCCGCGGTGCAGCGACCATCGTCGCGGTGATGGCGGCCTGGACGCTGGCCATCTTCCTCGGCACCACCGTGATCTGGCATCTGCGATGAGATCGCGGGCGCGCCGGATCGTCGCGCTGCTGGCGCTCGCTGCGCTGGTGGCTGCGGGGGTGTCCTGCTCGAGCCACCGGGATTCGCAGGGCAGCCCGGCCCCGTTCCGCGAGCCGGTCCGGCTGTCGAGCAAGGACGGCGTCCTGGAGGTGCGGCTGTCGGCGCACCAGGGCAGCGTCGATCTCGACACGGTGTCCCAGCCGGTGTCGAACTTCCTGGTGTTCGGCTACACGCTGATCAAGGGCAGCAGCTCGGACGGCTCCACTGCCGGGGACAACCTGTATCCGGCCCCGACCCTGCGGGTCGACCCCGGGCAGCGGCTCATCGTGCACTTCGACAACGACCTGCAGGACCTGAAGATCGCCGACTTCTACGATCCGGCCTTCACCAAGGCCGGCGGGCAGGTTCCGCTGTACCCGCCGCCCCTGGGCTCGGCGCCGCTGAACCTGCACACCCACGGCGTGCACGTCAGCCCGAGCGGCAACGCCGACAACGTGCTGCTCGACATCCCCGCCGGGATGGGCAACACCTACACCTACGACATACCGCCCGACATGCCGAACGGGCTGTACTGGTACCACAGCCACCGGCACACCCTGACCACCCAGCAGACCTATGCCGGGCTGGCCGGCCTGCTCGAGATCGGCCGCCCGGACGGCAACCTGCCCGCGGTGACGGCCGACAACGTGCCGGTGCGCGACATGGCGCTGCAGTACAACTACGTGTTCGACCGCAAGGGCGGCGGTCACGAGCTGAACAACCCGTTCTGGCCGCAGTTCGTCAGCACCCTGATACCACCGGCGGGCAACCAGCTCGCCGACGGCAGCTATCGGCCCATCCTCGCCCCGGTGAACTTCGCAGCGACCACGAAGGGTTCTCAATACCAGACGGTTTGGTACACCGGCCCGCTGTCACCGGGCAACCATCGCGGCCAGAACCAGATGATGCCGGGCAATCTGCAGAGCTTCAGCAGCGGATCGGTCAGCGTTCCCGCCGACCCGGGCCTGCCGGAGAATCAGCGCGACGTGCAGTTCACCGTCAACGGCCAGTTCCAGCCGAAGCTGAAACTCAAACCGGGACAGACCGAGATCTGGTCGCTGGCCAACATCAGCGACGTCGCCTACCTACCGCTGCAGTTGACCGAGACCGCGACCGGGCGCCATCCGGTGTTCCGGATCGTCGGCCAGGACGGCAATCCGTTCACCCGGGTGCAGCGGCCGGTGCAGGGTGACGGCACGCGATTGGTGGTCCCACCGGGATCGCGGTATGCGATCGCCGTCACCATGCCCGCCACCGGTGACCTGGTGCTGTCGATGCCGCCCCTGCCCGGCGCCAAACCTGTGGTCAATCCGGGCATCCTGTACACCAACAACCAGACCCCCAACCCACCGGCGGTGCTGGGCACCAACACCGTCGACCCCGCCCATATCAGCTATTTCGACGGCTTCTTCACCTTCCCGGTGCAGACCATCCTGCACGTCACCCCCGAGCGCGGGCAGGGCCGGACCACGGCCTTCGAGATCGGCCAGGACCTCGGCGCCTACACCTCGTTCGTCGACACCTCGGTGCTGACACCGAGCGTCACCCGGGAACTGATGGTCACCGGCGGCTTCGGCAACAACCTGGCCAGCAACGACGACCCGAAGGCGTTCGTCTACGAGTTCGACAGCAGCACCTTCCCCAACATTCCGCTGATCCAGCCGAGGCTCGACTCGGTCGAGGAATGGAAGATCGTCAACCGCAACAACGACGAGCACCCGATGCACGTGCACGTCAACGACTTTCAGGTGATGCAGATCGTCGACCCGGTCGCCGGCACCAGCACCGGTGTGCAGCCCTGGGGCGAGGACAACGTCAACGTCCCCGCCCCGGTCATCGACGCGAACGAGAACCCGCTGGTGCCCGCCACCACCACCATCCGCACCAAGTTCATCGAGTTCACCGGCACCTTCGTCATCCACTGCCACCGGCTCAACCACGAGGACAACGGGCTGATGGCGCTGGTGAACGTGATTCCCGCGGTGTCCAGCTATGCGGTCGCGGTGCCCGGCTCGCGCGGAACCCCGGCCCGCGTCGAGGTGCGCGACGGCAGCGGCGATCGGATGTTGGCCGACGTCACACCGTTCCCCGGCTTCGAGGGCACCCCGAGCGTGGCGATGGTCGACGTGAACGGCGACAACGTGCTCGACCTGCTGGTTGGGACCGGCGCGGGGGTCGCCCCGCAGGTCGTGGCGTACAGCGGCGCCGACGGCGGTCGGGGCCCGTTCCGCACGGAGCTGGCCCGCTTCAGCCCACTCGATGCCGGGTTCAAAGGCGGAATCAGCGTCGCCGCAGCCGATCTCGACGGCAACGCGCACGCCGACAACATCATCGTCGGCTCGGGTCCCGGGACCGACAGCCGGGTCACGGTGTTCTCCTCGACGCTGCCGACGCTCGGCGCCACTCCCCAGGTGTTCTCCACCTTCACGCCCTATCCCGGGTCCCGGTCGGGTGTGACCCTGGCCACCGGCACCGTCGACGTCGGCACCGGACGGCCCAGCATCGTCACCGCACCGGGTCCCGGAGAACCCGCGCGGATCAAGACTTTCCGATATGACCTGTACTCCCCGACCGAGGCGGCGAAGGCCCGCGGCGGCACCACCGACCACGGCCGGGACCCGGCGATGACCACCGAGTTCGACGCCTACGACGCGGCGTACACCGGCGGGGTGTCGCTGTCCACCGGCTGGGTCGCCGGCGCGGAGGGCGGTGCCCAGAGCGTGATCACCGGGCAACTCACCGGCCCCGGCGAGGTGCGGGTGTGGTCCACCGGTTCGCGCCTGGACGGCGGCCCGGCGATGTACCTGCACAGCCCCGAACATCACGCCGCGCTGACCGAGTTCGCCCAGATCGCCTCGTTCACACCGTTTCCCGGTCAGGAGACCGGGGTCCGGGTGGCCACCAGCAGCACCACGACGGGAGCGGACCTGATCGTCAGCGGCATGAGGCCGGGCGGATCGGAGGTGCGCAAGTACGGGCTGGCCCGACCCGAGCCCGCCGCGCGCGCCGTCGCACCCACCCTGCTGACCACGCTGCCGCCGCTGCCCGCGGGCACGCCGGCCCCGCTGGGCGGCCGGTAGCTCAGGCCACCGCGGCCCGGCCCGCCTCGAGGCGGGCGACCGGCAGCCGGAACGGCGAGCAGGAGACGTAGTCCAGCCCGGTGCGGTGGAAGAAGTGGATGGACTCCGGGTCGCCACCGTGCTCGCCGCAGACCCCGAGCTTGAGGTCGGGCTTGGTCTTTCGGCCCTCCTCGGCCGCGATCTCCACCAGCCGCCCGATGCCGTCGGCGTCGATGGTCTCGAACGGGGAGATGGTGAAGACGCCCTTCTCCAGGTAGGCCGCGAACACCGTGGACTCGACGTCGTCGCGGGAGAAGCCCCACGTCGTCTGGGTCAGGTCGTTGGTGCCGAAGGAGAAGAAGTCCGCGGCGTCGGCGATCCGGTGCGCGGTGAGTGCGGCGCGCGGCAGCTCGATCATCGTGCCGACCGGAATGCTCAGCGGCACCCCGCGTTCGGCGCCGACCTCGGCGAGGATCCGCTCGGTCTCGTCGCGCACCAGGTGCAATTCCATCACCGAACCGACCAGCGGCACCATGATCTCGACCTTCGGGTTCTTGCCCGCCGCGATCTGATCGCTCATCGCCTCGGCGATGGCGCGCACCTGCAGCGCGAACAACCCCGGGGTGAGCAGCCCGAGGCGAACCCCGCGCAGCCCCAGCATCGGATTCGACTCGTGCAGTCGCTCCACCGCGGCGAGCACCTTGCGGTCGGCGTCCACCTGCGGACCGCTCTCGCCCGCGGCCTCGGCCAGGGCGACCTTGACCGCGAGTTCGGTGCGGTCCGGGAGGAACTCGTGCAGCGGCGGGTCCAGCAACCGGATGGTCACCGGCAGCCCGTCCATCGCGTCCAGTATCTCGGTGAAGTCGTTGCGTTGCAGGGGCAACAGCGCGGCGAGCGCCTCGTCTCGCTCCTCGCTGTTACCGGCCAGGATGACCCGCTCGATCAGCACCCGGCGATCGCCGAGGAACATGTGCTCGGTGCGGCACAGGCCGATGCCCTGGGCGCCAAGGGATCTCGCGCGCACCGCATCCTCGGCGGTGTCCGCGTTCGCCCGGATCGCCAGGCGGCGGCGCACGTCGGCGTGGGTCAGCAACCGGTCGACGGCCTTGACCAACGCGGAGGTCTCGGTGTCGGCGCCCTCCAACGCGGCCGCCAGGCCGGACTCGATGTAGGTCTCCACCGGGGATGGCACCACCGGCATCGCCCCCAGGAAGATCTCGCCGGTGGACCCGTCGATGCTGATCTCGTCGCTCTCGTTGATCAGCACCGAGCCCACCCGCGCGGTCCGCATCGAGCCGTCGACGTCGAGTTCCTCGGCGCCGCAGACGCAGGTCTTGCCCATGCCGCGCGCCACCACGGCCGCGTGCGACGTCTTCCCGCCGCGCGCGGTCAGGATGCCGGCGGCGGCGATCATGCCCTCGAGGTCGTCGGGGTTGGTCTCCCGGCGGACCAGCACCACCCGCTCGCCCCGGTCCCCCCACGCCTTGGCGGTCGCCGAGTCGAACACCGCGCGGCCCACCGCGGCACCCGGCGAGGCGGCCATTCCCCTGGTCAACAGCTCACGCGGGACCGAGCGGTCGAAGTGCGGGAACATCAGCAGCGCCAGTTGCGAACCGGACACCCGGGTCAGCGCCTCGTCCATGGTGATCAGGTTCTCGTCGACCAGCTGCGAGGCGATCCGGAACGCCGCCGCCGCGGTGCGCTTGCCGACCCGGGTCTGCAGCATCCAGAGCTTGCCGCGCTCGATGGTGAACTCGATATCGCACAGGTCTCGGTAGTGCGTCTCCAGCTGGCGCATCACCTTGATCAGCTGCTTGTGCGAGGCCGGGTCCAGCGCCTTGAGATCGTCCAGCGACAGCGTGTTGCGGATACCGGCGACGACATCCTCGCCCTGCGCGTTGGCCAGGTAGTCGCCGTAGGCGCCGGTGCGCCCGGACGCCGGGTCGCGGGTGAACGCCACCCCGGTGCCGCTGGTGTCACCCAGGTTGCCGAACACCATCGTGCAGACGTTCACCGCGGTGCCGAGGTGCTGCGGGATGCGCTCGCGGCGCCGGTAGAGCCGCGCCCGGTCGGTGTTCCAGGAGTCGAAGACGGCGTTGATGGCCATATCGAGTTGCTCGCGCGGATGCTGCGGGAACTCCTGGCCGGAATGCTCGCGCACCGCGTCCTTGAACGAGGTGACCAGGCCCTGCAGATCCCCGACGTCGAGGTCGACGTCATTGCTGACACCCTTGGCGGACTTCACCTTGTCGAGCAGATCGGAGAACACCTCGCCGGGGATCTCCAACACCGTCTTGCCGAACATCTGCAGCAGCCGCCGATAGGAATCCCAGGCGAAGCGCTCGTCGCCGGACTCCTCGGCCAGGCCCTTGACGCTGGCGTCGTTGAGCCCGATGTTCAGCACCGTCTCCATCATCCCGGGCATCGAGAACGCTGCGCCGGAACGCACACTCACCAGCAGCGGATCGTGCCGATCGCCGAGGCGGCGACCGAGGTTGTCCTCCAGCTGGCGCAGCGCCATCGTGACCTGCACCCGCAACTCACCGGGTGCGCTGCCGTGCGCCAGGTACTCCCGGCAAGCCTCGGTGGTGATGGTGAACCCGGGCGGTACCGGCAACCCGAGCTTGGTCATCTCGGCCAGGTTCGCGCCCTTGCCGCCGAGCAGGGCCTTCTGGTCCTTGTCACCCTCGGTGAAGTCGTACACGTACTTGGTCATCTGGCTTCTCCTTGCGGTTACCAAACGGTAAGCCGTGACGCGCCTTCGTTCGGCCGGTTTCCTCAGGTGAAGGTCAGCGAAACCGTGCCAAGCCCGTCGATGGTGGCCGATGCGGCGTCACCGGCCTGCACGAACGCGGCCGTGGTGAACGAGCCGGACATGATGAACTGGCCGGGCAGGATCTCGGTGCCGAACGGCACCAGCGCGTTGGCCAGCCAGGCGACCGCCGCGGCCGGGTCGCCGAGCACCGCCGAGCCGAACCCGGTGTCGATCTCGGTTCCGTTGAGCTGCAACGACGCCCGCGCGCCGGGCAGGTCGATGGCGTCGGTGTAGGGCACCCAGTCGCCGAGGACCACCGCGCCGCTGCTGGCGTTATCGGCGACGGTGTCCGCCAAGGTCAGCTTCCAGTCGGCGATCCGGCTGTCGACGATCTCCAGTGCCACCGCGACGGCCTCGGTGGCGGCCTGCACCTGCTCGATGCCAACGCCGGGTCCCCGCAGTGGCTCGCGCAGCAGGAAGGCCACCTCGGGTTCGACCCGGGGCGAACAGAACCGGGACCGCGGCACGCCCGCCCCGTTCGCGATCACCATGGTGTCGAGGAGGTAGCCGAAATCGGGTTGGTCGACGCCGAGCAGGGTCTGCATCGGCTCGGAGGTCAGTCCGATCTTGTGGCCGACCAGGGTGCGCCCGCCCGCCAGCCTGCGGGCCAGGTTGACCTGCTGGATGGCGTAGGCGTCGGCGACCTCCATGCCCGGATAGCGCTGGGTGAGCTGGCCGATGGGGGCGCTGTCGGCATCGGCGGCGAACAACTGTGCGGCGGCCTCGTCGATCGTGCCCGGGTTCAACGTCATCGGTTCTCGTTCTCCTCCAGCATCCGCATCGCCGTGTCGTAGATCGCCTGCCCGTGAATGGCGAACAGCGCGAGCAGGTCCACGCTATCGCCGCCGACCTCCTTGGCGATGAACAATCCGTCGGCGCCGGCGATGGCATAGGTCGTCAGCTGTCGCACCTGCTCACTGGTCAGGCCGGGCG
>JAGQTU010000086.1 GCA_020438865.1 Mycobacterium sp.
CAGGTCACCTCGCCGACCGGGAAGACCGTCGTCGCCGATGCCCGCAGCGATTGGGACGACGAGTTGCTTCGGATCGGGGACAATGTCGACAAGTGGGCCGTCTTCGTAATTGACGCTCCCGCAAAGGGTGACCACACCTTGCGGGTCCGCGACGACCACAACACCATCGACATCTCCTCCGTCATCACCCTGTAGCGGCTCCTGGCCTGGCTGGACCGGTTCCGGCAATGCGGCCCGACGACGAGGTCGCGCTGCTGGAACCGGTCTCGGCTGCCGATATGCGCTAGCCTTGGAGGGTCTCGCCGCGAATGTGTTCAGGCGCAGACCCCGCGTCGCAAGCAGATCGACGCAGAACCCTGAAAAGTTCTTGCCAGGTTCAGACGGCAGCCTTGCAGGCATGACGTAACTCGAAGCACGCATTGGCGTGCTGCCCAGTGAGGTGTGAATCTTGGACGAGCAAGCCACTGCCACCACCGACAACGTCACCACGGCGGCCGACGCCGGCTGCGTGATCAACGAAGAGTGGTTCGGCCGCACCGTCGTCGTCTCCGCTTCCGGGGTCGTCGACATGCTGACCTCCCCGCATCTGGAGGCGAGCCTCACCACTTCGCTGAAACGGAATCCGGCCGCGGTCATCGTCGACCTCAGCGAGGTCGAATTCCTTGCCTCCGCGGGCATGGGAGTGCTGGTGGCCGCTCGCGAGCAGGCCGCAACCGACATCAGGTTCGGTGTCGTGGCGAGTGGTCCCGCAACCAGCAGGCCGCTCACCCTGATCGGTCTTGCCGACATCATCGGGCTCTATCCCACCCTGGCCGAGGCGCGCGACGCACTCGGCGCGTAGCCGCTCAAGCAGTTGGGTATACGAGCCCTCGCCATGACGACACCGAGCTACCCATGTCCGAGCTCCGACGGCAATCGGTTCGCGTTCAATGAATTCACGGCCGACCCCTACGCGGCCGGGCATGTGCGCAATGAGTTCGCCGCCTGGCTGGGCCGGCGAGTGGACCTGAACGCCGTCCGATTCAGCGACGTCGTGCTCGCCGTTAACGAGGCGCTGGCGAATGCCGCCGAATTCGCCTACCTGAAAAACAACGGCGTCGGCACGATCGACGTGGAGGCGGTGCAGAACAGCGAGGCGGCCACGTTGACGGTGACCATCACCGATCAGGGCTGCTGGCGCGAACCCGACCCCGCCACCCGCGGCCGCACCCGGGGGCGCGGGATACCGCTGATGCGCGCCCTGGCCGACGATCTCACCATCGACACCTCGAAGCTCGGCACCACGGTCTGCCTGCGCTTCGACCACGTCAAGGCCCGCGCCAAGGCCGGCGCCGCCGTCCGCTGAGGATCACGCCGGCTCGTAGCGCAGCATCGTGACCCCGTCCTCCGGATAATCGAAAAACACCGGCCGCAGCCGCATTCCGACGTGAACATGCGCGGGATCCGCATTGACGATCTCGGTGGAGAAGCGCGGGCCCTCATCCCACTGCGCCACGGCCAGGATCTGCGGCACGTCGCCGGCGAAATGCGGGGCCACCGGCCGATAGGCGACGGTGAAGGTGTACAGCGAGGCGGCACCCGAAATCTCCCGCCACTGCAGGTCGTCGGCCAGCGTGCCGGGTGCCAGCACCCGCGGATAGAAAACGTACCGGTCGCTCGAGGGCGAGTACTGAATACGAATCCTGTGCTCTGCCAACCCATCCCAGAACGGCTTGGCCGTCGGCGTCGGGATCGGCATCGGCCTGGTGAACCGCTGAGTGATGCCCACGGCTAGTCCCCTTCCAGCACGAGAGTGGTCTGCTCGCTCAGGATGCCGCCGTTGCCGGAGACGAACGCCCGGTTGCACTCGGCCACCTGGGTCGCCCCGGAGCGGCCCATGATCTGGCGGGTGGCATCGCAGACGTGATGCATGCCACCGGCCAGGCCGGCCTGGCCGTAGCCGAGCTGGCCGCCGGAGGTGTTCATCGGGAAGTCACCGCGGAAAGTCAGGTCGTGTTCGGTGACGAACTGCAGGCCCTTGCCCTTCTCGCAGAACCCGGAATCCTCCAGGCTCAGCAGCGCCGTGATGGTGTAGCAGTCGTAGATCGACACCATGTCCATGTCGGCGGGGGTGAGGCCGGCCATCGAGAATGCCGAGGCGGCGGCCTTGATCATCGGGGTGGCCAGCAGCTCCTGGGCGTAGGTGGGCGTCTTGTAGGGCACTCGTTCGCCGAACCCCTTGATCCACACCGGGCGATTGCGCGAACGCCGAGCGAGATCGGCGCCGGTCACCAGCACCGCCGCGCCGCCCATCACCGGCATCACGATCTCGAGCATGTGCAGCGGGGACGCGATCACCGGGCTGTTGACGACGTCGTCGACGGTGATCGGCTCGTGTTCGAAGATGGCGCCGGGGGTGTGGTTGGCGTTGACCCGCTGGTCGACGCTGATCTTGGCCATCGCCCGTTCGTCGTAGCCGTAGGTGGCGCCGTAGAGCGTGGCGACCTGTCCGTACGGGCCGTTCTGTCCCAGGTTGCCGTAGGGGATCTCGAACTCGGCCTGCGGTGAGCCGTACCGGTTGCTCGAGGCGCCGAAGTACAGCATGTCGCCGAAGTCGGGCGGGCGCTTCTCGGTCACCGGGGTCAGCGGCGTCGCCGGAACCACGCACAACACCGCGTTGCACAGGCCCAGCTCGATGGCGGCCGCGGCGCGCCACACCATCGCGACGGCGCTGGCCCCACCGAGGTCGACCAGCTCGGCGAAATTCGCCTTCACGCCGAGGTATTCGATGACCGTCGAAGGGACGAAGATCTGCGACTCCTGCAGGTGACCGGTGCAGATGCCGTCGACGTCGGTGGCCGACAAGCCGGCGTCGGCCAGGGCGGCGGCGGCCAGCCGGGCCCACTGCTCGAGGGTGAATTCCGGCGGCCCGGCCGGCTTCTTGGTGGCGGGAAGTTCGGTGTACCCGACGATGGCGGCTTCTCCGCGCAGACCCATGCGGCTGCCTCTCAAGTCATTGCCCAATAACATTGAGCATGTAATCATATTGAGCGCTCAATGAGAACTCGGCCACGGCGACAGGAGCGGCACTGTGAGCGATGTCTCACCACCATTGCACGGCAAGGTTGCGATCGTCACCGGCACCAGCCGCGGGGTCGGCCTGGGCATCGCCCATGAGTTGCTGCGCGCCGGCGCGACGGTCATCGGCTGCTCGCGCGGACCGCTGGACACCATCCCCGGCGCCGAGGAACATCCCGACTGGTTGGCCCGGTCCGCGCAGCGGGTGTGCGACCAGGGGGACTACCGCGCCATCGACGAGTTCGTCGCCGGGGTGGTGGCCGACTACGGCCGCATCGACATCCTGGTCAACAACGCCGGCGGCACCGTGCCCACACCGCACGTCGAGGACGTTCCCGAACTCGTGCAACGTATTCAGGGCGCCCCGCGTGGCGGTGACGATTTCGAACGCACCGTGCTGTTCCATCAGTTCGCGATCCAGATGAACCTGATCAGCCCGCTGTGGTTCGCCATCCGGGTGTTCCGCCAGATGCGCGACCAGGAGGGCGCCGGCTCGATCATCAACATCTCCAGCGGCGCCGGACACCCGGCCGGATCCCCGACCCTGGTGTCCTACGGCGCGGCGAAGTCCGGGCTGAACCACATGACCCGCTCGCTGGCCGAGGAGTGGGGGCCGCACGCCAGGGTGAACTGTCTGGCGCTGGGCCCGACCATGACCGACAACTTCAGGTCGTTCGTGCTGCCCAAGGACGACCCGACGGGGGAGCGGTACTTCCGCGACGTTCCGCTGCACCGCGCCGGTGAACCCGCCGAGGTCGGCCGCGCAGTGGTGTTCTTGTGCAGCGGCGCAGCCGATTTCATCAACGGAACCACCATCGAGGTCGACGGCGGCATGCTGCCCGGCGTGCTCTACGAAGCCGGCCTCAAGACCATTACGGACCTACTGTGAAAAACGTCATCCAGTTCTCCACCGGTAACGTCGGCCGCCACGCCCTGCGGCTGATCATCGAACGGCCGGATCTGCGGCTGGTGGGCCTGCACGCCCACGGCGCGGACAAGGTGGGACGCGACGCCGCCGAACTGTGCGGGCTGGACCAGCCGACCGGAATCCTGGCCACCGACGACATCGATGCGCTGGTCGCACTCGAGGCCGACTGCGTGGTCTACACCTCGCAGGCTGAGATGCGCCCGCAGCAGGCCATCGAGGAGATCTCGCGGTTCCTGCGCGCCGGCACCAACGTCGTCGGAACCTCGATGGTGTGGCTGGTAGCCCCGCATCAGGCCGACACCTGGATGCGCGAGCCGCTGGCCAGGGCCTGCCAGATCGGTGGCACCTCGCTCTACATCAACGGCGTCGACCCGGGCTTCTCCGGCGACAGCCTGGTCTACACCGCGCTGACGCTCGCCGGGCGGGCCACCGCCGTCACCGTTTCGGAGATCTGCGACTACGGCAGCTACGACGACGCCGAATTCACCGGTGTCAGTTTCGGTTTCGGCACCACGCCGGATCACACGCCCATCATGTTCGCTCCCGGGGTGCTGGCCTCGCTGTGGGGCGGCCAGGTCCGGTCGCTGGCCGACGTCCTCGACGTCACCCTCGACGAGGTCCGCGAGCGGCACGAAAGCTGGGTGACCCCCGAGCGGATCGAGTGCACGATGATGACCGTCCCGCCCGGTCATGTGGCTGCGGTCCGGTTCGCGGTGGAGGGCATTCGCGACGGTGAGCCGGTCATCACGATGGAGCACGTCAACCGGCTCACCGCCGCTGCTGCGCCACATTGGCCGACCCCGCCGGACGGCAGGCCCGGCGTCCATCGGGTGGTGGTACGGGGAGACCCCGGGGTGGAGATCAACACCCATCTCGGCCTCGACGGCGTCGACCACAACCAGGGCGGTGTCATCTCCACCGCGGCGCGCGCCGTCAACGCGGTCCACGATGTGTGTGCCGCACCCCCGGGGCTGATGGCGGTCAAGGACCTGCCGACGGCCCACGCCGACGCGGTGATGTGGTGACGATCGCGCCCAAGATCGCGCCGCGGCGCCCGGCCGGCGGCAGCCAGGTGCGCGCCGAGCGCACCCGCGAACGCGTCCTCGACGAAACGGTGCGGTGCGTCATCGACGAAGGTTTCGCCGCGGCCAGCGCCAAGCACATCGCCGAGCGGGCGGGGGTGACCTGGGGTGTGGTGCAGTACCACTTCGGCGACCGGGACGGCCTGCTGATGGCGGTGGTGGACCGCGGGCTGGCCGAGCTCCTCGGTGTGCTGCGGGCGTTGCCCGCGCCGTCGGAGAACGTCGCCCGGGACGAGCGGGTGCGCCGGGTGGTCCAGGCCGCGTGGAAAGTGTTCTCCAGCGACGACTCTCGGGCCTCGCTGGAGATCCTCATCGCCACCCGCGCGATGCGCGACAAGCGGGCCACCCGCCACCTCGGTCAGCTGCAGCAGGCCGTGACCGATCTGAGTCGCGACCTCGCCGAGGGTCTGGACAGCCCGCATGCCATCGCGGTCGCCGACCTGATCTGGGCGACGCTGCGTGGTCTGGTGGTCTCCCAGTTGGTCGCCGGGATACCGATGGACACCACCCGGGAACAGCAGGCGCTGGTCGCGGTGATCTGCGCATACCTCCGGGAGTCCGATCGCTGAATCAGGAACCACGCGCACGCTGACTCGCACATTGTGTGCGTGAGTCTGACTCAACGTCGTTCGGCCTCCGCGGCGTGCAGCACCTTGGCGGCCACCTCGGCCAGCGGGGTGTTGGTGTCGTGGGACAGCTTGCGCAGCATCTCGAAGGCCTGCCCGGCGTCGATCGAATAGCGCTCCATGATCATGCCCTTGGCCTGCCCGATGACGTCCCGGCTCGCCAGGGCCTGCTGGAACTGCTCCTCGCGCCGCGCCGCGTCCCACACCAGGGCGGACTGGGTGGCGAACAGCGAACCCAGTTGCCGGGTCTCCTGCCCGAAGGCGCCGGGCCGCTCGGCGAACACGTTCAGCGATCCCATCGACTTGCCGGTGACGAACAGCTGGAAGCCCATGATGCTGCGCACCGGGGTGCTCGCCAGCGCCTCGGTCCGGAATTTCGGCCAGCGCGTCTCGGCCTCGAGGTCCGCGACGTGGATGGTCTTGTGCTGCCACGCCGATGACAGGCACGGGCCCTCGCTGTGCCTGCGCTGGATGTCGTCGAGCATCACCGCGCACGGGTGCGTTGCCGAGGGCGTGTCGACCTCGTATCGCCCGGAGGTCACCGTGACATTCGCATAGTCCACCCCGGGCAGTTCGGTGGCGGCGTGTTCGGCCAGTTCAGCCACCACGCTGCCGTCCAGGCTCTTGCGCTCGTAAAGGTCACGCGCGATGTCAGCGATGCGCTTGGGCGCACCGATCGAATCTGGGCGATCATCGACCGACATGACAATTCCCATACCCGCCACGACCAGTGGTTAACATCCGCGCGATCGGAGATTGCATGAACGATCACCCCCCCAGGACTCGCCGCGGGCCGCTCACCCGTAATGCCGTCGGGCCGTCTTCGGCGGAGGCCTTCGTCATGATCGCCATCGCGACGATCCTGTTGACCCGGCTGTATCTCGAGCTCACCGGCTACCCGCAGATCGGCGGCGGCGACCTGCACATCGCGCACGCGCTGTGGGGCGGCGCGCTGATGATGCTGGCGCTGCTGACCGGCTGGATGACCCTCGGATCCGGCGTGCGGGTGCTGACGGTTGTGATGGGCGGCATCGGGTTCGGCCTGTTCCTCGACGAGGTGGGCAAGTTCGTCACGAAGAACAACGACTACTTCTACGGCCCGTCCGCCGAGATCATGTACATCCTTGTGTGCCTGATCCTGGTCGGTGCCCGCATCGTGCGGGTGATCCGGCCACTGTCGGCCCGCGAGTGCCTGGCCTCGGCCGCCTCGATCGCCGCCGATGGGCTGGCCCGCGGCCTGGCCGACCACCGCCGCGAGACCGGCCTGCGCCTGATCGAGCAGGCCCGCACCGCCGGGGCGCCGGCTTCCGACATCGAGCACGTCCGGGCGCTGGTGCTCTCGGCCGGGCATGCCAGCGATCGGCTCTACCGCCTGCAGAAGTGGGTTCCCCGGTTGATTCCCAACGGGTTCCGGAGCCCGAAGTGGATACCCTGGGTGGGCTGGCTGCTGGTGGCGGGCGCGGTGTTCGGACTGTTCTTCCATGCGCTGGGCATCGCCCTCGGCGACTACTTCTACGAGGACGAACACCTTAAGATCCATCTCTACGGCAAGAGCCCGGCCACGATCATCCTGCTGGTCAGCGCGGGTCTCACGCTTACGATGGCGCTGCCCGCGATGATCGCACTGCGGCGCACCACCAAGACCTGGCCGCTGCGCCTGCTGCGCAACGCCGCGCTGGTGTTCACCTTCCTGAACGCCCTCGTCGAGTTCGCCACGGAGGGCTTCGCCGCCCTGATCAACCTCTCGATCGGCCTGTTCGGCCTGGCGATCCTGTCCTACCAGGTCGATGTCGCGGCGCGGAAGGCGGTGAACGACGCGACGAAAACCGCCGCTACACAGCCGTCAGGTAGCGCTTGGTGACGACCTTCTGGACCAGCGCCGCCACCGGCGCGCCCAGCCGGCTCCACCACGTCGCCGGCCGGGAGAACGCCACCACCTCCGCGTATACCGCATCCTCGGCGGGCTCGTAGCGCACCCCGAAGAACTCCTCGCCGGACACCGCGTGCCCGGGCAGGCTGCCGTAGGCGAATCCCCGTCGGTTCGGCTCGGCGAGCACGTAGACCACCCGGCAGGGCGCGGCGAACGGGCCCAGCCGGCCGAGGACGTCGGCGCCGACCTCGGCCACCTCGGCGGTGGCCGTGACCCGCAGACCGGCACCACGCAGCATCCCGTAGCGCAGCACCGCCGCGGCGGCCTGCTCGAACCGCGGCCGCCCGGTCCCGATGCGATGCGACAACCGGACGTGGCGATAGCCGGCCGGCAGGTCGCGGGCGGTGGCGCCGACCTCGGAATAGGTCAACGGCAGACCGGAGAGGTCACTGAGCTTCACCGCTCCACCATGCCATCGGCGCGTCAGCACCGGCCGGGCCACATACCCTGGTCGGGTGGCAGTGGACAGGACGGTGGTGGATGACCCCGACGCGGTGGTGTCGCCCGGCGGCGACTTCAACGCGCCGGTGCCGACGGCCAAGGGCGGCCCGGACTACGGCCGGTTCGTCGACGCCGTCCGCGACCTCCAGGACCACGCCCGCGCCGCCGACCCGCCCGCCGAGGTCATCAGCCAGGCCGCCGACCTGTTGAATCAGGTCTCGGCGCTGCTCGCCCCGTACGACACCGACGAGTGGCATTCGCCGTCCGGCCGCCGCAATGACCTGCCGATGCGTGGCAACGTGCTGAGCATCCCGAACTCGGTGGACCCGTGTGAGGACGGCCGGTTGCGCGGGTGGGCCCGGTTCCGGCGGTTCCACCTCGGTCGCAACGGTGCGGTGCACGGCGGCATCATCGCCCACCTCTTCGACTCGGTGCTCGGAAAGACCTCGTTCCTGCTCACCGGCGGCCCGTACCAGCGCACCGCCTATCTGCACGTCAACTACCGCAAGATCGTGCCCATCGAGAAGGAACTGCAGGTCGAGGCCGGCGTCAGCCGGACCGAGGGCCGCAAGATCTTCGTCGAGATGCGGCTGTGCGACCGCGGGGAGGTGCTGGCGGACGGGGAGGGGCTGTTCGTCCGGCTGAAACCGGGGCAACCGTGAATCGGCACCTCCGGCGGGCAGGAGCGAAGCGACCCGGGGAATATCTCCGGCGGGCAGGAGCGAAGCGACCCGGGGCATATCTCAGGGTCTGGGCGCGCAAACGGGACAAGCTGCGGGACCGTCCGGTCGCCGATTTCGTCTATCGCGCCGGGGTCGGCGTCGTGGGTCTGGTGGTGCTGGTCGTCGGCATCGTCGCCATTCCCTATCCCGGTCCGGGCTGGGCGATCCTGTTCCTCGGGCTGGCGATCCTGGCCACCGAGTTCTACTGGGCGCATCGCACCCTGAGGTTCACTCGCGACCGCTACGACAGCGCGATGGGCTGGTTCGGCAGGCAGGGCCGGTGGGTGCAGGCGCTGGGAGTCCTGCTCACCGCCACGGTCGTGGTGGCCACACTGTGGCTGTTCGGTGCGGTGGACTGGTCGGCAGGCCTGGTCGGCCTCGAACACCCGCTGCTGCGCAGCCCGATCGGGCTCGGAGCCTGATCGTCGGCCCCGATAGCATTGTTGCGACCGCCCGCGCGCCCGTGCGGGGATCGTCCCCCTACCCGCCCGCCGAGAGAGATGACGATGAGCGCCCCCGCCCACCCCGCACCGGCCACCCTGATCCGGGTGCCCGCCGGGACCACTGCGGGCGCCGCCGTGCGGGACGCGGGCCTGCCGGGGCGCGGTGAGCCCGGCGCCGTCGTCGTGGTGCGGGACGCCGACGGAAAGCTGCGCGACCTGAGCTGGGCGCCGGAGGCCGACACCGATGTGACCGCGGTGGCCGCCGACAGCGACGACGGCCGCAACGTGATCCGGCATTCGGCGGCGCACGTGCTGGCGCAGGCGGTCCAGGAACTCTTCCCACAGGCGAAGCTGGGCATCGGACCGCCGATCACCGACGGCTTCTACTACGACTTCGATGTGCCCGAGGCGTTCACCCCCGAGGACCTCGAGAAGCTCGAGAAGCGGATGCGGGCCATCGTCAAGGAGGGCCAGCTATTCTCCCGGCGCGTCTACGAGTCCAAGGACGCCGCGCGCGCCGAGCTGGCAGGCGAGCCCTACAAACTCGAACTCGTCGACGACAAGTCCGGTGACCCGGATGTCATGGAGGTCGGTGGTGACGAGCTGACCGCCTACGACAACCTGAATCCCCGCACCCGGGAACGGGTCTGGGGCGATCTGTGCCGCGGGCCGCACATCCCGACCACCCGCTACATTCCGGCGTTCAAGCTGACCCGGAGTTCGGCCGCGTACTGGCGGGGCAATCAGAACAACGCCAGCCTGCAGCGCATCTACGGCACCGCCTGGGAGTCGCAGGAGGCCCTGGACCGTCATCTCGAATTGCTCGAGGAAGCCCAGCGCCGCGATCACCGCAAGCTCGGCGTCGAACTGGACCTGTTCAGCTTCCCGGACGAACTCGGTTCGGGTTTACCGGTTTTCCACCCCAAGGGCGGCATCGTGCGCCGCGAGTTGGAGGAGTACTCGCGGCGCAAGCACGTCGAGGCCGGCTACGAGTTCGTCAACACCCCGCACATCACCAAGGAACAGCTCTACATCACCTCCGGGCACCTGGAGTGGTACGCCGACGGCATGTTCCCGCCGATGCACATCGACGCCGAGTACGACGAGGACGGCGCGCTGCGCAAGCCGGGCCAGGACTACTACCTCAAGCCGATGAATTGCCCGATGCACCATCTGATCTACCGGTCGCGGGGCCGATCCTATCGTGAACTTCCGTTGCGGCTCTTCGAGTTCGGCACGGTCTACCGCTACGAGAAGTCCGGTGTGATTCACGGACTGACCCGGGTGCGCGGCATGACCCAGGACGATGCGCACATCTACTGCACCCGCGAGCAGATGCGCGACGAGCTGACCTCGCTGCTGCGGTTCGTGCTCGACCTGCTCGCCGACTACGGGCTCGACGACTTCTACCTGGAGCTGTCCACCAAGGATCCGGAGAAGTACGTCGGCTCCGACGAGGTGTGGGAGGAGGCCACCGAGACGCTGCGGGAGGTGGCCGAGGCCTCCGGGCTGCACCTGGTGCCCGACCCGGGCGGTGCGGCGTTCTACGGCCCGAAGATCTCGGTGCAGGTGCGCGACGCACTTGGCCGCAGCTGGCAGATGTCGACAATCCAGCTCGACTTCAACATGCCGGACCGCTTCGAGCTGGAGTACACCGCCGCCGACGGGAGTCGCCGGCGCCCGGTGCTCATCCACCGCGCGCTGTTCGGTTCGATCGAACGATTCTTCGGCATCCTCACCGAGCACTACGCCGGGGCGTTCCCGGCGTGGCTGGCCCCGGTGCAGGTGGTCGGCATACCGGTCGCCGACGAGCATGTGCCCTACCTGGAAGACCTTGCCGCCGAACTGCGTTCGCAGGGTGTCCGGGTCGAGGTCGACGCCAGCGACGACCGGATGGCCAAGAAGATCGTCAACCACACCAACCAGCGGGTGTCGTTCATGCTGCTCGCCGGCGACCGCGACGTCGAGGCGGGCGCCGTGAGCTTCCGGTTCGGTGATCGCACCCAGATCAACGGCGTGCCGCGGGCGCAGGCGGTCAGCGCGATCTGCCGCTGGATCGCCGATCGCCAAAACGCTGTTCCCACAGCCGAACTGGTGAAGGTGGACGGTGACTGAGGAACCCGATTCGCTCACCGATACCGGCGTGGGGCAGCCCGACCGGTTGCAGCGGCTGTGGACACCGCACCGGATGAGCTACATCGTCGAGGTGCCTGCGCAGAAACAAGGACGAACCCCTGGGTCTTCAGCACCGTTCACCGAGATCCCCACCCTGCCCGACGAACAGGGGTTGGTGGTCGCCCGCGGTGAGCAGGTGTACGTGGTGCTCAACCTCTACCCGTACAACCCCGGGCACCTGATGGTGGTGCCGTACCGGCGGGTGTCCGAACTCGAGGACCTCACCGCCGCCGAGAGCGCCGAGCTGATGGCGTTCACCCAGAAGGCGATCCGGGTGATCAAGGCGGTCTCCAGCCCGGACGGTTTCAACGTCGGACTCAACCTGGGTCGCTCGGCGGGCGGCTCGCTGGCCGAGCACCTGCACATGCACGTGGTGCCCCGCTGGTCCGGCGACGCCAACTTCATCACCATCGTCGGTGAGACCAAGGTCATCCCGCAGTTGTTGCGGGACACCCGCTCCCTGCTGTCGACCGAGTGGGCCAATCAGCCGTGAGCGATTTCTACCTGATGACCCGCGCGGCCTACGAGAAGCTGTCGACGCCGGTGGCCAAGGGCGCTTTGCGGATCGGGCTTACCCCGGACATGGTGACCATAATCGGAACCGCAGGTTCGGTGCTGGCGGCGTTGACGCTGTTTCCCATCGGCCGGCTGTGGTGGGGCGCGGTGGCGGTGTGGTTCTTCGTGCTCGCCGACATGCTCGACGGTGCGATGGCCCGCCAGCGCGGCGGCGGTACCCGGTTCGGGGCGGTGCTGGACGCGACCTGCGACCGGATCAGTGACGGCGCGGTGTTCTGCGGCCTGCTGTGGTGGGCGGCGTTCGGGTTGCGCAGCTCGTCGCTGATGGTGGCCACGTTGATCTGCCTGGTCACCTCGCAGGTGATCTCCTACATCAAGGCGCGCGCCGAGGCCAACGGCCTATCCGGCGGCGGTGGCCTGATCGAACGGCCCGAGCGGCTGATCATCGTCCTGGTCGGCGCCGGTGTCTCGGACCTGCCGTACTTCCCGATGCCGGTGGTCCTGCACGTCGCGATGTGGATCCTCGCGGTCGCGAGCCTGGTCACCGTGGGCCAGCGGCTGCACACCGTGCGTAGTTCGCCGGCGGCGATGAGCGGGATGGAACCGGCCGGCCCGGCGGCCGCCGAACCCGGGGACGCCGAGCAGTGATCACCACTCCGGGGGCGTTGTGGTCGGCGGGCCGGGACCGGATCCCGTCGGGGGAGAACCTCGCCGACTGGGGCTATGCGGCGGGCTGGCGGCTGGTGCGGGCGATGCCGGAATTTCTGGCGCGCAACGCGTTCGACGCCGGCGCCCGCTACGCGGCGCTGGGCGGCGGCCCGGAACAGTTGCGCAAGAACCTGGCCCGGGTGATCGGCACGACGCCCGAGCAGGTGCCGGGCGGCCTGATGCGTGCTTCGCTGGCCTCCTATGCGCGTTACTGGCGGGAGGCCTTCCGGTTGCCTTCGATGGATCTGACCGCGGTCGCGCGCCGGCTCGACCAGGTGTTCCAGGGCGCCGAGCATTTCGCCGCCGCGCACGCCGCCGGTAGCGGCGCCGTGATGGCTCTGCCGCACAGCGGTAACTGGGACATGGCCGGGGTGTGGCTGGCCCAGAACTACGGCACCTTCACCACCGTGGCCGAGCGGCTGAAGCCGGAGTCGCTCTACGACCGGTTCATCGAGTATCGCGAGAGTCTCGGTTTCGAGGTGTTGCCGCTGTCCGGCGGGGAGCGACCGCCGCTGGAGGTGCTGGCCGAACGCCTGCGGGACAACCGGTTCGTCTGCCTGATGGCCGACCGTGACCTCACCCGCTCGGGTGTACAGGTGGACTTCTTCGGTGAGCCCACCCGGCTGCCCGCCGGCCCGGCCAAGCTGGCCATCGCCACCGGCGCGCCGTTGCACCCGGCGCACGTCCACTACGACGATGACGACTGCGTGGTGACGATCGGCGAGCAGTTGGACACCAGCTCCGGGGACGTCGGCCGGATCACCCAGGCGCTGGCCGACCGCTTCGCCGAGAACATTGCCGCCCACCCGCAGGACTGGCACATGTTGCAGCCGCAGTGGCTCGCCGACCTGTCGGCGGAACGCCGCGCCCGCCTCGAGTCCGGGGCGGGCGGGAAGACCGGCTGATGCGCATCGGCATGGTGTGCCCCTACTCGTTCGACGTGCCGGGCGGGGTGCAGGCCCAGGTGCTGCAGTTGGCCGAGGTGGTGCGAGCCAGGGGCCACGAGGTGAGCGTGCTGGCGCCGGCCTCACCGCATGTCGAGCTCCCCGACTATGTGGTCTCCGGCGGCAAGGCGGTGCCGATTCCGTACAACGGCTCGGTGGCGCGGCTGCGGTTCGGGCCCGCCACCCACCGCAAGGTCAAGCGCTGGCTGGCCGAGGGCGATTTCGACGTGCTGCACCTGCACGAGCCCAACGCGCCGAGCCTGTCGATGCTGGCGCTGCAGGCCGCCGAGGGGCCGATCGTCGCGACCTTTCACACCTCGACCACGAAGTCGTTGACACTCAGCGTCTTTCAGGGCATCTTGCGGCCCTACCACGAGAAGATCGTCGGCCGCATCGCCGTATCGGACCTGGCCCGGCGCTGGCAGATGGAGGCGCTGGGGTCGGATGCCGTCGAGATTCCCAACGGGGTGGACGTCGCCTCCTTCGCCGACGCCCCGCCGCTCGAGGGTTATCCGAGGCCGGGTCGCACCGTGTTGTTCCTCGGCCGCTACGACGAGCCGCGCAAGGGGATGGCGGTGCTGTTGGGCGCGCTGCCCGCCCTGGTGGAGCGGTTCGCCGACATCGAGATCCTGATCGTGGGCCGCGGCGACGAGGACGAACTGTGTGAGAAGGCCGGTGAGCTGTCCGGACATCTGCGGTTCCTGGGCCAGGTCGACGACGCGACGAAGGCCGCGGCGATGCGCAGCGCCGACGTGTACTGCGCGCCGAACACCGGCGGGGAGAGCTTCGGCATCGTGCTGGTGGAGGCGATGGCGGCCGGCACCCCGGTGGTGGCCAGCGATCTGGACGCGTTCCGGCGGGTGTTGTTGGACGGCAAGGCGGGCAGGTTGGTGCCCGTCGACGATTCCGAGGCACTGGCCGAGGCGCTGATCGCGGTGCTCGACGACGACAAGCTACGGGCCCGCTACGTCGACGCCGCCGCGATCGCGGTGCGCCGCTACGACTGGCCGGTGGTGGCCGATCAGATCATCCGGGTGTACGAGACGGTCGCCGGGGCGGGGGTCAAGGTTCAGGTGGCCGGAGCGGCGGGCCGGAGCGAAGCGACTCGGGGAACGGGAGCGGCGGGCAGGAGCGAAGCGACTCGGGGAACGGGAGCGGCGGACAGGAGCGAAGCGACTCGGGGAACGGGAGCGGCGGGCCGGAGCGAAGCGACTCGGGGAACGGGAGCGGCGGGCACGAGCGAAGCGACTCGGGGGATGACCTGAGATGTCCGGACCGCTGTACTGGTCGCTGACCGCGCTACTGGTCGTCGTCCTGTTGTTGATAGGGCTGTGGGCCTACCAGACCGCCACCCGGCTGAACCGCCTGCACGTCCGCTACGACCTGTCCTGGCAGGCGCTTGACGGCGCGCTGGCCCGCCGCGCCGTCGTCGCCCGGGCCGTGGCGGCGGATGCCTACCGCGACCGTCCCCAGGGGTGGCGGCTGGCCACACTGGCCGATGCCGCCGAACGGGCGCCGAGGCCTGCCCGCGAGGCCGCCGAGAACGAACTGTCGGCCGCGCTGGCGATCGTCGACCCGTCGGCGATCCCGGTGGCCCTGGTGGCCGAACTGGCCGACGCGGAGGCCCGCGTGCTGCTGGCCCGCCGGTTCCACAACGACGCGGTTCGCGACACCCTGGCGCTGCGGGAGCGCCGTCCGGTGCGCTGGCTGCGCCTGGGCGGAACGGCGCCGCTACCGGACTACTTCGAGATCGCCGAGCGCGCCGCCGGAGCCGCTGGGCCGGCGACAACGGATACAGCCGCCTGGCCGGCGACATCCGATGGCGAGACGGCGGTGCCGCCCGCCGGGCCGGGCCTGGTGGACCGGCGCACCTCGGCCCGGGTGGTCCTGCTCGACGACGAGGGATCGGTGCTGCTGTTCTGCGGCTCCGACCCGGCCGTCACCGACGGCACCGCACCACGCTGGTGGTTCACCGTGGGCGGTCAGGCGCATCCCGGCGAGCGACTCGTGGACACCGCCGTGCGGGAGATCGCCGAGGAGACCGGCCTGCGGGTGGATCCGGCACGGGTGGTGGGCCCGGTGTGGCGGCGGGACTCCGTCATCGACTTCAACGGCACCGTCATCGGCAGCCAGGAGTTCTACTTCATCCACCGCACCAGCAGGTTCGAGCCGACCACGGGTGGACGCACCCCGCTTGAACTGCGCTACATTCATGGCCATCGCTGGTGTGATTCCGCGACGATCGAGAAGCTGGCCGCGGGCGGCGAGACGGTCTACCCGCTCCAACTCGGTGAGTTGCTCGCCGAGGCCAATGCGGTGGCCGACGGTCGTGGCGGGGGACCGCCGAGAGAACTACATCCGATCCGCTAACTGCGGATTATTCAGTTTGAAGGTGCCCTTTACACTGGATCCGTAGCAAGGGAAGGGACCCACTGTGGAAAACGGAGCTACCGCTTCCGAGCGCAACGGCTCGGGCGGCCCCGCGCAGACCGGCACGGCCCGGGTCAAGCGCGGCATGGCGGAGATGCTCAAGGGCGGCGTGATCATGGACGTCGTCACCCCCGAGCAGGCGCGCATCGCCGAGGGTGCTGGTGCGGTGGCCGTGATGGCCCTCGAGCGGGTGCCCGCGGACATCCGCGCTCAGGGCGGCGTGGCCCGGATGAGCGACCCCGATCTGATCGAGGGCATCATCTCCGCCGTCACCATCCCGGTGATGGCCAAGGCCCGCATCGGGCACTTCGTGGAGGCCCAGATCCTGCAGAGCCTCGGCGTCGACTACGTCGATGAGTCCGAGGTGCTGACCCCGGCCGACTACACCCACCACATCGACAAGTGGAAGTTCACGGTCCCGTTCGTGTGCGGCGCCACCAACCTCGGCGAGGCGTTG
>JAGQTU010000008.1:0-28845 GCA_020438865.1 Mycobacterium sp.
CTCGCGGTCTGGCCGGTCTCGCCCTTGAGCAGGAACTTGAACAGGTCCGCACGGTCCTCGATCAGCTTGACCGCGTTGGCGATCACCGCCTGCCGTTCCTGCGGCGTCATCCGCGGCCACGGCCCCTCGTCGAATGCCTTGCGGGCGGCGGCGCAGGCGGCGTCCACGTCGGCCTTGGCGGCCATCGGCACCTTGCCGACGTACTCGCCGGTGGCCGGGGAGCGCACCTCGATGACCTCGGAGGTGGACGGCTCCACCCACTTGCCGCCGATGAACAGCTTGTCGTACTCGGTCTTGTAAGCGGTCTGTGTCATGTGAGTCACACTACCGATTGCAGACAGAAACTAGAACCTGTTCATTTCACCGGATCTCAGGGCCGCATCACCAGTACCAGATTGCTCACCGCGAACTCGCGCAGGCCGGGAACCGACGTCAGCCACCAAGCCCATCGCGGGTGGTAGCGGGGAAATGCGGCGACCAGCGTGCCGGTGCCCGCCGCCCACGACAGCCCGTCGGCGGCGGAAACGGCGAAAAGTGACGACCCGAAGTTGTTCTTCGGCGGATGGCCGTGCCTGCGGGTGTAGCGGGCGGCCGCCCGGGCGCCGCCGAGGTAATGCGTCAAGCCCGTCTCGTGGCCGCCGAACGGGCCGAGCCACACCGTGTAGGACAGGATCACCAAGCCGCCGGGCCTGGTCACCCGCAGCATCTCCGCCCCGAGTTGCCATGGCCGCGCGACGTGCTCGGCGACGTTGGACGAAAGGCAGACATCGACGCTTTGGTCGCCGATCGGCAGCGCCAGACCCGATGCCCGCACGAAGGTCCCCGGTCCCGGCCCGCGCAGCCGCTCCGCGGCGTGCATCTCCCGCGGGTCGGGCTCGACCCCGATGTAGTGCCAGCCGGCGTCGGTGAATGCCGAGGCGAAGTAGCCGGGACCGCCGCCCACGTCGAGCATGGTCTCGCCCGCGGGGGCCGTGCGGCGGCAGCTGCGCCACAGGTCACCGACCATCGCCGCGGTGTCGGCGGCCAGTGCGGTGTAGAACCGGGCCGGGTCACGCTGCTCGAAGCGGAACTCGGCGAGCAGTCGGGCCGACCGGCTCAGCGTCGCGCGCCGGGCGAACTGCTCGGTGACGCGCATTGGTTCACCCTAGTGATCCGGGCTCGGACCGACCGTCGTGTCGTCCGCCGGGCAGGGACACGAAACATGGAGATCCATCGGGATCGACGCCAGCGTGCCCGCCACTCGCTTTCCCGCGCCAGCGTCGATCTCGTGGCCCGTCGGTCTTCCTCCGCGGGCCGTCCCGGCCCGTATCGTCGTCGGACTAGGCTGAGCTCGATGTCTGCCCCCGTACGTTCCGTGCTGCTGTTGTGCTGGCGTGACACCGGCCATCCGCAGGGCGGCGGCAGCGAGACCTACCTGCAGCGCATCGGCGCGCTGCTGGCCCGGTCGGGGGTCGAGGTGACCCTGCGCACCGCCGGCTACCCGGGTGCGTCCCGACGCGAGGTCGTCGACGGGGTCCGGGTGAGCCGCGGTGGCGGCCGCTACACCGTCTATATCTGGGCCGGGCTGGCCATGGTCGCCGCCCAGCTCGGATTGGGTCCACTGCGCCGGATCCGCCCCGACGTCGTCATCGACACCCAGAACGGCGTGCCGTTCCTGGCCCGGCTGGTGTTCGGCCGGCGGGTGGCGGTGTTGGTGCACCACTGTCACCGGGAACAGTGGCCGGTCGCGGGCCGGTTCGTCGGCCGGTTGGGCTGGTTCGTCGAATCCCGGCTCTCCCCGCGGATGCACCGGCGCAACCAGTACGTCACGGTGTCGCTGCCGTCGGCTCGCGACCTCACCGACCTCGGCGTGGACGCCGGCCGGATCGCCATCGTGCGCAACGGCCTCGACACCGTCCCGCCGGACACGCTGGACAGTGCGCGCTCGGTGACCCCCCGCGCCGTGGTGCTGTCCCGGCTGGTTCCGCACAAGCAGATCGAGGACGCTCTCGACGCGGTGGCGCTGCTGCGACCTCGGGTGCCGGAGCTGCACCTCGACGTCGTCGGCGGTGGCTGGTGGCAGGACCGACTGGTCGAGCGCGCCGCGCAACTCGGCATCACCGATGCGGTCACCTTCCACGGCCACGTCGACGACTCCGCCAAACATGCTGTGGTGCAACGATCCTGGATCCATATTCTGCCGTCGCGCAAGGAAGGCTGGGGCCTTGCGGTCATCGAGGCGGCCCAGCACGGCGTCCCGACGATCGGCTACCGCTCCTCCGGCGGGCTCACCGACTCGATCGTCGACGGCGTGACCGGCGTGCTGGTCGACGATCACCACGACCTGGTGGACCGGCTCGAGCAGCTGCTCAGCGACCCGGTTCTGCGTGCCGAACTCGGCGCGAAGGCGCAGGCCCGCAGTCGTGAATTCACTTGGCAGCAAAGCGCTGCCGCCATGCTCGCCGTGCTGGAATCGGTGCATGCGGGTACCGCCGTGAGCGGCGTGGTGGGAACCGGGGGCGTGACGGATGACCGCTGAGCGTGTGAAACCCAATCCGTGGCAGTACATCGCCTACTGCTACGGCAAGGCGCTGCCCGCACCGATGAGCGACTGGGTGCGAAACGACCTCGCGGGCAAGGGCGCCCGGCGGCGCACGCTTGTCCGCGTGGCCATTCCCGGGCTGCTGATCATCGCGCCCCTGTGGCTCATCCCGACGACGACCTACATGCACCTGGCGATGTCGGCGCTGCTGTTCCTGCCGTTCCTCTATTTCGCCCATGCCCTGGACAAGATCTGGCGCACCCATCGTCTGCGCCAGCACCGGCTGGATCCCGAACTCGTCGACGAAATCGCCCGACGACGGGACGCGCACATCCGCGAGGCCTATCGGAAGCGGCACGGTCACGCCGACGAGTGACGCGGATCTGCGGTGAAATCGGGGTCAGAAGCGATTCATCCGCTTGTGGATCCGCCGGACCGGTGCGGAATCAGGAGAACTTCGGTGATCGCATTCCGGCCCACGCCGTTCACCTCGATTGTCCAGTCAGGGAGTTCTACGCGGTCGCCTGAGCCGGCCGGAATGCGACCCAGCGAAACCAGTACAAGACCGGCGATCGTCGTGTAATCCCCGGGGGGAGCGCCGGTCAGTTCGACTCCGAGATCGGTCAGGTCGTGGATGGGAAAGCTGCCCGGCAGAATGAGGCGGCCGTCGGGTGTAGTGCATACGCCCATCACGTCGCGGTCGGTCTCGTCGTAGATCTCTCCGACGATCTCCTCAAGCACATCTTCAAGGGTCACGATTCCGGCGACGCCGCCGCGCTCATCGACGACGATGGCGAACTGTTCACGTTCGGCCTTGAAGCGGCGCAGGGCCTCGGAAACCGGAAGGCTGTCCGGCAGTTGCATCGCGGGCCGAGCCACGGCGGCGACGGTGGATCCCGTGCCGGACAGATCACGAAGGTGAACCACACCCACGACCTCGTCGAGGTCACGTGCGTGAACCACGGGAGCTCGCGAATGGCCCGACTCGACAAGCACCGTTCGGGCGGCCTCCACCGACATGTCCGATGACAGCATCACGACGGCCCGGCGGGCGATCAAGATCTCTCGCAATACCCGCTCGTTGATCTCCAGAGCGCCCGAGATCATCTCCCGTTGTTCGGGTGTCAATCCGCGATGAGCCGCTACCAACTCGCGCAGCTCTTCGGGCGACAATTGTTCGGCCGCCGCATCGGGGTTTCCCCCCAACAGCCGCACCAGGATGTCGGTCGCCCTGCCCAACAGCCACACCATGGGTTTGGAGAAACTGGCGAGCATGTCCAACGGCACGGCGACCAGCAGCGCCCACCGCTGGGCGTACTGCATCGCCAAGCGCTTCGGGGCCAACTCGCCGACGACGATATTGATAGCGGCCAGCACGATCGTGACCGCGGTGATCGCGATCGCCTCAGCAGCGCCCCCCAGGAAGGTCAGCAGCGGCACCAGTGGCTCGGCGAGGGTGACGGCAGCGGTCGCCGAGGCCAGATAGCCGGCCAATGTGATGCCCAGCTGGATGGTGCCCAAGAACCGGTTCGGGTCGCGGGCCAACCGCGCCAAGACCTGGTCTCTGCGAACACCGCTGCGTTCGAGCGCGGTCAACTGCCCTTCGCGCAGCGAGATCAACGCGATCTCGCTTCCCGCGAACAGACCGTTCAACAGGAGAAGCACGGTGATCAGTCCAATGTCGAACCAATAGGCGCTCACTGTTCGAACTCCTCATCCCTGCCGGATCCACCGCCAGGCTAACCGGTCGGGGCGCAACGGCTTCTGCGGCGGGGACACCGGTCGAGACCCGGCGACCTGCCCACCGCTGCGAGAGCCGCGCATTCAATCGGGAAGGCTCCGGCTAACGGCTCACGCTTCGGTGTCGGCCGATCAGTTCGGCGAACCGTTGCGCGGCCGCGTCGACACCGGCCGTGTCGTCGGTGCCCGCGAGGTCGAGCAGCAGACCGCGGGTGACCGCCAGACCCAGCCGGGCATCGGCGGCATCGGTGTCGGCCTCGGCCAGCCAATCGCCGACGGCGGCGGGCAGCATTGTCGTGAAGGGCTTTTCGCCTTGCGCGCCACGGGCGTAGCACTCGAAGAACAACCGTTCCAGCGCGCGCAACTCCGGTCGGCGCAGATGTGCCCACATGGTTGCGAAACTCTGCGGGTCTGCGGTGTCCAACTCGCGCAGGACAGCCCGCTGCCGCCGCTCCACCTCGTTGACCACCGCGATCAGTAGTTCGTCGCGGGAACCGAAGTGGTGCAACAACATTCGATGGCTCGTCCCGACGGCATCGGCCAGGTCGCGAAGCGAGCGGCCCCCGACCCCGCGGGCGGCACACTCCTCGACCAGCGCATTGAGTAAATCAGAGCGGCGCCGGCTGTCAGGTGCCCGCGTCACTGAGTCTCCAGAGCCCCTCGCTGCGGTCCTTCAGACCGCGGCCCTCCATCGCGAGGTATCGCCGGGTCAGGCCGCGCATCATCAGGCCCACCGCGGCGCCGATGATCCCGCATTGCTCGAGTTGCTGGTTGACCACGCTGGCGCCGGGCGCGGTGTCGATGACGTCGTGACGCGCGGTGGTCAGGCCGCCGGGGGAGCGCTGCGCCCAGGTCCACGATTTGTGCGGGATGAACTCGGTGACCGTCCACACCAGCCTCGGCAGGCGTGGCTGATCGATCTGGAAGCGCCGGCCGACGACCAGTTCGGGCCCGTCCAGGCCGGCCAGTCGAGTGACTGACGGCGTCCAGTCCGGCCAGTGCTCGACGTCGGTGAAGACGTTCCAGACCAGGTCTGCCGGCGCATCGATGGCCACCGTGCTGGACGTAATCATGTACCAAATGGTACACCCACGCGACGGCGGCGGGAACCCATCGCCATCGCGGCCGCACCGCCCACCAGCATCGCCACCCACACCAGGTGGGCCAGCACCATCGCGGTTCGTTTGCGCTGTGGCGCAGCCGAACCCGCGCCACCGACTCGGTACAGGGTCAGATCCCCGTCGCGGTAGGCGACCGGTAGCCTCCCGAGTGTCTGCCGCGCGGCGCCCATCGTCCCCGCGGTACCGGATTCGACCACCACCCAGCCGACGCCCGCTCGGGACAACGTCTCCGGTGGCGCCCCGGTCAGCAACAATCGCTGCCTCGCCCGTGCCTTGCTGCCCTCGCCCGGTATGACGACACCCGAGATGGTCAGGTCTCCGGTGCTCAGCACATCGGCCCGCAGCCAGCGCGGCAGGGGATCGAGCACCGGTGCCAGGCCCGCCCAGCGGAACTGCCGCATGCTCTCGGCGGGCAGCACCGCGACCGGGGCCGGATCCTCGTTGACGATCCGCGCCACCGTCGCCCATCCGGGCGGATAGTGCACCGGGGCGATTCGCCCCCATACGCCCCACGCCAGGTCGGGGAGCACCGCGATCAACGCCGCCGCGCACGCGAGTGCGGTGACCTCCGGTCGGGCCCAGCGGCGTAGGGTGACCACCGCGCCCGCGCCGGCCAGCGCGTAACCGGGCATCGCCAGTCCCACCCACTTCTGCCCGTCGCGGATCACCCCGAGGCCCGGGACCGCGTCGATCACCGCCCGGGCGGCCGCCAGGCCGGGCCCGGTGGCCATCGCGGCCGGCAGCAGCACGCTCACCGCCGCCAGGACGAGCAGCGGAATGATCCGCGGGCGGCGCAGTACCGTCGGCAGCCCGAGGACCACCACCGCCAACAGCACCGCGGTGGCCAGCAGCGCGAACGGCGTCGTGCGTGAATAGGGGGTCGCCTCGGCGTTCCAGATGCCGCCGAGCCCGGCGAGGCTGCCCAGCGTGCCGAGCGCGGGTTCGGCGCGGGAGGCGAACGCCGCCACCCCTGACGACTGCGGTGAGCTCAACGCGCCACCGATCGACGCCGCAACCGACCACGGCAGGGCGGCCAGCGCCGCCGTCAACAGCACGCCGGCCGCGCACCGGAGTCGGTCGGTGCCGCCCCCGGGGGCGGCGATACCCACCAGCGCCACCACCGCCGCCAGTATCAGCCCGGTGGGCGTCAGCCCGGCCAGCGCGATCCAGAACACCACGGCCGCCCACCCCGGCGAACCGGCCGGATCGTGGCGCAACCGGATGATTGCCGCGGCCACCCAGGGCAGGCTGCCGTACCCGACCAGCAGACTCCAGTGCCCCTGCAACAGCCGTTCGGCGACATATGGATTCCAGATCGCCAGGGTGGTGGCCACCAGCTCGCCTGGCAGCCCGGCTTCGGGCAGCGTCAGCCGGGCGAGCCGGGCCGCGCCCCACCCGGCACACACCAGCCCGGCCAGCAACAGGCCCTTCACCACGATGCCGCCGTCGAGGACGGTGGAGGTGACGGCGATCAGGAAGTCCTGCGGCACCGCCCGCGGCGCCGCCCCGCCGAGTCCCAGCGCGGCATCGGACAGATAGGAGCGCGGGGTGGACACCGCATCCCGGTGCAGCAGGTAGCCGGGCGCCAGCAGCGGTGCCGTCACCGCGATCGTCAGCGTCAGCGCGTACCCGGGCACCACCCACCGGGGCGCCCGGCGGCGTGCCTGGGTCATGCCGTCCTACCGATCCGGCGGCGGAGGCTCCCGGCGCTGCGCGGGCAGCTTCTCGGTGGCCGCCTCGGCGGCGGGCATCGGCCCGGTCTCGTCCTTGCCGAAGAAGCCGTGGTCCGCGTTGTCCAGGCCCGGATCGATCAGCGCCGATTCGGCGCGCACGCTGAACATGCCCAGCAACGCCCCGCCGACCAGCGCGACGAGACCGGCGGCGGTGAAGCTGATCGGCAGGATCCGCGACCACAGCGCCACCCGGTCCCGCTCGTCCCGCGCGGCGGCCACCTGGGATTCCACCGTCTGCTCGTTGGAGGTGACCTTGTAGTCCGCCAGCGCCATCTCCGGTTTGAGCGGATCCCGGGCGTAGTAGTGGTTGGCGTGCTCCTCGGCCTTGACGATGGTGCCGGTCACCGGGTCCACCCAGAAGGTGCGTTGCGCGGCGTAGTACCTGGTCATCGTGATCGGCTCGTACGGATCCCCGGGCAGGCCCCACAAGGCGGCCCGCGCGGTCACCTCGCCGTCCTCGTCGTTGTCGTAGAGCGAGGCGTACTTGATCGGCTCGACCAGTTTGCCGTCGGCGTCGTAGCCGACGTTCTGGGTGAACCGGTAGGTGGTGAGCCCGTTGACATCGTCTTCGCCGTCGTAGTTCGCGTCGAACGGCTTCTGCGCGATCGGGTCGAAGTACGCGTAGGTCTTCTTCTCGGTGTCGAACGGGAACCGGTAGGCCAGCCCCTCGTGCGGCAGCGCGATGTTGGTCGGCGGCTTGACGTCCTCGATGGTGCGCGGCTTCTGCACCGAGCCGCCGGGGTGGGTGTCGTCGGACACCGCGAGCGCAGTGCTGCGGTTGAGGGTGACGGTGTCGACCATGGCCAGCAGCAGCCCGTTGTCCTGCTGCTTGTCGCTGCGCCGGACCGTGGTGCCCGCCTGCAGGGTCACCACGTCGGCGTTGGCGGGCGATTCGACGGTGATCTGCTGCTGGGACACCAGCGGCACGTTCTTGTCGATGACGAACCGTTCACCCGACAGCGAGGCCGGATCCAGCGCGGTTCCGGTGCCGTCGCTCACCAGGGACATGTCGATGTCCAGCGGAATCTTCTTGATCTTGCCCGCGGTGTAGGTCGACAACAGCAGCGCGGCGATGAGCAGGGCGGCTCCGAGCCCGATGATTCCGAATGCCGCGATACGCAACATGCCTGCGCGGTTCACGCTGCCGAGGCCTCCTTCTCCTGTCCGGTACCGCACTGTCGTGTCGCTGCGGCAACTCTGCGGCGGGGTGGCGACTGCAAATCCGTTTGACCCTAACAGCAGAAGTTAAGCCGCTGTTCGATTAGGAGCCCGGGGCCGCCCGTCGCACGGCTCACCGTGTACCCGCTTTTGCGCTCGGGGCTTTCACCGGCACACTGACTGCTATGGAAGCCGTGGCGGAACGGGTCGGAGGCACCCGCGGCTTCCTGCCCGCCGTCGAGGGCATGCGTGCCTGCGCGGCGATGGGGGTGGTCCTGACCCACGTCGCCTTCCAGACCGGCACCTCCCACGGGGTGATCGGCCGGTTGCTGCACCGGTTCGATCTGGCCGTCGCGGTGTTCTTCGCCCTGTCCGGTTTCCTGTTGTGGCGCGGTCACGCCGCCGCGGCCCGCGGCCTGCGGCACCGACCGCCCACCGGGCACTACCTGCGCTCCCGGCTGGTTCGGATCATGCCGGGCTACCTGGTCGCGGTCATCATCATCCTCACGCTGCTGCCCGAGGCGGACCACGCCAGTCCCACCGTATGGCTGGCCAACCTCACCCTGACCCAGGTCTACGTTCCGCTCACCCTCACCGCGGGCCTGACCCAGATGTGGAGCCTGTCGGTCGAGGTCAGTTTCTATCTGGCGCTGCCACTGTTGGCACTGCTCGCGCGGCGGCTGCCGGTGCGCGCCCGGATCCCGGTGATCGCGGCGGTGGCGCTGGCCAGCTTCGGCTGGGGTCTGCTACCCATCGACGCCCCGCAGGGCGTCAACCCGCTGAATTGGCCACCGGCCTACGCCTCCTGGTTCGCCGCCGGGATGCTGCTCGCGGAGTGGACTGTCAGCCCGCTGGGCTGGGCGCACAAACTGGCCCGCAACCGCTGGGCCATCACGGGCATCGCCCTGACGGCCTACCTGATCTCGGCCTCCCCGCTGGCCGGTCCGAAGGATCTGGTGCCGGCCACGCTGGGCCAGTTCGTGGTGCGCACCTCGATGGGCGCCGTCGTGGCCTGGGCGCTGTTGGCGCCGCTGGTCCTCGACCGACCCGACACGGCCCACCCGATTCTCGGCAGTCCGGTGATGGTGACGCTGGGCCGGTGGTCCTACGGGTTGTTCGTCTGGCACCTGGCCGCGCTGGTCATGGTCTTCCCGATGGTGGGCAGGTTCATGTTCAACGGCGGCATGGTGGTGGTGCTGGTCCTGACCCTGGTGTTCGGCTTCGCGATGGCCGCGGTGAGTTACGCGCTGGTCGAGTCGCCGTGCCGAAACGCCTTCCGGCGCTGGGAGTATCGGCGGGCCGGCGATCGCCGGTCCCCGGTGCCGGTCCCGCCGCTGGACAGCTCGGTCAGTGACGCGCCTGAGCCTGTCGTCGCGCAATGACCTCGTCGCGCACCGCGGTGCGTCGCGCCTTACCGGCGTCGTCGCGCAGCGGGGTGTCGACGAACTCCACCGTGCGCGGCACCTTGTAGTCGGCCAGCCGCTCGGCCACGAAGCCCCGCACAGCGGCTTCGTCGAGGCCCCCCTCGTGGTGCAC
Organism: Mycobacterium sp.; assembly: GCA_020438865.1. Taxonomy (GTDB): domain Bacteria; phylum Actinomycetota; class Actinomycetes; order Mycobacteriales; family Mycobacteriaceae; genus Mycobacterium. Next base: position 9,810 of record JAGQTU010000008.1, read on the forward strand.
CAACGCGTGCGGCACCTGGCCGAGGTCCTCGTGCGGCACGCCGACCACCAGGCAGGACAGCACGGCGGGATGCTCGGCCAGGGTGTTCTCGATCTCGGCGGGATAGACGTTGCGCCCGCCGACGGTGAACATGTCGACCCGGCGGTCGGCCAGGTACAGGTAGCCCTCCTCGTCGAACCAGCCCAGATCGCCCAGTGAATCCCAGCCGTCGCGGGTCTTGGCGGTGCTGCCGACGTAGCGATAGGTGGGCGCGCTGCCCGGGCGCGGGCGCAGGTAGATCTCGCCGACCACACCGGGCGGGCACTCGTTGCCGTCGTCGTCGAGCACCTTCATCTCCCCGGCCACCACCCGGCCCACCGATCCGCGATGGCTCAGCCACTCGGTGCCGCTGATGAAGGTCAGCGCCTGAAGTTCGGTGCCGCCGTAGAGCTCCCACACCGCGTCCGGTCCCAGCAGTTCGATCCACGCCTCCTTGATGTTCGGCGGGCACGGCGCGGCCAGGTGCCACAATCGGCGCAGCGAGGACAGGTCGTAGGTGTCGGGGTCGGCACGGTAGACCGGCAGCAGGCGCTGCATGATCGTCGGCACCGTCGCCAGATAGTTGACCCGATGCTCACCGATGAGCCGCAGGAACGTCTCGGGGTCGAACCGGCGCATCAAGACCAGATGCTGCCCGGTGAGCAGTGCCAGCGTCGCCGAGGTCATCCCGGTGTTGTGGCTCAGCGGCACCGGCACCAGGTGGGTGTCGGTGGGCAGGTTGCCCATCCCCAGCGCGATGAGCTCGGCAGGGATGCGGCCCTCCCCGCCCGCCTCGATGAGTTTCGGCCGCCCGGTGCTGCCGCCCGACGCCATCGACTTCCACACCGGCGACACCGCCTCGGGCAGCGGCGCGTCGGACAGTTCGGGGCTACCGGTGAAGTCGCCGTCGACGGACGGCACCAGGCCGCGCGGATCGGTGCGGCCCACCAGCAGCGCCCGCGGCCGTAGGTCCAGCAGCGCGGCGAATTCGGCGTCGGGCAGCCGGGCGGACAACGGCTGCGGGATAGCGCCGAGCTTCCACACCGCGACGCAGGCCTGCACCCACTCGATGGAGTTGGGCAGCGCGATGGTCACGTAGTCGCCGGGGCCCACACCGAGTCGGGCGTAGGCCCGGGCCAGCCGGTTGGTCACCGAATCCAGTTCGCCGCGGGTCAGGGTGCGGCCGTCGCAGCTGACGGCCGGGGCGTCTGGATCCTCGGTTGCCAGCCGGCTCAGCTGGGTCCCGATCGGCAGGATCTCATCGCTCATCGGGGACTCCCGGCGGTGAAGATGGTGCGCGGGTTGTGCACCAACATGGTGGTGATCTGTTCCTCGGTCACCCCGCGCTGCCGCAGCGCGGGCAGCACGTCGTGGTGGATGTGCAGGTAGTGCCAGTTCGGCACGACCAGTGGCAGGGCCTGCTCGGGAAGCCAGTCGATGTAGCAGGATGCGTCGTGGGACAGCACCATCTTGTCGGCGTGGCCGCGTTCGCACATCTGCGCGACGGTGTCCACCCGGTCATCGAAGCTCAGCAGGAAGTCCAGGCCGAACCGGTCCATGCCCAGGTAGGAGCCGGCCGCGATCAGCTCCTCGAGGTAGTCCAGGTCGGTGGTGTCACCGCTGTGCCCGATGATCACCCGGGTCAGGTCGACGCCCTCCTCGGCGAAGATGCGCTGCTGCTCGAGGCCGCGGCGGCTGGCCGCGTGGGTATGGGTGGTGATCGGGACACCGGTGCGCACGTGCGCCTGCGCGACGGCACGCAGCACCCGTTCGACGCCGGGTGTCACGCCGGGTTCGTCGGTGGCACATTTGAGGATCGCCGCCTTGACCCCGGTGCCGGCGATGCCCTCGGTGATGTCGCGGACGAACAGGTCGGTCATCGTCTCGGGTCCGCCCATGCCGGTGCCGGGACCGGTGAAGTGGAAGTACATCGGCACATCGTTGTAGGTGTAGACGCCGGTGGCCACCACGATCTGCAGGTCGGTCTGGGCGGCGACCCGCTGGATGCGGGGGATGTAGCGGCCGAGCCCGATGACAGTGGGATCGACGATGGTGTCCACCCCGACGGCCTTGAGTGCGTTGAGTTTCTCGACCGCGTCGGCCTCGCGCGCTGCCTCGTCACCCCACCCCTCCGGGTAGTTGGCGATGATCTCCGGGGAGAGGACGAAAACGTGTTCGTGCATGAGCACTACGCCGAGGTCCGTCGTCGGGATCGGCCCCTGCACGGTCTGCACCGTTGTCATGACTGCAAACCCTACGCGGAACGTGTTGCGCTAGCGCCGTTTTCGTCCACACGACGCCGTGAGATCCGGGGCAGCACCGATGCCGCCAGGGCGCCGATCGAGGTCAGCGCCAGCAGTTGCACCCACGGGGAGTGTCCGATGTAGCCGTCCACGGACCGCCACGGGTAACGGGACAGCACCGCCCCGGCCAGGATGAGCGGGACCGAGGCCAGCGCGAGGGTCAGCCGGTCGCGCCGGCGTGTGTCCACCAGGTACCCGATGGCGATCGCGGCGGCGAACACCACCACCCCGGCCACTCCCGAGATCACCGCGCCGGCGGCCAGCACGCCGACGGCACTGAGCACGCGCGGCGACCAGGGCCGCGCCGGGGGCAGGTCCGGTGTGGGTCGGCGGGCCGGGACCAGGGCCATCAGCAACAGCAATGGGAGCAGCGCCAACCCGGCGGCCAAGCCGGTGCGGTAAGTCGCATTGGACGGAAAGCTCAGCGTGATGGTGCCCTGTTCGCCGGCCGGCACCACCCAGCCCTGCTGCCAGCCGTTGACCAGCACCGGGGTCAGCGTGACGCCGTCGGCGGTGTGGGCCACCCAGCCGGGGTTGACGCTCTCCGGGATCACCAGCACCCGGGCGGTGGCCGCTCGCGCGACGTCGACCTGCCGATGGTCCGGTCCCCAGCTGGTGACATTCGCGGGAGCGGTTGGCGCGGTGCGGATTTCAGCCGCCAGCGGCCCGTCGAGTTCGGCGCCGTCGACGACGAAGGCGGGGCCGGGGCTGATCAGCAGCTCCTGCGGGCCCGCGGGCAGCGCGATCGGCGTCGGGTCGCACGGGCGGGCCGGGATGGGTTCCCCGTCGAGCAGGGCGCCGACGGTCGTGCTGACTGAGGTCTGTACGAAGCGGCCCGACACCGCGACGATCGGTCCCTTGCCGCAGCTCACCTCGACCTGGCGGGTGCGGTTACGGGCCGCGTCGGCCGGGGCGATCGGCTTTCCGTCGGTGCCGAGCGCGCTGACCTCGGCCAGCCCCGGCGGTTTGAGCTGGTCGAAACCGAGCGCGGTGCGGTCGATCACGTCGTCCCAGTCGAGCAGGCTGATCCGCAGGGTGTCGGTGACCCGCGGATGCAGTGTGACGGTCTGGGTGCCTCCTTCGAGGCGGCGGACCTGGGGACCGTCGCCGAGGTCGACGGCCAGCATCTTGGGGTGGGTGGGCAGCGCCGAGAGGCTCGGTGTGATCTGCAGACCCGTCACCTCGGTGGGGCGCGGCAGCGTCACGGTCAGGGTCGGGGGGCTGCGGTGCGCGACCACGTTCTGCTGCGCGGTCCACGCGGTGCGGGGATCGCCGTCGGTTGCGGCGTAGGCCGACCCCTCGACGTCGATCAGGTCGGCGTCCCCGTGGGAGCGCACCGCGCCCGCCTGGGCGATGAGGTCGGCGAGGTTGGGCCCCTGGCGGGCCCGCACCCACACCGTCGGCCGCACGGCGATCGCGGTCGGCACGGTCAGCGTCCGGCTCAGCGTCACCGGCTCCTCGGGGGCCAGCGCCATCGATGCCGCGCAGTGCACGCCGTCGGGGGCTTCGGCGCAGCCGTCGCGGCCCAACAGCTCCGAGCCGAGGTCCCACAGCGCCACCGGTGTTCCGGGCGGCGGCGCGGGCACCACCACCGTGTGGCGAAGTTCCACCGGATGCGCGAAACCCGTTGCATCGTACTGGGTTACCGACAGGTCGGTGATGCCGAACTGCACCCCGGAGGAGCCGTCGTTGGTGCCGACCGCGGTGATTCGCACCCACGGCGTCTCGCCGTACGGCAGGGCCACGGTCAGCGGTTTGCCCGGTTGGTCGAAGCGCACGGTCGTGGTGCCGTTGACCGTCGATATCTGCAGCCGGCGAACCTGTGCGCCGACGGCGGTGGCGCTGGGGGTGACGGTCAACGTGGCGTTGGTGACCGGGTGGTCGAAGTCGATCTGCAGCCACTGCCCGACGGCGGCCTGCAGCGAGTTGGACACCCACGCGGTCGCCGGGTCGCCGTCGACGGCGGCCGCCGGTCCGCTGCCGGGTGCGACATTGGGCAGCGCGGTCGAGTCCGAGGACGAACTGGAGGCGGTCAGCCGGCCGCCGGACCAGGCGCCCTGCACCGGCTTGGCCCCGGGCATCGGGTAGTCGGGCACCCGGTTGAAGGTGTTGCGGCCGTCTCCGGGCGCCCGGATCGCCGACGCGTGGTCGTCGACGCGGCCGTAGTCGATCTCGCGGTCGGCGGGGGTGTCGGTGACGATCACGCCGCGCCCGGGCGGCAGGGTCAGGCCGGCCCGCTGGGCGTCGGAGGTCAGCAGCACCGGGCCCAGCGGCGGCTGGCGCAGCAGGCGGCGCCGTTCGTCGAGGCGGAGCAGCGATTCCGGGCCGCCGTCGACGCGGGCCATGTCGGTGACGGCCGACAGGTAGGGCGCCCCGGGGTTGTCGGCGGCCGGACCGGCCGGCTCGACGCGGTAGATCTCGACGGCCGGGTAGCGCGGCCTTAGCCCGCTGTCACTGATGAAGCCGTCCAGCGTTCCCGGCCCCACCGGGTCACCGAACTGCGCGACCTTCTCCAGTCCGGGGGAACCGTCGACGGCCCGGTGCACCAGCAGCGGCCGCGCGGAGCGGGACGCGTCCGGATCGAGGTCGTTGCGCACCACCACATACGAGATGCCTTGGCGGGCAAGGGTGTCGGCCAGCCCCGGCGATGGCCGGCCCGCCGCCAGCAGCCGCTGCACCGAGTCCAGCGCGCGGATGGTCTGCGGCGGGGTCAGCGGTATGGAATCCCTCACCCCCCAAGGAGTTTGGCTGAGCACCTGCAGCGGTTCGTCGTGGCTGTTACCCCACACCTCGGTGGCGAAGGGCGCGCCGGGCACCACCAGCACTCGGCCCGGCACCGGTTGTCCAGTGTTGTGCTCGGTCAGCCAGTCCGCCGCCTGATGCCAGTAGTCCGGGATGGCGCGGAACACGCCGGGGGGAGTGAGCCGGGCCGTCCACGCCAGCGAGGTGGCGACCGCGAGTGCGGTCATCACGACGATGCCGACCGCCACCCGTTTGTCATCCTCGGGATGGGCGAACGCCCGGACCCACACCGGCCGCGGCGCGCTGCCCGGCAACGGGATGCGGCTGAGCAGGTGGGCGACGCCCAGCACGATCGGGATACGGATCACCGGCTCGAGTTTGTGGACGTTGCGCAGCGGCGCCCCGGCTGCGTCGAGGAATGCCTGCACCTGATGGGCCCACGGCGAGCCCAGGCCGCCGGAGTATCCCGCGGCCAGCAGCACCACACCGATCAGCAGCATGGTGATCAGTCGTCCGCGGGCCGGCATGGATCGCAGCGCCAGGCCGGCCAGCCCGCCCGCGGCGACCAGCGTGGTCGCCAGAATCGCCATCGGCTGGGTCACCAACGACGATCCCGCGGTGGCATTGGGCGCCACGAACGGCGTCCAGCTGTCGGTGCCGCGCAGCAACTCGGTCAGCGACGTCCACTGCGTGGTGACGCCCGAGGATTCGATGAAGTCCAGGAACGGCGGGCTGATGCGGCCCAGCAGCACCAGGGCGACCGCCCACCAGGTGACCGCCAGCGCGGAGGCCAGCACCCACCACCCGGTGAACCGCCACCACCGCCGGTTCGGTCGGTGGCAGGCCCACCAGATCAGCGCGGGCAGGCATCCGGTGAGGGTGGCCACCGCGTTGACCGCGCCCATCAACGCCAGCGCGATACCGGCGCGGGCCGCCAGGCCCCGCAGCGGTCCGGAATCCGGCCCACCGGCTCCTGTTCCCGATGTCGCCGGCCCGGCGGCTCGGAGCGCCAGGATCACCGGCAGCAGCACCCACGGCGCCAGCATCATCGGCAGCGTCTCCGAGGAGATCGATCCCAGCGTCGTGAGCACCCGCGGCGACAGCGCGAAGGCGACCGCGCCGATCAGCCGCGACGTCGGGTTGCCGATGTTCAGCGCCTCGGCGACCCGCAGCAGCCCCCAGCAGCCCGCGGTCAGCAGCAGCGCCCACCACACCCGCTGGGTCACCCAGCCCGGCACCCCGAGGGTGTCGCCGAGCAGGAAGAAGGCCCCGTGCGGAAAGAGATAGCCGTAGGCCTGGTTCTGCGCCTGCCCGAACGGCAGGTCGCTGTTCCACAGGTTGGCCGCTCGGGCCAGGAAGCGCAGCGGGTTGGCGGTGAGGTCGAGTTTGGTGTCCGGGGAGATCATCCCGGGGGATTGCGCGAAGCACAGCACGAGCGCGGCCGCGAAGATGCCGGCCAGCCAGCGCCTCGACAGCCGCGGGGTGGCGAGCGATGCCTCGGTGACCGCGGGTGGCGGGGCGGTGAGCGTGCTCAGGCTAGCCGCGGTTGCCGTACTCGACGCGGTTGAGCACCGACGAAGCCGGGTCACCGGGGGACAGCGGCGGCTTGGTGTCCTGCTGGACCATCAGCGTCACCCCGAAGATGGAGGCCGCCCCGAGCAGCAGTCCGACCACGATGCTGGCGGCAGCGGGCACCACGAACCGGCTCATGCTCGCAAACCTAGCACGCAGCCCATCGGCGGTTGGACTCCGGCGACGGCCATGACAGCATGAGCGGATGGCCACACGCCTGCACTCGATACGCACCCTTGCGGCCCTGGCATCCCTGCCCGTGTTGCTCCTGGCATGTTCCTCGACTGCCAACCGCGCCGCCCCCGCGTCCTCCTCGCCCGCCGCGGCGAGTCCGTCGGGCGGTGCCGCCGCACTGGCCGGGCCGGTGCCGCCGCCCGCCGCCCCGGCGCCCCCGGTATGCGGTGACCCGATCGCCATGCCGACCCGCGACAAGCTCGCCCAGTTGCTGATGGTCGGTGTCCGCAACGCGGCGGACGCCCGCGCGGTGGTGGAGAACCACCACGTCGGCGGGATCATGATCGGCAGCTGGACCGACCTGTCCATGCTTACCGACGGCTCACTGCCCGACATCGCCAGCGCCGGGCCGCTGCCACTGGCGGTCAGCGTGGACGAGGAGGGCGGCCGGGTCTCGCGGCTGTCGTCCCTGATCGGGGCGACCCCCTCGGCTCGGGTCCTGGCCCAGACCAAGACCCCCGACGAGGTCTACCAGCTGGCGTTGGATCGGGGCCGCCAGATGCGCGGTCTCGGCATCACCATCGACTTCGCACCGGTGGTCGATGTTTCCGATCAGGGCGACGACACGGTGATCGGCGATCGATCCTTCTCCAACGACCCCGCGGTGGTCACGACCTATGCCGGCGCCTACGCGCGCGGGCTGCGCGACGCCGGGCTGCTGCCGGTGCTGAAGCATTTCCCCGGCCACGGCCACGGGTCCGGCGACTCCCACACCGCCGGCGTCGTGACCACGCCACCGCTGGATGAACTGATGCAGAGCGACCTGGTGCCCTACCGCACGCTGACGACCGAAGGTCCGGTCGCAGTGATGATCGGGCATCTCGAGGTTCCCGGACTGACCGGAAACGATCCCGCCTCGCTGAGTCCCGCCGCAGTGAATCTGTTGCGCAGCGGCGGCTACGGCGGCCCGGGCTTCAACGGGCCGGTGTTCACCGACGACCTGTCCAGCATGGCGGCCATCGCGTCGCGCTACGGTGTCGCCGAGGCGGTACTGCGGGCGCTGCAGGCCGGCGTCGATCAGGCGTTGTGGATCACCACCGATGAGGTTCCGGCAGTGCTGGACCGGTTGGAGAAGGCGGTCAACGCCGGTGAACTCAACATGGGTGCCGTGGAGGCCTCGGTCCTGCGGATGGGGAAGGGCCCCAACCCGCGCTGCGGCGGATAGCCTCCAGAGACAGGCATTCGGGAGGCGGTGACATGGCGGGTGGCACCAAGCGGCTGCCGCGCGCCGTGCGCGAGCAGCAGATGCTCGACGCCGCCGTGCAGATGTTCTCGGTCAACGGCTACCACGAGACCTCGATGGACGTCATCGCCGCCGAGGCGCAGATCTCCAAGCCGATGCTCTACCTGTATTACGGCTCCAAGGAGGAGTTGTTCGGCGCGTGCCTGAGCCGGGAACTGAGCCGTTTCATCGAGGCGGTGGGCGCCGACATCGACATCAGGCAGACCCCGCATGACCTGTTGCGCAGCACGATCCTGTCCGTGCTGCGCTACATCGACGCCAATCGGGCGTCCTGGATCGTGCTGTACACGCAGGCCACCAGTTCGCAGGCCTTCGCGCACACCGTTCGGGAGGGACGGGAGAAGATCATCGACATGGTGGCGCGGCTGCTGGAGGAGGGCACCCGTAACCCCGAGCCGGACACCGACTTCCACATGATGGCCGTCGCGCTGGTGGGCGCCGGCGAGGCCGTCGCGACGCGAGTCAGCACCGGCGACGCGGACGTCGACGAGGCCGCCGAGTTGATGATCAACCTGTTCTGGCGCGGCCTGAAGGGGTCGCCCGCGGAGCGGGAGAGCCGCTCGGTCACGTCCTGATCGAGTCTGCGCGCAGAGTCGATCGCTACAGCGCGCGCACCGTTGCGGTCAGGTGCGGGTAACCCTTGGCGATGTTGCGCAGCGCGAGATCCCAGCCGTCGGCAACCCGGTCGACGTAGACGCCGGCGCTGGCGGGCAGCACCAACGGTTTGCCGAACTTGACCGCGTAGCTCACCGCTGTCGGCAGCTGGCTCTCGATGTTCGCCAATATCGCTGCTGCACTGAACATCCCGTGGGCGATGACGGTGGGGAAGCCGAAGAGCTTGGCGCCCAGCGCGCTGGTGTGGATGGGGTTGCGGTCCCCACCGATCGCAGCATAGCGGCGGATCTGGGCCGGGGTGATGCGCAGGATCGCGTTGGGCGGCGGCAGTTTCGGCGCCCTGGGCGGCTCCGGCTTGGGCTCGTCGGACAGGCTGGTGCGCTGCTGGTGCAGAAACGTGGTCACCTGATGCCACGCCGGCTCGTTGCCCACGCTGATGTCGGTCAGGACGTCCACCAGCAGGCCCTTGCGGTGCTCGCGCAGGTTCTCGGCGCGCACCCGGGCCGACACGGTGTCGGTGACCGCGATCGGGCGGTGTGCGGTGATGCGGTTCTCGACGTGCACCGCACCCATCGCCGAGAACGGGAAGTCGAAGCCGGTGATCAGCCCCATGACCGTCGGGAACGTCAAGGCGAACGGATAGGTCAACGGGACGGTGTCGCCGTAGCGCAACCCGGTGACCGCGCAGTACGCTGCGACTTTCGACCGGTCGATCGCCAGTTCCTCGACACTGCGCGCGTGGTTGGGCACCGTGTCGCCGCGGGGAATCAGTGGCAGCGCTCCGGCCGCGGCCCGCACCAGGTTCATCAGCCCGTTCGGCTGCTCACCGCCGGACATCAGGCCCCCAGCATCGCCTGGCCGCACACCCGGATCACGTTGCCGGTCACCGCATTCGACGCCGGGCTGGCGAAGTAGGCGATGGTCTCGGCGACGTCCACCGGCTTGCCACCCTGGTACAGGGAATTGAGCCGACGGCCGACCTCGCGGGTCGCCAGCGGGATCGCGGCGGTCATCGCGGTCTCGATGAATCCAGGCGCCACCGCGTTGATGGTGATGCCCTTCTCGGCCAGGACCGGCGCCAGCGCCTGGGTGATGCCGATCATCCCGGCCTTGGTGGTGGCGTAGTTGGTCTGCCCGCGGTTCCCGGCGATACCGGCCATCGAGGACAGCCCGATGATCCGCCCGCCCTCGCCGATGCTGCCGTTGCCGACCAAACCCTCGGTGAGCCGCTGCGGGGCAAGCAGATTCACCGCCAGCACCGCGTCCCAACGAGCGTCGTCCATGTTGGCCAGCAGCTTGTCGCGGGTGATCCCGGCGTTGTTGACCAGGACGTCGGCCCGGCCGCCGTGCTGCTCGTGCAGGTGTTCGGCGATCTTGTCGACCGCGTCCTCGGCGGTGACGTCCAGCGACAGCGCGGTGCCGCCGACCCGGGCCGCGGTCTCACCGAGTGCGTCATGGGCCTGTTCGACGTCGATCGCCACCACCGCGGCGCCGTCGCGGGTGAACACCTCGGCGATCGTCGCGCCGATCCCGCGGGCCGCTCCGGTGACGATGGCGACCTTGCCGGCCAGTGGCTTGTCCCAGTCTGCGGGGCGGGTGGCGTCGGCCGCACCGACGTGGAACACCTGACCGTCGACGTAGGCGGACTTGGCCGAGAGGATGAAGCGCATGGTCGACTCCAGCCCGGTGGCCGCGGGTTTGGCCGCCGGCGAGAGGTACACCAGGGCCACGGTGGCGCCGCGGCGCAGTTCCTTGGCCAGTGAGCGGGTGAAACCCTCCAGGGCGCGCTGGGCGATGTGCTCGTCGGTACCGGCGGCCTGCTCCGGGGTGGTACCGACGACGACGACCCGCGCGCAGGGCGCCAGATTGCGCAGCAGCGGTGTGAAGAACTCGTAGAGACCCCGCAACCGGGCCGGCTCGGTGATGCCGGTGGCGTCGAACACCAGGCCGCCGAACGAGTCCGCCCAGCGTCCCCCGATGTTGTTGCCCACCACGTCGTAATCCTCGGCCAGCGCGGCCCGCAACGGCTCGACGACGCGGCCCTCCCCGCCGATCAGCAGCGCGCCCGGCAGCGGCGGTTCACCCGGTCGGTAGCGGCGCAGCACCTCAGGCTGCGGCACACCGAGCTGCTTGGCCAGAAACGATCCTGGCGCCGAGTTGACGACTTGGGTGAACAGGTCGGAAGCCACTGCTGACCTTTCGGGTTTGCGGAGCTGTGGGATCGGGAACGAACTTACTCCAGAGTAAGAAGCGTCCGTAGTATGGGTCCCATACCCATCCCGAACCAGAGACCCATCCCGAACCAAGACAAGCGGAGACGACGTGGCCACGAGCAGTCAAGACAAGCGAAGGGTTGCCGTCCTCGGCGGCAACCGCATCCCGTTCGCGCGCTCGGACGGCGCCTACGCCGAGGCCTCGAACCAGGACATGTTCACCGCCGCGCTGTCGGGCTTGGTGGACCGGTTCGGCCTGCAGGGCGAACGGCTCGGCGCGGTGATCGGCGGGGCGGTGCTCAAACACAGCCGCGACTTCAACCTGATGCGGGAGAGCGTGCTGGGCAGTCGGCTCTCCGCGTACACCCCGGCGATCGATCTGCAGCAGGCCTGCGGCACCGGTCTGCAGGCGGCGATCGCCGCGGCCGATGGGATCGCGGCGGGCCGCTATGAGGTGGCGGCGGCCGGTGGGGTGGACACCACGTCGGACGCGCCGATCGGGCTCGGCGACGATCTGCGCCGCACCCTGCTCGGGCTGCGCCGGGCCAAGTCCAACGTCGACCGCCTCAGGCTGGTCGGCAGGCTGCCCGCCGCCCTGGGCGTGGAGATTCCCACCAACGGCGAACCCCGCACCGGACTCTCGATGGGGGAGCACGCCGCCATCACGGCCAAGAAGATGGGCATCAAGCGCGTCGATCAGGACGAGTTGGCCGCCGCCAGCCACCGCAACATGGCCGCCGCCTACGACCGCGGCTTCTTCGACGACCTGGTCACCCCGTTCCTCGGGCTCTACCGCGACGACAACCTGCGCGCGGACTCCAGCGCCGAGAAGCTCGCCAAGCTCAAGCCGGTGTTCGGGGTGCGCAGCGGCGACGCCACGATGACGGCGGGCAACTCCACACCGCTGACCGATGGCGCCTCGGTGGCGCTGTTGGCGAGTGCGGACTGGGCCGCCGCGCATTCGCTGCAGCCGCTGGCTTACTTCGTCGACTCCGAGACGGCGGCGGTCGACTACGTCAACGGCCCCGACGGATTGTTGATGGCGCCCACCTACGCGGTCCCGCGGCTGCTGGCCCGCAACGGGCTCAGCCTGCAGGACTTCGACTTCTACGAGATCCACGAGGCGTTCGCCTCGGTGGTGCTGGCCCACCTGCAGGCCTGGGAGTCCGAGGAGTACTGCAAGGAACGGCTGGGGTTGGACGCCGCGCTCGGCAGCATCGACCGGACCAAGCTGAACGTCAACGGCTCGTCCCTGGCGGCCGGCCATCCGTTCGCCGCCACCGGGGGCCGGATCGTCGCCCAACTGGCCAAGCAGTTGGCGCAGAAGAAGGCCGAGACCGGTGCTCCCGTGCGCGGATTGATCTCCATCTGCGCGGCCGGGGGGCAGGGTGTGACGGCGATCCTGGAGGCCTGACCGGCCGCTGCACGGCCCGGAGAAAAAATCCGGCAGATATCCGGTTTGTTTTGTAACGACCAGGTCCGGGTAGCCGATATCCCGGATAGCTCCGTGTTGCCGTCTGACCCCCCGACCCGACGGCAACACGGGGCATCCTCTTGGCCGCGCTTTATTGACGCGGTCGAAGGACCGCCGCTGGAGTGGAGGGGAGTCCAGCGGCGGTCATTTCTGTCGCGGTCGGTCCCCGTCGATCAGGCCGGATTGCGCCAGCGCGGCGTCGACGAACCGCTGCACCGGGCGGGCCTCGAAGAATCCCGTGTGTCCGCCGTGGTACCAGCCGATGTCCGGTCGGCCCCAGTGCTCCCACAGCTGCACCACCTGCCGGCGCGGATGCACGATCCGGTCCGCCACCCCGGCGTAGATGAACCGGCCCTCGATCGGCACCTTCGGTTGCATCGACAGCGGGGAGATCATCTGGCCGATCGGTGCGGCCAGGTCCAGGGTGGCCCGGCGCGGATCGTCCTCGGCCAGACCGGCGTGCCTGCCCAGCAATTCGACGAGGTTGGCCGGCGGCACCCCCAGGATGGCGCAAGTGAGGCCGTCGTCGAGGCTCGCGACGAGTGCCGCGATGTAGCCACCCAGCGAGATGCTCGTCAACCCGATCTGGGCATCGGGGTCCTGGGCGCGGATCCAGGCCAGCACCCGCCGGACGTCCCACACCGCCTGCGCGGTGGCGTGCACGTCGTCCATGACGTCCTCGCCGGGGAACACCGCCCCCTTGGGCAATCCGTTGGCCCGCGGCCCGTGCATCGGGAGCACCGGCAGCACCACGTTGAGCCCGAAGTCCTCGTGCAGGTGCCAGGCCCGAAACAGGGTGAGGTCCAAATTCACTCGGCCCATCTCGGTGCCGTGCACGCACACCAGCCAGGGGCGGGGCTCGTCGTGCTTGAGCATCAGCGCGTACTCGCGGTGGTTGCCGGTGTAGCTCAGCCAGCGGTCGCGGCCGGGTTCCTCGGGGAAGGGCTCGTACCCGCTGGCGAAGGACAGCCGCTGGTGGGTTCGGCCGCGGCTGGTGTAGGACCTCGTCGCGACGTCGGTCGGGGCCGGCGGGGCGGTGAAGAATCCCTGCGGCTTCTCCAGCCAGCCCCGCTCGCGGTACAGCTCGACCGCTTGGGCGACTTCGCTGTTGATGCGTTCGTAGACCGCGGGGCTGCTCAGCGGCCGCTTCCACCGCAGTCCGACCAGCACGATCTCGTCCCGCAGCGCATGGGTGGCCAGCGACAGGGTGGGCCGCGCCACGGGGAGTTCACTGCGGGCGCCGTCCAGGTAGGCGCCCCAGGACCGGGCGTAGAAGCCGCCCGCCTTGGTCAGCGGCGAGATGATCGATCCCAGCCCTCCACCGTTGCCCGCGGGCGCCGGTTTCGCGCCGTCCGCGTCTTTGCCGTCGGAGACCCCCATGGCATCGACGGTAGCGAACCGGTCATCCTCGGCTAAGGGACCAAGGTCCCGGAAAAAGTCAGTTCACGCGCCTACCGACACGACAGTTGTCCCGAGACGACGACGGCCCCCCGGGACGCGAGGTCCGGGGGGCCGCTGTCATTCGACCGGTCAGAAGGCCGCTTCGTCGAGCTCCATGATCTCGTTGTCGATGGTCTCGATCACCTGACGCGTGCTGGTCAGCAGCGGAAGGAAGTTCTTGGCGAAGAACGACGCGACCGCGATCTTGCCCTCGTAGAACGAACGGTCGGCACCGGTCGCACCGGCGTCGAGCGCCGCGATGGCAACCGCGGCCTGACGCTGCAGCAGCCAGCCGATGACCAGGTCGCCGACGCTCATCAGGAAGCGCACCGACGCCAGGCCCACCTTGTAGATGGACGCGGAGTCCTCCTGTGCGGCCATCAGGTAGCCGGTCATCGACGCCGCCATGGCCTGGACATCCTCCAGCGCCTTGGCCAGCAGCTCGCGCTCGGTCTTCAGGCGGCCGTTGCCCGACTCGTTCTTGATGAACTCACCGATCTGGCCGGCCACGTGCCCCAGCGCCACACCCTTGTCGCGGATGATCTTGCGGAAGAAGAAGTCCTGCGCCTGGATGGCGGTGGTGCCCTCGTAGAGCGAGTCGATCTTGGCGTCGCGGATGTACTGCTCGACCGGGTAGTCCTGCAGGAAGCCGGACCCACCGAAGGTCTGCAGGCTCTCGGTGAGCTTGGCGTAGGCCTGCTCCGAGCCGACACCCTTGACGATCGGCAGCATCAGGTCGTTGACCTTGACCGCCAGGTCGGCGTCCACACCCTGAACCGCCTTGGCCACCGCGGCGTCCTGGTAGGTCGAGGTGTAGAGATACAGCGCGCGCAGACCCTCGGCGTAGGCCTTCTGGGTCATCAGGCTGCGACGCACGTCCGGGTGATGGGTGATCGTCACCCGCGGCGCGGTCTTGTCGGTCATCTGCGTCAGGTCGGCGCCCTGCACACGCTCCTTGGCGTACTCCAGTGCGTTGAGGTAACCGGTCGACAGCGTGGCAATAGCCTTGGTGCCCACCATCATTCGGGCCTGTTCGATGACGTCGAACATCTGCGCGATGCCCTCGTGCACCTCGCCGACCAACCAGCCCTTGGCCGGTGTGCCGTGCTGCCCGAAGGTCAGCTCACAGGTGGCCGAGACCTTCAGCCCCATCTTGTGCTCGACGTTGGTGACGAACACACCGTTGCGGTCACCGGGTTCGCCGGTCTCGGGATCGAAATGGAACTTCGGCACGATGAACAATGACAGACCCTTGGTGCCCGGACCCGCGCCCTCGGGGCGGGCCAGCACCAGGTGCAGGATGTTCTCGAACATGTCGTCGGACTCGGCGGAGGTGATGAACCGCTTCACGCCGTCGATGTGCCACGAGCCGTCCTCCTGCCGGACCGCCTTGGTCCGGCCGGCGCCGACGTCGGAACCGGCGTCCGGCTCGGTCAGCACCATGGTGGAACCCCAGCCGCGCTCGGCGGCCAGGATGGCCCACTTCTTCTGCTCCTCGGTGCCGAGGTGGTAGACGATTTGAGCGAAGCCGGCGCCGCCGGCGTACATCCAGATCGCGGGGTTGGCGCCCAGCACGTGCTCGTGCAGCGCCCACATCAGGGTCTTGGGCATCGGCATACCGCCGAGCACCTCTGCCAGGCCGACCTTGTCCCAGCCGCCGTCGATGAAGGCCTTGACGGACTTCTTGAACGACTCGGGCAGGGTGACCGTGTGGGTCTCGGGGTCGAAGACCGGCGGGTTGCGGTCGCCCTCGACGAACGAGGCCGCCAGCGGGCCCTCGGCCAGGCGGGCCATCTCACCGAGCATCTCGCGCACGGTGTCGGCGTCGAGATCGGCGTAGTCGCCCTGGCCCAGCGCCTTTTCGACGCCGAGTACCTCGAAAAGGTTGAACTCCTGGTCACGAACGTTGCTCTTGTAGTGGCCCACAATTCCTCCTCGATGAGAACGCCACTTGTGGTTGGGTACTCGGAACTAAGTTACCCACCAGTAACGTAGCCAACTATACCGCTCGGTAACTTCAGGTCAAAGCCAGTGTGACGTAGATTGCATCGACTAACTAACCCGACGGTTGGTCGGGACCGGCGTCCTCCGTCCCGATGCGGTCTGAGCTGCGAATTCAGCGCGAACGCCCTCTTCCGCCGGCCGCGGCCCCGGACTCCCGATCAGTGGGATCCGGACGGGTGACACTGGCCGTTCGCGCCGGTAGGGTTGCCCTGATCGTGACCTGAGCGAAAGCGGGAGATGACCAGCACGGACCTCAGCCCCACCTCCCTGCGGGAGGCGTTCGGCCACTTTCCCACCGGCGTCATCGCCATCGCCGCCGAAGTCGAAGGAAGCCGGGTGGGACTGGCCGCCAGCACGTTCGTTCCGGTCTCGCTGGACCCGCCACTGGTGTCGTTCTGCGTCCAGAACACCTCGGAGACCTGGCCAAAACTTCAGGGGGCACCGGTGCTGGGCATCAGCGTGCTCGGCGAGGCCCACGACACGGCGGCCCGCACGCTGGCCGCCAAGACCGGCGACCGGTTCGCCGGTCTGGAGACGGAGTCATCGGAGGCCGGCGCCGTGTTCGTCAAGGGCACGTGCGTGTGGCTGGAGAGCGCGATCGAGCAGACCGTGCCCGCCGGCGACCACACCATCGTGATCCTGCGGATCAGCAACATCACCGTGCACGGCGACGTCCCGCCGATCGTGTTTCACCGCAGCACCTTCCGCAGGCTGGGCACCTAGCCCAGCCCCTCGGAGGCAGACCGTCAGGGCCGCTCGGCGAGTTCGCCGCGGTAGCCGTCGATACGCCGCTCGATCTCGGCGGCATCATCAGGGCGGCCCTCCTTGCGCGCGAGGTCGGCGCGCACGGAAAGCTCACGGATCGCGGTGCGAATCTCGTTGACGCTGTGGGTGGTTCCCATGAACCGCAGGCTACCCCGATGCGGTCCAACATCAACGCGTTGCGGGAAATCCTCCGGAGATCCCGCGAACCGAATTCACTGCGAGCGCTTGAACAGCTTGTTGCCGAGCCACACCACCGGGTCGTACTTGCGGTCCGCCACGCGCTCCTTCATCGGGATGAGCGCGTTGTCGGTGATCTTGATGTGCTCGGGGCACACCTCGGTGCAGCACTTGGTGATGTTGCAGTAGCCCAGCCCGAAGTCCTCCTGGGCCATGTCCTTGCGGTCCAGGGTGTCCAGCGGGTGCATGTCCAGCTCGGCGACCCGCATCAGGAAGCGCGGGCCGGCGAACGCCTTCTTGTTCTCCTCGTGATCGCGCACCACGTGGCAGACGTTCTGGCAGAGGAAGCACTCGATGCACTTGCGGAACTCCTGGGAGCGCTCCACATCGATCTGGGCCATCCGGTACTCGCCGGGCTGCAGGTCCTTCGGCGGCGCGAACGCCGGGATCTCGCGGGCCTTCTCGTAATTGAACGACACGTCGGTGACGAGGTCGCGGATCACCGGGAAGGTCCGCAGCGGGGTGATGGTGACGGTCTCGGACTCGTCGAAGGTCGACATCCGGGTCATGCACATCAGCCGCGGGCGGCCGTTGATTTCCGCTGAACACGAGCCGCACTTGCCGGCCTTGCAGTTCCACCGCACCGCCAGGTCCGGGGTCTGCTCGGCCTGCAGCCGATGGATGATGTCGAGAACGACCTCACCCTCGTTGACGCCGACCTCGTAGTCCTGGAGGCCGCCGCCCTCGTCGTCGCCCCGCCAAACGCGCAGCTTTGCCTGGTAGGTCACTGGTTCCTCCGTCCCGGATGCTGCGCCAGCTCCTCGTCGGTGAAGTACTTGCCGAGTTCCTCGACTTCGAAGAGCTCGAGCAGATCCGGGCGCATCGGCGGCTGGATCTCCTTGGTGACGGTGATCTCCGGGATGGGCGAGTCGTCCGCTGCGCGGCAGGCCAGCAGCGTGCGCCGCCACTCGGCGTCCATTGCCGGGTGGTCGTCGCGGGTGTGCCCGCCGCGGCTTTCGGTGCGGGCCAGCGCGGCCTTGGCCACGCACTCGCTGACCAGCAGCATGTTGCGCATGTCGATGGCCAGGTGCCAGCCCGGGTTGAACGGGCGCTTCCCGTCGGCCTCGATGTTGCGGTACCGGGCCTTGTACTCCTCGATCTTGTCCAGCGCCTGCTGGATCTCCCCGGCGGTGCGGATGATGCCGACCAGGTCGTTCATCGTCTGCTGCAGTTCGGCGTGCAGGGTGTAGGCGTTCTCCGGCTTGGCCTTGCCCTGCGGACCCTTGAACGGCGCGAGCGCCAGTGCGGCGGCGGCGTCCACCGACTCCTGCGAGACGGTCGGCCGGCTCGACAACGCGCGGACATAGTCCGCGGCGCCCAGCCCGGCCCGCCTGCCGAACACCAGCAGGTCCGACAGCGAGTTGCCGCCGAGCCGGTTCGAGCCGTGCATACCGCCGGAGCACTCGCCGGCGGCGAACAGCCCGAGCGTCGCCGCGGCGCCGGTGTCGGGATCGACCTCGATACCGCCCATCACGTAATGACAGGTCGGTCCGACCTCCATCTCGTCCTTGGTGATGTCGACCTCGGCCAGTTCCAGGAACTGGTGGTACATCGACGGCAGCCGACGCTTGATCTCCTCGGGCGTCATGCGCGTGGCGATGTCGAGGTACACCCCGCCGTGTGGGCTGCCGCGGCCGGCCTTCACCTCGGTGTTGATGGCTCGCGCCACCTCGTCGCGGGGTAGCAGGTCAGGGGTGCGCCGGGCGGAGTCGTTGTCCTTGAGCCACTGGTCGGCCTCCTCCTCGGTCTCGGCGTATTGGCCTTTGAACACCGAGGGGATGTAGTCGAACATGAACCGCTTGCCCTCGGAGTTCTTCAGAACGCCGCCGTCACCGCGCACACCCTCGGTGACGAGGATGCCCTTGACGGACAGCGGCCAGACCATGCCGGTGGGGTGGAACTGGATGAACTCCATGTTGATCAGGGAGGACCCGGCGCGCAGCGCCAGGGCGTGACCGTCGCCGGTGTACTCCCAGGAGTTCGACGACACCTTGAACGACTTGCCGATGCCGCCGGTGGCCAGCACCACGGCGGGCGCCTCGAACAGGATGAACTTGCCGGTCTCGCGCCAGTAGCCGAAGGCCCCGGCGATCCGGTCGCCGTCCTTGATCAGGTCGGTGATCGAACACTCGTGGAAGACCTTGATGCGCGCCTCGTAGTCGCCGAGTTCGGCCTT
>JAGQTU010000008.1:28854-84724 GCA_020438865.1 Mycobacterium sp.
ACCGTCCTTGATCAGGTCGGTGATCGAACACTCGTGGAAGACCTTGATGCGCGCCTCGTAGTCGCCGAGTTCGGCCTTGTCCTCCTGCTGCAACGAGACGATCTTCTGCTGCAGGGTGCGGATGATCTCTAGGCCGGTGCGGTCACCGACGTGGGCCAGCCGCGGGTAGGTGTGGCCTCCGAAGTTCCGCTGGCTGATCCGGCCGTCCTTGGTGCGGTCGAACAGCGCCCCGTAGGTCTCGAGCTCCCAGACCCGGTCCGGGGCCTCCTGGGCGTGCAGCTCGGCCATCCGCCAGTTGTTGAGGAACTTGCCGCCGCGCATGGTGTCGGCGTAGTGGACCTGCCAGCTGTCCTTCGAATTGGCGTTGCCCATGGCGGCCGCACAGCCGCCCTCGGCCATCACGGTGTGGGCCTTGCCGAACAGCGACTTGGTCACCACGGCCACCCGCAGGCCCCGTTCCCGGGCCTCGATCACCGCGCGCAGACCCGAGCCGCCGGCGCCGATCACGATCACGTCGTAGGAGTGCCGCTCGATCTCCGGTGCGGCGCTCGAATCAAGAGCCTCAGACCCTGCCATGAAACCTCACTAGAACTAAGGGGATTCGCTTGTCAGCCAATGAATCTCAGGTCGGAGATCGTGCCACTGGCCACGAGCATGATGTAGAAGTCGGTGAACATCAGCGTGCCCAGCGTGATCCACGCGAACTTCTTGTGGTGGACGTTGAGCTTGCTGATCTCGGTCCACAACCTGTAGCGCACCGGGTGCTTGGAGAAGTGCTTGAGCCGACCGCCCATGACGTGCCGGCAGGTATGGCAGGAGATCGTGTAGGTCCACAGCAGGATCACGTTGATCCACAGGATGACGTTGCCCAGGCCGAACCCGAATCCGGACGGCGAGTGCATGGCGTTGATGGCGTCCCAGGTGTTGATCACGGAGATGATCGCCGCGATGTAGAAGAAGTAGCGGTGCAGGTTCTGCAGGATCAGCGGGAAGCGGGTCTCGCCGGTGTACTTGGCGTGCGGCTCGGCCACCGCGCACGCGGTCGGGGCCTGCCAGACCGAGCGGTAGTAGGCGCCGCGGTAGTAGTAGCAGGTGAGCCGGAACAGCAACAGGAACGGCAGCGACAGTAGGGCGTAGGGCAGCAGCGACAGCGGGCCCGAGGCGGGCAGGATCTGCGGCCAGAACTCGCTGGCCTCGCCGCACTTGACGGACAGGCACGGGGAGTAGAAGGGCGTCAGGTAGTGGTACTTCTCCACGAAGAAGTGGTCGCGCTGGAACGCTCGAACCGTGGCGTAGATGATGAACGCGGCGAAGCCCAGGTCGACGACGATCGGTGACTTCAGCCAGTTGTCGGTACGGAGTGTGCGTGCCGGTATCTCGGCGCGCCCGGCCGAGAAGACGCCGGTGCCAGGGCGGTTCGCCGCAGGTGCGCTCATCTACTGTGATCCCCTTCGCAGAAACTTCTCGGAGCGTACCTAGATCACGGCACCCGCGTGCAGGCGGGTCAGCGTCGGTTGTGCCCGCCGACGCCCTCGTCGTCGACGTCGCGCCAGAAGGCTGTGTCGTACGGGGTGTCCGGGATCGGGATCTTTTCGGCGGAGACCACCACGGTGTGCTCGCCGAGGCCGAGTTCGGCGGCGTCGATCTCGAGAAGTTCGACGTCATTGAGGATTCGCGCGGTGTCGTTGACGACGCGCCGCATCTGCGGCGAGTCGCCGTACTGCGACTGCAGCGAGGTCACGCACCGCCGCAGGCTGCCGATCAGGTGGTGAAGTTCGGCGAGTTCAGTGGTGGCGGACATCGGGAACTCCTTGAAAAACTGAGGTGTCACAGATCACAGTACGCACCCGATGCTAACGACGCCCCGCGCCGAACGTGAGAGAAGTCACGTTCGGTAAGCCTCTCGGGACGGCCGCGTTGCACCGGTGGAAATCCGCCCAGACAAGGAGTGAGCCGTGCCCGATCAGAACAGCCTCGCGCAGCGCGCCGAAACGTTGTTGGCGCTTCACCAGCCCGGAAATCCCGTGGTGCTGCCCACGGTCTGGGACGCCTGGTCGGCCCGGCTCGCCGTCGACGCCGGCTTCGCGGCGCTGACCGTCGGCAGCCACCCGGTCGCGGATTCGGTCGGCAAGCCGGACGGCGAGGGCATGTCGTTCGAGGACCTGCTGGCCCGCGTCGAGCAGATCACCGCAGCGGTCGACGTTCCGGTGTCCGTGGACGTCGAGTCCGGCTACGGGCAGTCCGGCCGTCGGCTCGTCGACGGGCTGCTGGGTGCTGGCGCCGTCGGACTCAACGTCGAAGACACCGTGCACAGCGAGGGCAAGCGGCTGCGGTCCGCGGCCGAGCATGCCGAGCTGGTGGCCGCGTTGCGGGCGGCGGCCGACGCGGCCGGGGTGCACGTGGTGATCAACGCGCGCACCGACCTGTTCCTGCGCCAGGACGGCGACGCCGCCGACCGGGTCGAGCGGGCCGTCGCCCGGCTGACCGAGGCTGCGCGGTCCGGCGCCGACGTGCTGTACCCGGTGGGCCGCCACGATCCGGACACGCTGCGGCGCCTGGCCGCCGAGCTGCCGCTGCCGATCAACGCGATCGCGATACCCGAATCCGACGATCCGGCCTCGTTCGGTCCGCTGGGTGTGGGCCGGATCAGCTTCGGGCCGTTCTGGCAGGCGGCGCTGGCGGTGCGGGCCCGGGAGATCCTCAGCCGCTGGCGCTGACCGGCCGGGTCACTGCGGGTGACCGGCCAGGTATTCGCCGACCGGGACCGCGGCGGGTTCGGCATAGCCGATCGGGAGCAGCACGTCGCCCGCGGTGGTCGCGTAGTAGACGTCCCAGTTGTAGTAGCCGGCGAACGCGGCCGGGTCGGCGGCCAGCACCGCGGCGAAGTCGTTGACCGCCCGCACGTACTGATCGGCGTGGTTGTAGCGGTAGATGGCGTGGTCGGGGTCGCCGGCGAAGCCGTTGGCGGCCAGGTACCGCCCGGCGGCCAGGATGCTGTCGCGGGGCGAATGGATGTCGCCGCCCTCGCCGTAGCCGGCGAACGTTGACGGCAGGAACTGCATCGGGCCCTGCGCGCCCGCTGTGCTGTCGCCGACGATGCTGCCGAAGCGGGTCTCGATCAGGTTGATCGCGGCCAGGTAGTTCCAGCCGACGCCGGAGGCCGCTTCCGCCTCCCGATAGAACGCCAGCAGGTCGTCGGCCGGGGCGGGCGGCTGGATGCGCCACGGCGGCACGGTGTCCTTGAGCGGGGTCATCGAGTTGAGCTGGCGACGCGCGTCGATGTTGCGGTTGTACGTCTCGATCAGGGTGGCCGGGATCCGGGGCACGATGATCGCATCCCATTCGGGGTGGCGGCCGATCGCCCGGTAGGCGGCCTGCTGCCGACGTGCGGCCGCGACCAGCGCGTCCGGCGGTGTGGACGGGTCGCGGATCGCCGATTCGTCGGCGACCAGGTCATCGGCGAGCTGGGCCGGATCGGCTGCCAGCCGTGGTTGCGCGCCGGTCGGGGCGGCCGGGGTGATTTCGTCCAGCATGGTGGCGGGGATCGGTGCGGCGGCGGGTGCGTGAATCGGTCCGGTGCCGACCACCTCCGCTGCGGGCGGTCGTTCCGGCTTGGTGCACCCGACGATGACGGCCAGCACCATGCCGGCGGCGAATGGAAGAACTACAACGGTCCGGGCGCGCCTCACCGGGGAAGTCTCCCGCACCGCTGTTCACGGCGCGGGCATTACGGGGTGGACAACCGTGATGACTTGCCGAGGTGGCTGAGTACGCGCCGGCCGCGGCGGACCGACCGATGGACGTTGATAGCTATCTCCGGCGACGATTACCCGGGTCGAGGGGCAGCCGGCAGGTCTGCGCAGAGCAGAACCACCGAATGGGCTTCCGCCCGGTAGATGGCACCAGGCAATGTGGGCGCGCTTGTGAGGTCGGCGATGTCGTCGGGCGGGTCGAGCGCGCTGTCCACGACACGGCGCCAGGGCATCGCCGGATCGGCGATCGGGGGGAGTTCGAAGTCGAGCGGCTCGTCCCAGCTGTTGAGGATCGCGTGCACCATCCGCGTTCTGATGACGCTGCGCACGGTGAGTGCCAGCGTGTGGGAATTCGGCCGCCAGTCGGGTTGATTCAGCCGAACGCCATGGAACTCCACGAGCGATTGGTTAAGGAACTCCTTCAACGGCAGTCCGTGCATGACCCGGGTCATATCGAGCTCGAGCCGGACGTCGATCAGCCCCCGTACGAAGCGGTGAATATCCCCGTACTTCGCGGTCAGCGACCAGTCGAACCAGCTGGTCTCATTGTCTTGGCAGTAGGGATTGTTGTTGCCCAGCTGGGTGCGTCGAACCTCGTCGCCCATCGTGATCATCGGGACGCCCATGGCTATCAGGGTGATGCCGAGCAGGCTCTTGACCAACCGGGTACGCATTCGCTCGATGACCGGATCATCGGTTGGCCCTTCCGCGCCGCAGTTGGTGGAATGGTTGTCGTTCGCGCCGTCCTTGTTGTCTTCGAGATTGGCCTCGTTGTGCTTGTGGTCATAGGAGACCAGATCGTTGAGGGTGAACCCGTCGTGGCAGGCGACGAAGTTGATGCTGTGCTCGACCTCGGCGGGGCGGCCGCCGAAGAGATCGGGACTGGCCAACAAGCGGTTCGGAAGCAGCGCGACCGTGCCCGCGTCGCCTCGGACGAACCGCCGGATGTCGTCCCGAAATTTGCCGTTCCACTCGCGCCACCGATCACCGACGAATGTCCCGAGTTGATACAAGCCGGCGACGTCCCAGGCCTCCGCGATGAGCTTTGTGTTGGCGAGCACCGGGTCGCTCTCGATCTCCCACAGGATCGGAGGATTGGCCATCGGGGCCCCCTCGGTGTCGCGCGCCAGGGCGGAGGCGAGGTCGAAGCGAAAACCGTCCACATGCATCTGGTCCACCCAATGGTGCAGGGCGTCAACCGCCATCCGGCGAACCACGGAGTGGTTGGCGTTGATGGTGTTGCCGCATCCGGTGTAGTCCAGATAGATCGCCTGGTTCGAAGGGTCGAGGAGGTAGTAGGCCCGATTGTCGAGCCCCCGCCAGCAGAACGTGGGTCCTTCGGCATCGCCCTCGGCCGTGTGGTTGAACACGACGTCGAGGATCACCTCGATGCCGGCCCGGTGAAGTTCCTTGACCATGGTGCGAAATTCGTCGATCGCACCGAGCGGGTCGGTTGTGGAGGCGTAGGCCGGGTGCGGAGCGAAAAACGACACCGGGCTGTAACCCCAGTAGTTGACCAGACCTGACGGCGCCGCCTGCGCGTCGAACGCCTGCACCGGCATGAGTTCCACCGCGGTGACGCCAAGCGAGGTGAGGTACGGGATCTTGGCGACCAGGCCCGCGTACGTGCCGGCGACGCTGCGTTCCACCCCGGTGTTCGGATGTGCGGTGAAGCCGCGGACGTGCACCTCGTAGATCACCGTGCGTGAGAATGGTCGCCCGAGGGGTACATCGCCCTCCCAGTCGTATGCCGCAAGATCGACGACCACACTCTTCATCGCGGTACGCGGATCCCTGCCCGGTCGCGTGCCGGCCATCCGGTCATAGCCGCTCGGTACCGCGACGGCGACGCCGTACGGATCGAGGAGCAGCGACGTTGCGTCGTGTCGCAGCCCGGCCGCCGGGTCGAATGCGCCGTGTACGCGCCAGGCGTAAACCTGCCCCGGCGCCGCGTCGGGCACGAACACGTGCCAGAAGGACGATGTCCGATTGTGGACCGGGTCCAGTGGAATCGAGCGGGACGGACCCGCATCATTCACATCGTCGAACAGAAGCAGATCGACTTGTGCGGCCGTGCGTGACCATACGGAGAAGTTGGTGCCACCGTCGACCGGATGAGCACCAAGGGGATGGGCGCGACCCGCACCGATCCCCCGATCGAGCTTCATGGGTTCATTGTGAATGCCAGTGCCGACCCACGGGTCGACTCTGCGCTGAGATCGTCGATCGCTACCAGACATCCCCGTCGCGCCAGTCGCACACCAGCTCGGCGCCGGGATCGAGGTCCACCTGCACCGGCAGCACGAAGACCGAACCGTCGTCGTCGGGCGTGCGAATCACCCCGTCCGGGGCCAGCACCGAGGTGGGTCCGCGCCACCGCATCCAGCCGCGGGGCCGGTACAGCCGCTCACCGGCCGGGCTCGCGCTGAGCGCCCCGACTTGGTAGGCGCCCCGGATCACCTGCTCGATGGCCTCCATCACGGCCTGGGCCAGGCCTTGGCCGCGCCAGTCCTCCCGCACCGCGACGGCCTCCACGTACCCGCAGCGCAGCGCCGCACCCCGATAGAGCAGCCGGCGCTGCACCACGGCCGCATGCGCGATCAGCGCGCCGCGGTGCTGGATGACGGCGTGCATGCCACCGAGGGCGTGCTCCCAGTCGGCGTCGTCGAATTCGGCGAAACCGACGAACGCTTGGGTCACCATCTCCTGCGCGTGCTGCCGGGTTTCGTCGTCCAGGTCGCTGGTGTGGACCAGACGCGCGGTGTGGACCTGCATGGGCACCCTGTCAGCTCTACCAGTCGGCGGGCCGGCCCGCGGCGATTCTCGGCCTGCTCCAGTGCAGCCGCACATGCTGGCCCGGCCGGAGCTGGGCGGCGCTGTCGGCATCGGCATCGGCCAGCACACCGATCACCGGGTATCCGCCGGTGACCGGATGGTCGGGGCCCAGGAGCACGGGCTGGCCGTTGGGCGGCACCTGGATCGCACCGCGGGTGGTGCCCTCGCTGGGCAACTGCCGAGCCGGCTCCCGGTACACCAACGGCGTGCCGACCAGCCGCATCCCGACCCGGTCGCTGCGATCGGAGGCCACCCAGTCGGTGTGGACCAGGGCGTCGGCACCGGTGAACCAGTCGTCGCGCGGGCCGGGCACCACCCGCAGCTCGAGTCGGTCCGCCGTGATCGCGGCGACCGGGGCCTGATCGAGATCGGGGTAGCCGTCCGACTGCACACCCACCGGCAGCACGTCACCCGCCCGCAGCGGGCGCGGCCCGATCGCCGAGAGCATGTCGTAACTGCGTGAGCCCAGCACCGGGTCGACGGCGATCCCGCCGCGCACCGCGAGATAGCTGCGCAGCCCGGCCGCCGGCACCCCCAGCGCGATGACCTGACCGTCGCGGACATGGTGAAAGCAGTTGGTGCCGAACACAACTCCGTCTGCGCCCGGGTCGGCGTCGGCGCCGGTGACGGCGACGTCCACGTCGCCGCCGTGCACGCGGGCGGCGAACCCGCCGAGGGTGATCTCGATGGTCGCGCTGTCGGCGCTGTTGGCCAGTAGGCGGTTGGCCAGTCGGTGTGAGCGACGGTCCGCCGCCCCGGATCGGGTGACCCCGACATCGGCCAGGCCGGGGCGCCCCAGATCCTGGATCAGGGCCAGCGGGCCGGTCTGCAGGACCTCCAGTGTGATCACGTCAGACCGCCCGGAACCGGACCCACATGCCGGGCCGCAGCAAGGCCGGTGGGGTGCGGTCGATGTCCCACAGCACGGCCTCGGTGCGGCCGATCAACTGCCAGCCGCCCGGCGAGTCGCGTGGATAGACCCCGCTGAACTCGCCGGCCAACCCGACCGACCCGGCGGGCACCCTGGTGCGCGGCTCGGCCCGCCGCGGCACCGCCAGGCGCGGATCACCGCCGACGAGATAGGCGAAACCCGGTGCGAAGCCACCGAATCCGACCCGCCACGGGGTGGCGACGTGGGCGTCGACAACCGCCGCGACTGTCAGCCCGGTGTGCTGCGCCACTTCGGCCAGGTCGGCGCCGTCGTAGATCACGTCGATCACCACGTCGGCTCCGTCTGGGGGTGTGCCGGCGACCGCGGGGTCGATCGTCAGCGCGCTCAGCCGCTGTCGCGCCGCGGCCTGCTGGGCCGGCTCGGCCAGCACCACCAGCACGGTGCGCGCCGCGGGCACGATGTCGAGCACGCCGGCCAGGTCGGCGTCGCGGATGGCGGCACCGGCCGCCAGCACCTCGTCGGTCGAGCCGCATTCCAGTAGCAGCGCCCGGTCGCCGTAGTCATGAATAATTCGAGCGGCCAGCATGTTTCACACCAGAGCGGTGTAGGTCGGCTCGTGGCGCTTGATGTAGCCGATCACCCGGTAGGTGATCGGCAGCATCACCACCTCGACGGCGGTCTTGTACACCCAGCCAAGGGCGGTGTAGGTGGCGAAGTCACCGAAGCTGGTGATGCCGATCGCCCCGGCGGCGATGCTGCAGAACACCAGGGTGTCGCCGAGTTGGCCGGCGAAGGTGGAGCCGACCAGCCGGGCCCACAGGTGCTTCTCCTTGGTGCGTTCCTTGATCTTGACGACGGTCCAGGCGTTGATGGTCTGGCCGACGATGAACCCGGCCAGCCCGGCCACGATCAGCTGGGTGTAGGCGTGCACGACGTTTTCGAAGTGTTCCTCGTTGGTGTAGAAGTCGGCGGCCGGCAGATAGATCGTCACCCAGAAGGCCAGGGCGGCCAGCCCGTTCATGGTGAAGCCGAGGATGATCGCCTTGCGGGCGGCCTTGAACCCGTACACCTCTGAGAGGACGTCGCCGATCACGTAGGTGACCGGGAAGACGATGAAACCGCCGTCGGTGATGATCGACCAGTTTCCGATGATCGGCCCGAAGGCGACGCCCTTGGTCGCGGTGACGTTCGAGATGATCACCAGCGCGGTGAACACGGCGACGAGCACCGGATAGTAGGCCGAACCGACCTGGGCGAAACCGGGGGTCGGGGTGCCCCGCTGGGCGGTGTCGGCCTTACTGCTCGTCACATCGTCATCCAAGCACGGGCCGTCAGCCCAGCGCTCGGGACAACAGTGCGGGCAACTGGTCGGCCACCACCGGGTAGGACAGCGGCGAGGCGAAGGCGATCGCCCCGGCGAGGTCCTTGGTGGTGAAGACATTGCGGTTCTGCTTGGTGGCGCGCAGATCCGCGACGGCAGGGTCGGCGAGCAGCGCCGCCTGTTCGGGCTCGCTCTCGGTGGACCAGATCAGCACGTCCGCCGCGTCGAGTGCCTCGGCCAGTTTGTCGCGGGGGATGGCCGCCCGGTGGTTATCGACGGCGAAACCCGTGACGCTATCCGGGATCTGCAGACCCATCGCGGTCAGGAAGTCGGTGCGCCAGCCGGGCAGCGTCGCCGTCACGGTGCCGCCGAAGAAGCGGCCCGCCAACAACAGCGCCGTGCGGTCCTTGAACCCGGCGTTGTTCTTGGCCACCTCGGCGAACTTGGTGTCGACGTCGGTGATCAGCTGCCTCATCGTGTCGTCCTGGAACACCGCGGTGCCCACCGCGGTGGCCTGGTCCTTCCAGGGCTCGAAGAAGGCGTCGTCGCCGGACTGGGCGATGGTCGGGGCGATCGCGGTGAGCTTCTGGTAGGTGTCGGCGTCCAGGCCGGCATTGACGGCGACGATCAGGTCGGGCTTGAGCTCGGCGATCTCGTCGACCTGAATTCCGTTGTCCAGGTTGAGCACAACGGGGCGGGCCGTCCCCAGCTTGGGTTGCGCCCAGGGCCATACCCCGAATGGTTGGTCACCGAACCAGTTCGTGACGGCGACCGGCACGACACCGACGGCCAGCAGGTCGTCCTGTTCGGTGAAGCCGGCGCTGACCACCCGTTTGGGTGGGGCCGGGATGGTGGTCTCGCCGAAGATGTGCTTGACGGTGACCGATTTCGGGGCGGAGTTGCCGCCGGAGCCCTTGGTCGAACACCCGGCCGCCATCATCAGCCCGCCCACGGCGGCGGCCCCCAGGAACTCCCGCCTGCGCAATGGCCCCACGGCGCGAGAGTAGCGAGCCTCAGTCAAGCTGCAAACCCGATTCCAGGAACTTCATTGCCTTGTCGACGTTCTCGAGCGAGAACGGGCCGCTCGTGCCGAGCGCCATCACGGCACCGATCACTGCGCCCGCGAACACCCGGATCTCGAGCTCGTGCGGTCCGCGGCCGAGCCTTCGCGCCATCGCCTTGGCGATCCCGTCGACCAGCGTGTTGTACTCGTCGCGCAGGGCCGGCTGCAGGTCGGGCAGCGAGTAGATGAGCCGCTGGCGGGTGTTCTCGTCCTGCCACTGCTCGGCGGTCATCTGTTCGTAGGCGTCGTGCACGGCGGCCCGGAAGGCGGCGACGTGGGGCATCTCCAGCGGCTGCGCCGCGAGTGCCTCGAGCATGACCGCACTGAGGTCGTCCGCCAGCAGCACCGATTCCTTGCTGGGGAAGTACCGGAAGAAGGTGCTCGGCGAGATGTCGGCGGCTTCGGCGATCTGCTCGATCGTGGTGTCGGCGAAGCCCCGCTCGTCGAACAGCCGGAAGGCTTCGCGCCGGATCGTCTCGCGAGTGCGGAGCTTCTTTCGTTCTCGCAGGCCGGGCGAACGCGCGGGCTCCGACATGGGTCGATTGTGGACCATGACGCGTTCCCCGCGCCTGCCGACGCGGCATTTTCCGTTCAGGACAGGACCAGTGCGGCGCCCAGGCCGATCATGGTCAGCGCGATCACCCCGTCGAGGATTCGCCAGGTCAGCGGGGTGGCGAACAGGCCGGCCAGTCGTCGGGCGCCGAAGCCGAGGCTGACGAACCACACCACGCTGGCGGTCACGGCGCCGATACCGAACAACCATCGGCCGTCGGCGTGCTGATTGGCCAGGGTTCCCAGCAGTACAACCGTGTCGAGATAGACGTGCGGGTTGAGGAAGGTCAGCGCCAGGCAGGTCAGCACCACCGAGATCAGCCGGGCCGATCCGTCCTGGGTCGGGGCCATGGTGGAGGGGCGCAGGGCCCGGCGGGCGGCCAGGGCGGCGTAGCCGAACAGGAACGCCGCGCCGCCGAGTTTGACGACGGTGACGGTCTGCGGGTGCGCGGTGATGAGCGCGCCGACGCCGGCGATCCCTGCGGTGATGAGCAGCAGATCCGACAGGGCGCAGACGCTGACCACGGCCAGCACGTGCTCGCGCCGGATGCCCTGGCGCAGCACGAACGCGTTCTGGGCGCCGATCGCTGCGATCAGGGTGAACGAGGTCAGGAATCCGACCAACAGGGGCGAGCTCATCCCCCCACGTTAGGAACTCCCCGCCGTATCAGTCCAGCTAAAGAATCTTGGTTGGCATTAAGATTGCTAATGTGACGTTGGACGGTGAACAGCTCGCGGCCTTCGCCGCGGTGATCGAACTGGGCAGCTTCGACGCGGCGGCCGACCGCCTGCATGTGACGCCGTCGGCGATCAGCCAGCGGATCAAGTCGCTGGAACAGCGGGTCGGTCAGGTGCTGGTGGTGCGGCAGAAGCCGTGCTCCCCAACCCCGGCCGGGGTTCCGCTGCTGCGACTGGCCGCGCAGACCGCGGTGCTGGAGGCCGAGGCGCTAGCCGAGATGGGTGGCGGAGGCCCGCAGGCGGTGCGGGTGGCGATCGCGGTGAACGCCGACTCGGTGGCCACCTGGTTCAGCGCGGTCTTCCGACGTCTGCCGGACATGCTGTTCGACATCCGGATCGAGGACCAGGACCACTCCGCGCGGCTGCTGCGCGACGGAACCGTGATGGGCGCGGTGACCACCGAACGCGCACCGGTCCCGGGTTGCCGGGTGCGCCCGTTGGGCCGGATGCGCTACCTGCCGGTGGCGAGTGGGCCCTACCTCGAGCGGTGGCTGCCGGACGGGTTCACCGCCCGGGCGGCGGGCAACGCACCCTCGCTGGCGTGGAACCGGTCCGACGGGTTGCAGGACATGTTGGTGCGCAGGGTCTTTCGCCGCGATGTCGCACGGCCCACCCACTTCGTGCCGACTTCGGAGGGGTTCGCAGCCGCCGTCCGGGCCGGCCTGGGCTGGGGCATGTTCCCCGAGGCACTGGCCGCCCCGGAGATCGAGGCCGGGACGTTCGTCCGGATCTGCGATGTCCATCTCGATATCCCACTCTTCTGGCAGTGCTGGAAGCTCGACAGCGCGTTGGTCGAGAGCATCACCGCCGCGGTCGTAGAGGCTGCGAAGCAATGACTCCGATTCTCGGCATGGGTGCGCCCGAGACCGCCATACTGCGTCCGACGGGAATTGCCGCAGCGGAGAGGACGAGGCGATGCGGGTTCGGCTCGATCGGAGCAGGTGCGTCGGACATGCACAGTGCTATGCGGTTGCCCCGGAACTCTTTCCGATCGATGACAACGGCTACTCGATCCTCGAGGATCGGGAGGTCGCTCTCGGTGACGAGGAATCGACGCGGGCCGGTGCTGCCGCGTGCCCGGAACTGGCGATCGTCATCGACGGGTGATGCCCGCAGACACCTGAACGGTTAGGCGGCGCTGTCGAGCCGCTGCAGTTCGTCGAACATCCGGTTCTGGATCTCGACGATCGGGCCGGGCCTCAGGTTCGGATCGATGTGGTAGGCGTCGGGGACCTCCGCGACGAGATGGAACAGCCCCTCGGACTCGGCCACCCTCTTGTTGGTGTCCGCGTTGAAGATCGCGGAGCGGCCCAGCACCAGCAACCCGACCTTGATTCCTTTACGCTTCGCCGCCTCCAGATGCGGGCGCATGTCCGGGTTGCGCAACCCGACGACCTCACGCAGCGACAGCAGCGGGTTGTCGGTGACATGCCGGACGACGTTCCGCATCGTGTTGTCCGGCATGTCGTCGAGGCCCAGGAAGTGCGACATCGCCGGCTTCAGTTCCTTGTTCCAGAGCTCGCCCAGTTTCAGATCGTGCTGCGCGATCCCCGAAGGGTCCTGCAACACCATGCTTTCCAGGTGCTCCCCGCAGAACGAGGCCATGGTCGACAGCGTCAGCCCGGCGTAGGAGTGGCCGCTGGCCCGCACCCGGTCCACGCCGGTCCGCCGGATGGTGGCCTTGACGACTTCCCGGCCGTTCTGCGCGGTGTGCAGATACGGGCTGTTGCGGTGGCGATGGTCCAGCAGTTGGACCCACGGCGGCAGGTGGCGGTGGGTGGCGAAGGTGACGAACCGCCGCCCCGACTGTGCGGTGGCGGCCGCCTCCCCCTTGTACAGATTTCCGGTCGTGAACAGGCCGCCGAACTTGACGGTCGGAACCTCCGACTCGAGTCGGACTTCCTTGGTGTCGGGCTCGTAGAGGAAGACATCCCGCATCGCCCTGCCCTTGACCGTCACTGCCAGCCGTTCCCGGAAGTAGGGCGGGCTGTCGTCGCGGGGAACGATGTGCTCTCGGTCCGGCCCGGCGGCCGGGTAGGACCGGGTGCCGTGGCGGTCGACGGTTTCGTGGCGCATGCGTCTTCTTCCTGTGGCTCGGCGATCACGATGGTCACCGGCATCACGTCTTGGCGGTATGGCGGTATGGGCCAGTACAGAAGCTGACGGGCATTTCGTCGCGGTGTTTCGGCAGGCACCAATGCGTCGAAGCCTCACCCCGGGACGCGTTGGTGTCGGAACCACCTTACGCGATCCCGGGCCATTTTTGACGCATTTGCATATTCGTGACCTGGGAGTTTTCCCCAGGGGCTCACTCAGATGCCGTTCGCCAGGCCCAGCGCCATCGCGGGTCCCCTGATCCTGCGACCGGGTGGTTCGGCCGGCGGCGCGAACGACAGGCCACGACGGCCATGCGGTCGCTGACGTCCAGCACCTCGCTGTCCCCGCGCGCAACTGCCGAAAGCGCGCGGATTCCACCCGGCAGCAGGCGGCGGCGGTGGCAAGGTGAGGCCATGGCTGAACTCGCCGAACGCACCGACCAGCCCGCGCCGCGCACCCTCTTCGGGCATCCCATCGGTCTGGCCAACCTCTTCGGGGTCGAACTTTGGGAGCGCTTCTCGTTCTACGGGATGCTCACCATTCTCGGCTACTACCTCTACTACTCGTTGACCGACGGGGGCCTGGCGCTGCCCAAGGCCACCGCCACCGGCATCGTCGGCGCCTACGGCGGTCTGGTCTACCTGTCGACGGTCCTGGGTGGCTGGGTGGCAGACCGACTGCTCGGCATGGAACGCACCGTGCTCTACGGCGGTGTGGTGGTGATGTGCGGCCACATCGCGCTGGCACTGCTGCCGGGGCTGACCGGCGTCGCCGTCGGCCTGGTGCTGATCGCGCTGGGCTCCGGTGCGCTCAAGGCAAATGCCTCATCGCTGCTGGGAACCCTGTACGCCGAAGGCGATCCGCGCCGCGACGGCGGCTTCACGCTGTTCTATCTCGGCATCAACCTCGGCGCGTTCATCGGTCCGCTGATCACCGGCCTGCTGCAGACCCACCTCGGCTTCCACTACGGGTTCGGAGCCGCCGCCATCGGCATGGCACTGGGGCTGGCACAGTACGTCGCGTTCCGGCGCAACCTGGGGGAGCACGGCCGAGCCGTCCCGCATCCGTTGTCCCGCAACCAGTTCTGGCGGATGGCCGTGGCCACCGCGGTGGTCGTCGCCGTTGTCGTCATCGCCTTCCTGGTCGGGGTTATCAAGCTGGCCAACCTGTCCCAGGTAACCACCGGGATCATCGTCGTCGCGTCGATCAGCTACTTCGCCGTCATGCTGAACAGTCCCAAGGTCGATGCACTCGAGCGCACGCGGGTGCGCGCCTTCATTCCGCTGTTCATCGCCAACGCCGTGTTCTGGTCGCTGTTCCAGCAGATCTTCACCGTGCTCGCGGTCTACTCCGACGAGCGGATGAACTGGTCGATCTTCGGCTGGACTGCACCGTCGAACTGGATC
The DNA here is from genome assembly GCA_020438865.1 of Mycobacterium sp. Taxonomy (GTDB): domain Bacteria; phylum Actinomycetota; class Actinomycetes; order Mycobacteriales; family Mycobacteriaceae; genus Mycobacterium. The sequence goes on from JAGQTU010000008.1 coordinate 43,511, forward strand.
GGCTCCATCGAACCGGTGTGGATCATCCTGCTTTCACCCCTGTTCGCGCTGATGTGGACCAAGCTGGGCCGCCGCGCGCCCACCACCCCGCGGAAGTTCGCCTATGGCGTCATCGGGATGGGCGTCGCGTTCCTGCTGTTCCTGCCGATGGCGGCCACTACCGGCCGCGCCGTGCCGGCCCTCGTCGTGATGGCCATCATGGCGGTGTTCGCGGTGTCCGAGTTGATGCTGTCGCCGATCGGGCTTTCGGTGACCACGCAGTTGGCCCCCAACGCTTTCCGCGCCCAGATGATGGCCCTGTACTTCTTCTCGGTCGGGCTGGGAACGGCGATGTCCGGGGTGCTCGCCCGGTACTACGACGAGGAGCACGAGTTCGCCTACTTCGGTATCCTGGGCGCTGCCGCGATCGTGGTGGGCCTGGTCGTCTGGGGACTGGCCCCGCGGATCAGCCGGCTGATGGAGGGCGTGCACTGACGATGGCGGGCATACGGCAACGCCTGGTCGAGCGATACCGGCTGACCGGCGCCGACGTGCCGTTCGGTGACCCGTTGCCGTCCCACCGCACCGAGATGGAGGGCTGGTTCTGGCGCGTCACCGAACCGTCATCGGGCCGGGCGGTCGTGGCGCTGTGCAGTGTCAACCGGCATCCCGCCGGTGACTGGTCCACCACCGCCGTCGCCCTGCACCCGGGAGGCATCGTGCGGGCCGGCGCGCTCGACGGTGCCGTCGCGACCGATTCGCCGTTCACGGTGTCAGCCGGCTCGGGTGCGTCGGCCTTCACCGCGGGCACCGACCGGGTGGACTTCCGCCTCGACGATCTACATCTCCGGATGGAGTTCAGCGACCCGTTCGCCTGGCCCAAGGCATTCGCCGGCGGCGGCATCTTCTCCTCGATTCCGTACCTCAACCAGTACTGGCATCCGTACCGTCTGGGCGGACGGGCCTCCGGTTCGGTCGAATTCGCAGGCGAGCGATGGGATTTCACCGATGCGACGCTGTATGCCGAGCGCAATTGGGGCGCGGGTTTTCCGCTGCGCTGGTGGTGGGGTCAGGCGCACGACTTCGACGGTGCCGACGTGTCGGTCGCGTTCTCCGGTGGCCTGCTGGAACTCGGTCCGTTGCGTCGCGATGTGGCCGGGATCGTGGTCCGGTTGGGACGCAAGGTGATTCGACTGACTCCACCGATGCCGGTGCGTTCGGTCATCGGTGACAACTCTTGGAGCATCCGGGGACGGTCGCCGCGGTACCAGATCGAGTTGGAGGGCGACGGCACCGCGTTGCCCCCGCATGTCCTGCCCGTACCGTTGCCGGCCGAACGGCGGAACGTGGACACCGACTTCGAGCACCTGGACGGGGTGCTGCACTGCACCGTCAAGGAGTCGGGGCGGGTGATCTTCGCCGGCACCTCGCATCTCGCCGGTCTGGAGGTCGGCAGCCGCCCACCCGGCTGAGCCGCCCTACGTCCTGAGTACGCAAGGGCCCAGTGCCTCGTAACGCTGTGCCTCTGTGGCGCTCAACTCCGAACCGGTGACAATCGTCTCGAAGTCGGCGATCTCCGCGAACCGGCAGAAACTGTCGGCGCCGAACTTCGAGTGGGCGGCGACCAGGATGCGGCGACGCGCGGCCTTGACGGCGGTCTGCTTGACCGCCGCGACCGCGGGATCCGGGGTGGTCAACCCGTGCTCGATGGAAATTCCGTTCGTGCCAAGGAAAGCCACGTCGATCACTAGGCCGGCCAGCATTTCCGTGGCCCAGTGGTCAACGGTGGCCAGGGTGCGGCCCCGCATCCGACCGCCGAGCAGCAACACGGTCACGGTTTCGCTGTTCGCCAGTGCTTCGGCGGCCAACAGTGACGCGGTGACGACCGTGAGCTCGTGGTCCGCGAGCCGCTCGGCGATCAGCCGCGGCGTGAATCCCTCATCCAGATAGACGGTCTCGGCTCCCTGCAGCAGTTGCACCGCACCCGCTGCCATCCGGTGTTTCTCGGCCAGGTCGACCTGGCTGCGATACTCCACGGTGGATTCGAAGGCGGCCGTCTCCAGCGGAACCGCACCGCCGTGCACCCGTTTCAGCAGCCGCCGCCCGGCAAGAACCTTCAGGTCCCGGCGGATGGTCTCCGCGGCGACGTCGAACTCGTCGGCCAGCGACAGCACCTCGACCCGCCCGCGGGTGCGGGCGAATTCGACGATGCGGCTTTGGCGGGTGTCGGAGTCCACGGCGACGGTCTCACTTGCCGGTGTTGCCGAGCACCTCCCGGACCTCCTCGGGAGTTTTGGCTTGGCGCAGCCGGGCCACCTCGTCCTTGTTCAGGAACACCCCGGCGATCTTCGTGAGCAGCGCCATGTGGTCCTTGCCGGCGCCGGCGATGCCGACGACGAACTCGGCGGGCTTGCCGTTCCAGTCGATCGGCTCGGGGTAGCGCACGAATGAGATGCCGGTGCGTTTGATCGCGGACTTCGCGTCGTTGGTGCCGTGCGGGATTGCCAGGCCGTTGCCCATGTAGGTGGACACCGAACCCTCCCGCTCGTACATCGCCTCGACGTAGGCCGGCTCGACGGCGCCACAGGCCACCAGCAGTCGCCCGGCCTCACCGATCGCCCCGTCGCGGGTGGTCGCCGTGCCGGCCAGCACGATCGACTCGACGGACAGTGCATCCTCGGACGCCGACTCCTCGGCCTGCACCACGGGTGCGGTTCCCGCAGCACCGTTGCCGCCGTTGACCTTCCCGAGCAGTGCGACGATCTCGTCGTACTGCGGGGCGTTCATGAAGTTCTCCACCGAGACGTGCACCGCCGACGGTGTCCGCTGCCGGGCGCGGGCGGTCAGGTCCTGATGGGTGACCACCAGTCCATAGGTATCGGTCAGGTTGGCGATGGACTGGTTGGTGACCTTGACGTCGGAGAAGCCTGCACCCTGCACCTTCTTACGCAGCACCGAGGCCCCCATGGCCGACGACCCCATGCCGGCGTCGCAGGCGAACACGATGCTGGTGATGGGACCGGACTCGGCCGAGCCCACCAAAGCCGAGGACACGCTGGACTTCTTGCCCTTCAGCGCCTCCATGTCGGCGGTCGCCGCGGCCAGGTCCCCGCCGTCGTCGGAGCGGTCGGTCTTCAGCAGCAACGATGCCACGGCGAACGACACCGCCGCCGCGCCCACGACCGACAGGATGACACCGACGTAGCTGCCCGTGGCGGTCTGCGCGAGCACCGCGATGATCGAGCCGGGTGCGGCCGGTGCGCGCAGCCCGGATCCGAAGAGCACGTTGATGAAGATGCCGGTCATCCCGCCGAGGATGGTTGCGGCGATCAGCTTCGGCTTCATCAGCACGTACGGGAAGTAGATCTCGTGGATTCCGCCGAAGAACTGGATGATCGCCGCGCCCGGGGCCGACGCCTTCGCTGCACCGCGTCCGAAGACCGTGTAGGCCAACAGGATTCCCAGGCCGGGTCCGGGGTTGGCCTCGAGCAGGAACAGCACGGATTTGCCCGTCTCCAATGCCTGCGTGGTGCCCAGCGGGGTGAGCACCCCGTGATTGATGGCGTTGTTGAGGAACAACACCTTGGCCGGCTCGATGAAGATCGACGTCAGCGGCAGCAGATTGTGGGCGACCAGGAAGTCGACGACGTGACCGGCGCCCTTGGAGAACGCCGTCACGATCGGCCCGATCCCGAAGAAGCCGAACACCGCCAGGATCAGCCCGACGATGCCGGCGGAGAAGTTGTCGATGAGCATCTCGAAGCCGGGCCGGATCTTGCCGTCCCACAGCGCGTCGACCTTCTTCATCACCCAGCCACCGAGCGGGCCCATGATCATGGCGCCGAGGAACATCGGGATGTCCGAGCCGCTGATCACCCCCATGGTGGCGATGGCGCCCACCACGCCGCCGCGAACCCCGTACACCATCCGGCCACCGGTCGCCCCGATCAGGATCGGCAGCAGGTAGGTGATCATCGGCGCGACGATGCCGCCGTCGGCGAAGTCGCCCCAGCCGCCGATCTTGGCCACCCAGCCGGCCGGATCGCGCAGGCCACTGAACAGGCCGGTCAGCCAGCCCGCCTTGATGAACAGGGCGGTGATCAGGCCCCACGCGATGAAGGCGCCGATGTTCGGCATGACCATGTTCGACAGCGACGTGCCCAGCTTCTGCACGTGCACCCGCGCCCCGGTCCGCGGTTTGGGCTCCGTTGTGGTCACTGCGGGCCTCCGATCTGGGAGTCTGTGGTGATGCCAGTCACACTAGGGCATCAGTAAACCGCATAAACGGGCACCGGTGCAAGCAAATGGGCATAAACGGGCAGAGTTTGTGGTGGATTTGTGCCCGGATTGCGCTAGAGTGCTGGCGTATCAGAGTCGGATAGGTCGGTGGGAAGGACGAGCACGATGAAGGCCCTGCGCTTCTACGCACCCGAGGACGTTCGACTCGAAGACGTACCGGAACCCGACTGCGGCGCGGACGAGATCAAGATCCGGGTGCGCAACTGTTCGACCTGCGGCACCGACGTGAAGATCTTCCACAACGGGCACCAGAACCTGACCCCGCCGCGGACCATCGGTCACGAGATCGCCGGCGAGATCGTCGCGGTCGGGGCCGATGTCAACGAGACCTACGGCAGCGAGTGGACGGTCGGCGATCGAGTGCAGGTCATCGCCGCCGTCCCGTGCGGTGAGTGTCACGAGTGCCGCAAGGGCTGGATGGCGGTCTGCCAGAACCAGACGTCGGTCGGTTATCAGTACGACGGCGGATTCGCCGAGTACATGATCGTGCCCAAGGAGGTGCTCAGGGTCGACGGCCTCAATCGCATCCCGGACAACGTCGGCTTCGACGAGGCCTCGGCCGCCGAACCGTTCGCCTGCGCCATCAATGCCCAGGAACTGCTCGGTATCGAGGAGGGCGACACCGTCGTGGTGTTCGGCGCCGGCCCGATCGGCTGCATGCACATCCGGATCGCGCGCGGCGTCCACAAGTGCGGGCCGGTCTATCTCGTCGACGTCAACGACAGCCGCTTGGCGATGTCGGCCGACGCCGTCCATCCCGACGAGGTGATCAACGCCGCCGAAGTCGACGTGGTGGCGAAGGTCATGGAACTGACCGGCGGCCGCGGTGCGGACGTCATCATCACCGCCACCGCCGCCAACATCACCCAGGAACAGGCGATCGCCATGGCGGCGCGGAACGGCCGCATCTCGTTCTTCGGCGGGCTGCCGAAGACCAACCCCACGATCACCTGCGACTCCAACGTCGTGCACTACCGCCAACTGCACATCCACGGTGCCAACGGCTCCGCGCCCGAACACAACAAGCGCGCGCTGCAATACATCTCGACCGGACAGGTTCCGGTCAAAGACCTCATCACCCGGCACATCTCGTTGAACAACGTGCTCGATGCGTTCGACATCGTCAAGAGCGGCGAGGCCATCAAGGTGACCGTCGAGCCCAAGTAACCCGGGGCGTTGAAACCGCAACCAGTGCGAATTATCGAGGGTTTCGTCGCTCTCAGTGCGTTCTCAGCGGCGTTCTCAACGCTGTAGGCGGGCTACGCGCCGGGCCGGCCGCCTCGAAGGTACACCGTCGTGGTGTGGGTGAAGAACTCCCGCGCGGCGGTGCCCTGCTCCTTCGGACCCAGCCCACTCTTCTTGGCCCCGCCGAACGGGACATGTGGATCGGCGCCCGCCGACTCGGAGTTCACATGCAGCACACCCACGTCGACCTGCTCGACGGCCTGCAGCACCCGCGTGAGATCCTGCGTGAAAACCGCTGCGGACAAGCCGAATTCGCTGTCATTGGCCAGTTCGAACGCCTCGTCGGCATCGGCGGCGCGGCGGACCGCGAGCACCGGGCCGAAGAGTTCCTCGGACCAGACGTCGGCGGGCTTGCTCAGTTCCACCACGGTCGGCGCGATGAAGTATCCCTCGGCCAGCGGCCCGTCACCGTAGGGCGTACCGCCGGCGAGTACGGCGCCGCCCTGCGCTATCGCCGAATCGATGCCGGCCTGGATGCTCTTGCGCGCCGAACCGCTGACGACCGGACCCATCTGCGTCGCGTCGTCGGTCGGGTCGCCGACCGCCAGGGCGTCGGCCCGTCCCGCGAGGGCCGCCAGGAACCGGTCGGCGATCTTCTCGGTGACGATCAAACGTGAAGTGGCGGTGCACTTCTGGCCGGTGGAACGGAACGCGCCCAGCATCACCTGATCCAGCGCGAGGTCGAAGTCGGCATCATCGAGCACGATGGCGGCGTTCTTGCCGCCCATCTCGGCCTGCACCGGAACCCCGCGCGCCGCGGCGGCGGCGGCGATCCGCCGCCCCACCCCGGTGGACCCGGTGAACGTGATCGCTTCAATGCCGTCGTGGTTGACCAGCGCGTCGCCGATCGCCGAATCGCCCATCACCAGATTCAGCGCACCCGGCGGCAGGCCTGCCGCCGTCAGCGCGTCCGCGAGCCGGACCGCCAGCAGTGGAACCGTGCTGGCCGGCTTCCACACGACGGTGTTGCCGTAGACCAGCGCCGGGGCGATCTTCCAGGCCGGGATGGCGATCGGAAAGTTGAACGGGGTGATAACGGCGACCACACCGATCGGCTTCCGCGTCACCAGGATCTGCTCGCCGGCACGCGGCGAGGAGAAGATCTCGCCGGCCTGCCGGTCGCCTTCGTTGCCGTAGTACCGCAGGATCTGGGCGGCGCGGCGCACTTCGCCCACCCCTTCAGCGCGGGTCTTGCCCTCCTCGACCGCCAGCTCCAGACCCCAGTCGTCGGCGTTGCGGTCGATCACCGCCGCGGCGTCGATCAGGATCGAGCCGCGCTGATGAGCGGGCGTTCCGGCCCACCCGGCGCGGGCCTGCCTGGCGGCGTCCACGGCCGTCTCTAGCTCGGCTGTGGTCGCCGAATCACCCTGGGCGACAACGACCGTGGGATGCGCCGGGTTGACGCTGAGCAGGCTGGAGCCGGCTCCGGCCCGCCATTCCCCGGCGATGAGGTGGCGCAGCTCGACCGTACCGGTCATGTCAGCGGAACGCGGCTTGTCCGGTGAGGGCCTTACCGATCGACAGCAAATGCATCTCGGAGGTGCCCTCATAGGTCAGCACCGATTCGAGGTTGTTGGCATGCCGCAGCGGTGAGTACTCCAGGGTGATGCCGCTGCCACCCAGCAGGGTGCGGCACTCCCGGGCGATCGCCAGCGCCTCGCGCACGTTGTTGAGCTTGCCCAGGCTGATCTGCTCGGGACGAACCCCTTCGGCGTCCTTGATCCGGCCGAGGTGGATGGCCAGCAGCATGCCCTTGCCCAGTTCCAGGGTCATATTGGCCAGCTTCTCCTGGGTCAGCTGGTAGCTCGAGAGCGGACGGTCGAAGACGTCGCGCGACTGGGTGTAGGCGATGGCCGTCTCGAGGCTGTCCCGGGCGGCCCCTAGCGAGCCGAACACGATGCCGAACCGCGCCTCGTTCAGGCAGGACAACGGGGCACCGAGACCCTGGGCGAGCGGCAACTGCGCCGAGGCGGGCAGGCGGACGTTGTCCAGCACCAATTCCGAGGTCACCGACGCCCGCAGCGACAGCTTCTTGTGAATCGCATTGGCGGTGAACCCGGGGGTGTCGGTGGGCACCAGGAATCCGCGGATCCCCCCGTCGGTCTGCGCCCACACCGTCGCCACGTCGGCGAGGTTGCCGTTGGTGATCCACATCTTCGTGCCGTTGAGCACCCAGTCGCTGCCGTCGCGGCGGGCCCGGGTCCGCATGCCGGCCGGGTTAGAGCCGAAATCCGGCTCGGTCAGCCCGAAACAGCCGATGGCCTCGCCCGCGGCCAGCCGGGGCAGCCACTCGTTCTTCTGCTCCTCGGAGCCGTAGCGGTGGATCGAGAACATCGACAGCGAGCCCTGTACGGACACGAAGCTGCGAAAGCCGCTGTCGCCCGCCTCGAGTTCCAGGCAGGCCAAGCCGTAGCTGACTGCGTTGGTGCCCGCACACCCGTAGCCCTGCAGGTGCATGCCGAGCACGCCGAGCTCACCGAACTCCTTGGCGAGTTCCTTTGGCAGGGTGGCGGATTCGAACCAGTCCTCGACGTTGGGCTTCAGCCTGGTCTCGACGAACTTGCGCACCGTGGCGGCGATGTCGCGTTCGTCGGAGTCGAGCAGCCGGTCGATGCCGAACAGCTCCAGCGGTGTGTAGGTGTCCTTCGCCGGTGGCGCGGCAACGCTGCTCATCGTCATCCGATCCGAATGAGCTTCTTGTTCACGAACTCGTCGATGCCGAACCGGCCGAGCTCGCGGCCGAAGCCGGAGCGCTTCACACCACCGAACGGCAGTTCCATGCTGTCGGCGCCGACGATGTTGACGAAAACCATGCCGGCCTCGATCTTGTCGGCCACCCGCTTGGCCTGCTCCGGATCGGTGGTGAACAGATAGGAGCCCAGGCCGAACGGGATGTCGTTTGCGATCTCCACCGCCTCGTCCTCGGAGCCTGCCTTGAACACCATGGCGACCGGCCCGAACAGCTCCTCGCGATAGGTCGCGGAGTCGGGGGAGACGCCGGTGAGCACGCCGGGCGGGAAATGGGCGCCCTGGCGCTCACCCTGGGACGCCAGGTTCGCGCCGTCGGCCACCGCACGGTCGACCTGCTCGCCGAGGCGGGTGGCGGCGGCCGCCGAGGAGAGCGGGGCCAGGCCGTCAGCGGTCTCGAGCACCTTCTTGGTGAACTTGTCCAGGAACTCGTCGTAGAGGTCGGCGGCGACGATGAACCGCTTGGCGGCGTTGCAGGCCTGCCCGGTGTTCTCGAACCGCCCGGCGACGGCGAGGTCGATCGTGCCGTCCAGGTCGTCGGTGCTCAGCAGAATGAAGGGGTCGGATCCGCCCAGTTCGAGGACCACCTTCTTGAGGTTGCGGCCGGCGATCTCGGCCACCGCCGCGCCCGCCCGCTCCGAGCCGGTGAGCGACACACCCTGCACCCGCGGGTCGGCGATCGCCTTCGCGATCTGCTCGTTCGTGGCGTAGACGTTGACGTAGGCGCCCGCGGGGAAGCCGGCGTCGTCGAAGATCTTCTGGATGGCTGCCGCGGACTCGGGGCACTGCGGAGCGTGCTTGAGCACCACGGTGTTACCCAGCGTCAGGTTGGGTCCGGCGAACCGGGCCACCTGGTAGTACGGGTAGTTCCACGGCATGATGCCCAGCAGCACGCCGACCGGGCCGCGCCGGATCACCGCGCTGCCCTCGCCGCCGAGCAGTTCGATCGGCTCGTCGGCCAGGAACTTCTCGGCGTTTTCGGCGTAGTACTCGTAGATCGCGGCGCTGAAGTCCACCTCGCCCAGCGCCTGGTCGACGGGCTTGCCCATCTCGCGGTGGATGATCTCGGCCAACTCGTCGCGGCGTTCGGTGTGCAGCGCGCCGACGCGGCGGATCAGGTCCGCACGCTCGGCCAGCGTCGACTTCTTCGCCCACTCGCGGTAGGCCTTGCTGGCCGAGGCCAGCGCCTGCTCGATCTGCTTGTCGGTCGCGGTCGGATACTCCCGAACGACGTCACCGGTCTTGGGGTCGACGACTGCGTACAGACTCATGTTCCATCCTGATGGTTTAGTGGTGTAAAACTACAGAAGTTATATACCGCTAAACTTTGACTCCGCAAGGCCCTGGCGGTCGGCAGACGATGGTGAGGTGCTCGGATGTCCCGGAACGCAGCCACCGCCGATGACGTCGCCGACGCCACCGACGGCTGGATGACCCGCCTCGGGCCCAAGCTGCGCTCGCTGCGAAAGGACCGGGCGCTGACACTGGAGGCGGTCGCCGACCGCGCCGGCCTCACCAAGGGTTTCCTCAGCCTCGTCGAGCGGGGCCAGACCACCATCTCGGTGCCCAACCTGCTCAAGGTGTGCGACATCCTCGGGGTGTCGGTGGGTTCCCTCTTCGACTACCCGAAATCGCCGGTGGTGCGAAGCGGCCTGGGGGCGCCGATCGAGATGGGCGGCAGCGGAATTCGCGAATACGTGTTGACCCCGCAGAGCGAACGCCACCTGCAGGTGATGCGCTCGGTGCTCAAACCCGGCGGTGGCACCGGCGGCGCCTACACCCTGGACTCGGAGACCATCTTCGTCTTCGTCGTCCGCGGCTGCCTGCGCCTGACGGTCGAGGGCGCCGAGTCATTGCTGAAAACCGGCGACAGCTACACCTTCTCGGCCCGCGCCGTGCACTCCTGGGACAACCCCGGTGAGGAGGAGGCCGAGGTGCTGTGGTCCATTGTGCCGCCCATCCCGCGGGCCGGTTCCGGCAGTACGTCCGGTTCGGTGGCCGAGTACTGAAGCATCGTCGCTTCTCCAAACCGAGGCTTGGCTATTCGTTGGATTCCGGCTCGGTTGCACTTCGGTTGCGAATGCCGCAATCTCGTCCAAATTGTGAACCGGCGTGCTGTACTTGCGCAACTTGGACCGGAGTGGAGGTGAACCCTGATGGCCAAACTGGGCAAGGTGTTGCGCCGCAAGGGCGCTGAACCGTCCATCGCGGTTGACCAGCGCGTGCGTGTCCACGTCGACGGCGACGTGGAGTCGCGTGGTGTCGTGGTCGAGGATTTCGGTGAGATGGCGGGCCAGCCGGTGGATCTGGGCGAGACGCACATCGCCGACGCCGCCCGGCGTTGGGCGGTGCTGCTCGACGAGGGCACGCTGTTGTTCGTCGACAGCCACCAGGTGACCCCCGAGTAGACCTCAGTGCGGCGCGGTGGGCCCCGGAGTGGGTAGCGTCGCGCAGATCTTCTGCACATCCCGGCCGGCGCTCAGCACCGTGTAGTCGGGCCGGACGACGGCCGCGTGCGCGCGCCCGCGGCGCAGCCATGCCGCCAGTTCCCCACCCGGTTCGACGATGTGCACGGCGGCACCGCGGCTTTCGGCCAGCGACCGCTCGATCGGGCGCAACGGGCGGTCGACGATGACGGTGAATCCGTTGCCGGACGCGTCGTCGAATCGTCGCCCGTCGCGCAGCAGGGCGTTGGGGCACAACCTGCCCGCGAGTTCACCGGGCAGGTGGTACCGGTGTACCAGGGCGGTGCGGTTCAGCGGTGGGGTCTGGGAGTCGATGACGCGCTCGCGCAGTCCCGGCAGTAGATGCATCCGCGGCACGACGGTTCGGCGGGCCAGATCGCCGATCCGCCCGCCGGCGGTCATCGCCCGGCCGACCATCAGGGCGAGTCCGATCATCTTGCGGGCGTGCGGCTTCCGCTCCTGCTCGTAGGTGTCCAGAACCTCCGGACCGAGTGTGCCGTTCACGACGCCCGCGAGCTTCCAGGCCAGGTTCATCGCATCGCGTACTCCCGCGCACATGCCCTGACCCACGAACGGCGGGGTGAGGTGCGCCGCGTCGCCGAGCAGAAAGGTGTTGCCGCGCCGCCAGTGGTCGGCGATCTTCGCGCGGAAGGTGTACTCGGCCACCCGGATCACCTCGAGCTGGTCGTCGCCGACCGATCCGATCCAGGGCGCGATCAGCGGACGCAGCGCGCCGAGCGTTCGGAAGTCGTCGGCCGTCTCGCCCGCCAGCAGCCGGAACTCCCAGCGGTACCGGACGTCGCCGATCTGCATGAAGGTGCCGGCGCGGTGCGGGTCGCAGAGCTGGTGCACGCCCGCCCACTGGTCGAGGTCGGCCGTGGTGGCCACGTCCACCACCAGCCAGCGCTGCTCGAAGTTCAGGTCCCGCATGCTCGCCCCGATGCGGGTGCGCACCAGCGAGTTCGCCCCGTCGCAGCCCAGTACGTAATCCGCCTGAACCTCCTGGGTGCTCCCGTCGCCGCGGTCGGTGTAGCAGATGCGGCTACGGCCCTGCCCGATGTCGACGATGTCGCTGACCTCGACGTTGCCCCGCAGCGTGGCGGCCGGATGGCGCTCGAGGTTGGTTCGCAGCAGCGCCTCGAACTCTGGCTGGTCGAACATGTTGGCCTCCGGGTGGCCGTGCCGGGTCCGGGCGGGATCGCGCTGGAACTCGGCCAGGACGGTCATCGCCGGATCCAGCAGCCGCAGGCCGAGCGCGGGCCGGGAGATCTTGGCGAACTCGTCGGCGATGCCGAGCCGGTGAACGATGCGATACACCTCGTCGTCGAGGTGGACCGCCCGGGGTTGGGGGTAGACGTCGGCCCAGCGGTCCAGGACGAGCGTTTCGACGCCGTTCTGGGCGAGCAGGGTGGCGGCGGTGACGCCGGTGGGTCCGGCGCCGATGACGACGACCGGCACGGTCTTGGATGCGATCATCCCAGCTCCTTCATATAACTGACGAAATCGTCACATACGACTGGGCGCCAGTCAATGGGTATTGATGAATTCCTCAGAAATGAACATGGGCCGGTAGCATCGAGCCGTGGCCGAGGATTCCGAGCAGCGAGTCAACCGTCTGGAGCGCCGCAAGCAGCGGACGCGCGCCGCGCTGGTCCGGGCCGCGCAAGCACTGATCGCCGAGGGGCGGCTCAACGTTCCGGTCCTGGAGATCACCCAAGCCGCGGACGTGGGCATGGGCTCGTTCTACAACCACTTCGACAGCAAGGAGCAGCTGTTCGAGGTCGCCGTGTCCGATGTCCTCGACACCCACGGGGCGGTCCTGGACCACCTCACCGCCGACATCGAGGATCCCGCCGCGGTGTTCGCGTGCAGCTTCCGGCTGACCGGACGGTTCTTCCGGGAGCGGCCGCAGGAGAGCCGCATCCTGCTGGCCAACTGGTCGGCGCTGATGACATCCGACAAGGGCCTGGCGCCGAGGGCGATGCGTGACATCAAGGCCGCCGTCGCCGCCGGACGGTTCGACATCGACGATCCGGAACTGGCCCTCACCGTCGCGGCGGGAGCCCTGATGGGCCTTGGCCATCTGCTGGAGCGTCAGCCGCAGCGCGATGCCGGCGCGACGGCCGATGCCGTCACCGAAAGCGTCCTGCAGCTGTTCGGGATGTCGCCCGAGGACGCCCGCGAGGTGTGCGCGCTGCCGCTGCCGGACCTCGACTACTAGGCTCGACTACTAGGCTCGACTACTAGGCTCGACTACTAGGCGTAGGCCACCGTCATCCGCTGCGTCCCGAGATCGATGGCACCGTCGTCGGTGGCCACCGAGGCCTCGATGAGGTCGCCGCTCTGCAGGTACTTCGGATTGCGCGCCTGGCTCTTGAAGAACGCCTTCCACTTCACCGCCGGCGGCAGCAGCGAGGCGATGAAGGCGATGGGTTTCGGGGGCGCGCTCAGCGCGGTGCCGACCGGTGTTCCGGTGAGGATCAAATCGCCCGGCGCAAGGTCCTGGAACCGGCTCAGCGACTGCAGTGCCTGCAGCGGGGAGTACAGCATGTCGCCGTCGACCAGTGCGTTCTGGCGTTGCTGGCCGTTGACCCGCAGCTGCAGGCGAAGCTGCCCGAATCGCTTCAGTTCGTCGGTGTCGAGCAGCACCAGCGCCGGACCGGTGGGGGTGAAGCTCGGGTAGGACTTGGCCTCGTAGAACTGGGTCTGCGGCAACTGGATGTCGCGGGCTGAGATGTCGTTGGTCACCACCAGGCCGGCGATGTAGTCCGACAGGTTCGACTCGGAAATGTTTGTGCCGACCGGGATGTCACGCCCGACGACGAGACCGATCTCCACCTCGTAGTCGAGGAACTTGACGTGGGCCGGCTTGATCACCCCGGCGAATGGACCGCTGATCGACGCCGAGGACTTGCGGAAGAACGTCAGCGGGATGGTTTTGGGGTCCATCCCGGCATCTTCGACGTGCGAGGCGAAGTTGGTCATCTGGGCCACCACCCGGCACGGTGTGGTCACCGGGGACAGCAGGGCGAGGTCGGCCACCGGGACGGTGCCGGTGCTGTCGGCGGCGGCCTGGATGGCGGCGCGATCGGCGAGCAACTCAGCGGTGGTGCGCGCCGACGTGGCGACCTTGGCGGCGCCGGCCGGGGTGGCGACCCACCAGGCGTCGGCGGTGCGGAGTACGGAGACGGTCATGAGGTGGCAACTTTCAGCAGTCCGATGAGGCGGGTGAGGTCGAATTCGTTCTCCGCACGCAGCGCCGAGATCATCGAAAAAGCCTCGTGGCGAGCACTTTTCGGATCGGTGCCGAGGAAGTCTCGGGTGGCGCGCGGTCCCCACTGCGCCAGACCCGATGCGGTGAAGGGTGCCCACCCCGGCTCGAGGGTGTTGTCGAACATGTCGCCGTCGGCGTAATGCTCCATCAGGAAGCCCTCCGGGTCACGCCAATAGTCGAACAGCTGGCTGCCCTGGATGTGGCGGCCGATACCCCAGGATCGGAAGTATCCACTGTCGTTGAGGAATTCACCGCCGGCGGCCAGCGCGTCGAGGTCACTGACCTGATAGGCCGAATGCACGTAGCGGTTGACCGGGCCCAGCGCCATCGCCAGGGTGTGGTGGTCGGAGGGGTCCGAGCCGCGGTCGCAACGGATGAAGCTCATCGTGGGACCGCGGTGGCGCTGGCCGGGGTAGTACAGGAAGTCGCTGACGATCAAACCGAAGTGGTCGAGGTACCAGTTCAGCGCCTCGATGTATTTCGTGGACTGAAGCACCACGTGCCCCAGCCGCTGGATCGCGGCCGGCTGCCGCGGCGGACGCTGGGTGCCGTTGGCGCGGCACAGGTCGTGGCCGAAGTTGAACACGTGCGGCTGCTGGCTGGGTAGCCCGGGCAGTTCGTGCATGCCGGCGACGACCTTCACCGGGGTGCCGCTGGGATCGGTGAGTTCGACGGCCACCCCGCCGAGCGACTCGGGCAGCCCGCGGGTGGGGGAGTTGGTCCGGTCGGCCAGCCGCAGCACGTCGATCTCGTCCTGGGCCTTGAACGCCACCCCGCAGAAGCGGCTCTGCGAGCCGCGGCGGACCAGTACGCAGGATGTGCCCGCGTCGGTCCCCCGGAGCAGCAGTTCGTCGGTACCGCGATGGGCGACGGCGAAGCCGAAGGCCCGGGCGAACGCCTCCGCCCTGGTCAGATCCGGCTTCTCGAACTCGAGCCAGGCCAGGTCGGCCACCTTGATGACCGGGTTGCGGGAGCGTCCCGGGTGCTCCCCGCGCACCGCGCCGTGCTCGCTGTGCAGGTCGTTGTGTGCGCCGACGACATCGCTCATGTCGAGCCTCCCTCAAAATGACTGACGAAATCGTCACATACGACGGATGAATCAGTCAAGATGTCAGGCATGGGTATTCCTCCCGCCGTGCCGAGCTATGAGGTGAACATCTACACCCCCGAGGCCATCCTCGACCCGTATCCGCACTACCGGCGACTGCGGGCGTTGGGGCCAGTGGTGTGGCTGTCCCGGCACCGGGTGTACGCCCTGCCGCGCTATACCGAGTCCAAGGCGGCGCTGCGTGACGATGCCACCTTCCGGTCCGCCGGCGGGGTGGCCCTGAACCCGCTGAGCAACAGATTGTCCCTGGGTACCACCCTGGCCAGCGACGGCGCCGAGCACGAGCGACGCCGCAAACTCGTGGCCCACCGGATGCTTCCCCGGGCGCTCGGTGCGATCAACGACCAGGTGCGCCGTCGTGCCGCGGAGGTGGTCGACGCGGCGCTTCGCCGGGGTGAGGTCGACGGCGTGGACCTCGCCACCGCGCTGCCGATGGCGGTGATACCCGAGTTGGTCGGCTGGCCGGCCGATCAGCGCGAGCACCTGATCGAGTGGGCCGGTGCGACTTTCGACATCCTCGGACCGGGCAATCGCAGGATGGTGGCCGGGATTCCCCGTGCGTTCCAGATGCTCCGTTTCGCGCGCCGGGTGGTTCGTCACCGCAGTGCTGTTCCGGGCAGCATGGCCGACGACCTGTTGACCGCCGCAGGGAAGGGGACCATCGAACGCGGCGAATGCCCGGCCCTCTTGGTGGACTACCTCGGACCCGCGCTGGACACCACGATCAGTGCGATGTCCACGGCGTTGGCGCTGTTCGCCACCCTTCCGGAGCAGTGGGACCTGCTGAGGCGCGAGCCCGAGCGAATCCCCAACGCGATCAACGAGATCGTGCGGTTCGAGTCCCCGGTCCGCGCCTTCGGGCGGCGGGTGGGGCGCGACACCGAGATCGCCGGGGTCCGCGTTCCTGCGGGCTCGCAGATGCTGATCATGTACGCCTCAGCCAACCGCGACGAGTTGGAGTGGGAACGCCCGGACGTCTTCGACATCACTCGCGACGCCGGGCGGCATGTCGGCTTCGGCCAGGGTGCGCACGCGTGCGCGGGGCAGGCGCTGGCGCGGCTGGAGACAACCGAATTCCTGCGGGCGCTCATCGCGCGCATCGGTCGCCTCGAACTAACCGGACCGCCGGAGTGGACGCTGAACAACATCATCCGCAGGCACAGCCGGGTGCCGCTGCGCCTGGTCGCCCCCTGACGATGCCCTGTCGGTGTCGGCGCGATCGTTGTTGCCGCGCCGAGCTGTTCGTGGTCTGTGCCGGTTGGATGGTGACCAATTCCACAGTTGGAAACATACCCGTGGGGGTATTGTGGAGTTATCGGGAAATCCCACAGAAGGGGGTAGCTGGCAATGATCAAGACGAAGCTTGCGGCCTGGGTTGCGGCGACAGCGGCGGTGACGGTGATCGGGGGCGCCACGGGCGGACAAGCCGTCGCGGCGAGTTCGGCGACGGATACCGGTCAGACGACGCCGACGACGAACTCGCAGACCCTGGTGATGGATCCGACCAAGAGTTTCGCGATGAAGGCCACGCCGTCGGTCAAGGCAACCCCGTACTGGGGTGAGAAGAAGCCCGGCTAGCCGAAGAACAACCTGCGCCGTCGGGCGTGCGGCTCCCTGCGTACGTACGGCCACGGATTGTTCCGTTCCGGAACCGATTCAGCCCGAGCCTGTTTCAGCTGTACCTTCAGATACTGCCGCAGGTCATCCAGATCGGGGTCGGACCAGCGGTTGTCCGCCTCGATCGGGTCGTCGGTGAGGTCGTAGAGCTCCCACTGGTCGTCGAGTGGGCTGGTGCGGTATGTCTCACCGCCCAGGCCGTTTGCCGCGAGATTTCGCACCCCAGGTTCGGTCCAGGTCGACGGATCGTCGAAGGTGCGGACGAGCTTCCACAGGTGTTCGCCGACCCGCATCACCAATCCCTCGAAATTGGACGCGGTATGCGCCGGGATCCGGATCCTCAGCGGCGCAGGCGGATTCGAGGTCCGCTTCAAAGCGCGCGCCAGCCCCGACGCGCCGGTGTCGCCGTCGAGCATGTTGTCCCGGGTCACCAGATAAATCGCCCGCTCGTCGTCGGCCGGCGCGCCGTCCACCACCGGCATGAGATCCCGGCCCGGCAGTGGGTGCACCTCGGAGAACGACTCACGCAGGACGGCGGCGAGTGAGGGGACGTCGAGACCGGCGGCGCCGAGCAGGGTCGGAACCAGGTCGACGTGCGAGGTCGGTGTGCTCACCACCCGCGGTTGGGTGGCGCGCTCGCCGATCCGGGCGATCACGAACGGCACCCGGGTGGCCTCGTCGTAAAGGTTGAACCACTTCTGGTGCAGCCCGCCGTGCGCGCCGAGTAGATCGCCGTGGTCGGCGGTGCGGACCAGCACCGCGTTGTCCGAACCGCCATCCGTGACAGCTCTCCGCACCCGGTCGATGGGGATGTCGACCTCGGCGTGCAGTCGGTAGTAGAGGTCGCGGTACTGCTGCGCGTTGCGCTGGTAGATCCGCTCGATGGCCGCTGCCGGGCCGTAGCCGGAGTAGTAGGCCTCGCGGAAGGCGATCTGCGCGGCGGGTTTGGTCCGCAGATCCTCGCCGCCGGTCGGCGCCGGTGGCACCGTCGGCGGATCGACGGATGACGGGTCCAGCGGACCGCGGCGGACCCACGTCGGGAACAGCACGATGTCGTGCGGGTTCACAAAACTGGCGACCAAGAGGAAGGGTCGGCCCGCGGCCGGATCACCGGCGCGGCGGCGGGCGTAGCGGTCGGTCAGCCATGCGACCACCCGATCGGCGATCAACGGGTCGCGGCGCAATCCACTGTTGGCCAGGCCAGCTCCGTGCGGTTCGGGGCCGACCCACCCGGAGAAGCCGAATGCCGACAGCGGGTCGGCGTCGAGGTACTGCTGCACGGCCGCCGAATCGACGACCCCGTTGTCGTCGTTGGTGGCCAGCGGTCCCCCGGTGGCGGAGTCGTGCAGGTCGGCGTGCGAGATGTGCCACTTGCCGTCGTAGAGGGTGTCGTACCCCGCCGCGCGGAACCAGTTGCCCAGGGTGGGCACCTCGCCGCGCCGCAGCCAGCGCATCCGGGAGTCGTCGTAGGCCTTGCCGATGCCGTCGGTCTGGGTGACACCGTGCAGGTCCGGGTACTGGCCGGTGAAGATGGTCGGACGGCTCGGGACGCAGGCCAGCGATCCGGTGTAGTGCCGGGTGAAGCTGACGCCGTGCTCGTCGAACCAGCGTCGGCCGGTCAGGACGCGTTCACGCCAGGCGAGGACGGCCTCGTCCTCGTAGGGCGGGATGGCGCGTTCCTCGTCGGTCATCACGATGACGATGTCGGGGCGATCAGTCATGGGAGCCCTCCACTTTCTCGGCCAGCCCGGCCAGCAGGAGGTCGAGCTGTCTTGCGGTGATGCGGCCGAAGATCCGTTCGGCCAGCCGCTGCACCGGGTTGCTTCCGATCTCCACCGCGCTGGCCAGGGTGACCTCGGTGAAGCCGGGTGCGGTCGGCCGCAGGGTCCACCGGCTGCGCAGGTGCCGCACCTGTCGGGGCAGGCCTTCGACGTCATAGGCCAGCGTGGCCGGCGGGTCGAAGTCGGTGATCCGTTCGACCAAGGTGTTGCGTCCGAGCTGGATTCGCCGGGAGACGCCGATGGCGCCGCCGTCAGCGCCGTGCTCCAGCAGGCAGGAGTGATCGACGAACTCGGCCCAGGAACTGACCGCACCGAAGTCGGCCAGCACGTCCCAGATTCTCTGCGGGTCTGCCGCTAGTGTTCGCACCCGGCGAATCTCGGCCACCTCAACACCATAGGGTCACGGGCGCATCTGATGGCCCGAATACCCTTCCCAGGGGCTGTAATCCGCGATGAGTTCCTCTTGTTCGGGGCGGTGCGGCTGCGGCACATGCTCGAGATTGATCCGGATGCGATACCAGATGGAACTCGGGCCGCGCATCCCGTCGACCAGGATGTCCGTCGGTTTCAGCGCCGCCGCTGCCTCGGGGTGCCGCGAGCGCCAGACGTCCAGGGCCGCGAGCGCCTCGTCCCGGTTCTTGGTGCGGGCGATCTCGATCAGCGGCTTGCCGCCCTTCGGCGGCTTCTGCGCCGGACCGAGTTCCTCGGCCAGCCGCAGCAGCGGGTCGAGCGACCCGACCGCGTCGTCCATCGGCTCCCAGGGGTCGCCGCGTTCGGCGAAGCGGGCGGGCACCGTGGCTATCGTGAACAGTTCGGGTCGGCAGCCGGGGACCTCGTCCCAGGTCAACGGCGTCGATACCCGGGCGTCCGGCGTCGCCCGCACCGAATAGGCCGAAGCGACCGTGCGGTCCTTGGCGTTCTGGTTGAAGTCGACGAACACCCCCTGCCGATCCTCTTTCCACCAGCGGCTGGTGGCCAACTCGGGCGCTCGGCGCTCGACTTCGCGCGCCACCGTCTCGGCGGCCAACCGGACCTGCTTGAAGGGCCACCGCGGAGCGATGCGGGCGTAGATGTGAAAGCCGCGCGAACCCGAGGTCTTGGGCCATGCCGTCAGCCCGTGGTCCTCGAGGACCTCGCGCGCCACCTGTGCCACGTCGAGGATCTGCGGCCATCCGACGCCGGGCATCGGATCCAGGTCGATGCGCAGCTCGTCGGGATGGTCCAGGTCGCCGGAACGCACCGGATGCGGGTTGAGGTCCACGCAGCCGAGGTTGACCGCCCACACCAAACCCGCCGGCTCCCGGACCACCGCCTCCCTGGCCGAGGTGCCCCGCGCGTAGCGCAGTTCGGCGACGTCGATCCAGTCCGGTCGTTTCTCCGGGGCGCGCTTCTGGAAGATCGCCTCCTCGGTGATGCCCTTGACGAACCGCTTCAGGATCATCGGCCGGTCGGCCACCCCGCGCAGTGCGCCGTCGGCCACGGCCAGGTAGTAGTCGACGAGGTCGATCTTGGTCACCGGCTCTCGTCCGTCGAATGGCGGAAAGACGACTTTGTCAGGATGACTGATACTGACCTGGCGGTCCCCGATCCCGATGAAGTCCCCCATGGGGCCATGTTAGTTACCCGCGCATTCCGCTCTGTCTGAAAGCTGAGTCACATTAGGGTTGCCGCATGCTCAATCTGTTCGACCTGCCCGCACAGGTGATGGCCAAGGCCCAGCAATACGCCGAACGCGGGTCCGCGGAGTTGCACTACCTGCAGAAGATGATCTCCGCGGGCGCGTTCCGGCCCGAGCCGCCGCAGAACCTCGCCGCGATGGTTGCCGACATCAGGCGCTGGGGCGAGGTCGGAATGATCCCCGCGCTCAACGCCCGCCGCACCCCCGACAAGTTGGCGATCATCGACGACGAGGGATCGCTGACTTACCAGGAACTCGACGACGCCACCAATGCGCTCGCCAACGGACTGCTGGCGATGGGGGTCAGGGGCGGTGACGGTGTGGCGATCCTGGCCCGCAATCACCGCTGGTTCACCATCGCCAACTATGCCGGGGCCCGGGTGGGTGCCCGCACCATCCTGCTCAACACCGAATTCTCCGGACCGCAGATCAAGGACGTCTCCGAACGCGAAGGCGCCAAGGTGATCATCTACGACGAGGAGTACGCCGAGGCGGTGAAACTGGCCGACCCGCCGCTGGGCAAGCTTCGGGCTCTCGGCGTCAACCCGGATGCCGCCGGACCACCGATCGGCGAGCACGAGACGCTGGCCGAAGTCATCGCCCGCAGCAGCACGGCGCCCGCGCCGAAGGCCACGAAGAAGTCGGCCATCATCGTTTTGACCAGCGGCACCACCGGCACCCCGAAGGGCGCCACCCGGCACACCCCTCCGACGCTGGCCCCGATCGGCGGTGTGTTGTCGCTGGTGCCGTTCAAGGCCGGCGAGGTCACCTCGCTGCCGTCCCCGATGTTCCACGCGTTGGGCTACCTGCACGCCACGATCGCGCTGACGCTGGGCTCCACCCTGGTGCTGCACCGAAAGTTCAAGCCGGCCGCCGTCCTCGCGGACATCCCCGAACACAAGGTGACCGCGATCGTGGTGGTGCCGGTCATGTTGTCGCGGATGCTGGACACGCTGGAGAAGATGGACCCCAAGCCGGATTTGTCCTCGCTTCGGATCGTGTTCGTCTCCGGCTCCCAGCTCGGCGCGGAGCTGGCCACCCGAGCCCTGAAGGCGCTGGGTCCGGTCGTGTACAACCTTTACGGCTCAACCGAAATCGCGTTCGCCAGCATCGCCCGCCCGGAGGATCTGCAGAAGAACCCGGCCACGGTGGGCCCGGTGGTCAAGGGCGCCAAGGTCAAGATCCTCGACGACAATGGCAAGGAGGTGCCGCAGGGCGAGGTCGGTCGGATCTTCGTCGGCAACACCTTCCCGTTCGAGGGCTACACCGGCGGTGGTGGCAAGCAGATCATCGACGGCCTGCTGTCCTCCGGCGACGTGGGTTACTTCGACCACAACGGACTGCTGTACGTCAGTGGCCGCGACGACGAGATGATCGTCTCCGGCGGCGAGAACGTCTTCCCCGCCGAAGTGGAAGACCTCATCAGCGGCCACCCCGACGTCGTCGAGGCGACCGCCGTTGGCGTCGAGGACAAGGATTTCGGGGCCCGCCTGCGGGCATTCGTGGTGCTTCGCGACGAAGCCGAGGTCACCGAGGACGCCATCAAGAACTATGTGCGGGAACACCTTGCGCGCTACAAGGTTCCGCGGGAGGTCATCTTCCTTACCGAACTGCCGCGCAACCCGACCGGCAAGATCCTCAAACGCGAACTTCGCCAGATCGAGGTGAAGTAGCCCGATTCCTCCCGCTCGGCGAAGAGGGTGACCCGGTTACGGGTCGCGGGGGAGCCCGAGCAGCCGCTCGGCGATGATGTTCAACTGCACCTCCGAGGTGCCGCCGTAGATGGTGGTCGCCCGGCTGGCCAGCAGGTAGTCGGCCCACTTGCCCTGTGGTGAATCGGGATCACCGATCGCGCCGTCGATGCCGAATGACGACACCGCGAACTCGGCGTAGCCCTGTCCGGTGCGCATCGACAGCAGCTTGGAGATGGCCGCCGAGGGCATGGCGTCACCACCGGCCAGGGTCAGCAGCGTCGAGCGGATGTTCAGCAGCTTGGCGGCGTGGCCCTCGGCGATCAGTTCCCCGGCCCGATGGTGGCCGATCTGATCGAAGTGGCCCTGCGAGACGAACTCGACGAAGCCCTCGAGGTTGGCCAGGAAGCCGGGTTCGCTGCTACCGATCGAAACCCGTTCCGCGGTAAGGGTATTGCGACTGACCTCCCAGCCGCGGTTGACCTCGCCGAGCACCAGATCGTCGGGCACGAATACGTCGTCGATGAACACCGTGTTGAACATCGCGTTGCCGGTCAGTTCGCGAAGCGGTTTGACCTCGACGCCCGCGCTGCTCATGTCGAGCAGAAAATAGGTGATGCCGTTGTGTTTCGGCGCGCTCGGATCAGTCCGCGCCAGCAGCGCTCCCCACTGGGAGAACTGGGCGCCGGTGGTCCAGATCTTTTGACCGGTGATGCGCCAGCCGCCGTCGACCTTGGTGGCCTTGGTGGTCAGGCTGGCCAGGTCCGATCCGGCTCCCGGCTCGGAGAACAGCTGGCACCAGATCATCTCGCCCCGGAAGGTGGGCGGCAGGAAGCGCTGCTTCTGGGCGTCGGTGCCGAACGCGACGATCGACGGGATCAGCCACGCTGCGATGCCCATCTGCGGCCGGCGCACCCGGCCGGCAGCGAACTCCTGGGCGATGATGATCTGCTCGACCGGGCTGGCCGCCCGCCCCCACGGCTGGGGCAGGTGTGGCTGGACCCAGCCACCCTCGGCGATGGCCGCCTTGCGTTCCTCGCGCGGAATCGCCTTCAGCGCTTCGACTTCGGCCCGGATCTCGCCGCGCAGCTTCTCGGTCTCGGGATCGAGGTCGATGTTGACTGGGCGCATGCCGGTGGTGGTGGCGGTGTCGAAAACCTTCTGCTGGTACTCCGTAGAACGCCCGAACGCGGCGACCAGTCCCAGCGCCCGCCGGTAGTAGACGTTGGTGTCGTGCTCCCAGGTGAACCCGATGCCGCCGTGCACCTGGATGCAGTCCTGCGCACAGTGCTGGGCGGCGACCGGCGCCAGGGTGGCGGCCACCGCGGCGGCGAATTCGTAGGCGGTTTCGGTGTTGTCCCAACCTGACTCGGCCGCCTCGTCCAGGGCGCGTGCGGCGTCCCATACCGCGGCGGTGGCCCGCTCGGTGGTGGCGATCATCTCCGCGCACTTGTGCTTGATCGCCTGGAACTGCCCGATCGGGCGGCCGAACTGTTCGCGGATCTTGGCATACGCCGAGGCGGTGTCGGTGGCCCAGCGGGCGATGCCGACGGCCTCGGCCGAGAGCAGGGTGGTGACGATGGCCCGGCCCGCGGACTGGGACAAATTCGACAGCAGTCGGTCGCTGCCGATCTCCACACCGCTGGCCTGGACGTGGGCGACCGGGCGCAGCGGGTCGACCGAGCGCACTGGTTTGATCTCCAGGCTGGCCGCATCCAGCGCCACCCATTCGATGCCGCTGCCGATCGCGACCGGCAGCACCAGGATCGCCGCTTGGGCGGCCGCGGGCACCGAACGCGCCTCACCGCGGATGACCAGTTCACCGTCGCCCTGCTCTTCGGCGGTCAGGTCCGACTCGAGCGCGTAGGCGCCGATCAGGTCCCCGGATGCCAGCTGGCTGAGCAGCTTGGCCTCACGGTCGTGGGCGGCGATCAAGGCGCTGGCGATCACCGACGGGACGAAGGGTCCCGGCACCGCGCCGTAGCCGAACTCCGCGATCACGATCGCCAACTCCAGCAGCCCGAAGCCCTGACCGTCGACCGACTCGGCCAGGTGTACGCCGTGCAGGCCCTGCTCGGCGGCGGCCCGCCAGTATGCCGGCGGGTTGGGGATCGGGGTCTCGAGCGCTTCGTGCAGGACCTCTGCCGGTGCGACCCGCGACACCAGCGACTTCACCGAATCTGCGAGATCGTGGTGCTCGGGGATGATCGCGATGGGCATGAACGATGGGCCTCTCTCGTCTCGGCTGACGCCCGGTTACACGGATGACCGATTAACCGGTGGGTTGGGACCGAGGGTACCCCCCGCCGTCACGTCGGGATCGGGGGTGGCACGCAGCAACCAGGAAGTCGACTCTGCGCACAGATCGCATTCAGGGGCTGAAATCACGCTCCACACGCAGACTCGATGCCGCTACCGCGGACTCGCGTCGGGATCGGGGGTGGCACGCAGCACGACCACCAGCGCGGCCGCCAGGACCATGATCGCGCCGACGGCCCACATGCCGGCCCGGCCGCTGCCGGTCCACTGGTCCAGCGCGCCGGTGGCGTACGGGGCGGCGAACCCGCCGAGGTTGCCGACCGAGTTGATCAGCCCGATGCCGCCCGCCGCCGCCGCACCGGTGAGGAAGCGGGACGGCAATGCCCAGAAGCTGGGAATCGCACTGTAGACACCCACCGCGGCGACGATCACCGGAATCATCGCCAGGACTGGGCTGTGCAGGTAGAGCGCGACCGGAATGGCCAAGCCGCCCAGCAGCATTGGGATCGCGACATGCCAGACGTGTTCCCCCGTCTTGTCGGCGTGGCGTGACCACAGGTACATCGCGACCGCGGCGAAGGTGTAGGGGATGGCGGTGATCAAGCCGATCTGCACGATGGACAACTGCAAGCCGAGGGTCTTCTTGAAGCCGGTGATGATCGATGGCAGGAAGAACGCCAGTGCGTAGAGGCCGTAGGCGATGCCGAAGTACACCATGGCAAGGGCCCAGATCCGGGGACTGGTCAGCGCCCGCCGCAGTGGGAAGTCGAAGTGGCCGCTGACGTGGCGCTCCTCGTCGGCCAGCACGTCGATCAACCACTGCCGCTCATCGGGCGACAACCAGTCGGCGTCCGTCGGCCGGTCGGTCAGATAGAACCAGCAGACCATGCCCAGGATGATCGCGGGCAACCCCACCGCGACCATCATGAACCGCCAACCCGCCAGCCCGAACACGCCGTCGCCGGACTGGATCAGCCACGCCGCCAACGGTGTTCCGACCGCCGCCGCGACCGGACTGGCCATCATGAACATCGCCACGATCCGCACCCGGTACTCGGCCGGGAACCAGCGGCTCAGATAGAAGATGACGCCGGGGAACAGCCCGGCCTCGGCAACCCCGAGCAGGAACCGCAGCGCCAGTAGCGTGGCGGCGTTGGGCGCGAATCCGATTGCGACCGCGACGATTCCCCACGACACCGCGATGCGGGCCAGCCAGCGCCGGGCGCCGAACCGCTCCAGGGCCAGGTTGGAGGGCACCTCCACCAGGACGTATCCGATGAAGAAGATGCCCGATGCCAACCCGAACATGCTGGCGGTCAACTGCAGGTCGGCGCTCAGGTCGGTCTTGGCGATGCCGAGGTTGGTCCGGTCCAGGTAGTTGACGAAGTACAGCGCCATCACGAAGGGGACCAGTCGGATGGTCACCTTGCGCAGCGTGCGCTGCCGCAACGAGTCACCCTTCGGGGGTGCGACGGACATCCTGCCTCCCGTTGACGACGTTGACCAGGTCCTGCCCGTCCCGCAACCGTCGGCAGTTGTCGACCGCCTCGATGAGGTAGCGCCGCATGGTGTCCACGGTGTACCAGCTGACATGAGGCGTGAGGACGACGTTGTCCAGCCGCAGCAGCGGGTTGTCCGGGGCGACCGGTTCGACCGCGAACACGTCGAGGCCCGCACCGGCCAGCCGCCCGTCGCGCAGGGCGTCGATCAGGGCCGCCTCGTCGACGACGCCGCCGCGAGAAGTGTTGATCAGCACCGCCTCCGGCTTCATGCGGTCCACGGCGTCGCGGTCGATCAGCCCGCCCGTGTCGGCGGTCAGCGGTAGGTGCAGGCTGACTATGTCGCTCTGCGCGAGTAGGTCGGGCAACGGTCGCCAGCCCTCGGTGCCGTCGTCGGAGGTGCTGGTGTGCAGCACGGCCGCACCCATCGCCCGCACGATCCGTTCGACCCGCTTGGCGATGTTGCCGTATCCGACCAGGCCCACCGTGCAGCTTCCGATGTCTCGCACGGTCTCGCCGAGGGTCGAGTCCGACGGCCAGCCGCGGCCCTCGCGGGTCGCCCCGTCCAGCACCGGCAGCCGGCGCAGCGCGGCAAGCATCAACAGCACTGCGCCCTCGGCGACCGACGGAGCGTTGGCGCCGGGCATGTTGGCCACCGCGATGCCGAGTTCGGACGCGGTCTCGACATCGATGGTGTTCACCCCGGCGCCGAGTTTGTGTACCAGCCGAAGCCGCTCGCCGCGCCGTAGGTCGTCGCCCGACAGCGGACGAAGCACGTGCCAGACCACCTCGGCCTCGGGCAGTTCGCGGTGCAGGGTGTCGTCGTCGTCCTCGTGGCACCAGCGCACGTCGAGCCAATCGGACTCTGTGGAAACGATTTCCAGCACCGGCTCACCGGGCAGGAAGTGCGCCAGAACTCTCAGCGCCACCGCTTGGCGATCCACTTCGCGATGGTGTCGGCCTGTTCGGTGCGGGCTCCCGGCGTGGTGAAGTAGTGGTCGGTGTCGATGGCGCACATCGTCTTGTCGGTGCCGGCCAACGCGTCGAAGATGCGTTTGGCGTCCGAGGGGAAGACGCCGGTGTCCTGTTCGGCGTTGATCACCAACGCGGGGCAGGTGATGCGGGCCAGATGGGGTTCGGCCCCAGTCTGCGCCACCTTCAGGCTCCACATCCCCAGCCAGCTCCGCAGGGTGCAGGCCGCGGCGATGCCGTGCGCGGAGCGGTTGGCCCGCACCGGCACCCCCGCGTAGCAGAGATTCGGTTGGCGTTTGGTGGGTTCGATCGTCGGATCCACCATGCGTGGGTCGGCCCAGGTGCGCATCACGGTGAAGGGCCGGTCGGAGAATCCCGCGGCCTCGACCCGCTTGAGCTCGGTCTCGACCCAGTCGGTGATGGCGTGGTTGCGGGCGATCT
Organism: Mycobacterium sp.; assembly: GCA_020438865.1. Classification (GTDB taxonomy): domain Bacteria; phylum Actinomycetota; class Actinomycetes; order Mycobacteriales; family Mycobacteriaceae; genus Mycobacterium. Next base: position 70,567 of record JAGQTU010000008.1, read on the forward strand.
GGGCGGCGCGGTAGCGACTGATGAAGTCGGCGGAGAACGGCGGCCCGTTGCGCTCATTGAACAGGTCGAGGTCGGGATCGCTGGCCACCGGGTCGTTCTCGTCGGTCACCGCGGCGTCCATCCACGCCGTCAGCACCTCGGGCCTGCCGGGGTGGGCCGCGCTGGCGATGTAGCCGTCGGCCGGCGGGAGATCGGTCAGCCCGGCTGCGGGCCGCATACCGTCCAGCGGAGTGACGTTCGCTTCGACGGCCTGTGACTGATAGGCGGCCATCAACGATCCGCCACCCGAATTCCCCAGCAGCACAACGGTGTCCACCCCCTGGATCTCGCGCAGCCAGCGCACACCCACGCCGATGTCGACCAGGGCGTGGTCCAGCAGGAAGCTGCTCTCGAAGCCGCGGAAGCGGGTGTTCCAGCCCAGGAAACCGATGCCGCGAGTGGCCAGGTAGTCGGCGATGTAGTGCTCGGAGAAGTCGATCTGATAGTGCGTGGCGATGACCGCCACCTTCGGCTTGCGTCCCACGCCGCGGTGGTAGAGACCCTGGCACGGATGACCGCCGGCCCCAGCCCGGCGGGCGGTCGGCGACGAAATCCCGATGAACTCACGAATGACCCCGGGTGTTGGCATTTGCTTCGGTGGCCTCCTCGGTGCGCGTCGCTCGCTTGACGATATTCGTCGGCGTCGGGATATACGCCCTATCGCGGCAGGTTTTTCGATTCCGCAATCAAGCATTCGGCCGGGGCGATCAGCGGATGCCGGAGTGTTAGGTTCAGGGCATGGTCAGGCCGAATTTCACCAACACCGAGTTCGAGCTCGGGGGGATCAACCACGTGGCGATGGTGTGTTCCGACATGGAACGCACCGTGGACTTCTACACCAATGTGCTCGGCATGCCGCTGATCAAGGCGATCGACCTGCCCGACGGCATGGGCCAGCACTTCTTCTTCGACGCGGGCAACGGCGACTGTGTGGCGTTCTTCTGGTTCACCGAGGCGCCGGACGGGGAGGCCGGCAGCACCCTTCCCGCGGCCCTGCCCGGCCTGGGTTCGATCGTCAGCGCGGTGGGCTCGATGAACCACCTGGCGTTCAACGTCCCCGAGGAGAAGTTCGACGAGTACCGACAGCGCCTCAAGGCCAAGGGGGTCAAGCTCGGGCCGGTGCTCAACCACGACATGAGCCCGTCACAGGTGTCGGCCAAGCTGTATCCCGGGGTGTACGTGCGGTCGTTCTACTTCGCCGATCCCGATGGCATTGTGTTGGAATTCGCCTGCTGGACAAAGGAATTCACCGCTGAGCCGAAGGCCAAGCCGAAGACGGCCGCCGATCGCAAACCCAGGGTGCCCGCCACCCACTAGTCGCGGAAGCGTCGCGGATCCGTCAGCACGTCGACGATCGCGGCGAGTTGGTCGATGAGGTCGTCGGCCGACAGTCCCACGTCACCGGCCAGCCACCCACCCATCGTCTGGCCCACCCCGCCGACGACGAAGTGGGCGAACGCCTTGATCCGGTCGTTGGCCGGGCGGTTCAACGTCGCCTCGGCATGCTGGCCGCCCAACACGGCGAACAGCGGACCCAGTTCCTGGCGCTTGCGGATGACCGTTGAGTTGGACAGTTGGGCCCCGAACAGCAGCCGCCCGACCCGCGGATCGGTTTCGATGGTGCGCACCATGCTGGCGATGCCCGCCCGGTTCTGCTCGGCGGCCGGCGCGGTTGCCACGGCGGCCTGGGTGGTGACGGCCAACTCGGCCACCACCCAGTCGAACACCGCCCCGACGAACTCGTCCTTGTCGACGAAGCTCTCGTAGAAGTAGCGGGTGGCCACCCCGGCCTGCCGGCAGACGCCGCGCACGGTGAGTTCGGCGGGGTCGATGTCGGTGCCCAGCAACTCCAGCCCGGCCTCGAGCAACCCGGCCCGGCGGCGGGCCAGCCGGTCGGCGGCATCCACGCCGCCGTATGGCCGGGCCTGGGTCATCCCGCAATCTTGACACCGGCATTCGGCGGCGGCAAGATCAGGAAACGGACGTTCTCAGATTACCTGCCGGATGAGGGACAGTGACGATCAGCCAGCCGATCAGCCAGGTCGAACGCGCGGTGAGTGCACCACCACTGCATGACGCCGGCCGGTGGCCCGGCCGCCGCCCGGCCAATGACGGCCTGATGGGCGTCGCCCTGCTGGCCGGACCGGCCAACGTGATCATGGAACTCGCCCGCCCGGGCGTCGGGTACGGCGTGCTGGAGAGCCGGGTGGAAAGTGGCCGGGCGGATCGGCACCCGATCAAGCGGGCCCGCACCACGTTCACCTACCTGGCCGTAGCCCGGCGCGGGACCGACGCGCAGAAGAAGGCCTACAGTCGCGCCGTCAGTGGGTCGCACGCCCAGGTGTACTCCACCCCGGACAGCCCGGTCGAGTACAACGCCTTCGACAAGGACCTCCAGTTGTGGGTGGCCGCCTGCCTCTACAAGGGCGGCGTCGATGTCTACCGCATCTTCATCGGCGAGATGGACGACGAGACCGCCGACAAGTTCTACTGGGAGGCCAGGACGCTGGCCACCACCCTGCAGGTGCCGGAGCACATGTGGCCCGCCGACCGCCGGGCCTTCGACCGCTACTGGCAGGAGTCGCTGGAGAAGGTGCACATCGACGACGCGGTTCGGGAGTACCTGTACCCCATCGCGGTGTCCCGCATCCGCGGTGTCCGGCTGCCGGGGCCGCTTCAGCGGGCCGTCGAGGAATTCAACCTGCTGATCACCAGCGGGTTCCTGCCGCAGAAATTCCGCGATGAGATGCGATTCGAGTGGAACGCGGACAAGCAGCGGCAATTCGACCGGCTGATGCGGGCGATCCGCTTCGCCAACAACCTGGCGCCGCGGTTCATTCAGGAGTTCCCGTTCAATCTCGTGCTGCGCGACCTGGATTGGCGCATGCGCACCGGGCGCCCGCTGGTCTGAGATCTGCCAGGATCGGCGCGTACCCTCGCGGTCGTGCGTAGTGACAACGACACCTGGGACATCACCACCAGCGTCGGATCGACGGCGCTGTTCGTCGCGGCCGCCCGTGCCCTGGAGGCGCAGAAGCCCGGGCCGCTTGCCGTCGATCCGTACGCAGAGGTGTTCTGCCGCGCGGTCGGCGGGCCGTGGGCCGCAGTGCTGGACGGCACCGCGCCGGATCACCCACTCAAGGCGGCCGGCTTCGGCGAAGCGTTCGTCAACTTCCAGGCGGCGCGCACCCGCTACTTTGACAACTACTTCCGCGGGGTTGCCGCAGCCGGCGTGCGTCAAATCGTGATGCTCGCCGCGGGCCTGGACTCGCGGGCCTTCCGGCTCGACTGGGCCGACGGCACCGTCGTGTACGAAGTCGATCAGCCACGGGTGCTGGAATTCAAACGCGAGGTTCTCACGGCGACCGGCGCGCAGGCCCATGCCGACCGGCGTGAGGTGGCCGTCGACCTCCGCGACGACTGGCCGACTACGCTGCGCGATAACGGTTTCAGACCCGACGAACCATCGGCATGGATCGCCGAGGGACTGCTGATCTACCTGACCGCCGACGCGCAGGCGCAGTTGTTCACAGACCTCGACGCGCTGGCGTGCGCCGGAAGCCATGCCGGCATCGAGGAGGGTATTCCGATGGACCGCGATGCGTTCAGGGCCAGGCGCGAGTCGGCCAAGGATCTTCCCGACCACCGCGGCCAGTGGTGGCAGTTGATCTACAACGAGCGGCATGCCCCTGCTGCACAATGGTTCTCACGGCATGGCTGGACTGCCGTGGAAACCCCGCTCAGTGACTACCTGACCACGAACGGCCGCGCCACACCGGCTGACGACGCCGAGGAGCGGAACATGATCGACAGCGTCCGACTGGTCGGCGCCGTCAAGAACTGAGCCGCGCCTCGTCCCGGTCCCACATGAACGGCCGCAGGAAGCGGTTAGTCCGGCGGAGGTACTCCGGCTGGCTGACGTGCAGGATGTGGTTACCCGGGAACCAGTGCAGCGCACAACGATCCCAGTGCTCCCAGAGCACCTCGGCCTGCTCGGGCGGGGCCAGCCGATCCCCGAGGCCGGTGATGATCAGCCGGCGGTCCGTGGGCACGAGCGGCCGATAGTTCAGCGGGCAGTGGTAGGCCGACGCCGCCGCCGACTCATCCCGACTCAGACCGCCGAGGCGGCGGCCCAGAGCGATGAGCTTGTTGGTCGGCCACCATTGGTCGAATGCCGACTCGGGAGTCACCACCGGCACGTTGGGAATCACCGCCTCCAGCCGGTCGTCGACCGACGCGACCAGGGCCGAGGTGTAACCGCCGAGCGACATGCCGGTCAGCGCGATTCGGTCCACGCCGGTGTCGCGCAACCAGTCGAGGATCGAGCGGAAGTCGTGCACGGCCTGCCCCATGGTTTCGGCGAAGCCGGCCATCCCCTGCGAGAAGAACCCGTAACCGCTGAAGGGCGAGCCCTTTTCGGCCCGCCTGCCGTGAAACGGCAGCGTGTAGAGCATGACGTCATAGCCGGTGCGGTAGAACCACGGCAGCGAGAAGAACAGGCCGTTGAACAGGTACGGCGAACCCATGAAGCCGTGGATCACGCACAGTGTCGGGCGCGGGCCGCCGTCATGGCGCCAGTGCTGAGCCCACACGACGTTGTTGCGCTTCAGCTTCTCCCACTGTGGCCGCAGGTCCGGGTTGACCGGCTCGAAGCTGCTCTCGAACGACAGGTTGTGCACGTTGCCGTGCGCGATGTACTCGGCGACTGGGTTGGCCCGGCGACTCGTAACCGTCGGGACCTCGGTCGGCGCCGGGAACGAGAGCGCCGGATCGTGGTGCGATGCGAGTTCGGCGTAGAACTCCAGGTTCTTGCGTTCGCGTCTCATCTCCGAACCACGGACAGCGCCGGCGGCGATCGTCGGCGCCAGGGCCGCTCCGACGAGCGACGAGATCGCGGTGCGCAGGCCGAGATCGGCGATCGCCGAGGTGTCGACGATGGTGCGCTGCAGCAGGGTCAGGTCGGACCTGCTCGGCAGCCCGCCGCGGCCGGCATCGGCGCCGGGCACATCGGGCATCGGGATGGGCATGTCGGCGTTCGACGTCATCGTCGGGCGGCCTTTCCGGGGAACTCGAGGGCTCCGGTGCCCTCTATCGGGATGCTAGCCCGTGTGGTGAGGTAGCCGGGTGTGGAACCCACAGACCTATCTGGCATACGCCGACCAGCGATCGCGCCCGTTCTTCGACCTGCTCGCGCGGGTCGGCGCCGAATCGCCGCGCCGGGTCGCCGACCTGGGCTGTGGGCCTGGGAACCTGACCGAACATCTCGCCGAGCGCTGGCCGGAAGCCGTCATCGAGGCGTGGGACAACTCGGCCGAGATGGTGGCGGCCGCCCGTGAGCGGGGTATCGACGCCCGGGTCGGTGATGTGCGGGCCTGGATCCCCGCACCCGGCACCGATGTGGTGCTCAGCAACGCGGCGCTGCACTGGATTCCGGAGCACGCCGAGCTACTGATCCGGTGGGTCGACCAGTTGGAGCGCGGCGCCTGGATCGCCGTGCAGGTGCCGGGCAATTTCGACGCACCCTCACACGCCTCCATCCGGGCGCTCGCCGAGCATCGGCCATGGTCGGAACCGTTGCACGACATCCCGTTTCGGAGCGGCAAGGTCGTCGAGTCCCCCGCGCGCTACGCTGAACTACTCACCGATGCCGGGTGCAGTGTCGATGTCTGGGAGAGCACCTACATCCACGAGCTGACCGGTGAGAACTCGGTGCTGAACTGGATCACGGGAACCGCGCTGACCCCGGTACGGGACCGCCTCACCGAGGAGCAGTGGCAGCGGTTCCGCGCGGAACTGGCACCGATGTTGGACACCGCCTACCCGGTCCGACCCGACGGGCGCACGTTCTTCCCGTTCCGGCGGATCTTCATCGTCGCCAGGGTCGGCTGACGCCGATAGTCCTGTCTCTCAGTCACCTTCGCCGGCCAGCGCGAACCTGCCGTCCCCGGTCTGCTCCACCAGCCCGTCGATCAGCAGCGAGTCCAGCGCCCGGTCTCGTTGCGCGGTGTCGGTGAGCCACACGACGTCCAGTTGCGCCCGCTCGACCGGAGTCGAACTCGCCCTCAGCACGTCGAGCAGTCGGCCGCGCACCTGCCGGTCGGTACCGGCGTAGCGCTGCGCCGGGCGCGCGGCGGTGGTCGCGGGCGGATACCCGGCCGCCCGCCACGCGCACGCACTCAGCGGGCAGATGCCGCACTTCGGCGCCCGCGCGGTGCACACCGTCGCGCCCAGTTCCATCAGCGCGGCGGAGAACACCGGCGCGGTCCTGTCGTCGGGCAGCAGCGCCTCGACATCAGCGTGGTCGCGCACCGCCGAAGCGCTGCCCGCATCCGCGCGCCCGCGCACCGCGCGCGCGACCACCCGGCGCACGTTGGTGTCCACCACCGGCACCGCACGCTGGTAGGCGAAGCAGGCGACCGCCCGCGCGGTGTAGGCGCCCACGCCGGGCAGGGTCAGCAGGGTGTCCACATCGTCGGGCACCACGTCGGCGTGGTCGGTGGCGATCACCGTCGCGCACTCGTGCAGCCGTTTGGCCCGGCGCGGATAACCGAGTTTGCCCCACGCGCGCAGCACGTCTGCCGCGCCGGCGGCGGCCGTCGCCGATGGCGTGGGCCAGCGGGCCACCCAGTCCAGCCAGATCGGCGCCACCCGGGCGACCGGGGTCTGCTGCAGCATGAACTCGCTGACCAGGATCTGCCACGCGGTCACCCCCGGCGCGCGCCAGGGCAGGTCGCGGCGCGCGCGCCCGTACCACTGCACCAACTCGGCGGCCGGGATGCTCACGGCATGCCGTCCTGGTGCGCAGGGCACAATGGGGCCCATGCCCAACACCAGTCCCGCGACAGCTTGGAAAGCACTCAAGGAGGGTAACGAGCGATTCGTCGCCGGTAAGCCCGAGCATCCCAGCCAGAGCATCGAGCATCGGGCCAGCCTGGCCGGGGAGCAGCGCCCGACGGCGGTGGTGTTCGGCTGCGCCGACAGCCGGGTGGCCGCCGAGATCATCTTCGATCAGGGCCTCGGTGACATGTTCGTCGTGCGCACCGCAGGTCACGTCATCGACGCTGCCGTCCTCGGCTCGATCGAGTACGCGGTCGTCGTGCTGAACGTGCCGTTGATCGCGGTGCTCGGCCACGACAGCTGCGGCGCGGTCAAGGCCACCATCTCCGCGCTCGATGACGGTCAGGTGCCCGCCGGGTTCGTCCGCGACGTGGTCGAGCGGGTCACGCCGTCGATCCTGCTGGGCCGCCGGGACGGGCTGACCCGGGTCGACGAGTTCGAGGCCCGCCACGTCACGGAGACCGCGGCCCAGCTCATGGCCCGTTCGTCGGCGATCGCCGACCGGGTCAAGGCGGGTGAGCTGGCCATCGTGGGGCTGACCTATCACCTCGCCGACGGCAAGGTCGGGCTGCGCAAACACATCGGCGACATCGGCGAATAGTTCAGATTCGGCTAGTTAACAAGGCGACACGCCGAGCCGGGTCGGCCATCTGGCGGTGACCTGGCCTTACCGTGAGACCGTGCTGGATCTTGAACCGCATGGCCCGCTGCCCTCGCAAATCTATTGGCGACGCCGGGGACTGGCGCTGGGTATCGCCGTGCTGGTCATCGGAATCATCGCCGCCGTAGCCTTCACCGTGTTCGGCGGCTCCGACTCGAAGAGCACCGTCAAGAACGACGCCGTTCAGAGTCAGGTTCCGCAGCCGGAGAACAAGACGCCCGTCGTCGCCCCCCCGCCGGCCGCGTCGATTCCCCCGCCGACCCCGACGGCGACGGAGGCGGTGGCGCCGCCGCCGATCCTCAAGGAGGGTGACGACTGCCCGGACTCCGCCCTGGCGGTCAAGGGCATCACCAACCAGCCGCAGTACGTCATCGGTGATCAGCCCAAGTTCACCATGGTCGTCACCAACATCGGCCTGGTGGCCTGCAAGCGGGACGTCGGTGCGGCCGTGCTCGCCGCCTACGTGTATTCGCTGGACAACAAGCGGTTGTGGTCCAATCTGGACTGCGCCCCGTCCAACGAAACCCTGGTCAAGACCTTCAACCCCGGTGAGCAGGTCACCACGGAGGTCACCTGGACCGGTATGGGCTCGGCCCCGCAGTGCCCGTTGCCGCGGCAGCCGATCGGCGCCGGCACCTACAACCTGGTGGTGCAATTGGGCAACCTACGTTCGGCGGCGGTGCCGTTCGCGCTCGCCGACGCACCACCCCCGGCGCCGGAGGCCCCGGCCGGTGAGGCGCCGCCTGCGCCCGTCGGCTGACCGATACCGCGCTACACCAGCCGGTCGGCGATCGTCGACTCGGCCAACTGCGACAGACCCTCGCGGACGTGCCGTGCCCACATGGCGCCGATGCCCTCGACGGACTGCAGATCGGTGGCGCTGGCCGCGAGCAGCCCCTGCAGCGAGCCGAACCGGCGGACCAGCAGGTCGACGTGGGCGAACTGCAGGCGCGGGATGTCGGCCATCGCGCGGTAGCCGCGCGCACTGAGCGCCGAATCCTGTGCCTCGGCCGTGGAGGGATAGCCGAACACCCGTGACAGCGCGGTGAAGTCCAGCAGTTCGGTGTCGGAGAGCCCGTCGAGTTCGGCCAGCGTCGCGGCCACCTGTGTCTTGGACGGCGGCTCGGGGTTGGCGTGGTAGTCCCGCACGATCAGCTCGCGCGCGGTGTCGTTACCGCCGAGCAATTCCTCCAGCTGCAACCGCAACTGACGGCCGTCGGTGCCGAGTTCCACTGCGTCATAGTCGATTTCGAGACCGATGCGGCGGACCATCTCCAGCCGCTGCACGACGGTCATCACATCGCGCAGCGTGACGAAGTCCTCGATCTCGGCCGTGGACAGCTGCCGGGACACCTCGTCCAGCCGGGCCTTGTAGCGCTCCAGGGTCGCGATCGCCTGGTTGGCCCGCGACAGGATGGTCGCCGAGTCCGCAACCACGTGCCGCTCGCCGGCGACGTACACGGTCACGATGTTCATCGAATGGCTGACCGAGATGACCGGATAGCCGGTCTGGATCGCGGCGCGCTCGGCGGAACGGTGTCGGGTGCCGGACTCGTCGGTGGGGATGGTGGGGTCGGGCACCAGTTGAACGTTGGCCCGGACGATGCGGCTGCCGTCGGTGGACAGGATCACCGCGCCGTCCATCTTGGACAACTCACGCAACCGGGTCGGAGCGAACCGGACGTCAAGCGCGAATCCGCCGTCGCAGATGGTTTCGACGCGCTCGTCATACCCCAGCACGATCAGCGCGCCCGTGCGGCCGCGCAGGATGCGCTCCAGCCCGTCGCGCAGGGCGGTGCCGGGCGCCAGCCGCCCGATGGTCTCGCGCAGCGTGGCGGCCGTCGGCGGTGCCGACCCGTTGGACCGGCTTACGGTGCTCACAAGTGCTCATTGTCCATCGTGCCGGGTCCGCTGTCGTAGGAGTCGCGCCGATTCCGCCGAACGGCTGGTTCCGTGGGTAGCTCCGCGACGGCCAGCATCGCGCGCAGCGCGTCGCCGATCGTCGCGCACTCCAGGGCGCGCAGACCCTTCGGCACCGTCCCGCAACCGATCGGCACCAGCGCGGTGGTGAACCCCAACCGCGCCGCCTCGGCCAACCGCCGATCCATGCCGGTGACCCGGCGCAGGTCCCCGGCCAGCCCGACCTCGCCGATCACCACCATCGTGGCGGGCAGCGCCCGGTCGAAGCAGGCCGACGCCATCGCCATCGCCACCGCAAGGTCGGACGACGGGTCCGTCAGCCGCATCCCGCCGACCGTCGACAGGTAGATGTCGTTCGCGCTCACCTTCAGGGCCGCCCGCTTCTCGAGCACCGCGGTGATCATCGCGGTCCGGGCGTGGTCGACACCGCTGACCGCGCGGCGCGGGGAGGCCACATTGGTGGGTGGCGCCAACAGTGCCTGGATCTCGCCGATCAGCGGGCGCTTGCCGTCCAGGCTCACCGTCACCGCGGTGCCGGACACCGGACTCGGCCGCTGGTCCAGGAAGAGCCCGGACGGATCGGCCACGCCCTCGATTCCGTTGTCGTGCAACAGAAAACAGCCGACCTCGTCGGCGGCGCCGAACCGGTTCTTGATGCCGCGGACCATCCGCAGCGCGGTGTTGCGGTCGCCCTCGAAGTGCAGCACCACGTCGACGAGATGCTCCAGCGAGCGCGGGCCCGCGATGGCGCCGTCCTTCGTGACATGCCCGACGAGGATCATCGCCACACCACTCGACTTCGCCGCAGCGGTCAGCGCGGTGGTCACCGCCCGCACCTGCGTCACCCCGCCGACCACGCCGTCGGTGTCACCGGCCGTCATGGTCTGCACCGAGTCGACGATCACCAGGCCGGGCTGAACGGCGTCCAGGTGGCCCAGGACGGTGTGCACATCGGCCTCGGCGGCCAGGAAGACCTCGTCGTGGGCGCACCCGGTCCGCTCGGCGCGCATCCGGATCTGTCCGGCCGACTCCTCGCCGGACACGTACAGCGCCCGGCGCCCGGCCTGGGCCCACCGCTGGGCCACCTCGAGCAGCAGGGTCGACTTGCCGACGCCGGGATCCCCGGCCAGCAGTGTGACCGACCCCGGCACCACGCCGCCGCCGAGCACCCGGTCGAGTTCGGTTATGCCGGTGGGAAAGTGGCGGGTGCGGTCGGGATCGATGGAACTGATCGGCACGGCGGGCGACGACGGCACCACCGAACGGTGCGGTGAGCCGCCGACGGCGGCAAGCGCAACCACCTCGTCGACGGTTCCCCAGGTGCCGCATTCCGGGCACCGACCCACCCACTTGGCGCTGATGTGGCGGCATTCCGAACAGCGGTACTGGGAACGTGCCTTGGCCACGCCGTGAGGCTATCCGGTGGCTATGACAGTTCCGCGGATTCGCTCGGCTGTGTCAGAACCGTGCGCAGAATTGGGTCATGCAAAGTGCCATCGTCGAGTGCCCCGGGTGCGGGCGTCGTAATCGGGTTCCAGCGTCCGTGTCGGGTAGGCCGCGTTGCTCGCAATGCAGGCAGTGGTTGCCCTGGATCGTCGATGCGGCGGACAGCGACTACGCCGCCGTGGTGGAGCAGTCCTCGGTCCCGGTGTTGGTGGACCTCTGGGCGCCGTGGTGCGGACCCTGCCGCATGGTCAGCCCGGCCCTGGAGCAGTTGGCCCGCGAGCGAGCCGGGACGCTGAAGTTGGTGAAGGTGAATGTCGACACCGCGCCGCAGATCTCCCAGCGCTTCGACGTGCAGGCCGTGCCCACGTTGTTGATCACCGACGGCGGCAAGGTCCTCGCCCGGCGGGCTGGTGCGGCGCCGGTGGCAGCGTTACGGACGTGGGTGGACGAAACCCTGCCGAGGTGACCGACCGGTCACCGGCTATTCGTGGGCGGCCGCGGCGGCTTCCTGACGGGGGGCGGCACCGGCCGAGATCGGCACCTGGATCTTGGCCTCGCCGGCCTTGTCGAAGGTGAAGGTGAAGCCGTAGGTCAGCCCGTTGGTGATCGGCTGGCTCAGCGTCACCTCGGCCTTGGCGCCCTCGATGGAGGACAGCGGCGAGGCCTCGGCCGTGCGGTCGGCTGAACCGACGATCAGCGCGCTGTTGGCCGGGATGGCGAGGTCGCCGGTGATGCTGACCGAGCCCACGTCCGAGGTGATCCCGAGCAGCTTGTCGTTGACGTCCGCCGAGGTGTTGACCGCCGCGAAGACCAGTTCCACCGTGCGGCCGGGCTTGAGGTAGTCACCGGTCTGCACCGCCTGCAGGTGCACGTTGCGCAGCGCGATGTTCTTGACGTTGGCGGTCGAGCCGTTGACGGCCGACTCCTGGTCCGCGGTCTGCGAGATCTGCCCGGAGCTGCACCCGGTGATGATGAGGCCGCAGGCGGCGAGGCCCGCTGACGCGGCGAAGAGGCGATTGGTCGGGCGGTTCACAGCAGCCTCCTGCTTGGCCGGTGCGGTCGGCTCGATGGCGGCCCCCGCGGTTCGACTATGCAGAGTAGTAGGTCCGGGTCGCCGGCGGTAGCTGAGGGTGTCGACGACCCGCGCATCGGCAGCCCACGGCGTTGCTGGCAGGGGCCTGCGCAACCGGCCCCGTGCACGAAATCGACACCCTGTCAACCCCCATTCTTCACCAGCGGTGCCCCTGACCTGCACCGTTGTTCCACACGCTGTCGGACCCCGTGCTAAGATCTAGGAGTGAAAGGGGCTCGAAACTGATGATTTTCAAGGTCGGAGACACCGTTGTCTATCCACACCACGGTGCTGCATTGATCGAAGCGATCGAAACCCGGACCATCAAGGGCGAACAGAAGGAATATCTCGTCTTGAAGGTCGCCCAGGGAGACCTGACCGTTCGAGTTCCAGCAGACAACGCCGAGTACGTGGGTGTCCGTGACGTGGTGGGCCAGGAAGGCCTGGACAAGGTCTTCCAGGTGCTGCGCGCGCCGCACACCGAAGAGCCGACCAACTGGTCGCGCCGCTACAAGGCCAACCTCGAGAAGCTGGCCTCCGGCGACGTGAACAAGGTGGCCGAGGTCGTCCGCGATCTGTGGCGCCGCGACCAGGAGCGTGGCCTGTCGGCCGGCGAGAAGCGGATGCTGGCCAAGGCCCGGCAGATTCTCGTCGGCGAGCTGGCGCTTGCCGAGAACACCGACGACGCCAAGGCCGAGATCATTCTCGACGAGGTGCTGGCCGCCGCGTCCTGATTGCCTGAGGGAGCCGGTGTCCGACACGGTCGCGGTCGTCACGGCGGCCGGCTCGGGTGAACGGCTGGGCGCCGGATTTCCGAAGGCGTTCGTCGAACTCGGTGGTTGCACGATGCTGGAGCGCGCCGTCGACGGTGTGCTGGCTTCCGGAGTGGTCGATCGGGTGGTCGTCGCCGTGCCGGCCGACCGCGTGGACGAGGCGAAACTGCTGCTCGGTGAGCGAGCCGTGGTGGTCGAGGGCGGTGCCGAGCGTCCCGAGACGGTGCGCCGGGCATTGACCGCCGTCGGGGACCCCGAGTTCGTCCTGGTGCACGACGCCGCCCGCCCGCTGACCCCCGTCGACCAGATTCAGCGGGTGGTCACCGCCCTGCGCGAGGGTCTTCGGGCGGTCATCCCGGTCCTGCCGGTGGTCGACACCGTCAAGGCCGTCGACGCCAACGGGGTGGTGCTCGGCACCCCCGAGCGATCCGGGCTGCGGGCCGTGCAGACCCCGCAGGGTTTCGAGACGGCGTTGCTGCGCCGTGCCTATGAGCGCTCGCCCGGTCTCGCCGTCACCGACGACGCCTCGTTGGTCGAGTACCTCGGGACCCCGGTGCACACCGTCGCGGGGGACCCGCTGGCCTTCAAGATCACGACGCCGCTGGACCTGGCGCTGGCGCGGGCGGTGCTCAGCGCATGATCGCGCCGCTGCCCCGGGTCGGGCTCGGGACCGACGTGCACCCCATCGAGGCCGGCCGGCCGTGCTGGCTCCTCGGGTTGTTGTTCGACGGCGTCGACGGCTGCTCGGGGCACTCCGACGGGGACGTGGCCGTCCATGCGCTCTGCGATGCGCTGCTGTCGGCCGCCGGGCTGGGCGATCTGGGGGTGGTGTTCGGGGTGGACCAGCCGCAGTGGCGCGGTGCCACGGGCGCCCAGATGCTCGCCCACGTCCGCGATCTGCTCACGCGGGCCGGCTATACCACCGGGAACGCCGCGGTTCAGGTGATCGGCAACCGGCCCAAGGTGGGCCCCCGGCGCCAGGAGGCCCAGCGGGTGCTGGGTGAGTTGCTGGGGGCGCCGGTATCGGTGTCGGCGACGACCACCGATGGTCTGGGTCTGACGGGCCGCGGTGAGGGAATCGCGGCGATCGCGACGGCCCTGGTTTTCGCCGCGTCGGCTCCGGTGCCGGATAACGCCGAATAGGCCGGTAAGCTGGCGCGTCGTGACCGACGGAGCCGCTGGGCCGGCGACAGATGGCGCTGGAGCCGCGACATCCGGGGGTGACACCGCTGCGGCGGTGGCGACCTCCGGTGGTGGCCTGCGACTCCACGACACCTACACCGGCGCCGTGCGCGAGTTCGTCCCGATCCGACCGGGGCATGCATCGATCTATCTCTGCGGCGCCACCGTCCAGGGCCTGCCGCACATCGGGCACGTCCGAAGCGGTGTGGCCTTCGACGTGCTGCGGCG
>JAGQTU010000087.1 GCA_020438865.1 Mycobacterium sp.
CTTAGGTATACGTCCCACGGTTACGGCCATTCGCGTCCGGCGAATGAGTCTGCCGATCAACACAACTCATCCCAGTGGGGTCCGCGCGGTTACCACCCGGGCTACGGATCGGCGGACACCGCGCGCAGCTACCAGCCTTACGGCGCGCCGCCGGTCGCGACGGTGCACGCGCCGAGAAGGCCTGCGCGAGCGGGCATCCTGGTCGCCGGCACCGCCGCCGTCGCCATGGCGGCCGGTGCCGCCACCGCGGTGGCCGTGGTCAACCACACCGGACACCCGAACGTGCCGGCGCTCGCACCGGCAGCGGTGGGGAAGCCCTCGCCGGCCACCACACCGTCGGTCGGCCAGCAGACCTCGGTCACCGCACCGGGTTCGGTCGAACAGGTGTCGGCCAAGGTGCTGCCCAGCGTCGTGAAGATTCAGATCGACAGCGGCGATGCTCGCGAGGAGGGCTCGGGCATCGTGATCAGCCCCGACGGCCTGATCCTCACCAACAACCACGTCGTGGCCGCGGCCGCCGAAGGCGCGGGGGACCCAGGCCCGATGGCTTCCCGGCCCGGCAGCCAGATGCCCGGCCTGCCGCGGGAGCTGTTTCCCGGCGGTGAAATGCCCGACCCGTACCAGGGCGGTCCCGATGCCCAGGGTCCTAGTGCCCGACCCTCCGGGCGCGGCAATGCCGGCTTGGAGGCGACCGTGACGTTGTCCGACGGGCGCACTGCACCGTTCACCGTCGTGGGCACCGACCCGGCCGATGACATCGCGGTGATCCGCGCGGAGAACCTCACCGGGCTGACACCGATCACCATCGGCTCCTCCAAGGATCTGAAGGTCGGGCAGAACGTGGTGGCGATCGGTTCGCCGTTAGGCCTGCAGGGCACCGTCACCACCGGCATCATCAGCGCGCTGAACCGCCCGGTGGCAACCGGGGACGAGCAGACGGGTCAGCATTCGGTGATGAGCGCGATTCAGACCGATGCGGCGATCAACCCGGGTAACTCCGGTGGCGCTTTGGTCGACATGAACGGCGACCTGATCGGGGTGAACTCGGCGATCGCCTCGATGGATTCCCCTGGAGGACAAGCCGGTTCGATCGGCCTGGGCTTCGCCATCCCGGTGGATCAGGCCAAACGCATTGCCGATCAGCTGGTTTCGAGCGGTTCCGTGCAGCGCGCCGCGCTGGGCGTCAAGCTGAGCTCCGACGACGACGGGCACGGAGCCGTGATCGCCGGCGTCCAGCAGGGCAGCCCGGCCGCGGCCAGTGGCCTGACCAAGGGCGCGGTGATCACCAAGGTCGATGACCGAGTCATCGACGGTCCCGAGGCCTTGGTCGCGGCGATCAACTCCAAGGCGCCGGGGGACACCGTCGCGGTGAGCTACGACGACCCGTCCGGGTCACCGCAGACCACCCAGGTGACGCTCGGAACGCAACCGCAGTCATAACGGCCGCCGCATCGCACTGAAGGGCTGGGAACCGCTATGCCGGTTCCCAGCCCTTCCGGTTCGATTACAGCAGTCGGCGCACCCCGACCAACTGCATGGCTCCGAAGGCCAGGGTGTAGATGCCGCAGCCCAAGACGATCGCCTGCCCGGCGCCGGTGAGGTGAAGGGCCCCGGCCGCCACCGTCGCCACGGCCGCGACGGTGCCGAAGAAGTTGAAGGCGCTGAGGCCGATGCCGATGCCGCGGATCCGCGGCCTTCTGGCAAGCAGGTTCCCGACCACCCCGTACAAGATGAACGCCGCCGCCGCGACATAGGTCTGCGCCGGGGTCAGGGCGGTCAGTTCGGCGAGGGGACGAGCGAACGCAGCGGTACCGAGGCCGAGGACTCCGGTGCCGGTCGCATCGAGATGTATCGCCATGCGCAGCAGCGAGTCGCGGGAGCTGGCTACCCCAGAAGTCATGAAGCGCTCCTTGTGCTCGAGTCCGTGGGACAACGATCTTTATGTTGACACCGATAACTTCTGGAGCCTGCCAGACGATGCGAGTGACGTCAACGGCCCGACCAAGGGGCGCGGTGATCGCCAAGGTCGACGACCGGGTGATCGACGGCTACGCAGCCACTTCCCTCGCGGCGAGAGTCGGACGCCGCAGCGGGATTGTCGGAGCCAGTCGGCGAGCCGCGGACCGCTCACGACCGAGCCATACCAGCAGGACGGATCCGGCCGCGGTCGCGGCTCCCAGCACGAACACCGCGGTGAATCCGCTCTCCGCCGCGAGTCCACCACTTCGGGGTGTCAACAGCGCCCCGACGAGGGCTGCCGCGGCCGCGCCGCCGACCTTCCGGAACGTGCCGTTGAGGCTCGTCGCGACGCCCGTCTCACTGTGGCCGACTTCGGAGACGATCAGGGCCGGCAACGCCCCGTAGGCCAGGCTGATGTAGGCATTGGTCAGCACGCCCGCCACCATTACCTCCCACCGGGCTTCGTGCCAACCGGCCAGCATGAGAAATCCGACGACGCCGACCAGGCCGCCGCCCGCCACGACTGCCCGGGCACCGAAGCGCTCGATGCACCGGCCGCCGATCAGGGTGGTGGCCGCGGCCGACAACGCGCCCGGCATCAGGAACAGGAGACTGGCCTGCAGGATGGTGGCGTCGAATCCGTACCCCGCGCCGCGCGGGCCTCGACGAAGTCGGTCATGCCCAGGAACGAGAAGTACAGGCCCATGCCGACGAGGAACGTGGCCGCGTTGGCGAGCAGGATCGGTCGCCGCGTCAACATGGCCGTCGACACCAGCGGTTGCGCGACCCGCTTGCTCCGCGACCACCAGGCCAGCAGGACCGCCGAGCCCAGCGCCGCGGCGGACGCGGTCCGCGGTGAGGTCCAGCCCCAGGCCGCCCCCTGGCTGACGGCCAGCATCAGGCCGCACAATCCGGCCGCCAGGGCCAGCGCGCCGAGCCAGTCGACTCGGGAGTGGACTCGGTGCGGTCGGCTCGGCACCACCACGACGGCCGCCGCGGTCACGACGATCGCCGCAACGGTGCTCAGCCAGAACACCCGGTGGTAACTCGCGCCCGCCGGCATCAGGAATCCGGTCACCACAAGACCGAAAGCACCGCCGACGCCGAGCATCGCCAACACGGCCGCCATGGACCGGACGAGGCGCTCGGCGGGCAGTTCGTCGCGCAGGATCGACACCGCCACCGGGTACAGCGCGAACGACATTCCCTGCATCACCCGGCCGACCATCAGTAGGGCTAGCGACGATGTCAGCGCCCCGAGCAGTAAGCCGGCCAGGATCAAGGCGAGCGCACCCAGCAGCACCCACTTCTTGTTGAACAGGTCGGCCAGCCGTCCGATAAGCGGGGTAGCCGCCGCGGCGGCCAGCAGGTTGGCCGTGACCGTCCATTCTGCGGCGGCTGACGAGATGTGCAGTTGTGCGGCCACCAGGTCCAGGACGGGCACGATGCTGGTCTGCAGCACGGCGGCGGTCAGCACGACAGCACCGAGAGTCGCAAGCAGGCGGTTGTCGCGCTTCATGCGTCGACTATCACAGCCCGGGGCGACCTCGGGTGTCGGCCGAAAGGTGGGTGTTCGAGATGACGGCGTTGTCCGCGGATCGGGGGATGCCGAGGTCAGGGGAGCAGGTTGGGCCAGGTTGCCGCGCCGGCGATCGTCTCAATCGCTTCGCGGTCCCGATCGTCGATCGGCGTGTGGCTGCTTGCCTGGACGACGGTCTCAATCGCCGCTGCGGCCGACTCGGCAGCGCTGCCAGATGCTGGCACGGATTCCCAGCCAGAGATCAGCGCGCCGAGTTCATCCAGCTCGATCAGCTCGGCTTCGATCTCGACTTGCTGAATCCAGCGGCGCAGGTGTGCGGTGATCCCGTCGGGCGCCGGCGGGGGACCGGTCTTCAGCCTTTTCCGCACCGCACGCAACGGCCGAACAACCTCGCGATGCCACGCGTCCACGCGGGCCCGGGCCGCCTTGAGATTCGACGCGGTCAGGCTCTGGCCTCGCTCGGCACCGACGAAGGCCGCGAACAGGACGAGGTTGACGTCCAGGTCGTGTCGGTTCTGCAGATGTAGGCATGCCTCGGGCACGCCGTAGCGCGCATAGAGCGCCAGCGCAAATCGCTTGACGGACCCCGCGGGTTCTCCCGTCGTCGGCGTTTCTATCGCCCCTCCCAGCGGCGGTACAACTCGTGGGAGATTCCGAACTGGTCAAGAAGCTTGCCCACGGCATGGTTGAGCAGATCTTCGATGGTTTCGGGTTGATGGTAGAACGCCGCGACCGGCGGAAGCACTGTCGCTCCGGCGAGTGTGACGGTTTCCATGTTGCGAATGTGGATGAGGCTCAACGGGGTTTCCCGCGTAACCAGAACCAGCCTGCGCCGTTCCTTGAGACACACATCGGCCGCGCGGGTGAGGAGGTCGGTGCTGGTACCGGCCGCGATCGTGGCCAAGGTCTTCATCGAGCAGGGCACCACCGCCATGCCAATGGTCTGGAACGACCCCGAAGAGATCGCGGCACCCAGATCTTCGGGGTCATAGCACACGTCCGCCAGAGCCTCGAAATCGCTTCGTTTCGCCGCCATTTCGAATTCCATCGTCTTGTCGGCACCCCTGGAGACGATGAGGTGGGTTTCGATCTCCGGGTGGCCATGCAGCGCCTGCAGCGTGGTCCAGGCCAACTGCGGCGCGCTGGAACCGCTGACGCCGACGATCAAACGTTGCCGTTGCACGCAGTCTTCAGGACTTCTCGACGAAGGACTTCAGCCGGTTCAGGACCCCGCCCCAATAGGTGTTGCAGTAGGCCAGGTGCGGGTCGTCGGCGGCCCACTCGCCGTCAGTTAACGCAACTTCGGTGCGGCCGTCAGGAAGATCAGTCAGAGTCATGGTCAGCTTCTTGCCGACCGTATTGCCCGGGCCTTCGACTGCCGTCCGGACGATCGATGCGTTCGGGTTCAGCTCGTCGACCCGCCAGCCGAACGTCAGTCCCGGCTTCGGCGTCCACGTCAACGTCTTGCCCGGGGCGATATCCCCCTCCATCGTTCCCTCGTGCCACTTGCGCTGCTGCTCAATGTCCGCCAGCGCTGCGTACACCTCAGATCGGGGTGCAGAGATGGCGATGGCGTGTCGAAGAGTCGTCATGAATCAGCTCCTGAGGTGTGCTCGTCGGAAGTATCTGGGCTGCTTAGGGTTCGACAACAATGCCGTCGTCGAAGTAGGACACCTTGGTGCGGATCTTCTTGTAGTCCTCGCCGGTTTCGAGGTAGCGGCCCTCGACCGCGCGTTTCGCCGCCTCGACCCACTTGTCGGGGAAGTATCCGAGCCCGTATCCGTGCCAGGGCTTGTGGGGCGTAAGCGGCGGCAGGTTGAGTTCGTCTTCCCAGATCTTCTTGGCGTTCTCCATGAGTTCCTTGGCCGGCAGCGCCACCGGAGGATAAGCCCAGTTGATGGTGGCGTCGATCATGATCTGCGAGCCACCCAGCCCGTCAGGGTAGGTCCGATCGGTGAATGACGCTTCGACAGGTGCGCCGGAGGGGTCGAGGTCGGTGTTGCGGCCGCGCTGGATCTGCACGTCCTTGTGTGGCTGCACCCGCCACGACAGCGCCCACAGCACACTGTCGAGATCGTTGCTGTCGATGTCGTCATCGACGCCGATGACCCATTTACACCACCCCATGTTTCGAGAGGAGGCCACTGCCCGCAGCGCGTTCCAAACCTCCCCGGGAACCGGCTTATGGAATTCGACCACCACGAAGTTCGCCGATCCCGACATTTCGGCGATGCTGACCTTGCGCATGTTCGGTGACTTGAGCCGCAGTTCCTCCTCCAGGAATCCCTCCCAGCCGAACTTGCGCAAGCACGAACTCTCACTCGGCGGCATCTCGCTGATAAAGGCCTGGAAAATCGGCTTGGTGCGGTGGGTGATGGCGGTTACTTCGAAGATCATCTGATAATCCTCGGCACCGACGTAGCCACCGAACTCGCCGAACGGACCTTCCATCTCCAGGATGTCGGTGCGGATGATCCCCTCGATGGCGATCTCGGCCCGGGCGGGAATCAGCAGGTCCACGGTTTCGGCCTGAACCAACTCCAGTGGCGCTCCGTTGAGCGCGCCTGCGGCGTCATATTCAGACATGTTCAGCTTGTTGACGCTGGCCAAAGACAACGTCGGCGGTGGCGCCAGAATCAGCACCGCTTCCAGCGGCTTACCGAGCCGGCGAGCTTTCTCCCAGTAGCCGCGCTCGTCCTGACCGGACATCATCAGCACGCCCGTACGGTCTGCAGCTTTGAGCTGGACCCGATAGGTCCCTGCGTTGTAGATGCCGGTTTCGGGATCCTTGGCGATCCAGACCGGAGCGCTGAAGTACGCCGATGAATCAGTGCCCGGATTGACCACGGGCACCGGGAACTGGTCGATCCCGCCGCTGGCGAGCAGGTCGTCACCGGTGATGATGTTTTCCTTCACCGGAGCATCCGCTGCCGTGACCGTCACCGGCGGGACGGGATTCTGTTCGGCCTGCAGCCACTTCGCCGCAATCTCGTCGGGGGAGTCGACGCCCATGGCGGCGGCGTAGACCTGCGGCGAGGCACCCACGATGGCCACCGCCATCTGCGCATCGAAAGTGCGCCCACGAGAGTCGGTGAGGTTCTCGAACAGCCATCCGGTGCGCTGCTCGACGTCCTGGCCGCGGAACTGCCAGCGCACCAGCGGCATCACCTCGGTGTCCTTGTTGGTGGTGCGGGAGACTCGTCTCAGCAGGCCCCGGCGATCGAGTTCCTCCAGATACTCGCGAACGTCCCGGTACTTCGGACCGGGTGCGGGTGAGGTGCTCATGGCCTACGCCTTTCATACACACATCGAATGGCGGGCGATCACCTGCCCGGGGGATCGTATCGGGGCGTCATTGACGTCGGGGTGAATTAATGGACTTAAACTTTCTGCCGGTTTTCGCTGCTCGGAAGCCCCGTCAGAGAGATCGGCTGATCCGCATGTTGTTGCGCCCGCCGAGAAAAGGTCGGGATGCGCCGCCGATGCTGTCAGGTCGCTGATTGCTCGACGCCCTTGGGTTGTTTTCGAGATCCGAGAGGGGGTCGGACCGATGATTCACCTGTCACGACGCGCACCACCCAACTTGACATAATGTGGCTTATCGGCACAAAGCATGGCGAGGGCTGTTGTGGGGAATCGCGTGTTACGAGATGAGTGCGGCCACAATCGATGTCACCTCACCGAGTGCGTCTGCGCCGACGGCCCCGATCGGTTCACCGAGCGCCGAACTCGGCAGCCACTGCACCAGCTCGGGCACGAGCGTGCCCTCAGGCCGGCGGATGGTGACCACCATGGCCATCACGTCATCGGGGATCTTGCCGGGGATGAAAGGGCAGGTGATCACCCGGCCGGTGTTGGCGGCCAGGTGAATCGAATTGGACAACACTGCGACGTAGAGTTCACGGCTGCTGTCCTGGCGCGGTGCGATGTCACCGGGCGCGATCACAGACCCGCGGCCCGGTTGGCTTCATAGACCTGCTCGGCATAGGCGTCGATGTCGAGCGCCGGCACCGTACGCGTTGTGTATGTGTGCAGCGCGCGACGGAGATGCTCGTTGCGCAGCGCCCGCTCGATGAGCTCCGACCGATTCAGCCCAGCCGCTCTGGCGTCGGCGTCAGCCTCGGCAAGCACGGCCGCGTCGACCGTCACGGAGATCTTCTCTTTCGCCATACAACTATCCTACCAATTGTCCTACCTTTCGTCACCTGTTGAACACGCGGGAAACGCATCCGCCACACCGCACCTACCGCCGTGCTCGCATCGAACCGTCGCCGCCGCGCGGTCCCACCCCCGCGGTGGTGTCGCTCAATCCGGTCATTCCGTCACAGTGACGAATCGGCCGGAGCGCGGTTCCCTGACGTTCCTTCAGCGGTCGGGACTCAGCGCAGGCATGGCCGACGCTTCAGCGATTACGGTCGCGGCGCATGGCGACCTATCGGGCTATCGGGCCGTAATGCCGTTGTGCGGGCGCCACTGCCCCTTATCGCCGGCCTCGGCTACTGAGTCACCCCAGCACCCGCTTCCCCCACTTCCCATCCCACCGACCCAATGCGTCACAGTGACGAATTAGCCTGGGCGGCAGGGCTTTACGACTCCCGGGGCTCAGGCTTCCAACCGGGCCCGGATAGCGGCGAGGCGCTGCCGCAGTTCCGACTCGTCGATGAGGCCGCGCTTCAGCAGCGAATGCGCGAGCGCCACGAGTTGGTTCTCCGGGTACGGCAGGTCGGCGTACCGCGTCGCCGACAGCTCGTCCTCCTCGTCGCGGCGTTGCTTGAATGTCAGGCCGAGTTCCTCGTCGCCGGCGCACGACCGGTCCAGCACGTCACACAGCCCGTCGAGGCTGGTCTTCCACGGTGGCAACGGATTCTCGACGCCGTACTTCGCGGCCATCACCGGCCAGGACTGATTGTTCTGGACGATCTCGTCGAGAACCGGGAATTCTTGGGCGTCACTCATCGGTGGGCCGTCACTGCATGGGCCGGATCGCCGGGCGCGCCCCGGTGAAGACGTTGGTGGTGACACCGGGCTTGGGCAGCGCGACGCCGATCAGGCAGTCCCGGGTGATGATCTCGGTCAGCTGATCCTCGGTCCACCCCTCGGTGCCCTCCGGCCGCAGCGGCATGACCATGAACCGGTGCTTCTGGTTGGAGTCCTCGACCCGGACCTCAACGCCCGCAGGCAATTCCAGGCCGAACTCGGAGAGCACCTGTCGCGGCCAGCGAACGATGCGGCGGCGATAGTTCGGGGTGCGGTACCACTCCGGCGAGTTGCCGAGAATCGGCCGCGGGTAGCACGAGCACAGCGCGCAGACGATCACGTGGTGCACCTGCGGGGTGTCCTCGAGAATCTTGAACGCGTAGAAATCACTGGGGGTGCCGAACCCGGTCGGATCGAGCCAGTCGACGCCGACCTCCTTGCTCGCTGCCAGGGCGTCGGTCAGCGCCAGCTTCTTGAACTCGGGGTCCAGCCAGGCCCTGGCCACCAGCCGCGCGGCCGGCGTCGGGCCGATCTGCTCGGCGTACTCGGTGAACACCCGGTGCTGCTCGGCGGTGAAAAGGCCCTTTTCGATGCACAATTCGCGTAGTGCGATCTCGAGAACCTCGAAATCGGTGATCTCGTCGACCATGGGTTTGACCGTGCGCGCGTGGTCATGGTCGTGGTCATGATCGTGACCGTGATCGGACATGAAGTATTTCCTTCCTCAGCCGACGGCTTCCAGCCACCGCTCGGGAATCTCGGTCTGCAACGTGTCGTTCTTCGGGCCGGTGTAGTTGTCCCAGAGTTCGGACTGGTTGAACCGGACGATGTAGAACCACTCCGGCTTGGCATCCTCGCGAGCCCAGGTCTCATCCTCGGGCGCCGGGCTCTCATAGGTGACCTCCGCGATCACGCCTTCGGCGCCGCGGGCGTATTCCGGTGTGCGGGTGTAGAACATCGCGGGCAGGTCTCGCACCCGCACCCGCTCGCCCACCTTGAACTTCGCCGGGTCGGCCTTCCCGGCGAACATCCGAGGATCCCCGACACCGACCGCCTCGAGGCGGAAGCGGTTGCGCTCCACGCCGCTGCCGTCGCCCTCGAATTTCGGCTCGGCGACGGGAAGCCGTCCGCCCAGCCCGCCGGCGTAGCGGTCCTGGACCTCGGCCAGCCGATCGGTCAGCTCCGCCCAGGTGATGAGCTTCTTCTCGATCAGCAGCCGGCCCACCGACCACAGCCACCGGGCGTAGTACGGCAGGCCGAGGTAGATCGCACGCCCGACGTCGACGTTGCCGATCCGCCTGCGCTCCTCGGAGACCCAGATGCCGCCCCAGCCGAGGACCTCGCAGAGCACGTAGGTCATCAGCTCCCACTGCTCTTCTTCCTTGTTCTCATAGAGCTCGGGCACGTTCAGTTCGCCGCCCACGTCGTGGCTGGTCTTCATGTAAGCCAGGTAGTGATCGTGGGTGATCATGTCCGGCGTCGGCCATTCCGGGACCTCGGGAAAGGTCGTCTTGAGCCTGGACACCAATGCCAGCTGCTTCGCCCGGTCCGCGGCACTCACCATTCCAGCCCCATTCCACCCAGAGATGAGCACATAGTAAACGTTCCGGCGGCCGCGGTCAGCGGACTTCGACGATTCGTCACCCGCCGTTCGCGGGTAGTTGACGCGGCTATTGGCGCAGCCGCGCAAAGACTTTCGGGCGGAAACCCCTACTTCTTGGTGGCGCGCAGCTTCGGTGACGAGGCGTTGAGGTCGATCGCGGCGCGGACCAGATCCGCGAGTGCGCTCTCGTCAATTTCCTCGCCCTCGTGGATGTCGATGGCGCGCCTGGTGTTGCCCTCGAGGCTGGCGTTGAACAAACCCGACGGGTCGGCCAGCGCGGCGCCCTTGGCGAAGGTCAGTTTCACCACACTCTTGTAGGTCTCACCGGTGCAGATGATGCCGTCGTGGGACCACACCGGAACCCCGCGCCACTTCCACTCCTCGACGACATCGGGGTCGGCTCGCTTGATGACCGCTCGCACCCGGGCCAACAGCTCGCCCCGCCAGTCCCCCAGCTCCGCGATCCGCGCGTCGATCAGTTCCGGTGCCGAACGCTCGCCGCGGGTGGAGCCTTGCGATTCAGTCGCCATGTTCGCCGCCTTCTGCTCGCCGATGGTTACCGGAGGTCCAGTTTCCGTTTGCTGCGGGCGCCAAACAACGCCGCGCCGGATTTGCCGTTTGGGCCCGTCGAGATGTACATTTTTCGGCGGTCCAAAACGCCTCGGAAAGCAGAAGATGCGCACTCATCACCAGACTCGCGGCTTCTCGGCCCGTCCGCAACGAGGGCTACGCTCGCACCGGGTGCTACGCCCCGTCGCCGGCCAGTGCTTCGAGATCGACATCGCCCATCAGGGCGGTCAATGGGTCATCCGCATCCCCGAAATCAACGATGCGACAGAGGCGCCCACCCGCGCTGCGGTCGAACTGGCGGCACGCGAGTGCATCGCCGCCCGGACCGGCATCCCCATCGGCTACATCTCGGTGTGGGTCAGGGACTGACACAGTAGCGTTGCGCCAGAACGTGATCGGCGCGTTCAGAACCCGTAATCAGCGCGCCGGGCGGAACAGCGGTATCCAGACCCGGCTGTCCTCCTCGCCCGACACCGCGGTCCAGTCTTCGAAGAACACCTCGACGTCCATGCCGACCCGCATGTCCTCGGGAGCCACATCGACGACGTTGGTGATCAACCGGACGTCGCGCTCCTCTTCGAGTTCCACGATCGCGACGACGTAGGGCGGTTCGAAACCCGGGATCCACGGCTGCCGGTTGACGGTGAACGCCGCGACGGTGGCCCGTCCCGACACCGGTTCGGGTGCGACGTCGGTGCTCCGGCAGCGCCAGCAGACCGGCCCCGGTGGATGGAAGTAGCGCCCGCATCCGTGACAACAGGAGATCAGCAGCCGTCCGTCCAGCCCACCGGTCCAGAACGGCGCGGATTCCGGTGTGGGACTGGGCGCCAGCCGTAGGCTCGGCCGCTGATAGCCGCTCATCGGCTGCTCACCAACATCGACCCGGCCACCGGGCCGCCGCCGACGCCGACGGCCACCACCTCGGGTGTGCGGGGCGCCTGGCGCTCGCCGCCCTCCTCCCACAGCTGCACGCACGCCTCGTGCAGGAATCCCATCCCGTGCAGGCGCCCGCCGGACAGCTGACCGCCACTGGTGTTGAGCGGCAACTCGCCGTCCAGGGCGATCCTCGCCCCACCCTCGATGAACTCCCCCACCCGACCGTGCGCACAGAATCCCAGGGCCTCCAACCACATCACGGTCAGGAAGCTGAATCCGTCGTACAACTGCGCCATGTCGACGTCGGCGGGCCGCAGGGCGGTGTTGTCCCACAGCGTCGCCGCCGAATCGTGGGCGGCCATCGTGGTGAGGTCGAACCGCTGCTCCCAGGTCGGCCGCTCGAACATCCCCGGCCCCACCGACTCCACGGTCAGCGGGTGTCGCGGCAGCCCGGCGCTGGCGTCCCGGCGGGAGACGATCACCGCCGTCGCGCCGTCACACGGCACGTCGCAGTCGTAGAGACACAGCGGCTCGGAGATCATCCGGGCGCCCAGATAGTCCGCCATCGTCAGCGGATCCCGGTACACCGCGTCGGGATTGAGCCCGGCGTTGCGCCGGGCGTTCAGGGCTATCCAACCGAGTTGCTCACGGGTGAGCCCGAATTCGTACATGTAGCGCTGGGCGGGCATCGCCAGCCAGTTCGCTGCGGAGAGCGCCCCGAAGGGTGCGGTCCACTCCATCTGCGGCGGCAACCGGCCGCCCCCGCCCAACAGCACCGACGCGTGACCGCCGCCGGCCTGCTGGGCCGCGGTCGACTCCCACACCGACCGGAACACCACGACGTGGTCGGCCAGGCCCAGCGTCACGGCCATACACGCCTCGATCACCGGGCCGATCTGTCCGGCGGTCTCCAGCGATGACATGTACCAGCGGCTGCGCAGGCCGAGCGCGGTGCGGACCTCGGTGATGCTGGCACCGGAGAAACCGGCCGCACCGGCCGCGGGGCCCGGATAGCTGGCGATGCCGTCGACCTGGTCGATGTCCAGGCCGGCGTCGGCGATCGCCCGCAGCACCGCCTCCAGCGTCAGGTCCAGCCCGGTTCGGCCCAGGCGGCGGCCGACCTGCGACTTGCCGGCGCCGGTGATGACCGCCTTGCCGTCGAACGGCCCGCGACGCCCGGTCACGGCTCGGGCTCCGGCTTTGGATTCGAATCCGGCGCCGCCTTGCGCGCGGCCAGCATCCGGTCCGTGATGGCCAGGGCCACCAGCACGTCGATCCCGGTGATCATCAGGCCGGCGTAGTACATCCACTTCAGGGTGGGGTCGGGCTGAGCGGCAAAGTACACCGTCAGGAAGATCGGCCCGACGATGCCGACGACCAGGGTCATCAGCTGGACGCGCAGGTAGAGCAGGAATGTCGGCATCTGCGCGCCTACTCCGGTCCCACCGCGACCGGGCGGCCCGGATCGGAACTCCACTGCGACCAGGAGCCCGGGAACAGCGAAGCGTGCCGGCCCGCGGCGGTGAGGGCGGCCACCACGACGGCCGCGGTGATGCCCGAGCCGCAGTACACCCCGGCCCCAGTGGCGTCGGAGATTCCCGCCACGGACAGCACGGCGTCCAGTTCGGCGCCGGACAGGAAGCTGCCGTCGTCGTCGAGGACCGAGGTGCTGGGCAGGTTCCGCGCCCCGGGGATGTGCCCGGCGACCGGGTCCACCGGTTCGACGTCGCCGCGGAAGCGTTCGGGTGCGCGGGCGTCCAGCAGGGTCGCCATCCGGTCGGCCACCTGTTCGGCAGTCAGCGTCGGCAGTGCGCCGGCATACAGGTCCTCATGGGTCACCGTCGCATCGCCGGGCGGCGGTTGCGGCACATCGGTTTCCAGCGCGCCGCCGGCGGAGCGCCAGGCCACCAGACCACCGTCGAGGATGCGGACGCCGGGGATTCCCGCCGCGGTGAGCACCCACCACGCGCGGGCCGAACCCGCCCGGTTCCAGTCGTCGTACACGACGACGGGCGCGCCGCGCCGAAGGCCCCAGCGCCGTGCGGCGGCCGCGAGGGCTTGCCCGGTGGGCAGCGGGTGCCGACCCCGGCCGGTGACGCTGTGATCGGAAAGCTCATCCTCCAAGGAGACGTACACCGCGCCCGGGATGTGGCCCTGCCGGTAGGCGCCGCTGCCGTCGGGCTCACCGAGCTGCCAGCGCACGTCGAGGACCGACACCGGTTCACCGGCAGACAACCGACCTTTGAGTTCGTCGGCGCCGATCAGCACATCCGAGCGTGGCGACATCCTCACACTCGCAGCGTCGGCATGACATCGGCGCCGCCGAAGTCGATCTGGGCGGCCGGGTTGGCGATCGCGGTGACCAACCCGGTGCCGAACGGGCCGTCGTCGTCGAACAGGGTCGCGCTGCCGACGGAGACGCCGTCGGCGCACCAGTGCGAATCGCCCTGCACACCAACGAACTCCCCGACCGGTAGGCGCGAGAGCGCCACGGTCAGGTCGCCGTTGATGTAGCCGATGCCCTTGGTGCCGAGATTGCTGACCAGGCTGGTGGCCTCGGCGACGATGACCGCGCGCACGAACGGGCTGGCGTCGACACCGGCCACCGCATCGATGGCGCGGTGGTAGACGCGTTTACGGGAGGCGTTCTGGTGGTCGGCGCCGGTGGGACTCCAGTCCGCGTCGTCGCTGCCGATGTAGAACGAGTTGCCGTCGGCACGCGGCGGCGGGTTGAAGGTGGCCTGCCCCGACCACTCCCGCCCCGGCGGGGCCTGTGAGGTGCGGTACTGCACCAGGGTGGCGCGGGCGACCGTGGTCTCGCCCTGCCGCACCTCGCACTCGGCGTTGCGCACCCGGTGGCCGTCGCGGATCAGCCGGGTGCGGGTCTCCGTCGGCAGCTTCCGCGCGGCCTTGAACAGGTCGACGGTCAGCCGGGCCGGCACGAATCCGGCCGCGCCGTGCTGCCGCTCCAGGGTGGTCGCCGCCAGGGCCACCACGGCCGGGCCGTTGAGCATGTCCTCGCCCCAGCGGCTGCGGGAGAATTCGGTCGGCGTGAACGTGCCGTCAGCCTCAGCGATGAAATGCGCCGGACGGGAGCCCATCGGGGCATCCTCGCACAGCGCCCCTCGACTACCGCGGGCGGATACTTAGCCGACATAATCGACACCGACGGGCCGGAGCGAAGAAGGGATGGATGTGTCCGAAGTCGACGCAGCCGGCACTCCGGCCTCGGCCCGGCGCAACCCGGAGCCGTCCAGACTGCTGGTCCCCACGCTGAGCATCGTCGCGCTGACGGTGGCGGTGCTGCAGACCGGTGTGGTGCCCGTCCTCGGTGTCATCGCCCGGCAGTTGCACGCCTCCACCGTCGATGTCAGCTGGGCGGTGACGGCCAACCTGTTGGCGGCGGCGGCCACCACCCCACTGATCGGCCGGCTTGCCGATCTGCACAGCAAGAAGCGGGTGCTGCTGTGGGTGCTGGGCGCGGTGCTGGGCGGGTCGCTGCTCGCGGCGACCACCTCATCGCTGCCGCTGCTGATCGCGGCCCGGGTGCTGCAGGGCGCCTCCTTCTCGCTCTACCCCATCGGCGTGTCGATCCTGCGCGACGAGTTGCCGGAGGACCGCCTGATGCGGGCGATGGCGGTGCTCTCCGGGACCCTGGGCTTCGGCGGCGGGATCGGCCTGGTCGTGGTCGGCCTGCTGATGAGCGGTGACGCCGGCTACCACCGGGTGTTCTGGTTGACCACCGTGTTCACCATCCTGGTGATCCTGGCCGTGGTGCTGCTCGTTCCGTCCCGGCCCGGCCACAGCGTCGGCACCATCGACTGGGCGGGCGCCGCGGGCCTGGCAATCGGCCTGTCCGGCGTGCTGCTCGCGATCACCCAGGCCCATGTCTGGGGGTGGCTGTCGGTACGGATCATCGGCTGCGGCGTCATCGGGGTCACATCGCTCGGCCTGTGGTGGTGGTGGGAACGCCGGTGTGCCCAGCCGCTGGTGTCCACCAGCATGCTGGCGCGGCGCCCGATCCTGCTGACGAACATCGCGACCGTGCTGGTGGGCATGGGCCTGTATTTCGCCTTCCTCGGGCTCACCGGCTTCGTCGAGGCGCCGGTGCGCAGCGGCTACGGCTTCGGCGCAACCGTCCTGGCGGCGAGCGTGGTGTTCCTCCTGCCGGGGGCGTTCGCCGGCTTCCTGACGTCGCTGGCCAGTGGTCGCTACATCGACCGGTTCGGGGCCCGCGCAGTGTTGATCGCGGGGGCCGCGGCGGGGGCCGCCGGTTTCGTCCTGCTGGCGACCGCGCATTCCGCGCCCTGGCAGGTGATCGCGGCCGGAGTGCTGGCGAACGCCTACATCAGCCTGGCCTACGGGGCGCTGCCCGCGCTGGTGGTCCGGGAGGTGGCGGCCGGTGATACCGGGGTCGCGACGAGCATGAACGCCATCGCCCGCACGATCGGCAGTTCGATCGCCGCCGCGATCGTGGCCCTGCTGCTGGCCCGCTCCACGAACGGATACACCCCGGAGAGCAGCTACACCCTCATCTTCGGGCTGGGCGCGGGAACCGCCGTCCTGGCGATGGTGCTGATCGCCAGCACCCGCCCCAAGCTGCGGCAGATCGAATCGGTCGAGGACATCAGCAAATCGCGCGCGATGAACCACGAGTGGGGCTGAGCCGCAGCGGCTTTCACTATCCGCCCTGGTTGGCTTCGACGCGGCCGACGAGCTCGCGGGCCAACGCGAAGGCCGACGTGGCCGCCGGGGACGGCGCATTGCGGACGTGGGAGACGCTGCCGTCGCGGGCGATCACGAAGTCGTCGACCAGCGAACCGTCCCGACCCACCGCCTGCGCCCGGACCCCGGCA
>JAGQTU010000088.1 GCA_020438865.1 Mycobacterium sp.
TCACGCACATCCGCACTCTCACTTCGTGTGCGTGGTTTCTGACTCGATGTAGGCATCCGACGCGGGGACTATGCCACACCCAGCGCGTCCTCAAGTTCCGCCAGCGCCCGCTCGGTCAGCGGAATGAGGTCGTCGATGCCGGGCAGCACATCGCGGTCGGCGACATAGCCCACCCCGATCCGGTCGGCATACGAGCACACCGTGACATTGAGCGCCATCCCGTCGTAGACCACCGAGACGGGATAGACCTCGTCGACGCGGGCGCCGTTGAAGTAGCTCTGCTCCTGCGGTCCGGGCACATTCGAGATCGGCAGGTTGTAGCTCGGCGGCACCCACGAGGTCAACGGCAGCAGCGGCAGCAGCACCGTCGGGAAGACGGCCGGCGCCAGCACCACCAGCATCGCCCCGGGCCCCTTGTCGGCCACCTCGTGCTTGACGTTCGCCATCGCCTGGTGGATGAGGTCGAGCCGCTGGCGTGGATCGGCGATGTCGGTGCCCAAGGGGCACAGCCCCAGGCCGAACTGATTGCCGTGTTCATCGGCGGCCGCCTGCTCGTGGCTGCGCACGGTCACCGGACAGATCGCCACCAGCGACTGGTCGGGAAGTTCGTCCTGCTCGGCCAGCCAGGCCCGGATGACACCGGAGATAACGGCCATGACCACGTCATTGCCGGTGACCCCGCCGGCCTGCTGCACAGCGCGGATTCGGGCGCGCTCGAGGCTGGTCGCGGCGACCGCGCGGCGCGGCCCGAGCTTGGTGTTGAACCGGGTGTGCGGCGCGCCGAACGGCCCCGCGACACTGCTGGTGGTGAGGCTGCCGACGAGGTTGGACAACTCACCGGCGAGCACATGGCGGGTCAGGTCGAGCCCGGACATGGCGGTGCCGACGGTGTTGCGCAGCAGTGACAGCGGGTTCTGGAGCCCGGGCGATCCGTCGTCGTCAGCGTCCGCGGGGGGGTCGGTGGTCGTCTTGGCCGCGTAGAACGGCGGCATTTCGCGCCGGTCGGGGTCGGCGCTCAACGAGTCTCCGATCATCTGCAGGCCCGCCACGCCGTCGATGACGATGTGGTGCACCTTGATGTAGAACGCGAACCGGCCGTCGTCGAGCCCGTCAATCAGGTGCGCCGTCCACATCGGTGCGGAGCGGTCCAGTCGCTCGGCGTGCAACTCCGACACCAACTCCCACAGGTCCGCCGCGCTGCCCGAGCCGACGGGAAGCGTCCGACGCTGCAGGTGTTGGCGCAGGTCGATGTCCGGCACATCGCGCCACACCCACATACCGCCGGTCTCCAGCCCGCGGTGCGGCCGTCGGCGCAACCGCGGGTCGATCTCCACGGACGCGCTCAGCGACTCCTCATGCATCCGGTCCACGCACGTGCGGGCGTCTTCACCGGGGGGCGGGGTCATGATCAGCACCGCCGCCACATGCATCGGGCTGGACACCAGTTCGGCGATCAGCATCAACGCGTCGATCGGGTCGAGCGTGTCCATCGCGATCCCACTCTCGACGTCGGGCCTGGGATTTCCCAAGCCTAGCGCGGGATTTCGTCGCAGCAGCGGATCAGGGCACGACCGAGGAGCCGATGGTCGGCATGAAGGTGCACTGCTTGTCGAGCGTGGTCACCTGGCCGAAGATCGTCGACATGATGCTGCCCGAGCCGGTGTCCACGATCGCGGTCAGCGTGGTCGGGCCCTCGGGGTTGATGGCGGGATTGGGCTTGAGCGTGGCGCTGCCCGACCGGCCGGTGGTGAGGTTGACCCAGGTGACGTTGAGGGGAAGCTTCTGCTCGGCGGCCGGGGCCGGGGTGCCGACCGCGGTGAAGACGTAGGCGGACTGGCCGGGGCCGGGGCCGGGCGCGGGGATCTTCGCCGGGCCGGCGACCGACAGCGCGGTCGCGATCACGTTGCCGCCGTCCTTGAGGCACCCGTTGCTGATCGAGGGGTACATGAAGTCCTGGGTCGGCGGGCTGTTCGGGTCGAACGACGGCGCGGCGGCCGGGGCCGGGGCCGGGGCCGGGCCGGGGGCCGGAGCCGGGACGGCGTTACCGGCGGGTACCGGTGCTGCAGCCGGGGTGACCGGAGCGGAGTACTCGGGCATCGCGTCGGGGGCCGGGCCGACGGCGTGGGTGGGATCGATCCCGGTCGGCAGGTGCGCCTCGGTGCCCGGGATCGCCCCGGCCGCCGGGATGTGCTCGGGCAGCGGGATGGGGCCGTTACCGGTGCCCGGCGTCATCAGCGGCGTGGTGCCGTGCGGGACACCGGCCACCGGCGCGGTGGGAGCGGCCGCGGGTGCGCTACCCAGGATGCCGGCGGCCCCGCCCTCCTGGATGAACTTGGTCACCTGCTGCGCCAGCGCCAACGAACCGTCCGGGGTGGTGGCGTTGCCCGCCAGCTGGGAGGCCGCCGCCAGGAGCAACTGCTGCGCCGATGACGGGTTGGCCGCCGCCTGCTGAACCACCGGGCTGAGGCTCTGCACGGCCTCCAGCCCCGGCAGCTGACCCGGATCCAGCGGAATGGCCGGGTCGGCCGCCGCCACCGGACTCAGCGCCATCGTGGACGACGCGACGAACGCCGCGGTGGTCAGGCCCGCGGCCAGCTTGGCGATCTGCAGCACGGTGTGTTCCCCCATCTCGTGGTTGGCGCTCAGGGCAGGGCGGAGAGCAGCGACAGATCGCCGAGGGGCGCACCGCCCGGGGCGGTCGGGGCGACCGGCGGGGTGCTGGCCGGCAACTGGACCGGCGCGGTCACCGGAGCGGGCGCCAGCCCGGCGTTGGACGGCATGAGGTTGGCCAGGCCGCCCGGCACGCCCAGCTGGTTGAGCATCGGCAGCAGCGAGTTACCGGTGGCCGGTGCGGCCGGGGCGGCCGGGACGGTTACCGGCGCCGCTGGCAGCGGGGCGGTGCCCGGTGCGCCGGTGATCGGCGAGACGGGCAGGGTGCTCGGCGCGCCGGTCAGGCCACCGGTCGCACCGTTGAGCGCGCTGGCCGCGCCCTGCAGTAGTCCCAACGCACTGGCCGGGTTGCTGGCGAACTGCTGCAGCATGGTGAGTGCGGGAATGCCGGGGACGGCGGGCGGCGCGGCCGGTTCGGCGGCGGCGCCCGGGCTCAGTGCGAGCGCGGCCGAGCAGAGCCCGGCAGCTGCAATCGCGTTGGCGGCGAACAGTTTTGCGGTGCGTGACATGTTGATCCCAATCGCTCGATTGCAGGTCTTCACCCGAAGGTAGTCAGTTACTGGAGTTACTCAAGTGACACGTGTGGCGGTTATTCAACCGTTACGGACGTGATGGTCTTCGGTGATGTGCGACCCCGGCGATCGACACTGCGGGCTGGTCATCGACACTGCGCTGACGGCGCCGACACGCCGACGGCGCGTGTTCTGAACGCACACTCGATGCCGTCGACCGGCACGGACGAGTGGCTACAGTCTTGGGGTGAGCAGGACGGGCCAGGTGACCCGGCTGGCGGCGGCGCTGCTGGCGATGAGCGTGGTGGCTCGGTTGGCGTGGACGTACCTGGTACCCAACGGCGCGAACTTCGTCGATCTGCACGTCTATCTCGGCGGCGCCGGCGCGCTTGACCATCCCGGCACGCTCTACTCCTATGTCTACGCCGACCAGACGCCGGACTTCCCGCTGCCGTTCACCTATCCGCCATTCGCCGCGCTGGTGTTCTATCCGCTGCACCTGCTGCCGTTCGGGTTCGTCGCGTTCTGCTGGCAGATCGGCATCATGGCCGCGCTCTACGGCGTGGTGCGGGTGAGCCAGCGGCTGCTGGGGCAGGCCGACGGCGGCCGACCCACCGCGCTGCTGTGGACCGCGGTCGGGATCTGGATCGAGCCACTGCGCAGCACGTTCGACTACGGCCAGGTCAACGTGATCCTGGTGCTGGCCGTGCTGTGCGCCGCCTACAGCAGCCGGTGGTGGCTCTCAGGCCTGCTGGTCGGCCTCGCCGCGGGCGTCAAACTCACCCCGGCGGTCACCGGGCTGTACTTCCTCGGCATGCGCCGGTGGGGAGCGGCGATCTTCTCGGCCGTGGTGTTCCTGGCCACCGTCGGGCTGTCGGTCGCGGTGATCGGCCAGCAGGCGCGCTACTACTTCACCGATCTGCTGGGCGACGCCCGCCGGATCGGGCCGATCGGGACGTCGTTCAACCAGTCCTGGCGCGGTGGGATCTCCCGCATCATCGGCCACGACGCCGGGTACGGCCCGCTGGTGCTGGCCGCGATCGCGGTGACGGCGGTGCTGACCGTGCTGGCGTGGCGGGCGCTGGGCACCGACGCCGACCGCGACCGGCTCGGCTCATTGCTGGTGGTGCAGTTGTTCGGGCTGCTGATCTCGCCGATCTCATGGACCCACCACTGGGTGTGGTTGCTGCCGTTGATGATCTGGCTCATCCACGGGCCGTGGCGGGCCCGGCCCGGCGCCCGGGTGCTCGGCTGGGGCTGGCTGGGGCTCACCCTCGTCGGGGTGCCGTGGTTGCTGAGCTTCGCCCAGCCGACGATCTGGCGGATCGACCGCCCGTGGTATCTGGCCTGGGCGGGGCTGATCTACATTGTGGCCACGCTGGGCACTTTGGGCTGGATCGCCGCTAGCGGCCGGAGAGAACCTCGTTGATCTGACCCGCCAGCGCGACGTCCTTGTCGGTGATGCCGCCCTCGGAATGTGTCACCAGCGCGAAAGTGACCGTTCGCCAACGGATGTCGATATCGGGGTGATGGTCGGCGCGTTCGGCGAGCTCGGCCACCCGGCCCACGGCGTCGATGCCCTCGTGGAAGGACGCAAAGGTCACCGACCGGCGCAGGGCGCCGTCCGCGCGTTCCCACCCGTCGAGCCCCTCGGCCGCGGCGTCCACCTGCTCATCGGTCAACACGGGCATCGCCGACAACCTCCCTTCCCACACCCGACTTCGTCATCAGCACACCCAGGACGACGGCGATCAGCAGCAGCGCCGGAACGTCCCCCCACAGATGGCCGAGATGGCCGTGGCCGAACGACTGCACGGTCATGATCGCCGCGTGCACGACGCTGGACCACACGGTGAACCAGATCAGGCTGACGTTGGCCGCTGGGTCACGCGCGGCGTTGATCAGGAAGACGCCGAGCGTCGCGTAGACGCCGACGATCATCACGAAGTACTGCGACTCGTGCGGAGCCCCGTGATGCCAGATCCATCCCGACGGCCACACCACGGCGATCGGATAGACCAGCAGCATGAGGACGCCGAAGAAGACCAGGGCGATGCGGAGATACCGATAGGACGGCCGATGGGACACGGACTCAGAGACGGACACGAACGCCTCCCCTCGTGGGCGTAGGCATTCAGTCTAGGAGCGGGCGCCGCCGCGGCCAAGACCTCAGATCACGTCCTCGTATACCGTCCTACGCCATGGCCACCCAGATCGTCGTCGCCGGCGCACTGATCGCCGACTCGGCGCTGCTGGTGGCCCAGCGGCAGCGTCCGCCCGAACTGGCCGGGCTGTGGGAACTTCCGGGCGGCAAGGTGGCGGCCGGCGAGAGCGAAGCCGACGCCCTGGTGCGCGAGCTCCGCGAGGAGCTCGGCGTCGACGTCGCGGTGGGGGAGCGACTCGGCGACGATGTGCCGATCGGGGAATCGCTCGTGCTGCGCGCCTATCTCGTGACGCACACCGACGGCACGCTACATCCGCACGACCACCGCGCGCTGCGCTGGGTCGGCGCCGCCGAACTGCCCGGCCTGCCGTGGGTGCCCGCCGACCGGGCCTGGCTGCCGGAGCTCGCGAAACGCCTTGGGGCCTGAGCGTCCCGCCCTATGATCTTGGGCGTGTCCACGGACGTCATGCCCGACGTCGATCTGACCGACGGCCGGTTCTACGCCAGCGGCGCCGCCCGCGAGGCCTACCGCTGGATGCGCGCCAATCAGCCGGTGTTCCGCGACCGGAACGGGCTGGCCGCGGCCGCCACCTACCGCGCGGTGATCGACGCCGAACGCCATCCCGAGTTGTTCTCCAACGCCGGCGGTATCCGGCCCAGCACCCCGCCGCTGCCGCACATGATCGACATGGACGACCCAGCGCATCTGTTGCGCCGCAAGTTGGTCAACGCCGGCTTCACCCGCAAGCAGGTCAAAGACAAGACGAGATCCATTGCGAGGCTGTGTGACACGCTGATCGACGCGGTGTGCGAGCGCGGCCACTGCGACTTCGTGCGCGATCTGGCCGCCCCGCTGCCGATGGCCGTCATCGGCGACATGCTCGGGGTGGCGCCCGAGGACCGCGCCACCCTGCTGGCCTGGTCGGACGACCTGGTGGTGGCGCTGAGTTCGACGGCCTCGGAGGAGGCACTCGCCGCCTCGGTCGCCGCACTGCTGGCCTACAACGAGTTCATGGCGGCCACCATCGAGCAGCGCCGCCGCGAGCCGACCGACGATCTGGTCAGCGTGCTGATCGCCGCCGAGGTCGACGGGGAGCGCCTCACCGACGAGCAGATCACCTCCGAGACGCTGCTGATCCTCATCGGCGGCGACGAGACCACCCGCCACACCCTCTCCGGGGGCACCGCCGAACTGACCCGGCATCCCGCGCAGTGGCAGGCGCTGCGCGCCGAGCACGATCTGCTGCCCGGCGCCGTCGAGGAGATGCTGCGCTGGACCTCGCCGATCAAGAATATGTGCCGAACCTTGGCCGCCGACAACGATTTTCACGGCACCCGCCTGGTCGCCGGCGAGAAGATCATGCTGCTGTTCGAGTCGGCGAACTTCGATGAGACCGTTTTCGGCGACCCCGACGTGTTCCGTATCGACCGCAATCCCAACAACCACGTGACATTCGGCTTCGGTACGCACTTCTGCCTGGGCAACCAGCTGGCCCGCCTGGAGTTGACCACGATGACCCGGCGGGTGCTGGAGCGGCTGCCCGACCTCCGGCTGGTCGAGGGCGCCGAACTGCCGTTGCGCCCGGCCAACTTCGTCAGCGGGCTGGAGGCGATGCCGGTCGAATTCACCCCCACCGCACCCATCCTCGGCTGAGGCGATCGGCGTGGGCGTCCTGCGGTTCATCTGGCAGCGCGTTCTGGCGTTCGACCGGGTGGGCTCGCGCATCCCGCGGCTGGTCCAAATCTGGCTCGTCGAACTGTTTTTCGCGTGCCGTTGGTGTTCATCATCGGCCCTGGTCGCCGGCTTCTTCTTCGTGCGGTGTCATGAAGCACGTCGAGAACGGTGGCTGCCGGCCACCGGCACGGTGATCGAACAGGTGACTGACGACCAGCGCACCTGCCACGGTCTCGGCCCCCACGCGTTCGGCGAGCCGCCCACGGCGGCCGAGTGATGGTCCTGCCGCCTAATCCCTAATATCTGAGGCGGTCGTTCGTCACCCGCACGTCGGTGAACTGTCGGGGGTGGCGAACGGCATGCACCGGATGCATGAGGACCGGATGACGGCAGTGCGTGCAGGTTCTCGGCTGCCGTCGCACCGAGGACACCGTCAGGTGATGACATCTGGCACAGCGCACCACATAGGCCCCGCCGATCCAGTTGAGCAATCCGAAGTAGATCGCGGCGGTCGCGGCGGTCCCGAGTATCACGATGACCACGACAGTGAGGACTTCATAGACCGTCATACCAACCTCCCCAAGGACTGACGGTGTGATTTCCAGAGTAGTCCCGAACCCAACTCGGTGATCGGTCCGTTTTCACAAACCGGGCACCTCGCTGAGAGACTTACCGGCGTGTCAGAGGACTCCCGCCCCGATTTCCGCAACGTCGCCATCGTCGCGCACGTCGACCACGGCAAGACGACGCTGGTGGATGCCATGCTGCGGCAGTCCGGTGCGCTGACGCATCGCGGCGATGACGCCATCGAACGGCTGATGGACTCCGGTGACCTGGAGAAGGAAAAGGGCATCACCATCCTGGCCAAGAACACCGCCGTGCACCGGCGCCACCCGGACGGGTCCGTGACGGTGATCAACGTCATCGACACCCCCGGACATGCCGACTTCGGCGGTGAGGTGGAACGCGGGCTGTCCATGGTCGACGGGGTGCTGCTGCTGGTCGACGCCTCCGAGGGCCCACTGCCGCAGACCCGGTTCGTGCTGCGCAAGGCCCTGGCCGCGCACCTGCCGGTTATCCTGGTGGTGAACAAGACCGACCGGCCCGACGCGCGGATCGCCGAGGTCGTCTCCGACAGCCACGACCTGCTCCTCGATGTGGCCTCCGACCTCGACGAGGAGGCCCAGAAGGCCGCCGAGGACGCGCTCGGGCTGCCCACGCTGTACGCCTCGGGCCGCGCCGGCATCGCCAGCACCACCGAACCCGCCAACGGCGAGAACCCCGACGGCACCAACCTGGACCCACTGTTCGACGTGCTGCTCGAGCACATCCCGCCGCCGCAGGGCGACCCGGAAGCACCGCTGCAGGCCCTGGTGACCAACCTGGACGCCTCGGCGTTCCTGGGCCGGCTGGCGCTGATCCGCATCTACAAGGGCCGCATCCGCAAGGGTCAGCAGGTGGCCTGGATGCGTGAGGTCGACGGCCATCCGGTGATCACCACCGCCAAGGTCACCGAACTGCTGGTCACCGAGGGCGTCGAGCGGTCGGCCACCGACGAGGCGATCGCGGGCGACATCGTGGCGGTGGCCGGGATTCCCGAGATCATGATCGGCGACACCCTCGCCGACCCCGACCACGCGCACGCGCTGCCGCGAATCACCGTCGACGAACCCGCCATCTCGGTCACCATCGGCACCAACACCTCGCCGCTGGCCGGCAAGGTGTCCGGGCACAAGCTGACCGCCCGTATGGTCAAGAACCGGCTGGACACCGAACTGGTCGGCAACGTCTCGATCAAGGTCGTCGATATCGGCAGGCCCGACGCCTGGGAGGTGCAGGGCCGCGGTGAGCTGGCGCTGGCCGTGCTGGTCGAGCAGATGCGCCGGGAGGGCTTCGAGCTGACCGTCGGCAAGCCGCAGGTGGTCACCCGCACCATCGACGGCAAGCTGCACGAGCCGTTCGAGGCGATGACCATCGACTGCCCCGAGGAGTTCGTCGGTGCGATCACCCAGCTGATGGCCGCCCGCAAGGGCCGCATGGAGGAGATGACCAACCACGCCGCCGGCTGGGTGCGGATGGACTTCATCGTGCCCAGCCGCGGACTGATCGGGTTCCGCACCGACTTCCTGACGCTGACCCGCGGCACCGGCATCGCCAACGCGGTGTTCGACGGCTACCGGCCGTGGGCGGGCGAGATCCGGGCCCGGCACACCGGCTCGCTGGTGAGTGACCGCAGCGGCTCAGTCACTCCGTTCGCGATGATCCAGCTCGCCGATCGCGGCCAGTTCTTCGTCGAACCCGGCGACGACACCTACGAGGGCCAGGTGGTGGGCATCAACCCGCGGGCCGAGGACCTCGACATCAACGTCACGCGGGAGAAGAAGCTCACCAACATGCGCTCGTCGACCGCCGACGTGATGGAGACGCTGGCCCGCCCACTCGAACTCGGGCTCGAGCAGGCGATGGAGTTCTGCGCCGAGGACGAGTGCGTGGAGGTCACCCCGGAGATCGTTCGGGTGCGCAAGGTCGAGTTGGACGCCACCAGCAGGGCGCGGGCCAAGGCCCGGGCCAAGGCGCGAGGGTGACCGGATCGCTCGGGCGGTCGATACGCTGAGCGGCGTGCCCCCGGTGTTCCGCAGCCTGCTGACCCTCGGAACGGTGCTGGCCCTGCTGTCCACCGCGGGCTGCACGGTGAGTCCGCCGCCGGCGCCACAGAGCACCGAGACCTCCCAGAGCCCGACCCCGCCGCCGCCGAAGGCCACCCAGATCATCATGGGGATCGACTCGATCGGGGCCGGGTTCAACCCGCACCTGATGTCCGACCAGTCCCCGGTCAACGCCGCAATCAGCGCCCTGGTGCTGCCCAGCTCGTTCCGGCCGGTCCCGGACTCGTCCACCTCGACCGGCTCGCGCTGGGAGATGGATCCGACGCTGCTGCTCTCGGCGGACGTGACGAGCAACGACCCGTTCACCGTCACCTACAAGATCCGGCCCGAGGCGTCGTGGACCGACAACGCGCCGATCGCCGCCGACGACTTCTGGTACCTGTGGCGGCAGATGGTCAGCCAGCCCGGGGTGGTCGATCCGGCCGGCTACGACCTGATCACCGGCGTCCAGTCGATCGACGGCGGCAAGACCGCGGTCGTGACGTTCTCCCAGCCCTATCCGGCCTGGCGGGAGTTGTTCAACGACCTGCTGCCCGCGCACATCGTCAAGGACGTGCCGGGCGGTTTCCCGGCGGGCCTGGTCCGGGCGCTGCCGGTGACCGGCGGCCAGTTCCGGGTCGACAACATCGACCCACAGCGCGACGAGATCCTGCTGGCCCGCAATGACCGGTTCTGGGGACCGCCCGCCGCACCGGACCAGATCCTGTTTCGCCGGGCCGGGGCGCCGGCCGCGCTGGCCGACTCAATCCGCAACGGCGACACCCAGGTGGCCCAGGTGCACGGCGGGGCGGCGGCGTTCGCCCAGCTCTCGGCCATCCCGGACGTGCGCACCAACCGGATCAACACCCCTCGGGTGCTGCAGTTGACGCTGCGCGCTCAGGAGAACAAGCTCGCCGACCCGCAGGTCCGCACGGCGCTGCTGGGGCTGCTGGACGTCGACCTGCTGGCCGCGGTCGGCGCGGGCAGCGACAACACCGTCACGCTGGCCCAGGCGCAGATCCGTGCGCCCAGCGACCCCGGCTACGTGCCGACCGCGCCACCCGCGCTGGGCACCGAGCGTTCCCTGCAACTGCTGCAGCAGGCCGGCTTCCAGATCGACCGCACCTCGGGCCCTTCGCCGGTGGCGCCTCCACCGTCGGCCGGCGCGCCGAGTCCATCCCAGCAGCCGCCACCGGAGATGACCCGGGGCCGGATCAGCAAGGACGGCGAGCCGCTGTCCCTGGTGATCGGCGTCGCGGCCAACGACCCGACCGCGGTCGCGGTGGCCAACACCGCCGCCGACCAGTTACGCAGCGTCGGCATCGCCGCCACGGTGCTGGCCCTGGACCCGCCCGTGCTCTACGGCGACGCCCTGCTGAACAACCGCGTCGACGCGATCGTCGGCTGGCACGCCGCCGGCGGCGACCTCGCCACCCTGCTGGCCTCCCGTTACGGCTGCCCGGCCCTGGAGGCCACCGCGGTATCGACCCCGGCCCCGCCGACGCCCGCGCCGGCCAGCACGCCGCCGCCCGCGCCGAGTGGCACCCCGGCGCCGGC
Source organism: Mycobacterium sp. (assembly GCA_020438865.1). Classification (GTDB taxonomy): domain Bacteria; phylum Actinomycetota; class Actinomycetes; order Mycobacteriales; family Mycobacteriaceae; genus Mycobacterium. The sequence continues at coordinate 11,224 of JAGQTU010000088.1, forward strand.
GCCGGATGCCGGTGCCCTGGTGCAGGCGCCGTCGAACCTGACCGGCATCTGCGATCGCAGCATCCAGCCGGAAATCGATGGGGCTCTTGACGGTTCGAAGAGCATCGACGGGGTGATCGCGGCCGTCGAGCCACGGCTGTGGGCGATGTCGACGGTCTTGCCGATCCTGCAGGACACCACGATCGTGGCGGCCGGCCCGAGCGTGCAGAACGTCAGCCTCACCGGCGCCGTGCCGGTCGGGATCGTCGGCGACGCGGGACGCTGGGTCAAGACCGCCCCGTGAGCTCAGGCGGCGGTGGCCGAGCCCTGCGCGGCGCGCCGCCGGTTGCGGGCGCCGTCCAGGAGATGCGCGGCGCCCGCCCCGGCCATGAAGACGATGAGCAGCCACCACGGCGGTCGGGCCAGTTCCCAGACGAACAGCGCCGCCCAGATCGGCGCGCCCTGGGTGATGGCCAGCACGCCCGCCGCGCAGGCTAGCGAGACGGCGGGCACGCTGACGTGCAGCGGTGTCCACGTATTGAGCGACAGCGCCACCAATGAGCCCATCGCCGCCCCGGTCGCCAGCGCCGGGGTGAGCATGCCGCCGACCGCCCCGGCCCGCAGGAACAGCGCCGTCAACAGCGGTTTCAGCAGCAGGATCGCCGCCGCTGAGACCAGCGTCAGCCCGCTGTTGATGCTGACGGTCAGCACGCTCTTGCCGTTGCCCGGCAGCTGCGGCAGCCAGTGCGAACACACCCCGACCAGCAGGCCCGCGGCGGCGATCCCGGGAAGCAGCAGCCACGAGTCGACCACCGCGTGGCGGCGGGCATACCCCATCAGCCGGTTGAAAGCGGACCCGACCGCCACCGCCAGCGGCGACATCAGGATCGCCAGCGTGGTGAGGAGGTACGACAGCTCCGGGTTCGGCCAGTGCAGCGGTACCGCGTCGTGGGTGACCGATGCGGCCACCGCCACCGCCAGGCTGGAAGTGATCAGTGCGGTGCCCACCGCGCGAATATTCCAGGTGTGCAACACGATTCGCAGCGCGAACAACGCGCCGCCGATCGGGACGCTGTAGACCGCGGCCAGCCCGGCGCCGGCCGCGCAGCCCAGCAGGATCTCGCGGTCCCGCGGTGTCAGCGCCCACCGCGAGGTGCCCAGGTCGCCGAGGGCCGCGGCCAGTTGTCGGGGCGCGCCCTCGCGGCCCAGCGATGCGCCGGTGCCGACCAGCAGCACCTGCAATCCGGCGTCGATCGACATCGCCAGCCGGGGGATGGGCCGGTGGTTGTTGATGGTGTCGTTCAGCGAAGGCACTCGGGTCCGGCGCCGCAACAGCCACCAGCCATAGCCGGCCAGGGCCCCGCCGATCATCGGGCCGACCGCCCGCCGCACCGGGCTTGAGCCGGTCACCCCGTCCAGCAGCGACCCGAAGCTGTAGTGGTATGTCAGGTGTTCGACGGCGTGCAACACCACCGTCGTCGTCGCCCCAGCCACCCCGGCCAGCAGCCCGATCACCATGACTGCGCAGCCGAATTCGAGGGTGCGGCGGCTCACGGCCCGAATCTAGTTCACCGGTCGGTAGGGTGACGCCGTGGCCTCGCAGCAGACACCCCGGCTGTTGTTCGTGCACGCCCATCCCGATGACGAGACGATCAACAACGGGGCGACGATCGCCCACTACGCCGCGCGTGGTGCGGAGGTCACGGTGCTCACCTGCACCCTGGGGGAAGAGGGCGAAGTCATTGGTGAGCGGTGGGCTCACCTCGCCGTCGACGAGGCCGACCAACTCGGCGGCTACCGCATCGGCGAACTGACCGCCGCGCTGGCCGCGTTGGGGGTGCGCCAGCCACGGTTCCTCGGCGGCGCGGGCCGCTGGCGCGACTCGGGCATGGCCGGTACGCCGGCGCGGCGCCAGCCCCGCTTCGCCGACGCCGATTTCGACGAGGCCGTCGCCCAGCTCGCGGACGTCATCGCCGAACTCCGCCCGCACGTGGTGGTCACCTACGATCCGAACGGCGGCTACGGCCACCCCGATCACATCCAGGCCCATCGCGTCACCACGGCCGCCGTGACGGCGGCCGTCGAGCGTTGGGCGGTGCCGAAGTTCTACTGGACGGTGCTGAGGCTCAGCGGCTTCCGCGCCGCCCTCGACGCCCTCGGGGCGCAGGACGTTCAGCCGGACTGGGTTTGGCCGCCCGAGGAGGCGACCTTCGGATTCCCCGACGACCAGATCACAACGGTGATCGATGCGCCGGATCGGCTGGCGGCCAAGGTTGCGGCCATGGCCGCGCACGCCACCCAGGTGGTGGTCGGGCCGACCGGCCGGGCCTTCAGCCTGTCGAACAAGATGGTCTTGCCCGTGGTCGCGCGCGAGCACTATGTGTTGGTGCAGGGTGAGCACGGTCCCTCAGGTGAAGATGGCTGGGAGACAGATCTTTTCGCCGGCATCGGGCTCTCAGGAGACTAGTCGGTGGCGGTGTACGAACCCGCGCCGGGTCCGGCTGGAACTAGTGTGAACGTCAATACGTGGTGCCGGAAAGTCCGCTGGCACTGGGACATTCGGCGACATTGCGGGGTAGGCCGCTGATGACGCGGCGACGAAGGGACGGCCATGGACCCCGACCTGGACCCCAACCAGCAACACTGGCAGGACCGGCTGGAAAACTTCCAGTGGATCGTCGGGTCCCTGGTCGCCCTCCTGGACAGCGTCCCGGCCCGACCGCCGGCACCGCTGCGGAGCCCGGTGCGTCCGATCCCGCGATCCGCATCGTGGTTCTGGTGCTGTTGACCATCGACGGGGTGATCACCGCGGTGACCGGCGCTCTGCTGCTGCCGGTCTATCTGGGCGCCGTGCCGTTTCCGGTCAGCGCACTGATCACCGGTGTGGTCAACGCCGCGCTGGTGTGGGCGGCCGGCTACTGGGCCGGTTCCAAAAGACTTGCCGCGCTGCCGCTGTGGGCGTGGCTGGTGACCGTCGCCGCGATGACGCTCGGCGGCCCCGGCGGTGACATCGTGTTCGGCGGACCGGGCGTCATGGCGTACTCGGCGCTGCTGTTCCTGGTCCTCGGCGCCGGCCCGGCCGCCTGGCTGCTGTCGCGGCGGGACACCCCGCCGGCCTGAGGGGGCCGGGGCCGGTGGGCGGCCACCGACACCGGTCGAACCCGGCGACGGGTACTACTCTGTGCAGCATGTCGGTCGTCGGTGTTTCAGATGGTGGGACGCGCGGATGATTTTGCCGCCGTCGCGGGTTAACCGGGAGTGGTCCTGAACCCGCAGTCCAGCAGCCCGCTGCCGACACCGGCCGTTCCGCCGAGGGTCGCGGAGCCGTCAGCGGCCGCGATGCGCCGCGTGCTGCGCCGCGCGCGCGACGGGGTGGCGCTCAACATCGACGAGGCCGCCGTCGCCTTGACCGCCCGTGGTGCCGACCTGGCCGACCTGTGCGCCAGCGCCGCCCGGGTGCGCGATGCCGGATTGATTTCGGCGGGCAGGCGCGGGCCGAACGGCCGGCTGCCCGTGACGTACTCCCGCAAGGTGTTCATCCCGGTCACCCACCTGTGCCGCGACACCTGCCACTACTGCACGTTCGTCACCGTGCCGGGCAGGCTGCGTGCCGAGGGCCGGGGGATGTACCTCGAACCGGACGAGATCCTGGAGATCGCCCGCAACGGCGCCGCGCTGGGATGCAAGGAGGCGTTGTTCACCCTGGGCGACCGGCCCGAGGCGCGCTGGCCGGAGGCCCGGCAGTGGCTCGACGAGCGCGGTTACGACTCGACGCTGGCCTACGTGCGTGCGATGGCGATCCGGGTGCTGGAGGAGACCGGCCTGCTGCCCCACCTGAACCCCGGGGTGATGAGCTGGGCGGAGCTGTCCCGGCTCAAGCCGGTGGCGCCGTCGATGGGCATGATGCTGGAGACCACCTCGCAGCGGCTCTTCGAGACCAAGGGTCTGGCCCACTACGGCAGCCCGGACAAGGACCCGCAGGTGCGGTTGCGCACCCTGACCGATGCGGGCCGGCTGTCGGTGCCGTTCACCACCGGGCTGCTGGTGGGCATCGGGGAGACGCCCGCCGAGCGGGCCGACACGCTGCACGCGATCCGGCGGCTGCACAAGGAGTTCGGCCACATCCAGGAAGTGATCGTGCAGAACTTCCGGGCCAAGGACCACACCGCGATGGCGGCCGCCCCGGACGCCGGATTCGACGACTTCCTGGCGACGGTGGCGGTGGCGCGGCTGGTGCTGGGCCCCGGCATGCGGATCCAGGCGCCGCCGAATCTGGTGTCCCGCGCGGAATGTCTGGCCCTTCTCGGTGCCGGCGTCGACGATTGGGGCGGGGTGTCACCGCTGACCCCCGACCACGTCAATCCCGAGCGGCCGTGGCCCGCGCTGGACGAACTGGCCGCGGTGACCGCCGAGGGCGGCTTCGATCTGGTGCAGCGGCTGACCGCGCAACCGCGCTACATCCAGGCCGGGTCGGCCTGGATCGATCCCCGGGTGCAGGCCCACGTCGCGGCGCTGGCCGACCCGGACACCGGCCTGGCGCGCGACGTCAACCCGGTGGGCCGGCCGTGGCAGGAGCCCGACGAGGCCGCGGAGTCGTTGGGGCGCACCGACCTTCACTCGGCCATCGACACCGAGGGGCGGCGCTCGCGGACCCGCAGCGATCTCGGTGACGCCTTCGGCGACTGGGAGTCGATCCGCGACCGGGTCGGCGAACTGGCCGCCCGCGCCCCGGAGCGCATCGACACCGACGTCATGGCCGCGCTGCGCTCCGCCGAACGAGATCCCGGCGGCTGCAGCGATGGCGAGTATCTGGCGCTGGCCACCGCCGACGGCCCGGCCCTGGATGCCGTTGCCGCCCTT
>JAGQTU010000089.1 GCA_020438865.1 Mycobacterium sp.
ACAACATAGAGAAAAGAGGTACGCCGCACGCGCGCCTCCCCGGCACCCCGCCCTGCTTCTCCCCCGCCCTCCCCCCCCCCCTCGCCGGCGCGCGCCCCGCGGTGCCGCGCGCCGCGCAGGCGGCGGGGCCGGGGCCGGATTGGACTCGGCGGGCAATGGCGCGGCGGGCGGGGCGCCGGGAGCGCCGGCAGGAGGTGCGCCGGCGGGCGGGCCGCCCGGCCCCCCCTTGGTGATCGCCTCGACCGGAATCGGCTGGCCGATCACGGGCCTGATGTACAGCCGGGCGGTCTGGCCCAGGTTCCGCGCCTCGTTGCCGTCGTTACCCGGGACGGTGATGACCAGGTTGTCACCGTCGATGACCACCTCGGAGCCCGAAACCCCCAGTCCGTTCACCCGGGCGCTGATGATCTGCTGCGCCTGATTGAGCGCGTCGCGGGTGGGCCGCGAACCGTCCGGGGTGCGCGCGGTCAACGTCACGCGGGTGCCGCCCTGCAGGTCGATGCCCAGTTTTGGCTTGGCGTGCTTATCGCCGGTGAGGAACACCAGCAGGTAGACCCCGATGAGCAGGACCAGGAACAGCGTCAGGTAGCGGTACGGCTGCACCGGCGCCGATGACGATGCCACGTGTTCTCTCTCCTGTCGTTCGTGCCGCGGTCCGCGTCCTGGCGCGCCGCCGCTGCGGCCATGCGCGATCCGACTCCGCCCCACGCGCGATCACACGCGTCGGCCGTTCCTCGGTAGAGGGTACGTGGCGTACCTGGCGGTCAGTCCTTGGTCAGGCGATCCGCGTCGCTGTCGGTGAGTTCGGCGGCCGGGGCGGACGGCGAATCGTCGATCTCGGGGACCTCGTCTTCGACGCGATCCCGGATCGCCAGCTTCATCCAGGTGGTCACGACGCCGGGAGCGATCTCCAGGTCGACGTTGTCGTCGGTGATGCCGGTGATGGTGGCCTGCAGGCCGGAGGTGGTGTGCACCCGGTCGCCCACTCGCAGTGACTCGTGCAGGTCGATGGTGGCCTGCATGGCCTTGCGCTGGCGGCGCGAGGCGAAGTACATGAAGGCGCCCATGATGATGATGAGGGGCAGGAAGACGAGCAGGTCCATGGCGGCACGATTCCTTCGTATCGGGTGCGGGATCAAACGCTCCGCGACCGGCGGGTCACGGGCCTCATAGCTCACCAGTGTGCCACCAGCGGTGCGGCCGACCGGGCGGGCCCGGTGCTGTCGCGGCCCTGGCGCGCCCCACCGGCCGCCAGCAAGATGGCCTGATGGATCTCATCGACACCCTGCGCAGCACCGGCGCGGCGCGCGAGTTCACCGACGAACCCGTCGACGATGCCGCGGTGGCGCGGATCCTGGACACCGCCAGGTTCGCGCCCAGCGGCGCCAACGCCCAGGCCTGGCGGGTGGTGGTGGTCAAGGACCCGGCGACCCGGACCCTGCTGCGTGACCTCTACCTGCCGGGCTGGGCCGATTATCTGACCATGAGCGCCGCCGGCCTGCGCCCGTGGTCACCGGTCAACGACCCGCGGGCCGAGGCGGCGGCGCTGGCCGCCGCATCAGAGCAAGCGGCGGCGCTGGCCGCCGCATCAGAGCAAGCGGCGGCGCCGGCCGCCGGAACTGATCGGGCCGGGCCGGCCGCCGACGGCGGCCTCGCCGCCCACCTCGACGAGGCGCCGGTGCTGCTGGTGCTGTTCGCCGACCTCTCGGCGCTGGCCGCGGTGGACCGCGACCTGGATCGGTACTGCTTCGCCGGCGGCGCCTCGATCTACCCGTTCGCCTGGAGCGTGCTGCTGGCGGCGCGGGCCGAAGGCCTCGGCGGGGTGATCACCACGATGCTGATCCGGGAAGAGGACACGGTCAAAGAACTGCTCGGCGCGCCCGATCCGTTGGCCCTGGCCGCGGTTATCGCCCTGGGCCATCCGGTGCACCAGCCCCGTCGGCTGCGACGTAGGCCGGTGCCGGCCTTCACCACCGTGGACCGGGTGGACGGGATGCCGTTTCCCGGATAAGAGGCAACCGATTGCGTCGATTTCGGGTCCCCGAACAACGTAATCCATTACAGGCGACACCCCTGGAGGGGGTTTTCAGTTGCATCGCGCGACGGTCCCGATAGGCTCTGATCGCCCGCTTCGTCCAGCGCCCCGTCGAGGAGAACAGTCGTGACCACCGTCGAGCAGAGCCGCAAACTCGTCACCGAGATTCCCGGTCCCAAGTCGATCGAGATGAGCAAGCGCCGGGTGGCGGCGGTGTCCCGCGGCGTCGGCGTCACGATGCCGGTGTCGTGCGCACGCGCGTTCGGCGGAATCATCGAGGACGTCGACGGCAACCGGCTGATCGACCTCGGTTCAGGCATCGCGGTCACCACGATCGGCAACTCCTCACCCCGGGTGGTCAAGGCGGTGCAGCAGCAGGTCGCCGCCTTCACCCACACCTGTTTCATGGTCACTCCCTACGAGGGCTACATCGCCGTCGCCGAGCACCTCAATCGGCTCACCCCCGGCTCCTACGAGAAGCGCAGCGCGCTGTTCAACTCCGGCGCCGAGGCGGTGGAGAACGCCATCAAGATCGCCCGGGCCTACACCCACAAGACCGCGGTGGTGGCCTTCGACCACGCCTACCACGGCCGCACCAACCTCACGATGGCGCTGACCGCCAAGTCCATGCCCTACAAGAGCGGGTTCGGCCCGTTCGCGCCGGAGATCTACCGGGCGCCGCTGTCCTACCCGTATCGGGACGGCCTGATCGACAAGGAGTGGGCCACCAACGGTGAGCTGGCCGCCGAACGGGCGCTGACCGTGATCGACAAGCAGATCGGCGCGGCCAATCTCGCCGCCATCATCATCGAGCCGATTCTGGGCGAGGGCGGGTTCATCGTCCCGGCCCCCGGCTTCCTGCCCGCCCTGCGGTCCTGGTGCACCGAGAACGACGTGGTGTTCATCGCCGACGAGGTACAGAGCGGCTTCGGGCGCAGCGGCGCGATGTTCGCCTGCGAGGACGAGGGCATCGACCCCGACCTGATCGTCACCGCCAAGGGCATCGCCGACGGGCTGCCGCTCTCGGCGGTCACCGGCAGGGCCGAGATCATGGACGCCCCGCACGTGAGCGGACTCGGCGGCACCTACGGAGGCAACCCGGTCGCCTGCGCGGCGGCGCTGGCTACCATCGAGACCATCGAACTCGACGGCCTGCTCGACCGGGCCAAGCACATCGAGACCGTGATGAAGGACAAGCTGCACCGGATGCAGGCCGACGACGACCGCATCGGTGACGTCCGCGGCCGTGGCGCGATGATCGCGGTCGAACTGGTGAAATCCGGTACCGCGGAACCGGATCCGGAGTTGACGAAGGCGCTGTGCAGCCGGGCGCACAGTCAGGGTGTGCTGGTGCTCAGTTGCGGCACCTACGGCAACATCCTGCGGTTCCTGCCGCCGCTGACCATCAGCGACGAGTTACTGCTCGAGGGCCTCGACGTGCTGACCGCCATCCTCGCCGAGATCTGACGGAACCGCGATGACGACCGTGCAGAACTTCATCGGTGGCGAGCTCGTCGACTCGGTCAGTGGTGCCACCATGCCGCTCGTCGACCCGTCGACCGGTGAGAAGTACGGCACTGCACCGGTTTCCAACGCCGAGGACATCGACAGGGCCTACGCGGCCGCGGCTTCCGCCTTCGCCGAGTGGAAGCGCACCACCCCGTCGCAGCGGCAGAAGGCGCTGCTGGGGTTCGCCGACGACGTCGAAAAGCACGCGGAGCGCATCGTCATTGCCGAGTGCCGCAACACCGGCAAGCCCAACCACGTCACCACGGCGGAGGAGATCCCGCCGATGCTCGACCAGATCCGGTTCTTCGCCGGTGCGGCCCGGGTGTTGGAGGGTAAGTCGGCCGGCGAGTACATGGCCGACCACACCTCGTGGATCCGCCGGGAGCCGGTCGGCGTGATCGGTCAGGTGGCGCCATGGAACTACCCGATGATGATGGCGATCTGGAAGTTCTGCCCGGCCATCGCCGCGGGCAACACAGTGGTCATCAAGCCCAGCGACACCACTCCGGTGAGCACGGTCATGCTCGCCGAGATCGCCGCCAGGCACTTCCCGCCGGGCGTGCTCAACGTGGTCTGCGGTGACCGGGTCACCGGCGCGGCCGTGGTGGCCCATCCCACCCCGCAGATGGTGTCGATCACCGGCTCGGTGGCGGCGGGTCGGGCGGTGGCGGTCAGCGCCGGCGGCAACCTCAAGCGCACCCACCTCGAACTCGGCGGCAAGGCACCGGTGATCGTCTTCGACGACGCCGACATCGCCGCGGCCGCCGAGGCCATCGCGGTGGCCGGATACTTCAACGCTGGCCAGGACTGCACGGCGGCCACTCGGGTGCTGGCTCACGCCGGGGTGGCCGACGAGTTGACCGCGGCACTGGCCGAGCAGGCCAAGGGTGCAGCCACCACCTTCGGTCGCGCCGCCGACGACGAGGACGCCTGGGTGCCCCCGGTCAACAACCCCAGCCAACTCGAGCGGGTGCTGAACTTCCTGGCCGATGTGCCGTCGCACGCATCGGTCGCCGCGGGTGGAAAACGGCAGGGCGACAAGGGTTTCTACATCGAGCCTACCGTGATCGGCGGGCTGCGCCAGGACGACCGGCACGTCCAGCAGGAGATCTTCGGGCCGGTGATCACCGTGCAGTCCTTCACCGACGAGGACGAGGCACTCCGGTTCGCCAACGGCGTGGAGTACGGACTGGCGTCCTCGGTATGGACCAGGGAGGTGTCGCGGGCGTTGCGGGTCTCCGCCGCACTGGACTTCGGCTGCGTGTGGATCAACACCCATATTCCGCTGGTGGCCGAGATGCCGCACGGTGGCTACAAGTCCTCCGGTCACGGCAAGGACCTGTCGATGTACGGCCTCGAGGACTACACCCGCATCAAGCACGTGATGGCCTACACCGGCTGACCGCTTCACCGGGCCCGCCCCCCCGCGAGCAGACGTAAAATCGCACGATTTCGCCGGATTCCGTGCGACTTTGCGTCTGCTCGGCATGATGCGCGAGTAGCGTCACCCCCAGGCCGTCGCCGAATGTGGGGTGCATCATGGCGGATGTCGATTGCTGTGTGGTCGGGGCCGGCTTCGCCGGGCTCGCGGCGGCGCTGCGACTCAAACAGGCGGGGTGTTCGGTGGCCGTACTGGAGGCCCGGGACCGCATCGGTGGGCGCACCTTCACCGAAGTTCGCGATGACGGCGGGTGGATCGATCGCGGCGGCGCCTGGATCGGGCCGGGCCAGGACCGCATCTACGCACTGATGGACGAGTTCGGCGTGCCGGCCTACAAGCAGTACGTCGACGGCGACGCGATGATGTACCTAGACGGGAAGAAGTACCGCTACCGGGGCACGATTCCACTCTCGATGAGCCCGTGGGCCGTCACGAACATCGGCGGGGTGTTCCTCGAGCTGACCCAGATGTGCAAGTCGATCCCGGTCGACGCCCCGTGGCGAGCGTCCAAGGCGCACAAGTGGGATCGGCTGAGCTACGCCGCGTGGCTGCACCGCAACACCCTGTCCAAGCCCGCCCACGAACTGCTGGAGTCGGCGGTCGCCGGTCTGTACACCTCTGCGGCCTCGGAGGTTTCACTGTTGTTCGTGCTGTACCAGATGGCGTCGGCCGGCGGCCCGAGCTTCGTGCTGGGGGTCAAGGACGCCGCCGAGGACGCCCGGCCGGTCGGCGGGATGGGCGCGGTCCACCGGGCGCTGGCCGCCGAACTCGGCGACGCGATCACGCTGTCGCAGCCGGTGCGCCGCGTGGCCCAGGACGGCGACGGGGTCACCGTCCGTTCCGACGAGGTGACGCTGCGCGCGGACCGGGTCATCGTCGCGGTGCCGATCGCCATCGCCGGACAGATCGACTACGACCCCATGCTGCCCGCGGACCGATCCTTTCTGCACCAGCGGATGCCACTCGGCGCCGTCTTCAAGATCGCCCTGGTCTACGACGAACCCTTCTGGCGAGCCGACGGCCTGTCCGGCCAGTCGTTCGCGCCCGGTTCGGCGGCGAATCTGACCATCGACTCCTGCACGCCGCAGGCGAGGCCCGGCATCCTCACCGTCATCACCGAGGGGCCGGCCGCCCGCCGGATCGGGCGGCTCACCGAGGCCGGACGCAGGGCCGCGGTCCTCGACGGTGTCGCCGAAAGGTTTGGGCCACAGGCCAAGTCCCCCGTCGAATACCTCGAACAGGACTGGGCCGCCGAACGCTACTCGGGCGGCGGCATGATCTCGCACACCCCGCCCGGTGTGCTCACCGAATTCGGGCCTGCGCTGCGCGAGCCGTGCGGCCGCATCCACTGGGCCGGAACCGAGACCGCCACCGTGATGTACGGCTTCATCGACGGGGCGGTGCGCTCCGGCGAGCGCGCTGCCGCCGAGGTGCTCGCCGCCGCGGGCTGACCCGGACCGTCACAACCCCTTGGGGGCCGAGCGCACCGCCCGCACCGCGTCCTCGGGGCCGTCGAAGCCGACCCGCGCTTCCCGGCCGACGGAGAACAACAACAGCTCATCGGGCGACCCGGTGACCGTGACCGCGGGCCCCGAGCCCACCGTCGCCACCGTCTTGCCGTCCGGCGTGCGCAGCGCCACCCGGGCCGGCACCTTGGCCATCGTCATCCGCACCATCACCGCTAGCGGACGCCCCAATGCCCTGACCATTTCCGGATCGAGAACCCTTGGCTCCCAACCAGGTTGAGCACGACGAACGTCTTCGTGGTGGATGAACATCTCGTTCAGGTTGACCAGCGGGTCGAGCAGCTTGAACGGCGACAGCGTCGGCGGCCCGGATGCGACCTTGTCGAGCAACTCGCCCCAATCGCTCGATTCGGCCACCTGGTCCTGCACCTTGGCGGTGTAGGACGCCAGGGCGGGCACCAGGATTCCGGGCGCGGCGTCGAGCCGGCGTTCCCGCACCACCAGGTGGGCGGCCAGGTCGCGGGTGGTCCACCCTTCGCACAGCGTGGGCGCGTCTGGCCCGACGCCGCGCATCGTCTCGACGAGAGCGGCGCGTTCGCGCTGAGCAGCCGACATGTTCCATCCCCTCTGTTGATCGGGTTCAGCCTAGTCGCGCCCGCACGGCCTCGACGGCGTCGACCACTGCGGCCGGGTCGTACAGCATCACGTTGTGGCCGCTGTCGGCCACGATGTGGTTGGTGGTGTGGAGCGCGTCGGCCAGCATGTCATTGGCCCGGTGGATCTGGGCCTGCGTGTAGTTCTCCGGGGTGAGCATCTGCGGCGGAAAGAACTTGCCCGAACTCAGCACCGCGGCGGGAACATTCGGAAGCTGTGGGGCTTCGGCGATGCGGCGGAAGGCGTCGTCGAGAAGCAATCCCTCCCCGTCCGGGATGGCGGGTACCCGGCCTTCGCGGTCGAAGGCGGCGTTCTGCGCCGGGCTGCCCACCCTGGGCAGGAACTCCGAGACCGGGTCCACCATCACCAGCGCACTGACGAGTTCGGGGTGCGTTCGGGCCAGCAGGTCGGCGATCAGCCCCCCGTAGGAATGGGCCACGACGACGAAGGGCCCCGACAGCCGCGCCGCCCCGATGAGCGCCACGATGTCGTCGACATCGGCGGCGACGGTATGCGGTTGCGGCACCGACGTCGACCGGTCGGTGCCGTCCGGCCGGGTGTCGGGCCGGTCATAGGCACACGCCCGGCTGCGCCTGGCCAGCGTGGGCTGCACTGCGTCCGGGCTCGGGCCCAGCCGTGCCTGCTCGATGATGTCGTACGGCGACGACCGGATCGGGTCGTCGGGTGCGACGACGACATTCCACGCCTCGGCGTAGCTGCCCTTGCCGGGGATGATGAACACCGGGTTCGAGCCGCTGCCCTGGCAGTCCAGGAACAGCGATCGACCGTCGCCGACGCTGAACAAGCCATGCGGCGGCGGCGGTTCGGCGCGGTGCGCGCAACCGGCCAGCGCAATCGCTGCGGCGGCGAGCGCGGCGAAGCGGGGCGGCGTCATCACCGCGACGCTACGCCGGCGCGGCGCTGTCCGCGCCTAGTGCGAAACGGGCGTGCGGTCGCGATCGCGGCGGCGCGTGCCGCGGAAGATGGCACGCCAGCCCCGACGGGGTCGCTCGTCCACCGACTGCGCCGGCCGGTCCCCGAGCGGCGCCGCGGGTGTGGTGGCCGCCTCGGAGGGCACCCGGTGCGAGGTGGCGGCCGGTGCGCCGACCGGATCCTGTGCGGCCGGCACTGCGGCGAGGGGACGTTGTGCGTAGCGGATGTCGCGCAGGCTGCGCACCGACAGTCGGCCGAGTGCCATGCCGCCGAGGAAGATGATCAGCGCACCGAGTCCGGTGAAGAAGGTCAGTTCCAGCGCCATCTGCGCTGCCAACGTGTCGGCCACCGGGGCGCCGAAGTCGCCCAGCCCCCACGGTGCGGCGAACAGCCGCCCCACCACGAACCAGGCCCCGGCGATCACGGTGATCCAGCCGCCGAACATGGCGGTGGCCCGGTTGCGCGACATCAGCAGCAACAGGCCGCCGAGCACGGTGACCACCCCGGGCAACACCTCCAGCCAGCCCCGCGCCGGTGTCCACGTCCACGGGGTGTCCGGGTCGTACGCGAAGTCGAAATACGGCCCGATGAACGGGATCAGCGCGCCCCACAGGCCGAGCAGGACGAGCAGGAAGCCGCTGGCCGCCCCGCGACTGCGGGGAATCTCCATCCGGCCCGCCCGGGTGTCGAGCGGTTTGTCGTCTACGTCTCTCATGACGCCTCCCTGTGCTCCGGGCGCAAACGCAGGGTGCGCCGCACCGCGTGGTGCGTCAGGGGTACCCGAGGGGTCCGGGGCCTAACCGGCCGAAGCCACCGAAATGCCCAGCAGCACGACCGCGATCAGCGGAAAGGCGCCCTGGATGACGGCGGCCCGCGCCTTGTCCGGCGAGGCGGTCAGCAACACCACGGCGGCGGCCAGCATGGAGCCGGCGCCGGCGAACACCAGTGCCGCGCCGACTCCGTTGTGTCCCTGCGCGGACGCCCCGATGCCGATGGCGGTGACGATGGCCAGGAACAGGTTGTAGAAGCCCTGGTTGTACGCCAGCAACTTGGTGGTCTCGGCCTCTTCGGGGCTGGTGCCGAACACCGCGCGGGTGCGCGGTGTGGTCCAGGTGAACGACTCCATCACGAAGATGTAGACGTGCAGCAGCGCGGCCAGTCCGGCGAAGACCAGTGCGACGGTGGTCATATCGCTCCGTTCACTCGAACAGGCCGGGCTGCCCCAGTCCGCTGGCGCGCGGCGGCGGGACCATGCCGAGGTGCGTCCAGGCTAGTGGCGTGGCGACCCGCCCGCGGGGGGTTCGCGCGATCATCCCGGCGCGCACCAGGAACGGCTCGCATACCTCCTCGACGGTGGTGGCCTCCTCGCCGACCGCGACCGCCAGCGTGGACACCCCCACCGGGCCGCCGCCGAAGCTCTTCGTCAGCGCTGAGAGCACCGCCCGGTCGAGCCGGTCCAGGCCGAGTTCGTCCACGTCGTAGACCGCCAGCGCCGACTTGGCGATGTCGCGGGTGATGACACCGTCGGCGCGCACCTCCGCGTAGTCCCGGACGCGGCGCAGCAGCCGGTTGGCGATGCGCGGCGTACCCCGAGACCGGCGGGCGATCTCGGCTCCGGCCTCCGCGCCCAGCTCGATTCCGAGGATGCCCGCCGAGCGGGTCAGCACCCGCTCCAGTTCGGCCGGCTCGTAGAAGTCCATGTGCGCGGTGAACCCGAAGCGGTCGCGCAGCGGCCCGGTCAGCGCGCCGGACCGGGTGGTGGCTCCGACCAGGGTGAAGGGCGCGACCTCCAGCGGAATCGACGTGGCCCCAGGGCCCTTGCCCACCACGACGTCGACCCGGAAGTCCTCCATCGCCAGGTACAGCATCTCCTCGGCGGGCCGCGCGATGCGATGGATCTCGTCGATGAACAACACGTCGTGCTCGACCAGGTTGGACAGCATCGCGGCCAGATCCCCGGCCCGCTCCAGCGCCGGACCCGAGGTGACGCGCAGCGACGAACCGAGCTCGGCGGCGATGATCATCGCCAGCGAGGTCTTGCCCAGGCCCGGCGGCCCGGAGAGCAGGATGTGATCCGGTGTGCCGCCGCGGTTCTTGGCGCCCTCGATGACGAGTTGCAGTTGCTCGCGGACCCGGGGCTGGCCGATGAACTCGCGCAGCGAACGCGGGCGCAGGCTGGCGTCGATGTCCCCTTCACCGACGCTGAGCATCGGCGAGACGTCACGCTCGAAGGCCTCGTCCTGCTCGCCGTCCTCGAATCGGCTCATTTGGTCTTGCCCAGCAGCGACAGCGCCGCGCGCAGCGCGCTCGACGTGGTGGCCTCGGGATCATTCGCGAGCACCTTGTCGCACGCCTCCTCGGCCTGCTTGGCCGCGAATCCGAGCCCGACAAGAGCCTCCACCACCGGCCCGCGGATGCCGTGTCCCCCGACCGCCGCGACACCCCCCGACGTGGACGTACCGACCTTGTCGCGCAGCGTCAGCACCAGCAGCTCCGCAGTCTTCCTGCCCACCTTCGGGATTCGCGTCAACGCGGTGACATCGCCGTCGCCGATCGCCGACCGCAGAGTGGGTCCGTCGTACATCGCCAGCGCACCGAGCGCGATGCTCGGTCCGATCCCGGACACCCCGAGCAGGGTCAGGAACAGGTCACGCGCATCGGCGTCGGCGAACCCGTACAGCGTCTGGGAGTCCTCCCGGACGATCATCGCGGTGATCAGCCGCGCCTCGGTTCCGCGCCGCAGGGTCGCCAGCGTCGACGGCGTGGCCATCACCTTGTAGCCGACGCCACCGGCCTCGACCACCGCGTGGTCCAGCGCGATGTCGACCACCTCGCCGCGCACCGAGGCGATCACGGTGCACTCCGCGCCGCGCGGGCTGGGGCCGCCTTCAGGCGGGCTTGGTAGGCGCGTTTCTGCTCGGCGGCCATCGCCTCGGCCTCAGCCATCCGGGCGATCATCGGCGCGCGCCAGCAGTGGCAGATGGCCAACGCCAGCGCGTCCGCGGCGTCGGCGGGCGTGGGCTTCTGCTGCAGTTGCAGAATCCGGGTGACCATCGCGGTCACCTGCGCCTTGTCCGCCCGGCCGTTACCGGTGACCGCGGCCTTGACCTCGCTGGGCGTGTGGAAGTAGACGTCGATGTGCCGGCGGGCGGCGGCCAGTGCGATCACCCCGCCGGCCTGCGCGGTACCCATGGCGGTGTTGGCGTTCTGGTTGGAGAACACCCGCTCGATGGCGATGACGTCGGGCCGATGGGTGTCCATCCAGTGTTCGACGGTGTCGCTGATGGTCAGGAGGCGATGCTGCAGCGGCTCGCCGGCCGGGGTGCGGACCACGTCGACGTCCAGTGCGATGACGTTCCTGCCGCGGCCGCTCTCGATCACCGACAGGCCGCAGCGCGTCAACCCTGGGTCGACTCCCATCACCCGCACGGATCGCCTTTCACCGGTGTAGAACAGCTGTTCGATACCTTAACCGCTGGCGCCGACGTCGGCGTGCAACGACATGCCCGCGGCGGCGGTCACCGGCGACAGCCCGACTCCGCGGTACGGCGCGCCGAGCACCTGGCCGGCCACGGTCAGGGGCTCGGTGCTGCGCAGAGTTCGGGCCAGCACGAAAGCCCCCTCCAGCGCACCGATCAGCGCGACCGCGACCTCCCGGGCGGTCGGCTCGGGCAGACCCCGGCCGACGAGATAGGCGGTTCCATCCGCGAGCCAACCGATGAACACACCGGCCGTCACATCCCGGAGCTCGTCGACGGTTTCGGCGACCTCGGCGGCGACGCTGGCCACCGGGCACATGTTGGTGAAACCGGTACCGGCCATATCCTCGGCCGCCTGGTCGAACACCGCCCGCAGCGCCACCCCGAGGTCGGTATGCGGGTCCATCACCGCCGGAATCAGCATCGCGTACGCCGCACCGGCATTGACCAGGGCGGCCCCGGCGATCTGCACCTTGCCGCTGGGGAAGTGGTGATAGAGCGATCCGATCGGGGCCCCGGACGCTGCCACGATGTCCTTCACCCCCAACGCGCCGTACCCCTTGTGCCGCAGCAGTTCGGCGGTGGCGGTCAGGATCGCCTCCCGGGTGGACCTTGCCATCGTGGATTCCTTTCGACACACTAGAGCATATATTCTAGAGCTGTCGTTCTAGTGGGGGTGCGATGAAGCGTGTCGGCGTGGGAGCCGGGGAGATCGAATACCGCGAGGAGGGCGATCCGGACGGAGCACCGGTGGTGCTGCTGCACGGCCTGTTGATGAACGACGCGCAGTGGGACACCACGCTGCCCCTGCTGCCCGCCGGTTTCCGCTACCTGCTGCCGGTGCTGCCGTTGGGTGGGCACCGCATCCCGATGCCGGCGGCGGCGGACCTGACCATGCCCGGCATGGTGGGCATCGTCGGGGACTTCCTCGAGGCCCTCGACCTGACCGACGTCACCTTGGTGATCTCGGACTGGGGCGGCCCGCTGTTCCTGACCGACATGGGCCGCGACAAGCGCGTCGGCCGGCTGGTGATCTGCCCGTGTGAGGCCTTCGACAACTTCCCGCCCGGCTCCCCAGGCAAAGCCGCCGCCCTGGCCACCCGCACCGACGCCAGCCTGCGGGTGAGCCTGGCGATGTTGGGCAATAGACGGCTGCGCGCACTGCGGCCGATCTTCGGCACGATGGCCAAACATCCTGTTCCCCAGGGCATTGTCGACGCTTGGCTGACTCACGCGCGCACCGACCGGCGAGTCCGGCGCGACCTGGCGAAGTACTGCCGCACCCGCTTCGACGCTGCGGACCTCATCCGCGCGACCGGCAGGCTCACCGAGTTCCCGGGCCCGGCGCTGGTGCTGTGGAGCGAAAACCCGGTGATGCCCGCCCGACACGGCTCCACACTTGCCCGCCTGATCCGCGGCGGGCGGCTGGTCCGGATCGACGATGCCCACGTCCTGGTCATGCTGGACCAGCCCGAGCGCACCGCCGCGGCGATCGGACAGTTCCTGCAGGAGTAGAGCGACTACCGTTTCTCTCGAGCGATGAGGAGGTGCGGTGGCCGATACCGGGGTGCGCACGGTCCGGAGTTTCTGCCGGGTCTGCCAATCGGTCTGCGGCATCCTCGTCGACGTCGAGGACGACCCCGCCGGTCAACAGGTCCTACGCGTGCGCGGCGACCGGGACCATCCGGTGTCGGCGGGCTACACCTGCCCCAAGGGCCGCGCGCTGCCACAGCTGCATCACCACCCGGACCGCCTGGAGCACCCTCGGCTGCGGGTCGACGGCACGCTGCGCGACGTCGGATGGGAGGCGTGTCTCGACGATCTCGCCGCGCGGTTGAAGGCCGTCATCGACAGCGACGGCCCGCAGGCGGTCGGTATCTTCTTCGGCTCCGGGATCGGCATGGACGCCGCCGGCTACCGGATGGCCGAGGCCCTGCAGACCGCCATCGCCACACCCGCCAGATTCAGCCCGCTGACCATCGACGGCACCGCCAAGCCGCTGGTCGCCGACCTGATGGGCGGGTTCATGGGGCTGTCCTGCCGGGCCGACTACGACGGCGTCGACTTCCTGGTCTACGTCGGCAGCAACCCGGTGGTCTCGCACGGCCACGCACTGGCGATGCCGAACGCGACCGGGACCGTCCGCGAGATCGCCCGTCGCGGGCAGGTCTGGGTCATCGATCCGCGCCACACCGAGACCGCGCGCCTGGCCACCGGCCACTTGGCCCCGCGACCCGGCACCGACTACGCCGTGCTGGCCTACCTGGTGCGCGAGTTGCTGGTCGCGGGGGCCGATCGCGACATCCTGGAACACCGGGCCGTCGACGCCGAGCGACTGGCGGCGGCCGTGGGACCCTTCACCTGCGCGCACACCGCGGCGCTCGCCGACGTCGACCCGGTTACGCTGATCCGGTTGCGCGACGCCGTCCGCGGCACTGGGCGGCTCGCCGTCGAGACCGGTACCGGCGTCACCATGGCGCGCAGCGCCAACGTCACCCAGTGGCTGGCCTGGGCGCTGATGATCCTCACCGACTCGATGAACCGTCCCGGCGGGGCGTGGTTCCATCCCGGTTACGCCTATCAGCTCGAATCGTTCCCGGCGCTGCCGATCTCCCCTCCGGAGGGCACGTTCGGCCCGGGGCCGCGCAGCCGCCCGGGGGCCGGGTCATTTCTCGGCGAATGGCCTTGCGCCGCACTGGCCGACGAGATCGACGCCGGCAACATCCGCGCGCTTGTCAACCTGGGCGGCGGTCTGCTGACCGCCTTCCCCAACGCCGCCACGCTGCGCTCCGCGCTCGACGGGCTCGACGTCCTGGCCACCCTCGAGATCCTGCCCACCGAGATCACCGCGCTGTCCACCCATGTGCTGCCGGCCAAGGATCAGCTCGAACGCGCCGACGTCACGTTGTGGGACATCCTGAGCACCAACGTGTCCGCGCAGTACACCCCCGCGGTCGTCGCCCCGGCCGGTGCGCGCCGCTCGGCGTGGTGGGTGCTGGCCGAGCTGGGCCGGCGGCTCGGACACGACCTGTGCGACAACGACATCGGGGGGGACATCGGGGGGGACATCGGGAGAAACATCGACCCGGACGCCGACGACGTGATGCTGGCCCGGGTGATGGGCCGGGCCCGCG
Organism: Mycobacterium sp.; assembly: GCA_020438865.1. GTDB lineage: Bacteria > Actinomycetota > Actinomycetes > Mycobacteriales > Mycobacteriaceae > Mycobacterium. Next base: position 14,652 of record JAGQTU010000089.1, read on the forward strand.
GCGAGTTCGCCGGCCTGGCAGGCGCGGGCTACCAGGAGGCCCCGCGGGAGCTGCCCGCCGCATGGGTGGAGGCTCACCTGGACCGCCTCGGCGGCTGGCGGCTGGCCCCGCAGGCGCTGGTCGACCAACTGGCCGCGCTGAGCTCCCCGGAACCGCTGGTGCTCGTGCCGCGCAGGCAGAAGCGCCACCTCAACTCCCAGCTCACGTTCCTCGGCGACCGCGCCGAGGTGCTGCTGAATCCCGACGACGCCGCGGCGGCGGATATCAGTGACGGGCAGCCCGTCACCGTCCGGAATCGGCTCGGCGCCGTGACCGGGATCGCCCGTCTCACAACGGAAATCCGCCCCGGCGCGGTATCGGTGCCGCACGGTTACCCCGCCGCCAACGTCAACCTGCTGACCGACGATGCCGACATCGACCCGCTGACGGGAATGACCCGCTATTCGGGCCTACCGGTGAGCATCGCGCCCGCTCAGTAGATCTGAGCTCCGGACTCCGCTTCCGGGCCGCCCTCCCGGCGGGCCTCCTCGAGGATCTCGGTCATCCGATCGCGAGAACCGTTCCAGCCCTTCACCTTCTCCCGGCGGACCTCGTCGCCCTGGCGTCGCACGATCAGCGTCCACGGCACCCCCAGGAACCGGGCGAGCAACCAGAACGGCCAGATCACCACCAGGGGTGCGAGCAGAAGCAGGCCCATGGCGAACAACCCGCCCCACTCGGGTAGGTCGAACAGCCAGGTCCCGAACGGCCACCAGACCCGGCGAACGGTCCACCGGACGTTGGCGGCGTCGCGTACCGCGGGCACGTCAGTCCGCCTCGTCAGTCTTCACTCATGGACTGACTCCTCGTCAGTCTTCACTCATGGACTGACTCCTCGTCAGTCTTCACTCATGGACTGACTCCTCGTCAGTCTTCGTCGAGCTGGGCCGCGACGTCGTCCGGGACGTCGATGTTGGTGTACACGTCCTGCACGTCGTCGCTGTCCTCCAGCGCATCGACGAGCTTGAACACCTTGCGCGCGCCCTCGAGGTCGACGGGCACCGTCACCGACGGCTGGAAGCTGGCCTCGGCGGAGTCGTACTCGATGCCGGCGTCCTGCAGCGCGGTGCGCACCGCCACCAGATCGGCCGGCTCGCAGACGACCTCGAAGCTGTCACCGAGGTCGTTGACCTCTTCGGCGCCGGCCTCGAGGACCGCCAGCAGCACGTCGTCCTCGGACAGGCCGTTCTTCTCCAGGATCACCACGCCCTTGCGGGCGAACAGGTAGGCCACCGACCCGGGGTCGGCCATGTTGCCGCCGTTGCGGGTCATCGCGACGCGGACCTCGCCGGCGGCGCGGTTGCGGTTGTCGGTGAGGCATTCGATGAGCACCGCGACGCCGTTGG
>JAGQTU010000090.1 GCA_020438865.1 Mycobacterium sp.
GCGCTCCACCAGTTCCGGCGGGCAGGCCTCGCCGGCGACCACCAACGTCATCGACTCCAGCTGCTCGGTGGCCAGCATCGCCACCGCCGAGGGCGTCTGCGTCAACACACTGACCTGCTCATCGACCAGCAGGTTGTGCAATTCCTCCGGGTGGGCCGCCACGTCCTCGGGCACCACCAGCAGCCGCCGGCCCGACAGGAGGGCCCCCCAGATCTCCCACACCGAGAAGTCGAACGCCGGCGAATGGCACTGCGTCCACACCGGGCCCGGAGGCAGCCCGGCATCCAGCGACCCCACCAGCCACGTCACGTTCTGATGCGCGATCGCCACGCCCTTGGGCACACCCGTGGTCCCCGAGGTGTAGATGACGTAGGCCATGTTCTCCGCAGCCGGGACCGCCAACGGCGTCCTGGACTGGGCCTCGATCACCTCGTCGTCGATGTCGATGACCCACACGTCGCGGCCCTCGAACCGCGAATGCATGTCCGCGGTGGTGATGACCGCGACCGGTGCGGCGTCCTTGAGCACGAAGTCCATCCGGGCCACCGAGTGCGCCGGGTCGATCGGCACATAGGCCGCCCCGGTCTTGAGCACCGCCAGCATCGCCACGATCGCCTCCGCGCACCGCCCGAACAGCAGCGCCACGCACTCGCCCGGGCCGGCACCGCCGGCGGCCAGCAGATGGGCCAACCGGTTCGACGTCACGTCGAGTTCGGCGTAGGTCAGCGAACGACCCGCGTACCGGATCGCCACCGCCTCCGGCGCGCGGGCCACCTGCTCGGCGAACAGCGTCGGGATCGACACCCCGGCGGGCGCCGGCTCCAGCAACGCAGCGCGATTGGCCCACTCATCGAGCTCGTCATGCTCGGTGTCGTCCAGGAGATCGAAAGACAGCAATCTCCTGGTCGTGGGATCGGCGCTCATCGCTTCTCTCTCGTATGTCCGGTCATCGCCTCGGGCCCCCGCCGGAACCGATCGGCCAGCCTAACCCGCCGGCTGTGGCAAATACCCTAGTGGTGAATTCGATTTGCCGGTCCGGTTCGCGCGCTATTGCGCCGGGCGGGAAAGCAGCGGATCGTCGCCGCTCCCGCATCGCGGCCGCTTCACCGGCCGCGAACTGCGCGTATGCCAATGCACCGGGCGGTGTGATGTGGGACACGCCGGTTCGCCGAATCGGGGATGCCAATTTTGCTGTATTGCCGATGAAATGCCAGGCCCCGATATCTGCGTAGCAATGCACCATCGACCCCCCGACCTCCGGTACATACCGGCTCTGCCCGCTCTCCGACGGCACTGCAGCCGGCCGGAGAACGTCCGCCCCGGCCCGTCCCGGTGCGGAATCCGCGGTGGGTAGGTTACCGGGCGGTTCCGTCGTACGCAGCAAATACAATGGGGCGATGACCGGCCGAAGAGCAGCACAGCGGGATCGCGGATGACCGACGGGCCGCTGATCGTGCAGTCCGACAAGACGGTGCTACTCGAGGTCGACCACGAACTTGCCGGGGCCGCTCGGGCCGCTATCGCACCGTTCGCCGAGCTGGAGCGCGCGCCCGAGCACATCCACACCTACCGCATCACACCGTTGGCGCTGTGGAACGCGCGCGCCGCCGGCCATGACGCCGAGCAGGTGGTCGATGCGCTGGTCAGCTTCTCCCGCTACGCCGTGCCGCAGCCGTTGCTGGTCGACATCGTCGACACCATGGCCCGCTATGGCCGCCTCCAGCTGGTGAAGAGCCCGGTCCACGGGCTGACGCTGGTGAGCCTGGACCGGGCGGTGCTCGAGGAGGTCCTGCGCCACAAGAAGATCGCCCCCATGCTGGGCGCGCGCATCGACGACGACACCGTCGTGGTGCACCCCAGCGAGCGCGGCCACATCAAGCAGATGCTGCTCAAGATCGGTTGGCCGGCCGAAGACCTGGCGGGCTACGTCAACGGCGAGGCGCATCCCATCAGCCTGCGGGAGGACGGCTGGGAGCTGCGCGACTACCAGGAGATGGCGGCCGAGTCGTTCTGGGCGGGCGGCTCGGGTGTGGTGGTGCTGCCCTGTGGGGCCGGCAAGACGCTGGTGGGCGCGGCGGCGATGGCCAAGGCGGGGGCGACGACGCTGATCCTGGTCACCAACACCGTGGCGGGTCGGCAGTGGAAACGGGAGCTGATCGCGCGCACGTCGCTGACCGAGGCCGAGATCGGTGAGTACTCCGGCGAGCGCAAGGAGATCCGACCGGTCACCATCGCCACCTATCAGGTGATCACCCGCCGCACCAAGGGGGAGTACCGCCACCTCGAGCTCTTCGACAGCCGCGACTGGGGCCTGATCATCTACGACGAGGTGCACCTGCTGCCCGCCCCGGTGTTCCGGATGACGGCCGATCTGCAGTCTCGTCGGCGCCTCGGGCTGACCGCGACGCTGATCCGCGAGGACGGGCGCGAGGGTGACGTGTTCAGCCTGATCGGCCCCAAGCGGTATGACGCACCCTGGAAGGACATCGAAGCGCAGGGCTGGATCGCGCCGGCCGAGTGCATCGAGGTGCGGGTCACGATGACCGAGAACGAACGGATGCTGTACGCCACCGCCGAACCCGAGGAACGCTACCGGCTGTGTTCGACGGCGCATTCGAAGATCGCGGTGGTCAAGTCGATCCTGGCCCGGCACAGCGGCGAGCCGACCCTGGTGATCGGCGCCTACCTCGATCAGCTCGACGAGTTAGGCGCCGAACTCGACGCCCCGGTGATCCAGGGGTCGACGAAGAACGCCGAACGCGAGGCGCTCTTCGAGGCGTTCCGTCGCGGCGAAGTGAAGACGCTGGTGGTCTCCAAGGTCGCGAACTTCTCCATCGATCTACCGGAAGCCTCGGTGGCCGTTCAGGTTTCGGGAACCTTCGGCTCGCGCCAGGAGGAGGCGCAGCGGTTGGGCCGGTTGCTGCGACCCAAGCACGACGGTGGCGGCGCGGTGTTCTACTCGGTCGTGGCCCGCGACAGCCTGGACGCCGAGTATGCCGCGCATCGGCAGCGCTTCCTCGCCGAGCAGGGCTATGGCTACGTCATCAGGGACGCCGACGACCTGCTCGGTCCGGCAATCTGAGAGCGGCCGGAACTACAGCGAAACGATTGTCGCCGAGGCGGTTCCGGGCGCGCCGTACACCTGCGCCAGTCCGACCCGCGGATTGCCCGGCACCTGCCGCTCGCCGGCCTCACCGCGCAGCTGACGCACCAGCTCGTGCATCTGGCGTAGGCCCGAGGCGCCGATCGGCTCGCCGTTGGCGATCAGTCCGCCGTCGGTGTTGATCGGCAACGAGCCGTGGATCTCGGTGGCCCCGTCGGCCAGCAGCTTCTCCTGCTCGCCGTCGGCGCACAGGCCGGTCTCGGCCATGTGGATGATCTCGGCGCCCGCATCGGTGTCCTGCAACTGGGCGATGTCGACGTCTTCAGGGCCGATCCCGGCCGCCTCGTAGGCCGCCTTGGCCGCATACACCGTCGGGGAGACGTCCTCTTCCAGCGGCGCCGACGTGGCGTGCACCTCATAGGTGCCGAAGCGGCGGGTGCGGATCTCGCTGGCCCGCACATACACCGGCTTGTCGGTGTAGCGGTGCGCGATGTCGGCACGGCACATGATGACCGCCGCGGCGCCCTCGTCCGGTGCGCAGAACATGTACTGGCGCAGGGGGTAGTTCAGCACCGGCGAGGCCATGATCTCGTCGATAGAGATCTCCTTGCGGCGGAACGCATTCGGGTTCAGCACACCGTTGCGGAAATTCTTGTTGGCGACGCGCGCCAGGGTCTCCTCGGAGATGTTGTGGTCGTGGATGTAGCGATTGGCCTTGATGCCGAAGAACTTGGTGGTGACGAACTGCCCGTTCTGGGCGTACCACTGCGGCAGCGCGAGCTTTGCCGGGTCGTCGGTGAACGCGCCGCGGGGATGCTTGTCCAGGCCCACCGCGATGCCGATGTCGTACTTGCCCAGCCGGATGGTGTCGGCCGTCTGCTGGATCGCACTCGCCGAGGTGGCACAGGCGTTGAAGACGTTGGTGAACGTGATTCCGGTCAGGCCCACCAGCCGGGTCACCGCGTCGGGGTTGGACACCTCGTAGCTGCCGCCGAAGCCGAACTGGATGTCCTGCCACTCGACGCCGGCATCCTCGAGCGCCAGCTGGATCGCTTCGGCCCCCATCTGCATGGCGGTCTTGTCGAACCGGCCGAACGGGTGCAGGCCCACGCCGATGATCGCGACGTCGTTGGTCATTGATTGGTCCTTTCGGCTCAGGCCGGCTGGAAGGCGAAAGTGATGATCTCGTTGCCCTCGGCGTCGGTGGCGAACGGGATCATCGTGAGTTCGACGTCCATCCCCCACTTGAGTTTCTCCGGGTCGCTCTCGGTCAGCCGAGCCTCCACCCGCACCACATCATCGAGTTGGACCAGGCCGACCCCGAACGGGACGAAGTCCTTGCCGGCCGGGCCGATGTAGGGCGCCCCCGGGGCGAAGCCCTGGGTGGTCCAGGCCACCAGGGTGCCCTTGCGGGGCAGCTTGACCGCGGACATGCCGCCGGCGCTGCAGTGCGGGCAGCGGTCCTGGCGGGGGAACACCACCGCCGAGCAGCTTGCGCACTTACTGCCGATGAGCTGGGGATTCTCCTCCGGCCAGGTGGAGATTTCCGGCGCCAGAGCCTTTTGCATACGTCCTCCGTCGTCCGACTCGGTAGCCGGATCGTACAACAGCGCTGGCGTCAGATGGAAACCTGATTCTCATCTGCGTGCACGTGCTTCTCAGGCGAGCGCGGGGATCACCTCGCGCTCGAACAACTCGATGCCGGACCGGTCGTAGGCCGCCTCCGGGAAGTAGCAGATGACGTAGTCGCAACCCAGGTCGCGAAGTTTGGTCAGTCCCTCGACGACCTGCTCGGCGGTTCCGGCCGCCGAACCGGGAGCCGAGAACATCGACATCATCGCGTCGGCCGCGCCCTCGCCGGCGATGCCGGCCAGCCGGTCACGCACCCGCCCGATCCGCTGCTCGACGTCCCCTTCGGTGCTGCCCAGAACGGCGTTGACGTTGGCCGAGCGCACGATCGCGCCGTAGTCCGTTCCGACCTCCCGGCAGTGCTCGGCGAGGATCTGCGACTTCTGTGCGAACCCGTCCGGATCGGAGGTGAAGTTGGTGTACTGCGCGTACTTCGCCGCGATCTTCAGCGTCACCTTCTCCCCACCGCCGGCGATCCACAGCGGAATCCCGCTGGGCTGCAGCGGTTTCGGTGCGACGATCGCGCCGTCGACCTGATAGTGCTTGCCCTCGAAGCTGACCCGGCCGTCGCGCCAGGCGTCGCGCATGATCTGGACACCCTCGTCGAGGCGGCCGAGCCGGACGCCGGCCGCTGGGAAACCGTATCCGTAGGCCCGCCATTCGTGCTCGTACCAGCCGCCGCCGATGCCCATCTGCACGCGACCGCCGGAGATGATGTCGGTGGTGGCGGCGACCTTGGCGAGGTAGGCGGGGTTGCGGTAGCTCATGGCCGTACACATTTGGCCGAGCTTGATCCGCGAGGTGGTCGCCGCGAACGCGGCCATCAGACTCCACGCCTCGTGGGTGGCCTCATCGGTGGGGATGGGCACGGTGTGGAAGTGGTCGTACACCCACAGCGAGTCCCACGGCCCGGCGTCGGCGTGAGCGGCGAGGTCGCTCATCACCTGCCAGTGCCGCTCGGTCGGGATGCCGACCAGGTCCAGTCGCCAGCCCTGGGGAATGAAGAGTCCGAACCGCATAGCTCCCGACTCTACGACCACCCCCGCCCGCCGGCGGCGCGGTTAGCCTGGCGAACATGGCGCTATCCAAAGACGAACGCGAGCAGTTCCTGTCCGAACCGCATATCGCGGCGCTGTCGGTGTATGCCGGTGGCTCCCGCGGGCCGCTGACCGTGCCGATCTGGTACCAGTACACGCCGGGCGGCGAGCCCTGGGTGCTCACCGGCGCCGGCTCCCGTAAGGCCCGGCTGATCGAGGCCACCGGGCACTTCTCGCTGATGGCCGAACGCCTGGACCCGAGCGTGCGCTATGTCTCAGTTGACGGGCCGGTCAGCCGCATCGAGCCGGGCACCGACGAGCAGTTGGTCGAGATGACGAAGCGGTATCTGCCGGCGGAGAAGGTGGATGCCTACCTGGACTACGCGCGGCGCGACCTGGGCGCGAACGTCGCGATCTACCTGCAGCCGCAGAACTGGCTCTCGGCAGATCTCGGATCACTGTGAGCTGACGTCCGGCGGCGGCTGCCAGCCCCCGAACACAAACTCCAGATGCGCGGCCACGGCCAGCGCGGTCGCGTCCTGCCACGGCCGCGCAGCAATCTGCACCCCGATGGGCAACCCGCCGCTGGATGTGCCGCACCGCACCACGACCGCCGGCCAGCCGGTCAGGTTGTGCACCATGAGATGGGAGAAGTCGTCGATCTCCACCAGCCCGTGGTGATGCGGTTTGGCCGGTCCCGGCATAGCCGGCCCGACGATCACATCGAAATCGTCCATGAAAGCCAACATTTCGATGCGATAGCCGTCGATCTCGGCGAGACGGCGCCGCGCATCGGACAACGAGAACTCCACATCGCGCGCCTGCCGCAGGAACTCGGCCAATTCCTCGGAAGGGTCGCCGACCCCGACCCCGACCTCGGCCAGGTCGGCCTCGAATCCCTGTCCCCGATCGCCGCCGAGGAATACCGACCGCCACAACAGATCCATCGTCCGGCCCACGCAACCCGGAATGCCCGGGCGGACCATGGCGCCGGCGTCGGCGAGTGCGTCCGCCGCCGCGGCCACCACGGCAGCGACATCGCTGCTGGGCGGCGAGATCCCGTCGTCGAGATAGCTGGCCACCCGCAGCGCGGAAACGTCGACGGCATCGGGGTCGCCGAGTCGCGCGGGCACGGCGTACGGGTCGCGTAGGTCCGGTCCGTTCATCACGGACAGGGCCAGGTGCAGGTCTGCGACCGAACGTGCCAGCGGGCCATAGCAATTGAACGGCCCGAAGATGCCTGGGGCATCGCCGAATACGGATCCGGTCCGCGGGATGCGGCCGTGGGTCGGCTTCAGACCGGCGATGCCGGTGTTGTGCGACGGCTGGCGAATGCTTCCACCGCCGTCGGACCCGACGCTCAGCGCGGCACCGCCCGCGCACACCAGAGCCGCTGATCCCCCGCTGGAGCCGCCGGGCGTGCGGGTCAGGTCGAACGGATTGTTGGTACGGCCGTAGAGGTTGTTGTTCGACTCGCCGCCGCGCCCCATCTCCGGGACGTTGGTCAGGCCGAGCACGACGGCGCCCTCGGCGCGCAGCCTGGCCACCGCCGTCGCGTCCCGAGTCGCGGTCGCGCGCAGTGCCGCCACCCCGCCGGAGCAGGCCAAGCCGGCCACCGTCATCACGTCCTTGACGACCACCGGCAGCCCGTGCAGCCGGCCGGTCGGTTCGCCGCGGATCACTTTCGCGTCGGCCGCGTCGGCGCTGGCAAGGCACTGATCCGGGTCGGTGGCAACCACGAGAGCATTCAGCCGGGGGTTCACCGTGGCGATGCGAACGAGATGGGCTTCGACTACCTCCCGGCAGGACACCGCGCCCGTCGTCATCCGGTGTACCAGTTCGTGGGCGGGCAACTCACACAGATCGGTCATGCACCGATGGTGGTCCCGGCGCGGAGAACAATGGCCGCTTTCGCGCAATCTTCAGTCGGGTCGATACATCGCGGCCACATCGCGCAGGCTCACCTTGAGCGACTGGGTTCGCGGCAGTTCATCGACCACGGCGACGCCGACCGGCACGCAGTGCTTGGGCAGCTGATCGCGGACCAGGTCCATCAGCTCGGCCGGGGCCGGCAGCGGGCACCCGGGAATCGTCTCGACGGCGGCGAACGGAACCTCACCGAGCCGGGCGTCGGGCACGCCGACCACGGCGGCATCCCGAACCGCGGGATGTGAAACCAGCACGCGCCGAACCGCTTCCGGCAGCACCTTGAACCCGCCGCGGTTGATCGCCCCGTCGGCGCGGCCGTGCAGGGTGATGAACCCGTCGGCGTCGACGGAGGCCAGGTCGTTGGTCCGGATCCAGTCCGGACTGACGGTGGCGATCTTCGCCTCCAGCAGTCCCCGATGGTCGGTGGGGACCGGCTCTCCGGTTTCCGGGTCGATGATGCGCACCTCGGTGTCGGGCAGCACCCGGCCGGAACTCGTCCGCTTGACCGCACCGAACTCGCGGTACAACTCGGGTGTCCAGGTGCACACCGAACCGGCGAATTCGGTTGCACCGTAGGCCAACAGCACCGGGACGCCGTAGCGCCTCTCGAAAGCGTCGCGGATCTCCGGATCCAGCGGACCCGATGCACTCATCACGAAGTCCAGCGACGCCAGATCCTCGGGCGGCAGGTCGGCGTCGAGCAGCATCCGTACCGCGGCGGGTTGCAGGCCGGATCGGCGGATGCCGTAGGTCTTGACCACCCGCACCCACTCGGCGACGCTGAACTTCTCCAGCAGCGCGATGCGCTTGCCGATGTACGCCCCGGTGATGAGCTGGCAGACCCCGCCGATCCCGCCCAGTGGCCAGTACATCAGCTCGGGCGGATCACCGGCGGTGGCGGTGCCGCCCGAGACGCTCAGCACGGTGTGCGCCAACACGTCCGAGGGAATCCGGTGCCGCTTCGGCGGTCCGGTGGTGCCGCTGGTGAGCACCCACAGCCCGGATGAGCCGTCGCTGCCGACGGTTCGCGCGCCGGCGCCCGCCGACTCGAGCCCGGCGACCGGTTCGACCGCGGGCGGCTGCAGGCTGACCGCGATGCCCGCGGTTCCGGCCCGCCGGGCCGCGTCGATCACCGGTTCGGTCCAGTCCTCGCGGTCGGCGATCACCGCGGCCAGCCCCAGTGCCGTCACATCGCCGGCGATCGCCGCCGGCGACTGGAACGAATAGATCATCGAGACCCACCGGCGCGCGGCCAGCAGTCCCACCACCGCGGCGGCGTGGGGCGGCCGGTTGCGGGCGACCACGCCGACCGGGGCCCCGTCGGGCACCCCCGCGCCGCGCAGCGCGGCGTCGATGGCGTCCACGTATCCGGTGATCTCGGCCCCGGTCAGCCACCGGCCCTTGAATTCGATGCAGGGGGCGTCGCCGTAGCCGGCCAGGCTGGCGGCCAGCGTGCCGCTGAACGTCGGGGCGCCGTCGCTCATGGTCGTAACCTAGCCGGTGGGCTTGTCGCCGCGCTCCGCTACGACCACGATGGGCAGTCATTAGCGACGATGTGGCCGCTGACCTGAGGGAGGACGAGGTCCGCGCGCCGCCGGACTGAATAGATGCGAAAGTCCCCGAGACTCCGTTGTCCCGGGGACTTTCGCGTCTGGTCGCGCCGACTACAGCAGCGAGGCCGGCGGGTTGAACCGCTCGCCGTACTTGGCGGCCAATTCCTTGGCGCGGGCCACGAAGCCGGCCTTCCCGCCGTGCGGGTAGCCGACGATCAGCTGCGCGGCACCACCGGTCCACGGTGGGAAGCCGATGCCCATGATCGAGCCGATGTTGGCGTCCGCGGTCGAGGTGATCACGCCCTCGTCGATGCACTTCTGGGTCTCCAGCGCCTCGGCGAACAGCATCCGGTCGATCATGTCCTGCAGCGGCGGCTGCGAGGTGCCGGACTTGAAGGTCTCCCGCAGGCCCGGCCACAGCCGGGTGCGCTTGCCGTCGACGTACTCGTAGAAGCCGGCACCGGAAAGCCTTGACGGGCGGCCGATCTCGATCATCTTCTCCACGACGGCCTCGGCCGGGTGCGGCTCGTAGGTGCCGCCCGCATCCTCGACACCCTTGCGGGTGGCGAGCGCGATCTTGTGCATCAGCTCCAGGTTGAGCTCGTCGGACAGCTGCAGCGGCGGAGCCGGGTAGCCGGCCTGCGAACCCGCGTGCTCGATCGACGCCGGCTCGACACCTTCACCGAGCATGGCCAGCGCCTCGTTGACGAAGGTGCCGATGACGCGGCTGGTGTAGAAGCCGCGGCTGTCGTTGACCACGATCGGGGTCTTGCCGATGGCCAGGGTGTAGTCGAACACCCGGGCCAGCGCCTCGTCGGAGGTCTTCTCGCCCTTGATGATCTCGACCAGCGGCATCTTGTCGACCGGCGAGAAGAAGTGGATCCCGATGAAGTCCTCCTGGCGCTTCACGCCGGTCGCCAGGCCGGTGATGGGCATCGTGGAGGTGTTGGAACCCAGGATGGCGTTGGGCTCGACGATGTCCTCGATCTCCTGGAACACCTTGTGCTTGAGTTCCTGGTTCTCGAAGACCGCTTCGATCACGAAGTCGACGCCCTTGAAATCGGCGGCATCGGCGGTCGGGGTGATCCGGGCCAGCAGCGCGTCGGAACGCTCCTTGCTGGTCTTGCCGCGCTCGAGGGCCTTGGCCTCCAACTTCTCGGAGTAGCCCTTGCCCTTCTGGGCGGCCTCGATGGTGACGTCCTTGAGCACCACGTCGAAACCGGCCTTGGCCGAGACGTAGGCGATGCCGGCGCCCATCATGCCCGCTCCCAGCACGCCGATCTTGGTGATCGGGGTCTTGCCGATGCGCTCCGGCCGCGAACCACCGGAGTTGATGGTCTGCAGGTCGAAGAAGAACGCCTGGATCATGTTCTTGGCGATCGGCCCGGTGACCAGGCTGGTGAAGTACCGGCTCTCGATGCGGCTGGCGGTGTCGAAGTCGACCTGCGCGCCCTCGACGGCGGTGGCCATGATGGCCCGCGGGGCCGGCATCGGCGCACCCTTGAGCTGGCTGCGCAGCAGCGAGGGGAACGACGGCAGGATCGCCGCCAGCGCCGGGCTGCTCGGGGTGCCGCCGGGCATCTTGTACCCCTTGGCATCCCACGGCTGGGTGTGCGAATCGGGGTTGGCCTTGATCCACGCCTTCGCGGCGGGCACCAGTTCGTCTGTGCTGGTGACGATCTCGTCGATCAGGCCGATTTCCTTGGCCTGGGCCGGCTTGAACCGGTTGCCCTGGCTCAGCACGCTCATGAACGCGTTCTGGATGCCCAGCATCCGCACGGTGCGGGTGACGCCGCCGCCGCCGGGCAGCAGGCCCAGGGTGACCTCGGGGAAGCCGACGACGAGGCCCTTCACGTCCGCCGCGACGCGGTGGTGACAGGCCAGTGCGATCTCCAGGCCGCCGCCGAGAGCGGCGCCGTTGATGGCCGCGACAACGGGCTTGCCGAAGGTTTCCAGCGTGCGCAGGTCACGCTTGATGTCCTCGACCTCGGTGAAGACATCCCCGGCATTCTCCGGTCCGGCGTTGATCATGTGCTTGAGGTCGCCACCGGCGAAGAAGGTCTTCTTGCCGCTGGTGATCACCACGCCCTTGATCGAATCCTTCTCCGCGACAAGGCGCTCGACGGCCTTGTGCATCGATTCCTTGTAGTGCTCGTTCATCACGTTGGCCGAACCGGTCGGATCGTCCAGCGTCAGCGTGACGATGCCGTCGGCATCCTTGTCCCACTGGATGGTGTTCTCTGCCATGGTTTTTCGCTTCGCTCCTAGTTCTAGCGCTTAGACGCGCTCGATGATGGTGGCCACGCCCATGCCGCCGCCGATGCACAGCGTGATCAGCGCGCGCTTGGCGCCGCGGCGTTCGAGTTCGTCGACCATGGTGCCGGTGATCATGGCGCCGGTGGCGCCAAGTGGGTGGCCCATCGCGATGGCGCCACCGTTGACGTTGAGCTTCTCGTTGGGGATGTTGAGGTCCTTCTGGAACTTCAGCACCACCGAGGCGAACGCCTCGTTCAGTTCGAACAGGTCGATGTCGTCGACGGTCAGGCCGGCCCGGTCGAGCGCCTTCAGGGTGGCCGGGGTGGGCCCGGTCAGCATGATGGTCGGGTCGGCGCCGGTGGTGGCGGTCGCCACGATCCGGGCGCGCGGCGTCAGGCCCTGCGACTTGCCGGCTTTTTCACTGCCCACCAGCACCAGGGCGGCGCCGTCGACGATGCCGGAGCTGTTGCCGCCGGTGTGGACGTGGTTGATCTTCTCGATCCAGTGATACTTCTGCAGCGCGACGTCGTCGAAGCCGGCCATGGCGGCCAGGGCCTCGAAGGCGGGCTTGAGCTTGAGCAGGCCTTCCTTGGTGGTGTCGGGGCGCATGTGCTCGTCGTGGTCGAGGATCAGCAGGCCGTTCTGGTCGCGGACCGGCACCACGCTCTTGGCGAAGTAGCCCCCGGACCATGCCGCGGCGGCCCGCTCCTGGGACTGCAGCGCGTAGGCGTCGACGTCGTCGCGGGAGAAGCCCTCGATGGTGGCGATCAGGTCGGCGCCGATGCCCTGCGGGGCGATGTAGGCGTCGTAGGAGGTGGCGGGGTCGGCCATCATGGCGCCGCCATCGGAGCCCATCGGCACCCGGCTCATCGACTCCACACCACCGGCGATCACCATGTCGTCCCAGCCGGAGCGCACCTTCTGCGCGGCGGTGTTGACGGCCTCCAGGCCCGAGGCGCAGAACCGGTTGAGTTGGACGCCGCCGACGGTGTCGGGCATCTTGGCCGCGATCACCGCGGTGCGGGCGATGTCGCCACCCTGGTCGCCGACCGGGGAGACGCAGCCCAGGATGACGTCACTGATCAGGCTCTCGTCCAGGTCGGGGTTGCGCCTGCGCAGCTCGTCGATCAGCCCGGTGACCAGGTTGAGCGGCTTGACCTCGGTCAGGGCTCCGCCCCGCTGCTTGCCGCGAGGCGTGCGGATGGCCTCGTAGATGAAGGCTTCTTCGGACATGGTTGTCCCCTTCTGTCCTGTTCGGAGTTGTTCGTCGTCCGGCTACCGGGAGCCTAGTCGCTGTAGCTGCACCCTAACAGCAGCCTCGGCCAACCTGTTGGTTGGGCGGTTGACCTGCGCTTAACCTCTGGCGGCGACTATCACTAGGCTCGCGCTGTGACAGTTCCCAATGTCGCCGGCCAGGCCGCGACGGTCCAGCGGTTGCAGCCCTTCGCGGTCAACATCTTCGCCGCGATGTCGGCGTTGGCCGCCCGCCTCGAGGCGGTCAACCTGGGCCAGGGCTTCCCCGATGAGGACGGGCCGCCCGCCATGCTCGAGGCGGCACAACAGGCCATCGCCCACGGCGTCAACCAATACCCGCCGGGACCGGGCATCCTGGCGCTGCGGCAGGCGATCGCCGCGCAGCGCAGGCGCGCGTACGGCATGGAGTTCGACCCGGAGACCGGGGTGCTGGTCACCGTCGGCGCGTCCGAGGCCATCGCCGCCGCGGTGCTGGGCCTGGTCGAACCGGGCTCGGACGTGATCCTGATCGAGCCTGCGTTCGACACCTATGCCCCCGTCATCGCAATGGCGGGATCGAACCGGGTTCCGGTGCCGCTGGTGCCCGACGGTCGTGGCTTCGCCCTCGACGTCGACGCGCTGCGCGCCGCCGTCACCCCGCGAACCAAAGCGATCATCGTCAACTCCCCGCACAACCCGACCGGCACGGTGCTCGCCGAGAAGGATCTGCACGCGCTGGCCGAGTTCGCCGTCGAGGCCGACCTGCTAGTGATCAGCGACGAGGTGTACGAGCACCTGGTCTACGACGGCCGGCGCCATCTGCCGCTGGCGACCTATCCAGGTATGGCCGAGCGGACGGTGACCATCTCCAGCGCGGCGAAGATGTTCAACTGCACCGGGTGGAAGATCGGCTGGGCGTGCGGCACTCCGGAGTTGATCGGGGGCGTGCGCGCCGCCAAGCAGTACCTCAGTTATGTGGGCGGGGCACCGTTTCAGCCGGCGGTGGCCTACGCGCTGGAATCGGAGGGGGCGTGGGTCGCCGCCCTGCGGAGTTCCCTACAGGCCAAGCGGGACAAGCTGGCGGCGGCGTTGACCGAGCTGGGCTTCGGGGTGCACGCCAGCGCGGGCACCTACTTCCTGTGCGCCGATCCGCGACCGCTGGGCTTCTCCGACAGCGCGTCCTTCTGCGCCGAGCTGCCGGAGAAGGCCGGCGTGGCGGCGATCCCGATGTCGGCGTTCTGCGATCCGGCGACGAGCCACGCCGGCGCGTGGAATCACCTGGTGCGCTTCGCCTTCTGCAAACGCGACGACACGCTCGACGAGGCCATCAGGCGTCTGGCCGTGCTACGCGCATGACGTGTTGGCGCAGGCCCTCGGTCGCGGCCTGCAGCACCGTGCGTTTGGCGCGCTTGATCAGGAACTCCGGCAGCGGCGCCGACGGTTCCATCGTGATGTCGAAACGGAGCCGGGTCTTGCCGGCCTCGGGCCGCACGGTGTATTCGACATGCTGGGCATGCTGTTGCGGTGAGCGTTCGGCGTCCCACACCACCCAGTCCCGGCCCCAGTGGTACTCCAGCACTTCGTGGTCGACGAGGCCCAGCACCTTCACGGTGACCGCCACGTGATGGGGACGCCCGTCGTCGTAACGGTCGATCACGTGGGCGCGTTTGTGCACCGACGACCACGTCGGTATGGCTTCGATATCGGCCAGTGCGTCGAGGACCACATCCGGCGCGGCATCGATCAAGATCTCCCGCGATGCCCGCACGGCCATGACACCAATGTAGCGACGGCAAACCCGCCGCGATCACCTTTGGTGGATGTGCTTTGCTACCAACCGATCTCGTCGAGTGGGGTCGCGTGCTGCGGCGGCGTGCCGATCGGCCCCGCGGCACTGCGGGAGAACCGCGGCGCCGGCGCGGCCTGCGGTGTGCCGCCGACGTCGACGATGGTGCGCCGGGCCCGCAGGTGCTCGTTGGACTGCGCCTCGGTCCAGGTGAGCACCGGTGTGACGCACGCGTCGGTGCCGGCGAAGACCGCGGTCCATTCGTCGCGGGTCCTGCTCGCGAAGCGTTCGGTGAAGATTCGCTCCAACTTGGGGTGACGTTCGGTGTCGGACTGGGCGGGGACCTCGTCGGCGGACAACCCGAGCCCGTCGAGCAGGGCGGCGAAGAACTGCGGTTCGATCGAGCCGACCGCCATGTACTTCCCGTCGGCCGTCTGGTAGGTCCGGTAGTACGGGGAACTGCCGTCCAGCACGAATGATTCGCGATCGTCGGAGAGTTTCCCGGTCGACTTGAGCGTCCACATCGCCTGCGCCAGCACGCTGACCCCGTCGACCATCGCGGCGTCGACCACCTGGCCCAAGCCGGACTTCTCCCGCTCGTACAGGGCCGCGACGATGCCCAACAGCACCAGCATGGATCCACCACCGAAGTCGGCGACCAGGTTCAGCGGTACAACCGGGCGCCGGTCGCGGAAGCCGATGGCGTTCAGCGCCCCGGTCTGCGACAGGTAGTTGATGTCGTGTCCGGCGGTCGAGGCCAACGGACCCTCCTGGCCCCAGCCGGTCATCCGGGCGAAGATCAGCCGCGGATTGAGCGCCGCGCATTCCTCGGGCCCGATGCCGAGGCGCTCGCAGGTGCCCGGCCGGAAGCAGTCCAGCAGCACGTCGGCCTTCGCGACCAGGTCGAGCAGGGCCTGCCGTTGCGATTTCATGTCGAGGTCGACGACGCGCTTGCCGCGATGAAACAGGTCGATGTTCTCCGCGGCCACCCGCAACCCGCCGCTGGGCCTGCGCACCCGCACCACGTCGGCGCCCAGGTCGGCCAGCACCATCGCGGCGTGCGGGCCAGGTCCGATGCCGCCCAGCTCGATGACCCGGACACCGGCCATGGGTCCGGTACTGCTCACGGCCACAGGCGGATTCAGCCGCCCTTCTTGATCTTGAGCACCTGCTTGCGCAGCCCGTCGGTCGCGCTCTCGGTGCCGCCCTTGATCGCCCGCTTGAGGATGAAGCCCGGCAGCGGCACCGAGGTGTCGACGGTGATCTCGAAGTGCACCTTGGTCTTGGCGCCCTGTGGGGTGAGGGTGTACCTGGCCTCCTGCGAGCGCAGTTGGCCGGCCTTGATCAACGTCCACCCGGCGGTGTTCTCCCCCCAGCTGTACTCGACGATCTGGTCGTCGGTGAGCCCGGCCGCCTTGATC
>JAGQTU010000091.1 GCA_020438865.1 Mycobacterium sp.
ACCAGAGGCTTAGAGTTATGTCAAGTAGTTCCGCGCAACCAGAACGGTATGGCCGGCACGCCGTGGATTGGGGAGGCGCGCCGACGTGTCGCGGGCGAAATTTCCGTCGCCGGTTGCCGGCGGCGATCAGCCCGCGGCGCACCCGGGCAGGAAGAGCGCGGCCGGAATGGCGGCGTCCGCGGGGGCGGTGGTCGTGGTCGGATTGGTGCCGCACACCTTGGCCTTGTCCTGGACCACCCAGAACTGGCCCTCCTGTTGGAACACGAAGGAGGTCGGCGCACCCATGGTCGGGTCCACCCGGCTCGCCAGCAGGCCGCTGGTCACCGCCCAGCCGTCGGCGCAGTGCAGATCGTCGACCGTGTAGACGTTGTTGGGCCCCAGCGCACGTGCCGCCGCGGCGGCGGGCTCGACGAGCGCCGCCTTGGTGCACGTGGTCATGCCACCGATCACCGGGGGCACGCTGGTCGAGGTGGTGGTGACCGGCGCCGGGGCGGCCGGGGCGCCGGCCTCCCGGGCGGTGCCGTGCGCACAGCCGGCCAGGGCGGCGGCCAGTCCCGTCAGGGCGATGACGCTGCTGCGGTGCATGCTTCCTCCTACTTGACGGTCGGCAGGTCCGGGCTGGACACGTCATAGGTCTGCCCCGGCTGGGTCAGCAGCGCGGACAGCTTCTCGGCCTTCTCGTCGGTGCGGTCGGTGGTGCCCCACACCACCGTGCGGCCGTCGGTGAGCGTCAGCGTGATGGAGGCGACCGACGGGGCCGCGATGCGGCTCACCTGCCCGGCGACCTCGGGGCGCAGCGCCGTCATCACCTCCAGCGCGGCCCGGGTGGGCGGGTCGCTGGGGCCGGGGTTGTCGACGTCGATGTAGGCCAGTCCGGGCGGCG
Organism: Mycobacterium sp.; assembly: GCA_020438865.1. Classification (GTDB taxonomy): domain Bacteria; phylum Actinomycetota; class Actinomycetes; order Mycobacteriales; family Mycobacteriaceae; genus Mycobacterium. Next base: position 884 of record JAGQTU010000091.1, read on the forward strand.
GCGGGGCCGTCGCGAAGTCCACGCCGTCGCGATCGAACAGGTGCGGCCCGTCGGGAAAGTCCTTGACCACTAAAGGAACCCGCTCGACGATCGTGATCCGCAGCGTCGAGGGGTATTCGCGCTGCACGCGGGCGCTGGCGACCCGGCGGATGCCGGCGACCCGGTCGGCCACCGTGTCGGTGTCGATCTGCAGCAGCGGCGTGCCCGGCGCGACCCGGGCGGTGTCGACGATCTCTTCGCGGGTGACCGCACCGGTGCCGGTCACCACGATCGAGCGCGCCGACATCAGCGGCGTGAAGTACAGGATCAGCCCCAGTCCGACGCTGACCACGCTCAACACGATGAACCAGACCAGCACCTTCAGGCCCCGCACGGTGCCGCGACTGAGCCGCTTCGCCTCGTCGGCCGGCTTGCCCTGTACCCGGCGCTTGGCCTCCCGGCGGGCCTGCTCGATGGCCCGCGCCCGCTCCTCGGCGGCGCGCCGTTCGGCGCGTTCCCGCCGGGCCCGCCGCCGCGGCCCCTCGAGGTCCTCGGCGGGCTCCGGTTCGGAGGGTTCGGCGCCGGCCGGCTCGGCGGCCACCTCGTCGGCGTCAGCCTGTGCTTCGGCGGCGGGCAACTCCGCGGTCGTGGCGTCGTCGGCGTCGTCGGGAACTTCGTCGGCCGGCGGGTCGGCCGGCTGCTCCCCCGGGCCGGTCATCCGCCCGTCCCGGGGTGCGACCGATTCGCCTTGGCATGCAATGCCGCGATGATCTCCGGGCCCAACATCGTGACGTCGCCGGCGCCCATCGTCACCACCACGTCCCCGGGGCGGGCCGTCGCGGCGACCAGGTCGGCCACGGCGGAGAAGTCGGCGACGTAGTGCACCGGCGAACTGACGTGTTCGACCACCGACGCCCCACTCACCCCGGGCAGCGGCTGTTCCCGGGCGGCGTAGACGTCGAGCACGAAGACCTCGTCGGCGTTGTCCAGCGCGGCGCCGAACTCCCGCGCGAAAGTCTTTGTGCGCGAATACAGGTGGGGCTGGAACACGACAATGGACCGGCCGCCGTGCGGCGACGGGCGACCGGCGCCGTCCTGCGCGGCGACGGTGCGCAGCGCGGTCAGCGCCGCCTTGACCTCGGTCGGGTGATGCGCGTAGTCGTCGAAGACCCGCACCCCGTGGGCGGTCCCGACCAGTTCGAAGCGACGGCGGACGCCCTCGAAGCCGGCCAGCCCGTCCAGTACGTCGTCGATCGGCGCCCCGGCCTCGACGGCGGCCAGCAGCGCCCCCAGCGCGTTGAGCGCCATGTGCCGTCCGGGCACCGCCAGTCGCATCACCCGTGGATGCGGCTCGCCGGCCAGTTGGACGTGGGCCACCGCGCCGGTGCCCTGCTGTTCCCAGCCGACCAGCACCCCGGCCGGCGGCGCACCGGAACCGGAAGCCGGCCCGCTGCCGTAGCGCAGCACCCGAACCCCCAGTGCCGCACTGCGTTCGGCGAGCGCCGCGGCCCCCTGGTCGTCCACGCACACCACCAGCGCGCCACCCGGGGCCAGCCGTTCGACGAAGGCGTCGAAAACGGCGGCGTAGGCCTCGCGGCTGCCGAAGAAGTCGAGGTGGTCGGCGTCGATGTTGGTGACCACCGCGACGTCGGGGGTGTACTCCAGCAGCGAGCCGTCGCTCTCGTCGGCCTCGGCCACGAAACACTCACCGCTGCCGTGGTGCGCGTTGGTGCCCGCCTCACCCAAGTCACCGCCGACGGCGAAGGAGGGGTCCAGCCCACTGTGCTGCAGGGCGACGATCAGCATCGAGGTGGTGGTGGTCTTGCCGTGGGTGCCGGTCACCATCAGGGTGCGGTGCCCGGCCATCAGCTTCGCCAGCACCACCGGGCGCAGGATCACCGGCACGGCGCGCCTGCGGGCCTCGACGAGTTCGGGGTTGGTCTTGGGTATCGCGGCGTGGGTGGTGACCACCGCGGTCGGCCCGCCCGGCAGCAGGTCGAGGTTGGCGGCGTCGTGGCCGATGCTGATCTGCGCGCCGCGGGCCCGCAGCGCGGCCACCCCGCGGGACTCCTTGGCGTCCGAGCCGGACACCTGTCCACCGCGGTCCAGCAGGATGCGGGCGATGCCGGACATCCCGGCGCCGCCGATCCCGACCATGTGCACCCGCTGCAGTTCGGGTGGCAACGGCCGGTTCACGGGCGCCGCACCTTCCGCCCGGCGCGCGCCACCTCGACGGCGACCTCGGCGACCCGCTGCGCGGCATCGCGGTGGCCCACCCGGTCGGCCGCCGCCGTCATCGCCGCCAGGCGCACCGGGTCGCCGAGCAACCCGACCACCTCGCGGGCGATGAAGTCCGGGGTGAGATCGGCGTCGTCGACCAGCAGGCCGCCGCCCGCGTCGACCACCGGCAGCGCGTTGAGCCGCTGCTCACCGTTGCCGATCGGCAGCGGCACGTAGACCGCGGGCAGGCCGACGGCGGACACCTCGGCCACCGTCATCGCCCCCGAGCGGCAGATCGCCAGGTCGGCGGCGGCGTAGGCCAGGTCCATCCGGTTCAGGTAGGGCACCGCCACGTACGGCGGATCCCCCGGCGCCGGGGTGGGCAGGTCGAGGGTGTTCTTGGGGCCGTGTGCGTGCAGCACCGCGACACCGGCGGCGGCCAGCGCCTCGGCGGCCGCCGACACCGCCCGGTTGATCGACGCCGCGCCCTGGGAACCGCCGAAGACGAGCAGTACCACGGCGTCGTCGGCGAACCCGAAGTGGGCGCGGGCCTGGGCGCGCAGCGCCTTGCGGTCCAACGCGGTGATCGAGGCGCGCACCGGAATGCCGACCACCTCGGCGCTGCGCAGCCCGCAGTCCGGTACCGCCGAGAGCACCCGGCGGGCGGTACGGGCGCCGACCCGGTTGGCCATCCCGGCCCTGGCGTTGGCCTCGTGCACGACCACCGGCACCCGGCGCCGACGCCCGCCGAGGGCGGCCAGGTAGGCGGGCAGCGCGACGTAACCGCCGAAGCCGATCACCACGTCGGCGCCGACTTCGTCCAGAACCGCGCGCGTCTCGCGCACCGAGCGGGCGATCCGGGCCGGCAGCCGCGCCAGGTCGGCGTTGAGCTTGCGGGGCAGCGGGACCGGGGTGACCAGTTCGAGCCGGTAGCCGCGCTCGGGCACCAGCCGGGTCTCCAGGCCGCGAGCGGTGCCCAGCGCGGTGATCCGGATTCCGGGGTCCAGCGCCGTCAGGGCATCGGCGACCGCCATGGCGGGTTCGACGTGACCCGCGGTGCCACCGCCGGCGAGGACGACCGACAGCGAGCCGCCGTCGCGGTTACCGGAGTCGCTGCGCTCCAACCCGCCGCCGACCCCCGAGACACTCACCCGTAACGCTGACCTTCCAATGTGCCGGCCCGCCGTGCGCGGCCGTTTCCATGATGCCCGTTGCGCTCCGCGCCACCGGCGCGGCCCTGACGGGAAGCGACTCCATGATGCCCTGCGCGCCGGTCGGATCGCGCGGCTGTCCGGGCTTTGGCGGGCACCGCGGCACCCCGGCGGGCGGCCTCGGCGGCCCGCGGCGCCTTCCTGGCCGGCTTCTGGGCCGGCTTCTGTGCCGATCTCGCCGGCTTGACCGGTTTCGCGGGTTTGGCCGGTTTAGCGGGTTGCGGACGGGAGCGCAGCCGGTCGCGCAGGGCCTCCACCCGGGTCGGCACATAGGCCGCGGGCAGCGGCAGCCGCAGCAGCCGGTTCATCCGGTCGTCGCTGCCCGCGCGCAACGCGGCCACCGCCGCCGGCTCGTGCCGGGCCGCATTGGCCATCAGCCCGATCATGAAAAGGGTTGTGGCGGTGGATGTTCCACCGGCGGAGATCAGCGGCAGCTGGATGCCGGTGACGGGAAGCAGGCCGATGACGTAGCCGACGTTGATGAACACCTGACCGATCACCCACATCGTCGCGGCCGCGGTCAGCAGCCGCAGGAACGGGTCGGCCGACCGCCGGGCGATCCGCATACCGGTGTAGGCGAACACCCCGAACAGGGCCAGCAGCCCGAATGCGCCCACGAAGCCGAGTTCCTCGCCGACGATGGCGAAGATGAAGTCGTTGTGGGCGTTGGGCAGGTAGTTCCACTTCGCGGTGCCCTGGCCGAGGCCGTCACCGAACACCCCGCCGTTGGCCAGGGCGAACTTGGCCTGCCGGGCCTGATAACCCGATCCCTGCGTGTCGGCGGCCGGGTCGAGCCAGGACCGCACCCGGTCGGAGCGGTAGCCCTCGGAGACCGCCAGCACGGCGGCGGCCGCCATTGCCGCCGCCAGCGAGCTGACGAACACCTTCAGCGGCAGACCGGCGTACCAGAGCAGGGCCAGCAGGATGATGCCCAGCGAGACGGTCTGGCCGAGGTCGGGCTGGGCGACGATCAGCGCCAGGGCGATCACCGCGGCCGGGATCAGCGGGATCAGCATCTCGCGCAGGGAGGCGCGCTCCATGCGCCGAGTGGCCAGCAGATGGGCACCCCAGATCGCGAACGCGATCTTGGTCAACTCCGAGGGCTGCATGGAGAGCCCGGCTACCACGAACCAGCCGCGGGTGCCGTTGGACTCGTGCCCGATCCCCGGGATGAGCACCAGCACCAGCAGTACGAGCGTGATGACGAACGCCGAGAACGCGGTGCGGCGTAGGAAGGCCACCGACACCCGCAGGGCGAACCAGAAGCCGAACAGGCCCACCACCGTCCACAGCACCTGGCGGGCGAAGATGGCCCACGGGGAGCCGTCCTCGTCGTAGGAGTGCACGCCGGAGGCCGAGAGCACCATGGTCAACCCCAGCGTGACCAGCAGCGCGGACACCGAGACCAGCAGGTGGAACGACGTCATCGGCCGGCCCAGCCAGGCGCCGAACTTCAGCTCCGGAACAAACCGGGACCGCGTGGCCACGGGTTCGGTGACCGCCGCCGTGCCCGCGGCGTCGCCGTCCTCGGCCGGTGCCCCGGCGTCGGGTGCGGCCGGATCGGCGGCATCGGCCCGGCGCCGGAGCCGGGTGAACGGGTTGCCCACGGCCGCTACCGGACCGCGGCGCGCACCGCGGCGGCGAACGCGTCGCCCCGGTCGGCATAGCCGGCGAACTGGTCGAACGACGCGCCGGCGGGTGCCAGCAGCACCGTATCGCCGGGTTTCGCCAGCTCGGCGGCGGCGGCGACGACCTCGGTCATCACCGCTGCGCCCGGTGCCGGTCCGGATGCGTCGATCACTCGAGTCCCATGAGTAACAACTGACTCATTAGTCTCATGCACCTCAGCATCCTCCCGCGTCACAACCTCGATGACCGGGACATCGGGTGCGTGTCGCGATAACGCCTTGGCAACCACCGCGCGGTCGCGGCCGATCAGCACCGCGCCGACCAGCCGATCGGCCACCGCGGTGACCATGTCGTCCACCGACGCGCCTTTGAGCAGGCCGCCGGCCACCCACACCACCCGCGGGTAGGCCAGCACCGAGGCCTGCGCCGCGTGCGGGTTGGTGGCCTTGGAGTCGTCGACGTAGCGCACCCCCGCCACCACCCCGACCGGCTCGGCCCGGTGCCGACCGACCCGGAAGCCGGCGAGTGCGGAGGAGATCGCTTCGGCCGGAACGTCCACCGCCCGGGCCAGGGCGGCGGCGCCGAGCGCATCGAGCACCCCGACCGGGCCCGCCACCGGGATCACGTCCGCCGCGCACAGGTCCAGGGCCGCGGCGAAGGCCCGGTCCAGCAACCGCCCGTCGCGCACCCCTAGCTCCCCGGGGCCCGGCTCGCCCAGCCGGAAGCCCGCCTTCACCGCGGCGGGCGCGGCGGCCAGCAGCGCGGCCGCGGGCGCGTCGTCGACACCGGCGACCGCCACCCGACCGCCCAGGGCGCGGCCCTTGGCGGCGGCGTAGGCCGCGAAGCCGCCATGCCAGTCCAGGTGGTCTTCGGCGACGTTGAGCACCGCACCGGCCTCGGGTCGCAGCGAGGGCGCCCAGTGCAGCTGGAAACTGGACAGCTCCACCGCGAGCAGGTCGGCCGGCTGGGACAGCACGTCGAGCACCGGCTCGCCGATGTTGCCGCACAACAGCGCCCGGCGTCCGTCGGCGACCAGCATCGCGTGCAGCATCGAGGTGGTCGTGGTCTTGCCGTTGGTGCCGGTGACCACCAGCCACTTGCGCGGCGGCCCGTACCGGCCGGCGGCGTCGAGGCGCCACGCCAGTTCCACGTCACCCCAGATCGGCACCCCGGCCGCCGCGGCGGCGGCCAGGACCGGCGCTGACGGCGGAAAGCCCGGGCTGGTGACCACCAGGGTGTAGCCGTCGATCCCCGCGACCGCATCGGCCGGGGTGACGGTGCGAATCCCGTTGCGGGACAGCGCATCCAGGGCTTCGATGTTGTCGTCGCAGACCGCGATGCGGACATCCCAGGAACTCAGCGCGCTGACGACGGCCCGGCCGGTGATCCCGGCGCCGGTCACCAGGATCTGCGCACCAGGGGCGAGCGGTTCCAGGCCGGTCACCGTTAGTCACCGATGGCCGAGAGCCACTCGCCGTAGAACAGCGAGACGCCGAGCCCGCACGCGATCGCGGTGAGCAACCAGAACCGGATGATGACCGTGGTCTCGGCCCAGCCGACCAGTTCGAAGTGGTGGTGGAAAGGCGCCATCCGGAACACCCGGCGGCCGGTGGTGCGGAACGCCAGGATCTGCACCACCACCGAGGTGACCTCGGCGACGAACAGGGCGCCGAGCACGACGGCCAGCATCTCGGTGCGGCTGGTGATCGACAGCCCGGCGATGATGCCGCCCAGCGCCAGGGATCCGGTGTCACCCATGAAGATCTTGGCCGGGGCGGCGTTCCACCACAGGAACCCGATGCACGCGCCGGCGGTGGCAGCGGCGATCAGCGCCAGGTCCAGCGGGTCGCGGACGTTGTAGCAGCCCAGCCCCGGCGCGGTGGCACACGCGTTGCGGTACTGCCAGAAGGTGATCAACACGTAGGCCGCGCTGACCATGGCCATGCTGCCGCCGGCCAGCCCGTCCAGCCCGTCGGTGAAGTTGACCGCGTTCGACCAGGCGGAGACCACCACGACGACGAACAGCACGAACAGCGCGGGCGGCAGCGTGACGGTGGCGATCTCGCGCACATAGGACAATTCGGGGCTGCCGGGGGTGTGCCCGTCGGCGTTGCGGAACTGCAGCACCAGCACGCCGAACAGCACCGCCGCGGTTATCTGGCCGACGGTCTTGGTGGTCTTGTTCAGGCCCAGGTTGCGCGAGCGGCGGATCTTGATCAGGTCGTCGACGAAGCCGACCGCTCCCAGCGCGGTGGCCAGCGCCAACACCAGCAGGCCGGAGGCCGACGGGCCCTCCCCGTCCAGCACCAGCCCGACCAGGTGGGTGCCGAAGTAACCGGCCCAGATGCCGGCGATGATGGCCACCCCACCCATCGACGGCGTGCCGCGCTTGGTCTTGTGGCTGGGCGGGCCGTCCTCGCGGATCTCCTGCCCGAACCCCTGCCGGGTGAACAGCCGCACCAGCACCGGCGTCAGCAGGATCGAGACCATCAGCGACAGGCCGACGGCGACGAGGATCAATCTCATCCGCGGTCCTCGGCCAGCGCCTCGGCCAGGGCGCCCAGACCGGCCGCGTTGGATGCCTTGACCAGCACCACGTCCCCGGGCGCCAGCTCGGCGCGCAGCTGCGCCAGGGCGGCGTCGGCGTCGGGGACGATGGTGGCCTCCGAACCCCAGGAACCCTCCATGACCGCCCCGTGGTGCATGGCGTGCATAGGTCTCCCGGTTCCCACGACGATGAGTCGACTGATATCTAAGCGCACGGCCAGCCGGCCGATGCGGTCGTGCTCGGTTATCGACTCCTCGCCCAACTCCGCCATCTCGCCGAGGACCGCCCAGCTGCGTTTGTCCGCACCCCGCGCCATCACGGCCAGCGCCTGCAGCCCGGCCCGCATGGACTCCGGGTTGGCGTTGTAGGCGTCATTGATGACGGTGACGCCGTCGGCGCGGGTGCGCACCTCCATCCGGTGCCGCGAGGTGGGCCCCGCACCGGCCAGCGCGGCGGCCACCTGCTCCAGGGTCGCCCCGCATTCCAGGGCCACCGCCGCCGCGCTAAGCGCATTGCCCACCTGGTGTTCGCCGTGCACGGCCAGCTGCACCCGGACGGCGCCGTCGGCGGTTCGCAGGGCAAAGCCCGGGCGGGCCAGCTCGTCGAGGGTGACGTCCTCGGCGCGGATGTCGGCCCCCTCCGATCGGCCGACCAGCACCACCCGCGCGGCGGTCTTGGCGGCCATCGCGGCCACGATCGGGTCGTCGGCGTTGAGTATCGCCACCCCGGCGGCCGGAAGGGCTTGTACCAGTTCGGATTTCGTCTCCGCGATGGCCTCGCGCGAGCCGAACTCGCCAAGGTGGGCGGTGCCGACGTTGAGGACCGCGGCGATCGACGGCCGGGCGATGGCGGCCAGCGCGGCGATGTTGCCGCGGTGCCGCGCCGACATCTCCAACACCAGGTAGTCGGTGTCGGCGGTGGCCCGCAGCACCGTCCAGGGATGGCCGAGCTCGTTGTTGAACGAGCCGGGCGGGGCGATCACCTCGCCCAGCGGGCGCAGTACCGCCGCGATCAGGTCCTTGGTCGACGTCTTGCCGGAGGACCCGGTGATCCCCACGATCGTCATGCCACCGGCGGCCAGTTCGGCGGCCACGGTGGCGGCCAGCTTGGCCAGCGCGGCGAGCACCGCCGCACCGGCGCCGCCGGTGTCGTGCTCGAGCGCCCCGGAGCCGGCGTCCACCGAGGAGGCGGGGGGCACCACGATCGCCGGCACGCCGACCGGGCGGGCGGCGAGCACCGCGACCGCACCGGCTGCCAGCGCGGCCGCGGCGAAGTCGTGGCCGTCAGAGCGCGCACCGGGCAGCGCTAGGAAAAGCCCGCCCGGGCCGACCTGCCGGGAGTCGAACTCCACGGTGCCCGTCACCCGGGTCGCGGCCGCCTCGGCGGGGGTGATGTCGGCCAGCCGGCCGCCGACGATCTCCGCGATCTGCGCGACGGTTAGGTCGATCACGGGCGGCTTCCCAGCGCCTGCAGGGCCCGGGTCAACTCGTCGCGGTCGTCGAACGGGCGGGTCTCCCCGCCGGCGGTCTGCCCCTTCTCGTGGCCCTTGCCCGCGATCACCACCACGTCGCCGCGGCGGGCCCAGGCGACCGCGTACTCGATGGCCGCCCGCCGGTCGCCGATCTCGATCAGTTCGCCGTCCGGGCGGCGCCGCGCCTGCCCGGCCCCGGCCAGGATGCGGGCGCGGATGGCGACCGGGTCCTCATCGCGGGGGTTGTCGTCGGTGACGACGACCAGGTCGGCCAGTTCGGCGGCGATGCGCCCCATCGGCTCGCGCTTGCCCTGGTCGCGGTCGCCGCCGGCGCCGAAGACGACCGCCAGCCGGGCGCCGGGACGACGCAGCGTCTCCAGCACCGCGGCCAGGGCGCCCGGTTTGTGGGCGTAGTCGACGACGGCCAGGAAGTCCTGGCCCGCCTCGATCGCCTGCAGCCGACCGGGCACGGTGGCTTGCCGCAGCCCGGGCGAGGCCTGCTCCGGTGACACCCCGACGGCGTCCAGCACCGCCAGCGCGAGCAGCGCGTTGGCGACGTTGTACCGCCCGGGCAGCCGGATTCGCAGCCGGTGGTGCACCCCGGCCGGGTCCTGCGCGGTGAACTCCTGCACGCCGTTGTCGAGCACGGTGATGTCCCCGGCCCGCCAGTCCGCCGGGTTGCCCTCGACGCTGACCGTCACCGCGCGCTGGTCGCCGTGGGTGGCCCGCCGCGCCATCGCCCGCCCGGCGTCGTCGTCGACGCAGATGACCGCGGTGTGCGCGTGCACCGCGGAGGACGGGTCGAACAGCCGCGCCTTGGCCTCGAAGTAGGCCTCCATCGTGGGATGGAAGTCAAGGTGGTCGCGGGACAGGTTGGTGAACCCACCGACGGCGAACCGGATGCCGTCCACCCGGCCGAGCGCCAGGGCGTGGCTGGAGACCTCCATGACGGCGGTGTCGACGCCCGCTTCGGCCATCACCGCCAGCAGCGCCTGCAGCGCCGGGGCCTCCGGCGTGGTCAGCGCGCTGGGCACGTCCCGCCCGGCGATGCGGACGCCGACGGTGCCGATCAGTCCCGGGATGCGGTCGGCCGCGCGCAGGCCGGCCTCGATCAGATGGGTGGTCGTGGTCTTGCCCGAGGTTCCGGTGATGCCGAGCACGACGACCCGGTCGGAGGGATGCCCGTAGACCGCCGAGGCGAGGTCGCCGAGCACCGACCTCGGCGTCGGATGCACCAGCACCGGGACCGGCGCGGGCCGGCCGAGCAGATCGTGGATGACGGCCACGCCGTCGGCGTCGGTGAGCACCGCCACCGCCCCGGCGTCGACGGCCACGCGGGTGTAGGAGGCGCCGTGCGCGGACGCGCCGGGCAGCGCGGCGAACAGGTCACCGGCGACGGCCTCCTGCCCGCGCAGCGTAACGCCGGTGATACGTACCGGTGGCAGGACGCTGCCCTCGGCGGGCACCGCGCCGATCCGAGCCGCGATGCTGGGCAACGTGAGACCCGGGGTCGTGCGCGGCCGCAGGCCGTTCGTCACGCCTGTCACGGCTTGCCACCCTACCGAGCAACCGGGGCCGGCCGCGTCAGGTGGCCTGCAGGGTCAGCTCGGGGCCCGGGTCGGCGGAGAGTGGGACGTTCTCGCGCTGCAGCAGCCAACTGGCGATGTTGTGGAACAGCGGCGCGGCAGAGTGGCCGGCCGAACCATCGGCGTTGCGCTGCGGGTTGTCCATCATGATGCCGATGACATAGCGCGGGTCGTCGGCGGGTGCCATGCCGGCGAAGGTGATCCAGTAGACGTCGCTGTAGTAGCAGCCGCATGCCGGGTTGATCTGCTGGGCGGTGCCGGTCTTGCCGGCGATCTGGTAGCCCTCCACGGCGGCCGCCGGGCCGGTGCCCTGCTGATAACCCATCGGGTCGCGCTGCACGACCGCACGCAGCATGCCGCGCACCGTGCGCGCGGTCTCCGGTGAGACCACCTGGATGCCGTTCGGACGCGGCTCGTCGGTGCGGCGGCCGTCGGCGGCGATCGTCGACTTGATGATCCGCGGCGGGATGCGCACGCCGTCGTTGGCGATCGCCTGGTACATGCCGGCCATCTGCAGCAGGGTCATCGAAAGACCCTGTCCGATGGGCAGGTTGGAGAAGGTGCTCCCCGACCACTGGTCGATCGGCGGCACCAGCCCCGCGCTCTCACCGGGCAGCCCCACCATGGTGCGCTGGCCGAGGCCGAACTTGCCGAGCATGTCGTAGTAGCGCTCCGGTCCGATCCGCTGCGCCAGCATCAGGGTGCCGACGTTCGACGACTTCCCGAACACGCCGGTGGTGGTGTACGGCATCACGCCGTGGTCCCAGGCGTCGTGCACGCTCACCCCGCCCATGTCGATGGCGCCCGGCACGTGCAGCACCTCGTCGGGGTTGGACAGCCCGTACTCGATCACCGAGGACGCGGTGACGATCTTGTTCACCGACCCCGGCTCGAACGGCGAGGACACCGCGAGGTTGCCCATCTGCTTGTCGGCCTGGCGGCCGATGTCCTGGCTGGGGTCGTAGGTGTTGTCGTTGGACATCGCCAGCACCTCACCGGTCTTGGCGTCCAAAACCACCGCGGAGACGTTCTTCGCGCCGGAGACGTCGCGGGCCTGTTGCACCTGCTGCTGGACGTAGAACTGGATGTCGTCGTCCAGGGTCAGTTGCACGGTGGAGCCGTCGACGGCATCGTGCCGGTTGCGGTAGCTGCCCGGGATCACCACGCCGTCGGATCCGCGGTCGTAGGTGACCGACCCGTCGGTGCCCGCGAGCACGGCGTCCATCGAATCCTCGAGACCCATCAGGCCGTGGCCGTCCCAGTCGATCGCGCCGACGATGTTGGCCGCCAGCGAGCCGCCCGGGTACTGCCGCAGGTCCTGGCGTTCGGCGCCCACCTCGGGGAATTTCTTGGTGATCGCGCTGGCGACCGCCGGATCGACGGCCCGGGCCAGGTAGACGAAGGTGTCGTTGCCGCGCAGCTTCTTCAGCAGCGTCTGGTAGTCGGGCTTGTTGTCGAGCTTGCCCGCGATGTCGCGGGCGATCTCCATCAGCCGCTTGTCGGGATCGGGCGCCGCGGACGACTTCTGCTTGGCCTCGGTCAGCTGTTTGCGGATCTTGGCCGGCTGAAAGGTCAGCGCGCGCGCCTCGACGGTGAAGGCCAGCTTGTCGTCGTTGCGGTCGACGATGCTGCCGCGCACCGCCTTCTCGACGTCGGTGACCTTGAGCTGGCCGGCGGCCTGGGCCCGCAGCCCGGCCGCCTGGGGCACCTGCAGGTTGAACAGCTGGGCCGCGGCCACCATCAGCGCGAGGAGGATGACGACACCCCCGGTGCGGTGCCGGAAGGCGAAGGTCGCGGTGCGCCTGGCGGTCCCGGCGACCTCGGTGGCCTCGCGGGTGCGCCGCGCCTTGGCCGAGCGGCCCTGCCCGGCCGGCTCGGGAGTGGACGCCGGTGCGGCCCGCCGTTTGCGCTGCGGCGCCGGCCGGGATCCCGAGCGTGCGGCCCGGCTCACTGGGCCGCTCCGGCCGCCGGCAGGAGCGGGGCGGGCACCACCGGCGTGAGCGCCGGGAGCGGTTGCGTGAGCGCCGGGAGCGGTTGCGTCGCGGGCACGACGTCGGCCGGACCGGGCACGTTGAGCGGCTGGGTCAGCGGAGCCGGGCCGGGCTGCTGAGCCGGGCCGGGCAGCGTCCCCGCGGGCGCGTGCGCGGTGCCGGGGTCGATGGGCGACGGGGCGCGCACCGCCACCTCGGGTCCGGTGGCCGGCGGCAGCGCGGTCAGGGGGGCGGTACCCGGGACCAGCGGGGCCGTCCCGGGAACCAGGGCGGTCGCCCCGGGTACCAGGGGGGTTACTCCCGGCGCGAGCGGGGCCAGGCCCGGGACCAGCGGTGTCGCCCCGGGAACCAGCGGTGCGGCGCCGGTCAACGGTGTGCCACCCGGCGTCGTCCGGACCGGAACCTCAACCGAGCCGAGGGTGCCCGGCTTCGGCGCGGGCGCGGCCGGCGTCGGCGGGGCGGGCGGCTTCTCGTCGGGCAGCTTGGAGTTCAGCGGCGGCGGCGGAGCCCCCTCGGCCGGTTTGGGCTTGCCGACCACGATCCAGTTGCCGGTCGGATCCTGCACCAGGTGCGCAGTGTCCTTCGACGGGATCATCCCGAGGTCGCGGGCGGCGTCGGAGAGCGCCGGGGCCGACTGCGCCTCGCGGACATCGCGTTCCAGCGCCTCCTTCTGCTGGCTGAGCGCCTCGTTGGTGGCGCGGGCGGTGCCCAGCTGATAGGACCGTTGCGCGGCGTCGGTGGACAGCCACAGCGTGACACCCAGGCCGACGCCGAGTGCGCCGATGACCAGCACCACGAACGGAACCCTGGCCACCAGCCGCTGGGGGCGCAGATCCACGTCGGCCAGCCGGGCGATCAGCCGTTCCCGCAGCGGCGGGCGAACGACCTTGGGGGCCTTGGCCTTACGGGCCTTCGACCGGGCCTTGGCCTGGCTGGCGGTCTTCGGCCGCGCCTGCCGTTCCGCGGGCCGTGCGGTGGGTGCGGTCTGGGGGCCCTGGCGCAGCCCACGCGGTTCACGGCGCGCCGGGGCGCCGGGGCGCTGGCGCGGGGCGCGCGGCGCGGGCTCGGCGGTGCGGCGGGTGCGGGTTGCGCCTTCCGGCGTGCCGCGACGGGCCGGTGCCGGCTTGCGCTTAGGGTTCCGCTTCCGATTGTCCGAAGTGGGTGTCTTGCGCCCGACCTTCATCACCCGTTCCCTCCCCGTTCCCGGCTGGCCGGCCCCAGACGTTCCACTGCCCGCAGCCGGACCGGCGCGCTGCGCGGATTGCGGTCGATCTCCTCGGCGTCGGCGCGCTCGGCGCCGCGCGTGAGCGCACCGAACTCGGGCTCGTGGCCGGGCAGGACGACCGGCAGCCCCTGCGGTGTGCGCGATGCGGTCGCCGCGGCGAACGCGGCCTTGACGATGCGGTCCTCAAGCGACTGGTAAGCCATCACGACCAGCCGCCCGCCCGGGCGCAGCGCGGCCAGCGCCGCGGGCAGCGCCGCGCTCAGCGACTCCAGCTCGGCGTTGACCGCGATGCGCAGCGCCTGGAAGGTGCGTTTGGCCGGGTGTCCCCCGGTGCGGCGGGCCGGTGCGGGGATGCCGCGGTAGATGATCTCGACCAGCTCGGCGGTGCTGGAAAGCGGTGCACGGGAACGCTGTTCGACGATCAGGCCCGCGATGCGGTGGGCGAACTTCTCCTCACCGAAGCGGCGCAGGATGTCGGTCAGCGCCGCGCGGTCGTAGGTGTTGAGAATCTCGGCGGCGGTCAGCGCCGCATCGGGGTCCATCCGCATGTCCAGGGGTGCGTCCTGGGCGTAGGAGAAGCCACGTCCGGTCTCGTCGAGTTGCATCGAGGAGACGCCGAGGTCGAACAGGATGCCGTCCACCGAGCCGGTCGGGGCGTGGCCGGCCTCGGTCAGCGCCGCGGCGATCCCGTCGTAGCAGGTCCGCACGAGGGTGACCCGATCGCTGACCCGCGCCAGCCGGGCGGTCGCGATCGCCAGGGCGTTGGGGTCGCGGTCCAGCCCGATCAGCCGCAGGGCCGAAAACTCGGTGAGGAATCGTTCGGCGTGCCCCGCCGCGCCCAGGGTGGCGTCGACGAGGACGGCGCCCGAGCCGTCCGCGGCGGTGCCGGTGAGCGCGGGGGTCAGCAGCTCGACGCAGCGGTCCAGCAGGACGGGGACGTGTCCGTGCTCGCCGGAGTCGGACACGACGGGACCTCCCGGGAGACGGGGCGCCGCCCCTGCATCGAGGTCCCTGTCCGAGAGCGCGAACCTGGCGTTGGGGAAGTACGTCAGGGTCGGTTCGGGCAAGGGCCACGTTGCACGGGCGGCGGGCGGCTGGGCCGCTGGATCAGATGATGTCGCTGAGTGCTTCATCGCTGGCCGCGGAGAAGTTCTCTTCGTGGGTCTGCTGGTATTCC
>JAGQTU010000092.1 GCA_020438865.1 Mycobacterium sp.
CTCCCTCTCCGGCCATCCACCGGTCCACGGTGTCGTGGAACTTGGCGACGACGACCTCTTCCTTCACCAACATCATGTGGTCGAGGCCCTGGTTGCGCAGGCCCGACTGCTGGCGCTGCATCTGCTCGTAATCCTGTTGCAGCGCTTCGAAATACTTGTAGCTGCCCGGTTCGTCCACCTCGATGAGGTCCACCTTGAACGCGTCGGCCATCTCCGGCGGCAGGTACATGTAGCTCGCGACGTGCCAGATGCATCGGTTGGGGTCACCGTCGGGGTGCGGTCTCGACAGGATCACGTGGCACTCGCCGGCCCGGATGGTCATCATGAAGTTCGGGAAGAGGAACCAGCCGTGGTTGTCGCTCATCTGGGCGTCGGTGAGGTCGCCGACGTCCAGGCCCATGTCGGTCAGGTGTGCGCGGGTCGCCTGCTGGAGCAGCGTGCGCGCCGTGACCCCCTCGGGGAAGTCGATGGACCCGTCCTCGGCGGTGTACTCCTTGACGAGTTCGGTGAATCGGGGGATCACCGCGACCGTGCCGGGGAAGGTCTCGGGCAGTGCGAGGGTGCCCTCGACCTGCTTTTCAGGGGTGGCCCCGACCACCTCGAAGGGGGCCATGGCGATGCTGTGGTTCTCGTAGAAGTTGTAGCGGGTGGTCTCCGGCTGGATGTTGAGCACCGCCAGCAGCTGCGGGTGCACACCGTTGACGTGGTAGCCCTCGTTGAAGGCGTCCATGACGACCTTCCAGTTGCAGTCCAGGGGCTCGCTGACGTTCATCACCGTCGACATCAGTTCGAGGTGGTAGGGCGCCAGGATCGCCAGCGCGTCCTCGCCGATCCACTCCACCAGCGGCTGGGCACCGGGGTCCGGGTTGATGAAGATGAAGCCGCCGAAGGTGTCTACCGACACGGCGATGAGCGAGTTGTCGCTCTTGTCGAGGCCGCCCGAGCTCTCCTCGCGCAGCAGGCCTTTGAGCCGGCCGTCGAGGTCGTAGGACCACAGGTGGTACTGGCACAGGAAGCCGCGCTTGGCGTTGCCGGTGCGGCCCTGGCAGATGGCGTTGCCGCGGTGCCGGCACGCGTTGACGAAGCCGCGCAACTTCTCGTCCTTGCCCCGCACGATGAGGAAGGACTGGTCGTAGATCTTGTACTCCATCCAGTCGCCGACCTTGGGCAGGTCGTCCACGCGCCCGGCGACCTGCCAGGTCTTCAGCCAGATCGCGTCGCGCTCGCGGTCGGCGTACTCCCGCGAGCGGTACCGATCCGTCGAGACCCTGAGGTTGAAGCTGCCCGCCAGGTCGTCGAGTCCGGGGGCGTGGTCAACCCATTCGCCGGGACGCGCGGTTGCGGTCATGACGCGAAACCTCCTGGTGCCGGGACAGCGGGGCGACACGGCGACAGCCGGCGGGAATCGCCGGCCAACCGCCCCGCACCCAACTAATCGATCGATTGATTGATTTATGATGTAGGCCACACCGCCCGGTGTCAAGTTTCGGTTGCCGGCTGGCGGCTAACGAATCCGCCGGACCGCCCGATTGACGCTATAGACAATTTGGGATCGGTAGCGGCCGCGGGCCTGTGCAATCGACGTGCAGCAGGGCCGACAACGGCGCTGCCCGACGTAGGGAACGAGCGTATGAAGCGGATCTTCCGAAACGCGGCGGTGGTCGCAGCCGGTGCGACGATAGCGGGCGTCGCCCTTGGCGGTGCAACTGCCGCGCACGCCGTTCCGGAGCCGGGCAACACCTGGTGCCCGGGTCAGGCTCTGCCGTTCGACAACATCCGCTGGGACATGAGTGCCTGCCACACCTGGTGGATAGTGCCGTTTGGCAAGGGCAACGTGACGATGGTCGACCTCAAGGGCAACTCATTGGACAGCTTCATCTACACCGGCGATACGCCGCCGGTCCGCAACCCGCCGCCGGCACCCACTGGCCCGCCGCCGGGCACCCCATTCTGCAGCCCTCGCGGAGCGCTGATCATCATTCCGCCGATCTGCGATGAGATCGGCGTGGACTGGCCGCCCGGATCCCTGCAGAACTAGACCGCGGGAGCCCGCCAGTACCGCGGCGCGGCCACGCCCGCGGATCGCAGTTCCAGCTCCGCGAGGCCACGTACCGCCACCGGATCGTCTTGCCGCCACGCCCCCACCGGGTCCGCGCTGACCACGGTCAGCTTGCGCAGCGGCCGGTTGGCCAGCGCGCGCAGCGCCAGCAGTTCCACACCGGCGGTGGTCTGCGCGAGCGCGATGACGGTCCACTTGCGCCGGAAGAACCGGATCCGCAGGTACAGCCACGGCATGCCGATGGCCATGATCGGTGGGGCGGCGACGGCGATGGCCAGCAGCACCGCCAGCCACGAGGCCGTGCTGTCGAGTTGATGACCGGCGCCGGCCAGATCGAGGGCGGCCTCGCTGGCGGCGCGCAGCGGTTTGGACATGGTGTCGCCGACCAGCGGGACGCCGTGCACGCTGTCGCCGGCCGAATGCAGGTTGTCCGAGATGCCGGTGGCGCTGTCCTTGACCTGACGTCCCACCTTGGAGATGGTGGCGATCGCGGTGTGCACGCCGATGCCGACCATGACCCACATCGCGATCCACAGTCCCACCAGCAGGTCGCTGACCAACTGCGCCAGCAGTCGTCCGGGGGTAGTGGCGTAGGGCAGAAATCGCGATCTCATACCCGTGATCCCAGCACAGTCGCGTCACCTCAGCGGCCGTTAGGCTGACGCGATGCGTCCCGCTTTGAGCGACTATCGGCATCTGGCCAGTGGCAAGGTCCGGGAGATCTACCGGATCGACGACGAGCATCTGCTCTTCGTCGCCAGCGACCGGATCTCGGCGTTCGACTACATCCTCGACAGCCTGATCCCGGACAAGGGCCGCATCCTCACCGCGATGAGCGTCTTCTTCTTCGACTACATCGACGCGCCCAACCACCTCGCCGGTCCGCCCGACGACCCGCGCATCCCCACCGAGGTCCTGGGCCGCGCGCTGGTGGTGCGGCAGCTGGAGATGGTGCCGGTCGAGTGCGTGGCCCGCGGCTACCTGACCGGATCGGGGCTGCTGGACTACCAGCGAAGCGGCGCGGTCTGCGGGATCCCGCTCCCGCCGGGGCTGGGTGAGGCCAGCAAGTTCGACACCCCGCTGTTCACCCCGGCGACCAAGGCCGAGTTCGGTGAGCACGACGAGAACATCTCGTTCGACCGGGTGATCGAGTTGGTCGGCGCCGTCCGCGCGAACCAACTGCGCGAGCGCACCCTCCAGATATATGCCCAGGCGGCGGACCATGCGCTGACCAAGGGCATCATCATCGCCGACACGAAGTTCGAGTTCGGTGTCGACGCCGACGATCGGGTGGTGCTGGCCGACGAGGTGTTCACCCCGGACTCGTCGCGATACTGGCCGGCCGACACCTACACCCAGGGCGTCGTGCAACCCAGCTTCGACAAGCAGTTCGTCCGCAACTGGCTCACCGGGCCCGAGTCCGGATGGGACCGGTACGGTTCGGTACCGCCACCACCGCTGCCCGACGACATCGTCGCGGCCACCCGCGCCCGCTACATCGAGGCCTACGAACGCATTTCCGGCCTGTCCTTCGCCGACTGGATCGGACCTCGGGCATGACCACACCGCCCGCGGCCAAGCGGACCGACGTCCACCGCGTCCATCACGACGACGTCTTCGTCGATCCTTACGAGTGGTTGCGCGACAAGTCCGACCCCGAGGTCATCGCCTACCTCGAAGCCGAGAACACCTACACCGACGACGCGACCGCGTACCTGGAGCCGTTGCGGCAGAAGATCTTCGACGAAATCAAGTCCCGGACCAAGGAGACCGATCTGTCGGTGCCGACCCGCCGTGGCGAGTGGTGGTACTACGGGCGCAGCTTCGAGGGCAAGCAGTACGGCGTGCACTGCCGGTGCCCGGTCGCCGATCCGGACGACTGGACGCCACCGGTGTTCGACGAGCACACCGAGATCGCCGGCGAACAGGTGCTGCTCGACGAGAACGTCGAGGCCGACGGGCACGACTTCTTCTCCCTCGGTGCCGTCAGTGTGAGTCTGGACGGCCATGTGCTGGCCTACTCGGTCGACGTCGTCGGTGACGAGCGGTACACCCTGCGGTTCAAGGACTTACGCAGCGGTGAGCTCTATCCGGACGTCATCGCCGGGATCGCATCGGGGGTGACCTGGGCGGCCGACAACGCCACGGTGTACTACACGACCGTCGACGACGCGTGGCGCCCCGACACCGTGTGGCGGCACCGGCTCGGTTCGACCGACTCCGACGAGTCGGTCTACCACGAACCCGACGAACGGTACTGGGTCGCGGTGGGCCGCACCCGGAGCAACGCCTACGTGATCATCGCGGCCGGTTCGGCGGTGACCTCGGAGATCCGCTACGCCGACGCCGCCGATCCCGCGGCAACCTTCACCACGGTGCTGCCCCGCCGCGACGGCGTCGAATACTCCGTCGAACACGCCGTCGTCGGCGGCGAGGACCGTTTCCTGATCCTGCACAACGACGGAGCGGTGAACTTCACCCTGACCGAAGCGCCGGTTGCCGACCCGTCGAAGCAACGGACCCTGATCGCCGCCCGCGACGACGTCCGACTCGAAGGTGTGGACGCCTTCGTCGACCATCTGGTGGTGAGCTACCGCCGGGAGGCGTTGCCGCGCATCCAACTCTGGCCGATCGCCGCCGGCGACGGTTACGGCGAGCCGGAGGAGATCCACTTCGACTCCGAGCTGACCTCGTCGGGTCTGGCGGGCAACCCGAACTGGGACGCCCCGAAACTGCGGGTCGCCGCCACGTCGTTCGTCACGCCGCTGCGGATCTACGACATCGACCTGGGCAGCGGGGAACGCACCCTGCTGCGCGAGCAACCCGTGCTCGGCGACTACCGCCGCGAGGACTACGTCGAACACCGGGACTGGGCGGTGGCCGATGACGGGGCCCGGATCCCGATCTCCCTCATCTATCGGGCGGGCATCGACTTCCCCTCTCCGACAGTGCTTTACGGCTATGGCGCCTACGAGTCCTCGGAGGACCCGCGGTTCTCCGTCGCGCGGCTGTCCCTGCTGGACCGCGGGGTGGTGTTCGCGGTCGCGCACGTTCGCGGCGGCGGCGAGATGGGCCGGCTGTGGTACGAGCGGGGCAAGCTGCTGGAGAAGAAGAACACCTTCACCGACTTCATCGCGGTGGCCCGGCACCTCGTCGAAACCGGCCGAACCCGGCCGCAGAACCTGGTGGCCCTCGGCGGCAGCGCCGGGGGACTGCTGATGGGCGCGGTGGCCAACTTGGCGCCGGAATTGTTCGCAGGCATCCTCGCCCAGGTGCCGTTCGTGGACCCGCTGACCACGATCCTGGATCCGTCGCTGCCGCTGACGGTCACCGAATGGGACGAATGGGGCAACCCCCTCGAGGACCCGGACGTCTACTTCTACATGAAGTCCTACTCGCCGTACGAGAACGTCGAGGCCAAGGACTACCCGGCGATCCTGGCGATGACATCGCTGAACGACACCCGGGTGTTCTACGTCGAGCCCGCGAAATGGGTTGCCGCACTGCGGCACAGCAAGACCGACGCACACCCGGTGTTGCTGAAGACGCAGATGACCGCCGGCCACGGCGGTATCAGCGGACGCTACGAGCGCTGGAAGGAAGCCGCCTTCCAGTATTCCTGGCTGCTCGCGACCGCCGACCCCGAGCACTACGGGCGCTCGGCGAGCGGCCCGCAGCGGTCAGGCGCCTGAGCAACACACCTTGGTAGCGTCTGCCCCATGAGCCTGACCGACATTCCCCTGACGACCCTCGACGGCAAGCCCACCTCCCTGGCCGACTACGCCGACCGCGCGGTGCTGGTGGTCAACGTGGCCTCGAAGTGCGGCCTCACGCCGCAGTACGGCGCGCTGGAGCAGTTGGCCCGCGACTACGCCGACCGCGGGCTGACCGTTATCGGGGTTCCGTGCAACCAGTTCATGGGACAGGAACCCGGCTCGCCGGAGGAGATTGCCACGTTCTGCTCCACCACCTACGGGGTGACGTTCCCGCTGTTGGCCAAGACCGACGTCAACGGCGCCGACCGCCACCCGCTCTACGCCGAGTTGACCAGGACCGCCGACGCCGGCGGGGAGGCCGGCGACGTGCAGTGGAACTTCGAGAAGTTCCTGCTCGCCCCCGGTGGCAAGGTGGTCAACCGGTTCCGGCCGCGCACAGAGCCCGACGCCCCCGAGGTCGTCGCCGCCATCGAGGCCGTGCTCCCGCACTGAACCGGATGGACGCCTGACGTCTTGATCACCGACACCGTCCCGACACCTGCGGTTGCCACACTGCGGATGTGGCTGGACAGCTCATCGTCTCGGTGTCGGGGATCTGCGACCGGACCCTGGCCGACATCGACGAGTTCTGCCGGGTGCTCGACGGCCGCGGTGTCCCGGTGTCGCTGCTGGTCGCGCCGCGGCTGAAGAACGGCTATCGGTTGGAGGGCGACCCGACCACCGTCGACTGGGTGCGGAGCCGGCGCTCGGGTGGGGACGCGGTGGTCCTGCACGGCTACGACGAGGCCGCGACGAAGCGGCTGCGCGGGGAGTTCGCGACCCTGCCCGCGCACGAGGCCAACCTGCGGCTGATGGGCGCCGACCGGGTGCTCGAACATGTCGGACTGCGGACCCGGCTGTTCGCCGCCCCGGGGTGGACGGTGTCGGCCGGCACCGTAACCTCGCTGCCGCGCAACGGGTTTCGTCTGCTTGCCGACCTGCACGGGATGACCGATTTGGTGAGCCGCTCGACCGTGCGCAGCCGGGTGCTCGGCATCGGCGAGGGGTTCCTCACCGAACCGTGGTGGTGCCGCACGCTGGTGCTGTCCGCCGAGCGGACGGCGCGGCGCGGCGCAATCGTCCGGGTGGCCGTCGCGGCGCGGCAACTGCGCAAATCCGGTCCGCGACAAGCCATGCTCGACGTGGTGGACCTCGCCCTGATGCAGGGTTGCGCACCGGCGGTGTACCGCTGGGGATCTGACCGTCCCGCGTCGTCAGCGGCGTGAGTTGGATCAGCGGCTCGAGCCGGACCCGGAGGCCGTCGTCGCGATTCCGCCGTCGACCGGGATGATCGCCCCGTTCACATAGGATCCCGCGCGGCTGGCCAGGAAGACCGCGATACCGGCCATGTCGTCGTCGCGGCCGATGCGCCGCATCGGTGCCGACGCCGCGATGGCGTCACCGAAGGCATCCAGGGTCGCCGCCATCATCTTCGACGGGAACGGTCCCGGGGCGACCGCGTTGACCGTGATGTGTTGCGGGCCGAGCTCTTTGGCGAGCACGCGTGTCAGCTGGTGCAGCGCGGCCTTGCTCGCCGAATACGAGTAGGTGGCCAACACCGGGACGTGAATACCGTCGATGCTGCCCACATTGATCACCCGGGCCGGGTCGTCCTGCGTGCCCGCCTTGCGCAGCGCGGGCACCAACTCCTGCACCATCCAGAACGGCGACTTCACGTTCAGGTCGAGCACCTTGTCCCACGCCGACGCGGGAAAGCTCTCCAGCGGCTCGCCCCACGTCGCGCCGGCGTTGTTGACCAGGATGTCCAGTTCGTCGCTGTCGGCGAGTACCTCGCCGGCCAATCGTCTGCACTCGTCCTGACGCGACAAGTCGGCCGGGATGCCGCGCACCTCGCCGAACTCCGAGAGTTGGGCGACGGCCTGCTCGCAGGCGTCGGCCTTGCGGGAGCTGACGGTGACCCGGGCGCCGGCCTGCAGCAGACCGCGGGCGATCATCATGCCGATGCCGCGGGTGCCGCCGGTGACCAGCGCGGTCTTGCCGGTGAGGCCGAACAGGTGCTCGAGGTCAGCGGTACTCATCGAAAGCCTTTCGCAGCAAGGTGATTCAGAACCGGGTGGAGTTCTCCTCCGGCAGCACTCGGAAGTCGGTGTCGGTCATCTCGGTGAGGCGACCGTAATAGATGCCGCGCGCCTCCGGGGCGACTATTCCCTGATGGATCGGAACGGCGTGCTCCGGGGCGACCGCGCGCAGGTAGTCGACCGCCTCGGAGATCCTCATCCACGGCGCGGCCGCCGGCGCGGCCAGCACCTCGACCGGCTCGCCGGGCACGAACAGCGCGTCACCCGGATGCATCAGCCGCGCCGGGTGCTCGTCGTCGCCGACCAGGTAGGAGATGTTGTCGATCACCGGGATCTCCGGGTGGATGACGGCATGGCGCCCGCCCACCCCGCGAACCGTCAGCCCGTCGATCGTCAGTTCATCGCCGACATGCACGGCGCGCCACGGCCCGCCGAGTTCGGCGGCGGTGGCCGGGTCGGCGTACAGCGCGGCGTCCGGGTTGGCTTCCACCAACGCGGGCAGACGCGCCCGGTCGGCGTGGTCGGGGTGTTGGTGGGTGATCAGGATTGCCGACAGGCCGGTGATGCCCTCGAAGCCGTGCGAGAAGTTGCCCGGGTCGAACAGCAGCGTGGTGGCGCCGAACTCGGCGAGCAAGCATGAATGTCCGAAATGCGTCAAGTCCATGCTTACGATTGTGCGCTCACGGGAGGCGGCGTATGCGGATGGTCCTCGGGACCCTTTTGGTGGCCTGCGGGCTCGTCGTCGCGCCCCCCGCTGCCGCCACCCCCGAGACGTGCCCCCCGGCCTGTGACCGCATCCCCGAGGCGGCGTGGATCCCACCGTGGGGCATTCCGCTGAACTCGCACTACGCCTGGCCTCGGCTGCCCGGTGTGGCCGTGACCGCCGTCGCGCCGCGGTTCCGCTTCGAGGAACTCTGCGCCAGCCCACCGGTGCTGCTGGACCCGCGTAGTTGGGCGGTGGCCGAACGCGCGCTGGTGGTCAACCCCGAGGGCCAGTGGCAGCTGCAGGCCCAGGTGCTGCACTGGCGTGGTGAGACGTGGCGTGGCGGTCAATTGGCCCAGGAGGTGTTCGACACCGCGGCCGGGGCGGTGCGGTCTTGTCAGCGGACCGACGTGACGGCCTCGCCCTCGGTGACGACGGACGAGCCCGACCGGATGGCGGCGGTGATCGGTGGCCCGGTGATCCTGCACCAGTACCTGGTCGCCAACCCCGGGAACAGCACGATCACCGAGCTGGCGATGTGGTCGACGGCGCCCCCGCTGACAGCCTGGCCGGGGGTCGATGACACCGCCGTGCTCGACGCGATGGGTGCACCGCTGTGCGCGGCGTACATCGGGTCGTGCCAGTAGGGCGGGAATCGCCGGGTCGCCGGTAGAGTTCGAACCGCAAGTTCCGCCGACGTCAGCGAGGAGCCGAGTGGCCCGGGTAGTTGTCAACGTGATGCCCAAAGCCGAGATTCTCGACCCACAGGGTCAGGCCATCGTCGGTGCACTGGGCCGACTGGGGCACGCCGGGGTCTCAGATGTCCGGCAGGGCAAGCGATTCGAGCTTGAAGTCGATGATTCGGTCAGTGATGAGCAGCTGGCCGAGATCGCCGAATCGCTACTGGCCAACACCGTGATCGAGGACTGGAGCTTCGTCCGCGAACCGGCCGGGGGGAAGTCATGAGCGCGCGGGTCGGAGTCATCACCTTCCCGGGGACCCTCGACGACGTCGACGCCGCCCGCGCGGTACGGCGCGCCGGTGCCGAAGCGGTGAGCCTGTGGCACGCCGACGCCGATCTCAAGGGGGTGGACGCCGTCGTGGTCCCCGGCGGCTTCTCCTACGGCGACTACCTGCGGTGCGGCGCCATCGCCAAGTTCGCACCGGTGATGGGCGAGGTGGTGGCCGCCGCCGGACGCGGGATGCCCGTGCTGGGAATCTGCAACGGCTTCCAGGTGCTCTGCGAGGCCGGACTGCTGCCCGGTGCGCTGGCCCGCAACGCCGGGCTGCACTTCATCTGCCGCGATGTCTGGCTGAAGGTCGACTCCATCACCTCGGCCTGGACCTCGCGCTACGAATGGGGCGCCGAGCTGCTGGTGCCGCTGAAGTCCGGCGAGGGTCGCTACGTGGCGAGTGAGGCGGTGCTCGACGAGCTGGAAGGGGAGGGCCGGGTGGTGTTTCGCTACGCCGAGAACCCCAACGGCTCGATGCGCGATATCGCGGGTATCAGCTCGGCCGACGGCCGGGTCGTCGGGCTCATGCCGCACCCGGAGCACGCCACCGAACCGCTGACCGGGCCGTCCGACGACGGGCTGGGACTGTTCTACTCCGCGCTGGACGCCGTCCTGGTCTGATCCGTCAGGCGATCTCCCCCGGCTGCGCGACTCGGCCCAGCGCCCTGGTGCCCGACATCGCGTCGATGAATCCCGGGATGGCCGTCGTCCCGGGGGTGGCCGTCGGGCCGGGCGACACCGCGCTGACCCGCACGCCGAACTTGCCGAACTCGTCCGCCCAAACCTTGGTGAACAGCTCCAGCGCCGCCGCGCCGCCATGGCCGGCGCGGGCGAGTTCGAGTGCGATCGCGTATCCGATTCCGGCGGTCGCCCCCGTCGACAGCCGGGCGGCGCCCGATTATTCCGAGTGTGCGGTTCGGCACGCCCACCGCGGCGTGTCGCGCGACCGACACGCACGCTCGCGACGCGTCAGGCCGTCAGCGCGACCGACGCCTCGGCGGTGTAACACAGGAACGTCAGGGTCTCCTCCAGGTAGAGCTGGACGTTCTCGGCGTCGTGCTGCAGGTATCCGATCGATACGTCGGTGCCGAGTTGCAGGTCGAAGTCACCGCCGCGGGTGCTGAGCACGAAGGCGCCGTCGATGGCAGGCGCCCAGATGATCTCGCCGTCGACGAGCCGGTTCAGATGTTCGCGGATCGGATAGCCGTGCTCGGTGGTCTCGCTGACCTTGGTGTAGGCGTCGGCGGACAGCAGCACCGAGTAGGGACCGTCCACCCCGGCCAGCCGCAGCTCCGACAGCGCCTGGGAGATCACGTCGGGGAACTCCCGCGGATCGGCGGGCAGCGCCAGCGGCGGGTTGGAACTGCAGCCGCGGATGCCGTCGATCGACGCCGCCGCGTATCCCTCGAAGATCGCCCGGTCCTCGACGAACGCCAGTTTCTTGGCGGCATCCTTGACCGGGTCCCAGTCGGAGTCCTGCGCGCCGCGCTCGACGTCGTCGACCGCGCTGCGCGACACCGTGAACGGGACCCGCAGCCTAACCAGCGGCTTGGCGTCACGCAGATGCGCCACCACGCCGTCGCCCGGGGATGACACGTCCCGGAGGTGGCCGGTGCTGACCGCCGCCGTCACCGGTCCGCCCGGTCCGCTGACATCCACCACCCGGCGACCGGCGATGTGCCGCTTGAAGGTCCGGGTCGCCTCCAATTCGATTTGCTCCCAGGCGGATTCGGTGACCGGCGCGAGCTCGCGGTAGAGGTTGTTCATCGGGGCTGTCCTTTCAGGCTGCCGATTGCCAGTGAGCCGTCGGAAGGGGTCGTCGGTGCCGGGGGAGCGGTCGCCGTCTCGGTGCCCGGCAGTGGCGGCGGGTTGTTGAGAAAGTCGACGATCGGGGTGAAGAACAGGCTGCCGGTGAGCGCGGTCGAGAACTCCAGGATCCGGTCGGTGTTGCCGGGCGGATCGCCGACGAACATGTTCTCCAACATCCGCTCGGTCACCGCCGGCGAGCGGGAGTAGCCGATGTAGAAGGTGCCGTACTCGCCCTTGCCGACCTCGCCGAACGGCATGTTGTGCCGCAGGATCTTCAACTCGTTGCCGTCGGCGTCTTCGATCACATTCAGGGCCACATGGGAATTGGCCGGTTTGACGTCGTCATCGAGCTCGATGTCCTCGAGCTTGGTGCGGCCGATCACCCGCTCCTGCTCGGTGACCGACAGCGCCTCCCACGACGCCATGTCGTGGAGGTACTTCTGCACATGCACGTAGCAGCCGCCCGCGAAATCCGGGTCCTCGTCGCCGATCTGGCTGGCGCTCACCGCGATCGGGCCGTCCGGGTTCTCGGTGCCGTCGACGAAGCCCAGCAGGTCACGGTTGTCGAAGAACTTGAAGCCGTGCACCTCGTCGACGATGGTGATCGCGCCCGCCATCGACTTGGCCACCTGGCCGGCCAACTCGAAGCAGACGTCGAGCACCTCGGCGCGGATGTGGAAGAGCAGGTCACCGGGTGTCGAGGGGGCATGGTGGCGGGCGCCGCGCAATTCGACGAACGGATGCAATTCGGCGGGCCGCGGGCCGGAGAACAACCGGTCCCAGGCGTCGGACCCGATCGAGGTCACCATCGACAGGTTCTTGGACGGATCCCGGAACCCGACCGCCCGGACCAGACCGGCCAGGCCTGGCAGCGCCTCGTTGACCGCGGTTTCGCCGCCCTCATCGATGGTGGCGACCAGGAAGATCGCCGCCGGTGTCAGCGGAGCCAGTACCGGTTGCGGTAGCGGTGTGGGCACGCTTCGACCCTAATCGGTCGGTGGTCGGACATGATGGTCAGCATGTCGACAGGGGCCAGTGCGCACGGGTTGTGTGAGTTCATCGACGCCTCGCCGTCGCCGTTCCATGTCTGCCGGACGGTGGCGGCCCGGCTGATCGCCTCCGGTTACACCGAGTTGGCCGAAACCGACCGCTGGCCGAAGGGGCCGGGCCGGTTCTTCACCGTGCGGGCGGGATCATTGATCGCCTGGAACAGTTCGGAGCCCGGTGCGGCCGTTCCGGACCGGCCGTTCCGGATCGTCGGCGGGCATACCGACAGCCCGAACCTGCGCGTCAAGCAGCACCCCGACCGGCTGGTGGCGGGCTGCCAGGTGGTCGCGCTCGAGCCCTACGGCGGCGCCTGGCTGAACTCCTGGCTGGACCGCGATCTCGGTGTCAGCGGCAGGCTGTCGGTGCGCACCGGGGGATCGCTGACCCATCGGCTCGTTCGCATCGACACCCCACTGCTGCGAGTGCCGCAACTGGCGATCCACCTCGCCGAGGACCGTGCGGCGCTCAAACTCGACCCGCAGCGGCACGTCAATGCGGTATGGGGGACCGGTGACCGGCTGCGTTCGTTCCTCGGCTACGTCGCCGGACAAGTCGGGGTCGACGAGGCGGACGTCCTCGGCGCCGACCTGATGACCCATGACCTCACACCGTCGACCCTCAGCGGCGTCGACCGCGAATTCGTCTCTGCGCCAAGGTTGGACAACCAGGTGACCTGCTATGCGGGGCTCGAGGCCTTCCTTGCGGCCGAACCATCGGGCCATGTCCCGGTGCTGGCGCTGTTCGACCACGAGGAGGTGGGCTCGACGTCGGATCACGGTGCCCAGTCCGAACTGCTGCTGAGTGTCCTGGAGCGCGTCGTGCTCGCCGCCGGCGGCGACCGCGAGGACTTCCTGCGCCGGTTGCCGGGCTCGGCCGTGGCGTCGGGTGACATGGCGCACGCGACGCACCCGAACTACCCGGACCGGCATGAACCGGGCCACCTGATCGAGCTCAACGGCGGCCCGGTACTCAAGGTGCAGCCGAACCTGCGCTACGCCACCGACGGCCGCACCGCCGCCACCTTCGCCCTGGCCTGCAGGCAGGCCGGTGTGCCCCTGCAACGCTACGAGCACCGGGCCGACCTGCCGTGCGGCTCGACGATCGGGCCGATGACCTCCGCGCGCACCGGCATCCCGACCGTCGACGTGGGCGCCCCGCAACTCGCGATGCACTCCGCACGCGAACTGATGGGCGCCCACGACGTCGCGGCCTATGCCGCGGCCCTGCACGCGTTCCTGGCGCCGGACTGATCGCGCTCACCGGCCGGGCAACTCCGCCGGGTCGTAGCGGATGACGTTTTCGACCACGATCCCGTTGCGGCTGCGCACGCGGTCCAGGCCCCGAATCTGGAACGGCCCCCGCGGCCCGGTCGCCCGGCCGACGTAATGCAGATAGACCAGTTCCTCACCGTCGGCCTCACCCGGAACGGTGGCGCTGTCGATCAGCTCGAGACGCAGATCGGGATAGGCGTCGAGCAGTGCGGCGATCTTGGCCTGGTAGGCCGCCAGCCCACGCACCGGTTCGGTGTCGCCCGGCCAATAGCCGACGATGTCGTCGGCGAGAATGTCCGCGCCCGAGGACATCTCGGGCGCGGCCCAGAAGGCGGCCCACATCTCGGCGCTGAATCTGGGTGCGGTGTGGAGATCGTTCATGGGTTCCCTCCCGGTCGGGCGCCTACGGATGAGCGCTGCATGATCAAGGGTGTCGATCGCGCTGCCTGGGCACAATTACCTGTCAGGTCAGGGTTAGAGTCACCGCCATGGATATTTCCGGTGTGGGCGTGTGGAGTTCGCAACTGCGCTACGGCAATCCGGACAAGGGGGCCGAGGCCGCGGCGGAACTGGAGGAGCTGGGCTTCACGGCGCTGTGGATCCCCGACGTCGGCGGCCCGGTGTTCGACTCCGTCGACCGGCTGCTGGGTGCCACCCAACGGGTCGTCATCGCCACCGGCATCCTCAACCTCTGGATGCACACCCCGGCCGAGACCGCGGCCAACTACGCGGCCCTGACCGCCGCCCACGGTGACCGCTTCCTGCTCGGCATCGGGGTCAGCCACGCGCCGCTGATCGATGCCTCCGAGCCCGGCCGCTATCGCAAGCCGCTGGCCGCCACCCGGGAGTATCTCGACGGCCTCGACGCCGCGGACCAGCCGGTGCCGGTGCAGAACCGGGTGCTGGCGGCGCTCGGCCCCAAGATGCTGGCCCTGGCCGCCGGCCGGTCCCGTGGCGCCCACCCGTACCTGACCACCCCGGAACACACCGCGACCGCCCGCGCCGAACTGGGCGCGGGTCCGCTGCTGCTGCCCGAACAGGGCGTGGTGCTGTCCACCGATCCCGCCGAGGCCCGCACGATCGCCGCGGACTTCCTGCGGGGCTACCTGGCGCTCCCCAACTACGCCAACAACCTGCTGCGGTCGGGATTCACCGAAGAGGACATCTCGTCGATCAGCGACCGCCTGATCGACGCCATCATCGCCTGGGGCGACGAGGACGCGATCCTGCGTCGCATCGACGAACACCGGGCCGCCGGAGCCGACCACGTCTGCGTCCAGGTGCTCACCGGCGACCCCAGGGAGTTCCCGAAAGAGCAGTGGCGGCGGATCGCGGCGGCGCTGCACTAGCCGCCGAGACGTGTCGGGGCGCCCGGCCGCGAGGTGGTCACTAGACTGTGGTCGTGACGTCTGGGGTACACGGAGTTGTCGATACCGTCGAGCGGGCAGCGGCAACGCCTGACCACCCCCAACCCTTCCGCGAAC
>JAGQTU010000093.1 GCA_020438865.1 Mycobacterium sp.
CTCGACGCCCACGCCATCCTGGTCGAGGACCCCAGCCGCGCCGAGCGGATCGAGGTCACCGCCCACCACGTCATCATCGCCACCGGCACCAAACCGGCCAGGCCGGTCGGGGTGGAGTTCGACGAGAACCGGGTGCTGGACTCCGACGGCATCCTCGATCTGAAGTCCATCCCGGGGTCGATGGTGGTGGTGGGCGCCGGGGTGATCGGCATCGAGTACGCCTCGATGTTCGCCGCGCTGGGCACCAAGGTGACGGTCGTGGAGAAGCGCGACACCATGCTGGACTTCTGCGATCGCGAGATCGTGGAGGCCCTCAGTTTCCACCTGCGCGACCTGGCGGTGACGTTCCGGTTCGGCGAAGAGGTCACCGCGGTGGACGTCGGCTCGGCGGGCACCGTCACCACCCTGCGCAGCGGTAAGCAGATCCCCGCCGAGACGGTCATGTACTCGGCCGGGCGGCAGGGCCAGACCGACCAGCTCGACCTGGCCAACGCCGGCCTGGAGTCCGACGACCGGGGACGGATCTTCGTCGACGACAAGACTTTTCAGACCAAGGTCGACCACATCTACGCCGTGGGCGACGTCATCGGCTTCCCCGCGCTGGCGGCCACCTCGATGGAGCAGGGGCGGCTGGCCGCCTATCACGCCTTCGGCGAGCCCACCGCGGGCATCACCGCGCTGCAGCCGATCGGCATCTACTCGATCCCGGAGGTGTCCTACGTCGGCGCCACCGAGGTCGAGCTCACCAAGGACGCCGTCCCCTACGAGGTCGGGGTGTCGCGCTACCGCGAACTCGCGCGCGGCCAGATCGCCGGCGACTCCTACGGCATGCTGAAGCTGCTGGTGTCCACCGAGGACCTCACCCTGCTCGGCGTGCACATCTTCGGCACCAACGCCACCGAGATGGTGCACATCGGCCAGGCCGTCATGGGCTGCGGCGGCACGGTGGAGTATCTGGTCGACGCGGTGTTCAACTACCCCACGTTCTCCGAGGCCTACAAGGTGGCCGCGCTCGACGTGATGAACAAGATGCGGGCGCTCAACCAGTTCCGCACCTAAGCGTCAGCACCGGTCGGCGAAGGCGTTCGGCGCGGCGTCGCCGGGGCCGCCGGCCTCGGCCCGCGCCAGCAACGCCGCGGTCCGGTCGTCGAAGCGCGGCGTGAAGGACAGGTTGTCGTCGCAGCCGCCGCCGTCGAGGCCGCCGACCACGCCCACCGCCGCGGCCCCGCTGATCCACGGGGCCCCACTGGTGCCGTCGACCAGCCCGCCACACCGCAACGACGGGTAGCCCTCGGCGGCCGGCCCGGTGACCGATCGGCAGCCGACCGGGGCGCCCCCGACGCCCAGCGGATAGCCGGTGATCGTCACGTCGGTGCCCTCCCCCGGCGCCGTCCCCAACACCAGGGCCGAGCCGGCCACCGCCTCGACCCTGCCGCCCGCCGGCCTGCTGACCCGGGCGAAGGCGTAGTCGACGGCCGGGTCCTGGTCGTTCACCCAGCGCGGATCGAGGTACACGGTGTCGATGCGCCAGACCTGCGCCGGGTCGCTGCGGCCGTCGAAGCCCGGCACGAAGGTCGCCGGGTACTGGGCCGCGAGGCAATGCGCCGCCGTCAGGACCAGGTCACCGGGGGCGGAGTGCACCACCGCGCCGGTGCAGGTGTGGGTGTCGGTGCCGCCGAGGAACACCGCCCCGACCGCGGGCTCCGGCGGGACCGGGCGCGCGGCCGGGACGGGCGGCGCCGGTGGCGGCGCGGGGCGCTGGCAGGACACGGTGGCCGTCGCGGCCATCGTGATGGCCAGCACCGCCGCCGCTACCCGCATGAACGACGATGATGCACCACCGGGGCGGTGCGTTCCGGCCGGACGCGTCGATCGGGAACGGGTGCGCCGGCGGCGGCGTTGACCAAACACGGGCGGTTGCAATGGGCGCCCGGGGCAATGTGAGAGACACTGTTGGCACGGTCGAGGGCACCGAGGAGGTGTCCGGCGCCGCGAGGAGGTGGAACGCAATGGCTGACGAGGACGCAGCGCACTACCAGCCCGAACAGACCGGCATGTACGAACTGGAGTTCCCCGCACCGCAGTTGTCCTCGGACGACGGCCGCGGTCCGGTCCTGATCCACGCCCTCGAGGGCTTCTCCGACGCCGGGCACGCCATCCGGCTCGCCGCCGAGCACCTGAGGAACACCCTGGACACCGAGCTGGTGGCGTCGTTCGCCATCGACGAACTGCTGGACTATCGATCCCGGCGGCCGCCGATGACGTTCAAGACCGACCACTTCACCGACTACGACGACCCGCAGCTGAACCTCTACGCCCTGCACGACAGCGTGGGCACGCCGTTTCTGCTGCTCGCCGGGCTGGAGCCGGACCTGCGCTGGGAGCGGTTCATCACCGCGGTGCGGCTGCTGGCCGAGCGGCTCGGGGTGCGCCGCACGATCGGGCTGGGCACCATCCCGATGGCGGTGCCGCACACCCGTCCGGTGAGCATGACCGCGCACTCCAACAATCGCGAACTGCTCGGCGACCACCAGCCGTGGGTGGGTGAGGTGCAGGTTCCGGCCAGCGTGTCCAACCTGCTGGAATACCGGATGGCGCAGCACGGCCACGAGGTCGTCGGATTCACCGTCCACGTGCCGCACTACCTGGCCCAGACCGACTACCCGATCGCGGCCGAGGCGCTGCTCGCGCAGGTCGCGCAGGCCAGTTCGCTGCAGTTTCCGCTGCAGGCGCTGACCGAGGCCGGGGCGGAGATCCGCACCAAGATCGACGAGCAGGTCGAGGGCAGTCTGGAGGTTGCTCAAGTGGTGACCGCGCTGGAGCGCCAGTACGATGCATTCGTTGCCGCGCAGGAGAACCGGTCGCTGTTGGCCAGGGACGAGGAACTCCCCAGCGGTGAGGAATTGGGCGCGGAGTTCGAGCGATTCCTGGCCCAGCACGCCGAGGACTTCAAAGACGGTTTCAACGACAACGGCGAGACCTGAGGAGTCCACCCGCCGCGACGACGAGGTTGGACATGACGCAGCGAAAGCCCAATCTGCAAGCGGTGCGGGAGCTCACGCCCACGCTGCACTACCAGACCATCCACGGCTACCGCCGGGCGTTCCGGATCGCCGGCTCCGGGCCGGTACTGCTGCTGATCCACGGGATCGGCGACAACTCGACCACGTGGCACTCGGTGCACAGCAAGCTGGCACAACGGTTCACCGTCATCGCCCCGGACCTGCTGGGCCACGGGCAGTCCGACAAGCCGCGGGCCGACTACTCGGTGGCGGCCTACGCCAACGGCATGCGCGATCTGTTGAGCGTGCTGGACGTCGAGAGGGTCACCGTGGTCGGCCACTCCCTGGGCGGCGGGGTGGCCATGCAGTTCGCCTACCAGTTCCCGCAGTTGGTGGAGCGGCTGATCCTGGTCGGGGCCGGCGGTGTCACCAAGGACGTCAACATCGCACTGCGGCTCGCCTCGCTGCCCCTGGGCGGTGAGGCACTGGCGCTGCTGCGGCTGCCGATGGTGCTGCCGACGCTGCAGGTCGCCGGCCGCGCGCTGGGCACCGTGTTCGGGTCCACCGGCCTGGGCCGCGACATCCCCGACGCGTTGCGGATCCTGGCCGACCTGCCCGAACCGACCGCCTCGTCGGCGTTCACCCGCACCCTGCGCTCGGTGGTGGACTGGCGCGGACAGGTGGTGACGATGCTGGACCGATGTTATCTGACCGAATCCGTTCCCGTGCAATTGATCTGGGGAGACCAGGACGCCATGATCCCGGTCAGCCACGCCCGGATGGCGCATTCGGCGATGCCCGGCTCCCGCCTCGAGATCTTCTCCCGCTCCGGCCACTTCCCGTTCCACGACGATCCCGACCGCTTCGTCGAGGTCGTCGAACGGTTCATCGACGACACCGTGCCCGCCGAATACGACCAGGCGGTGCTGCGCGAACTGCTACGCCACGGCGTCAGCGACCGCGCGGTCTCCGGCTCACTGGACACCCGCGTCGCGGTGTTCGACGCGATCGACACCGACGAACGCAGCGCTACCTGATCGGTCGACATTCGCCCGAGTCGTAGAGTCGGGTCATGACCGTCGATGTGAGCGTTCTGCGGGTGTTCACCGATGCCGACGGGAATTTCGGCAATCCGCTGGGTGTGGTGGACGCGGCGACGGTGCCCGCCGCCGACCGGCAGCGCCTCGCCACCGAATTGGGTTACAGCGAGACGATATTCATCGACCTTCCGCCGCCGGGTTCGACGAGTGCGCACGCGCGCATCCACACGCCGGCCACCGAACTGGCGTTCGCCGGGCACCCCACCGTCGGCGCGGCCTGGTGGCTGGCCGAACGCGGAATGGCCGTGCGCACCCTGGCGGTTCCGGCTGGGATCGTGCAGGTCGGACGCGACGGCGAGCTGACCACCGTGCGGGCCCGCGCGGACTGGTCGCCGGAGTTCGTCGTCGCGCAGGCGCCCTCGGTGACGGAGCTGATGGCCGCCGATCCGGCGGAGTACCCCGACGACGTCTACCACTACCTGTGGACCTGGCTGGACCGCGACAGCGGCACCATTCGAGCCCGGATGTTCGCGGGCGACCTCGGAATCGTCGAGGACGAGGCCACCGGGTCGGCCGCGGTCCGCCTGACCGACCACCTCAGCCGGGACCTGGCGATCACCCAGGGCAAGGGGTCACAGATCTACACGACCTGGAATCCGGAAGGGTGGGTTACGGTGGCCGGGCGCGTGGTCAGCGACGGCGTCCGCCACGTCGGGTGAGCGGTCAGCCGGAGGCGGCGATGCGGTGGGCGCGCAGCGCCTCGATCTCCCGCTCGAAATCCTCCGCGGAGGAGAACGACCGGTACACCGAGGCGAAGCGCAGGTAGGCGACCTCGTCGAGTTCGCGCAACGGGCCCAGGATCGCCAGGCCGACCTCGTTGCTGGGCACCTCAGGCGACCCGGTCGCTCGCACGGTGTCCTCGACCTGCTGGGCCAGCAGGTTCAGGGCGTCGTCGTCGACCTGGCGGCCCTGGCAGGCCCGGCGGACGCCGCTGATCACCTTCTCCCGGCTGAACGGTTCGGTGACGCCGCTACGCTTGACCACCGCGAGCACGGCGGTCTCCACGGTGGTGAACCGGCGGCCACATTCCGGGCAGGACCGGCGCCGGCGGATCGCCTGCCCCTCGTCGGTCTCCCGGGAGTCGACGACCCGGGAATCGGGATGGCGGCAGAAAGGACAGTGCATGACCGCTCCCTCGCCTTCACCGAAGCCGGATGCTCCAGACGACACAGAGCCTACCTGCGTCGTCCAGCGTGCGGGCACGGCGCTCAGCAGCGGCACCGCAGTTGCCATCCTGGCGCCGAGGCCGGTTGTGCGGCAGGTCATTTCGCCGCCCGTCGCCGTGGCGGTCAGCCGAGCGGGGCAATCAGTGTCTGTCCGGCGTCCAGCGCCGCCGAGTCCAGCTTGTTCAGTTCGCGGATGCGCTGCATGACCTGCGTGGCCGGCGCGTCGGGGGCGACCCGCCCGGCCAGCTGCTGCAGCGTCTCGCCGGCCTGGACCTGGACCACGGCAAGCTGGTCGGGGAGCGCCGCGGGCGCGGGCTGATCGCCGCTGAAGTGCGCCAGGAAGCCCAGCCACAGGGTGATCAGCGCCGCCAGCCCCGCCAGGGCGACGGTGACCGTGGTGCTGACCGTCCTGGCGGCCGGACGCGCGGCGCGCGAGACGGGGATAGCGGTGCCGCGGTAGCGCAGCGGAGTCACCGCGGGGCGCGCCGGGCCCGGCCGGTGCGCGGCGGCCCGAACCGGGCGGCGACGGGCCCGACCCGGGGCGTTGACCATCTCGCGGACCACCTCGCGGCCCGCCTCGCGCCGCATCGGCCGACACGGCATAACCCGCCGATCATCGATGACTGTCATGTCCGCTCCTTCCGCCGGGTGGCACCCGATTGTTCGATCGGATGTTCGAACTGTACTCGATCACACGTTCGAAAACCGAACATCTGATCGAGCGTGTCGCCAGACTAAAACGGGGCACCGACAACTTCGGCCGGTCGAGCGGCGGCCGATCCGATAACCGGCGACACGCTCGAACAAATGTTTGATTCGCGGCGTGATCGGGACTACATTCGCCCCATGAGCGACAGCAGCGAGACCACGGAAGCCCGGGCATCGGGACTGACCGAACGGCAGCGAACCATCCTCGAAGTCATCCGCACCTCCGTCACCACCCGCGGCTATCCCCCGAGCATCCGGGAGATCGGTGACGCCGTGGGCCTCACCTCGACGTCATCGGTCGCCCACCAGCTGCGCACCCTGGAGCGCAAGGGCTACCTGCGCCGCGACCCGAACCGTCCGCGGGCGGTGGACGTGCGCGGTGCCGACGACATGGCCGCGCCGGCGGTGACCGAGGTGGCGGGTTCCGACGCGTTACCGGAGCCGACGTACGTGCCGGTGCTCGGCCGCATCGCGGCCGGTGGTCCGATCCTGGCCGAGGAGGCCGTCGAGGACGTCTTCCCGCTACCCCGCGAGCTCGTCGGCGAGGGATCGCTGTTCCTGCTCAAGGTCGTCGGCGAGTCCATGGTGGACGCGGCGATCTGCGACGGGGACTGGGTCGTGGTCCGTCAGCAGAACGTGGCCGACAACGGCGACATCGTCGCGGCCATGATCGACGGCGAGGCGACCGTCAAGACCTTCAAGCGCACCGGCGGCCAGGTCTGGCTGATGCCCCACAACCCGGCGTTCGACCCGATCCCCGGCAACGACGCCGCCGTGTTGGGCAAGGTCGTCACCGTGATCCGCAGGGTCTAGCGGCTGTTACTCCGGCGCCTTGACGAAGCCGTTGGCTTGCGCCAATTCCTCACTGGCGAACCACACTTCGGGCACGGTGTGGTCATACAGCGCCGACTCCGGGGTGTAGTACAGCCCCGAGTGGGTGTTGGCCTTGATCGAGTAACCCTCCGGCGCCTGATACGGGTCGGCCAGCGGCAGGTGGATCGCCGGCCGTGACGCCGCCTCGGCATCGCCGTGGTCGGGTTCGTCGATGTCGGCACCGCTGTCGTAGGGCACGTCGTCGGGTTCGGGGGCCTCGAAGTCGGCGACCGGGTACGCCGGCGGCTCCGCCAGCTCGGCGGGATCCTCCTCGGCCGCGCGGCGCCGCCGTGGCGCACCGTACTCGCCGAGGTCCAGCCGCCACATCGACGACGACGAGCCGGTGTCCACCGCTGCGTGGCGACCGGAGTCACCGGGTTCCGGCTCCGGTTCGATCTCCGGCTCGGGTTCGTCGATCGCCCACGTCGACTCCTGCAGGAGCTCGACCTCCTCCACCTCGACCGGCTGCTCGCCGAACTCCGATCGGTGCTCCTCGACCGGGATGCGGGTCGGGGTGGTGTCGATGGAGTCGGGGTCGCCGTCGAAGACGTCCTCGGCGCCGGGCATGGTCTTGACCTGCCCGCCCGGTGCCGCCCAGTCGAAGCCCGCGGGCCGGTCCTGCGCCGACTCTCCGTAGTGCGGGAGCCGGGCGGGGCCGGTGGCCTCGCTGGGCCAGTGGTCGCCGTCGTCGTAGCCGCCCTCGGCGCCCTCTCCGGCGGCGCGCCGCCGTCGCAGCCACAGCAAACCGAGTCCCAGCACCGCGATCAGCAGCAGGATCGGGATGATCACCAGCAGCCACCACCAGTGCCAGCTCAGGGCCTTGCCGGACTTGCCCGAAGCCGTTCCCGGTCCATGCGGTCCCCCGGCGGGCACCTCGACGCCCGACAGCGACGACGCCAGGTCGGCCGGCTTGGTGCTGAAGGCGCCGGACGCCTTGTCCCAGGAGATCTCACCGTTGGCGAACTTCTGGGTCACGGTGTCCCCGTCGACCGACTGCTCACCGGTCGGGACACCGAGCTTCCCGGTGGCGCCGCCGAGCTTGTCCCACGCGGCGTTGATCGCGCCGCGAACCACGACGGCGCCGGTGTCCGGGGTCCAGAAGATCACCGGTTTGTCCGGGGCGCTGAACGTGCTCACCCGGCTGTTCGGGGCGCCGCCGTCGGCCTCGGCGGCATTCGGGAAGCCCAGGTCACCGGTGGGGCCACCGGCCGACTCGTACTTGGACAGGATGGCTCCGGTCACGGCGTGGGCACCGGTGGCCGGGGAGTAGAAGATTTTGCCGCCGGCATAGCCCTGCGCGGCGCCGTTGTCGCCGACTGTGGTCTGAGCGCCCTGCCGCGCGCCGAGCGGGCCGGAGATGCCGCCCGCGGCCCGCCAGGCCTGGTTGATGGCGGCGGTCGCGTCGCTGGGTACGTCGACGCCGGTGAGGTTGCTCGCCAGATCCGGCGGCACCGAGGTGAACGTCTTGGCGCTGCTGTCGTAGGACAGCTCGCCGCCGCTGAACTTCTGGCTGATGACGTTGCCGTTGTAGGTCTCGTCCTCGATCGGGACGCCCAGGGTGCCCGCGGATCCGCCGAGCTTGTCCCAGGCGGCGTTGATGGCGCCGCGAACCACCCAGGCCCCGGTGTCGGGGGTCCAGAAGATCACCGGCTTGTCACTACCGCTGAAGGTGCTGACGCGGCTGTCCGGGCCGACCAGGCCGGTGGCCTCGTAGATGGTCGGGAAACCCAGGTCGCTGTCGGCCGGACCGCCCAGCGCCTGGTACCGGTTCAGGATCTCGCCGTAGATCAGGTGCGCGCCGGTGGCGGGGGTG
The DNA here is from genome assembly GCA_020438865.1 of Mycobacterium sp. GTDB lineage: Bacteria > Actinomycetota > Actinomycetes > Mycobacteriales > Mycobacteriaceae > Mycobacterium. The sequence continues at coordinate 8,663 of JAGQTU010000093.1, forward strand.
AAGAAGATCTTGCCGCCGGCGAAGTTCTGGCCGTAGCCGTCGCCGACCTGGTAGACCTCGCCGTCCTTGTCGCCCAACACCGAGTCGGGGCCGCCCGCCGCCTGCCATGCCTGGTCGATCGCGGCACCGGCGTCGGTCTCCGGCGACGCGACCGCCGCGGGTGACATCAGGACAGCTGCGGTCGCCGCAGCGACGACGCACAGCGCCAGCCGCCCGACGCCTCTACTGAGACGACTTCCAAGCCACGTCATGCACGCTCCCGCAGTTTCGGTCAAGATGCCTTACTCATATTCCGCGCCAACTGTGCGTTAGCAGAGCATGACACGCGGCGATATCGCTGTTTAGGCACGCGAAATATGCCGAATTGGGATCAGAATCGGCGTTTGGGGCGCCTGCGGGCCGCAACCGGCGCGAAGCGGGCGGTAATCGTCAGACGCCCAGGCTGCGCCCGATGATCTCCTTCATGATCTCGGTCGTCCCGCCGTAGATGGTCTGAACCCGGGCATCGAGGTAGGCCCGCGCGACGGCGTATTCGCGCATGTAGCCGTATCCGCCGTGCAGCTGCAGGCAGCGGTCGATGAGCTTGACCTGCGCCTCGGTGGTGTACCACTTGGCCATCGCGGCCTGCTCGGCGGTCAGCTTCTCCTCCAGGTGCAGCCGGATGAACTCGTCGGTCATGATCCGCACCGCGGTGGCCTCCGTGGCCAGCTCGGCCAGCAGGAACCGGCTGTTCTGGAAGGAGCCGATCGGCTTGCCGAACGCCTTGCGCTCCCGGGTGTACTCGATGGTCTGCTCGAGGACCGCCTCCATGGCGGCAGCGGCCATGATGGCGATCGAGATGCGTTCCTGCGGCAGGTTCTCCATCAGGTAGATGAAGCCCTTGCCCTCCTCGCCGAGCAGGTTCTCGGCGGGCACCTTGACGTCGGTGAAGGACAGCTCGGCGGTGTCCTGCGCGTCCAGCCCGATCTTGTCGAGGTGGCGGCCGCGTTCGAAGCCCTCCATGCCGCGCTCGACGGCCAGCAGCGAGAAGCCCAGTGCGCCCTTGTCGGGGTCGGTCTGAGCCACGACGATCACCAGATCGGCGTTGATCCCGTTGGTGATGAACGTCTTCGAGCCGTTGAGGATGTAGTGGTCACCCTCCTTGACCGCCCTGGTCTTGATGCCCTGCAGGTCGCTGCCGGTGCCGGGTTCGGTCATGGCGATCGCCGTGATCATCTCGCCGCTGCAGAACTGCGGCAGCCAGCGCTGCTTCTGCTCCTCGGTGGTCAGGCGGAGCAGGTAGGGAGCGACGACGTCATTGTGCAGCGAGAAGCCCAGACCGCTGTAGCGGCCCGCCACGGTCTCCTCGACGACGATCGTGTTGTAGCGGAAGTCGGGGTTGCCACCGCCGCCGTACTCCTCGGGCACGGCCATGCCCAGGAAGCCCTGCTTGCCGGCCTCCAGCCAGACGCCGCGGTCGACGATCTTGTCCTTCTCCCACTGGTCGTGGTACGGCGCGACGTGCCGGTCCAGGAACGCCCGGTAGGACTCGCGGAACAGTTCGTGCTCGGGTTCGAACAGGGTGCGCTGGTACTTGACGGCTGAGTTCTTCTCTTGAGCCACGGTGACCTCCGGACGGCGCGACAGGATCTTTCGACGAGGATAGACCAACCGGGCGGTTGGTTGCCCCCGGGGATCGCGGGCGGGCGCCGAACTCGGAAGATCAGTTTGCGGTCATGGTCCAGAATCAGTTGCCGGGGCTTCGGTCATCGTTTGTCCTGCAACCAATTAAACAGGCAATTCACCTGGTAATATCGCCTGCAACCGTTCGTGGCATGCCCATGATTTTGGTTAACCAGCGATTCATGAGAGGCTTTGCTGATGCACGCTCAGCTCAAATCCACCGCCCGCTCCGTCCTGGTCGCGGTTCTGGCGGTGATCGCCACCGTCGTCCTGGGCATCGCCACGACGATCGGCGCGACGATCACCCTCACGGCGACCACGGCCCTGATCGTCCCGGGCACCGGCACGCCGAACCCGGGGAGCGTCGGCCGCTACGAGAGCAACGCCCGCGACTACTACATCGAGACGACGACCGCGCTCTGCCAGCCGAGCTGCGCCACCGAGCCGGTCCCCTACATCGCGCAGTTCTGGCCGTTTCCGTTCCCGGGCTGGGGCGGGCTGTCCGGGGCGAAATGGAACGTCTCGGTCGCCAGCGGGGTCGCCCAGCTCACCAGCGACCTGATCGGCGCCTACAACCCCACACCCGACGACCAGGTCGTGGTGTTCGGCTACTCCCAGGGCGCCACCGTCGCCAGCCAGGTGAAGCGCAACCTCGGCCAGCTCGACGACACGCAGAAGGCCAACATCGCGTTCGTGTTGATCGGAAACCCGAACCGGCCCAACGGCGGGCTCTTCGAGCGGCTCGCGCTGCTGGGGACCGTGCCGATCCTGGACGCGACCTTCGGCCAGCCGACGCCGACCGACACCGGGATCCAGACCACCGATATCGCCTTCCAGTACGACGGCGTGGCCGACTTCCCGACATATCCGATCAATCTGCTCGCCGACCTCAACGCGCTGGCCGGGTTCGCCTACATCCACGGCACCTATCTGGCCCCCAACGCCAAGAGCGACCCGGGTGAGCTGCCGAACGGCTTGGATCCGGCGACGCTGGAGAGCACGGTGAGCGAGATCGTGGCGAACTGCCAGACCGATCCGCGCTGCCAGCAGCACGGGGACACCACCTATGTGACGATTCCCACGCCGAATCTGCCTCTGCTGCAACCGGTTCGCGATCTGGGCAGCGCGACCCATCTGCAGTTCATCACCACCCCGCTGGTCGATCTGGTCCAGCCCGCGCTGCGGGTCTTGATCGAGACCGGTTACAACCGAGCCGATTACGGCCGGCCGACCCCGTTCCGGCTTATCCCGACCGCCAACCCGATCACCGTCACCGTCGACCTCGTCAAGGCCGTCGGCGACGGAGTCGACGCCGCCGTGCACGACATCACCGGCAAGACACCCTCCGCGCCCGCGCCGTCCACGCCCGCCCCGATCGCGCCGGCACCGACGCTGATGAGCGTCACGCCACCGCAGAACGACAACACCGCGAGACTGGCCTCGGTCGAAGCGGATTCGGAAACTGCGCCCAGTGCCGATGCCGATCAGCAGAAGTTGGCCACCGTCACCCAGCTGCCGACCGCGCGGCGCGCGCCCTCGGCCACCAAACCGACCCGCCCGGTGCTGCGCGGACCGATCGGGCCGCAGGCGCAGAGGCTCGGCACGCAGCTGCGCAAGACCATCTCGGGGACGTTGGGGCAGTTGGGAATTCACCCGCGCGGCACCACCAAGGGCACCGGCACGGGGGCCGCCACGTCCGACTCCCCGACGCCGACTCGTCGACGTCCGGCAGCGGTGCCGACAACAACACCGGCAGCGGGGCCGCCGCCTAAGGGGTTGCGTACTGGCGCAGCCCGGCCGCCAGCGCGGCGGGTACCCGCGCCTTGAGCCGGGTGCCCTGCTCAGTGTGTTCGGTCGCGTCCACCTGGCCGTCGGAGTGCAGCCGGGCGACGAGATCGCCGCGGTCGTAGGGAATCGTCACGTCGACGGCCACCTCACGGGGTTCGACCAGTTCGCCCATCCGGGCGCGCAGCCGGTCGATGCCCTCCCCGGTGTGTGCGGACACGAACACCGCACCGGGCAGCGCGCGACGCAGCTGGGCCAGGGTCAACTCGCCGGCGGCGTCGATCTTGTTGACCACCAACAACTCCGGCGCCGGTGCGGCGTGATGATCGGACTGAACCTCGCGGATCACCTCGCGGACGGCCTCGATCTGCGCCATCGGGTTGACGTCGGAGCCGTCCACCACGTGCACCAGCAGGTCGGCGTCGAGCACCTCCTCCAGCGTCGAGCGGAAGGCCTCGACCAGCTGGGTCGGCAGGTGCCGCACGAAGCCGACGGTATCGGTCAGCACGAACGGCCTGCCGTCCTCGAATTCCCCACGGCGCGTTGTGGGTTCGAGGGTGGCGAACAACGCGTTCTGCACCAGCACCCCGGCCCCGGTCAGCGTGTTGAGCACGCTGGACTTGCCCGCGTTGGTGTAGCCGACGATCGCGATCGACGCGACGTCGCTGTGCAGGCGACGGCTGCGCTGGGTGTCGCGGATCTGCTTCATGTCCTTGATCTCGCGGCGCAGCTTGGACATCCGTTCACGGATGCGACGGCGGTCGGTCTCGATCTTGGTCTCACCCGGGCCGCGCAGGCCCACCCCGCCGCCGCTGCCACCGGCGCGGCCACCGGCCTGCCGGGACATCGACTCGCCCCAGCCGCGCAACCGCGGCAACATGTACTCCATCTGCGCCAGCGCGACCTGCGCCTTGCCTTCCCGGCTGGTCGCGTGCTGGGCGAAGATGTCCAGGATCAGCGCGGTGCGGTCGATCACCTTGACCTTGACCACCTTCTCCAGCGCGGTCAGCTGGGCGGGACTCAGTTCGCCGTCGCAGATGACCGTGTCCGCGCCGGTGGCGACGACGATCTGGCGCAACTCGAGGGCCTTGCCCGAGCCGATGTAGGTGGACGGGTCCGGCTTGTCGCGGCGCTGCACCAGGCCTTCGAGCACCTCGGAGCCCGCGGTCTCGGCCAGGGCGGCCAGTTCGGCCATGCTGGCGTCGGCGTCGGCGGCGGTGCCGTCGGTCCACACGCCGACCAGCACGACCCGCTCGAGGCGCAGCTGGCGGTATTCGACCTCGGAGACGTCGGCGAGTTCGGTGGACAGCCCGGCGACGCGGCGCAGGGATGCGCGATCCTCCAGGGCGAGTTCGCCGAGGCTGGGTTCGGCGGTGTTGAAATCGGGTTCAGTCATAGGCGGTACTGATGGTGTCACGCCCGGACAACGCCGCGCATCGGATTATCGTGCCCGCCGTCGCCCTCAGAGTTGCGCCGCCCACCACGCGTCGGCGAGCTCGCCGCGCGCCACCAGCACCGCAGGCCCCCGCAGAAAGCTGGTGGAGTCGCTGACCTCGACGCTGACCTCCCCGCCCGGGATCCGGACCCGCAGCGTGCCGGTCTGTTCACCGCGGTGCGCCAGCGCGGCGGCGGCCGCCGCCACCGTTCCGGTGCCGCAGGAGCGGGTCTCGCCGACGCCCCGTTCGTGGACCCGCATCGTGATCGCACCGTCCGCCCGGGGCGCGGTGATGACCTCGATGTTGACCCCATCGGGGAACTGGTCGTGGTCGAACTCCACCGGCGCGCCGACGTCGAGCGCGGCCAGCTCCGCGTCGGTGAGGTCCGGGTCGACGCAGGCCAGGTGCGGGTTGCCGACGTCGACACCCAACCCGGTGAACCGCCGGCCGCCCACGACCGCCGGGCCGACACCGAGCCGGTTGACCTTGCCCATCTCGACGGTGACATCGGCGCTGACGTCGTCGGCGCGATGCACGACCACCGGACGCGGGCCGGCCGGCGAGCCGACCACGAACTCATCCCGCCGCTCCAACCCGCTAACCCGCAGGTAGTGGGCGAACACCCGGACACCGTTACCGCACATCTGGGCGACGGAACCGTCGGCGTTGCGGTAGTCCATGTACCAGTCGTGCGCGCCGACACCGTCAGGGAGGCGGTCGAGCACGCCCGCGGCCAGCGCCGCCCCGGCGGTGGTGACCCGCAGCACCCCGTCGGCGCCCAGGCCGCGGCGCCGGTCGCACAGCGCGGCCACCGCGGCGGGTGCCAGGTCCAGCCCCGCATGCAGATCGGGCAGCAGCACGAAGTCGTTCTGCGTGCCGTGGCCCTTGGCGAATTTCACCAGTTCAGGATACGTGTCAGGTGATGCCGCGCCAGCGCCCGACAACCTCGTCGGCAAGCCCGGCCGCCGACCCGTCCAGCCACACGATCCGGTAATCACGGCGGAACCAGGACCGCTGGCGGCGCACATAGCGGCGGGTGCCAACGAACGTCGCCTCCCGCGCCCGCTCGATCGCGTCCGCCGTGCCGCCGGCGTCCAGCGCGGCGATCACCTGCGCGTACCCCAGGGCCCGCCCCGCGGTCACGCCTTCGCGAAGGCCGCGGCCCAGCAGGTCGGCAACTTCGTCCACCAGGCCGGCGTCGAACATGTCGTCGGTGCGCCGCCGCAGCCGTTCATCGAGAATCGTTGTGTCCCAATCCAACCCGATGATCGCCGTGTCCCAGCGTGGTGCGCCGATCCGGGGGGCCGATGCGGCGAACGGCTGGCCGGTGAGCTCGACCACCTCCAGCGCGCGCACGATTCGGCGGCCATCGGTGGCCAGGATGGCCGTCGCCGCCGCCGGGTCGCGGTGGGCGAGCTCCGCATGTAGCCCGGCCGCACCGAGTTCGCCGAGCCGCCGCTCCCACCGGGCCCGCACGCCAGGGTCGGTGGCCGGGA
>JAGQTU010000094.1 GCA_020438865.1 Mycobacterium sp.
CTCGCTGTACTGGCGGCGGTTCAACACCCGCGGGGCGCTGTGGAGCATGTACGGCGGTCTGATCAGCTGCATCGTGCTGATCATCTTCTCGCCCGCGGTGTCCGGGACGAAGACGTCGATGATTCCCGGCGCGCACTTCGACTGGTTCCCGCTGGCCAACCCGGGCATCGTGTCGATCCCGCTGGCGTTCGTCCTCGGGGTCGTCGGCACGCTGTCGTCGTCGGACACCGGGGATCCGGGGCTCAACGCCGAGATGGAGGTGCGGTCGCTGACCGGTGTCGGCGCCGAGCGGGCGACCCACCACTAACCGTGACGACGATGCCGCGGCGCAGTGCGGGTGCATGACGAGAGGGAGCGAGACGATCGGCACCAGTCCCGGCGGCCTTACCCAGATGAGCCACCTGTCGGCAATGGTGCGACAGGTCCCCAAGAAACGAACTTCTGAGGTGACGCGGAGTCGGGCAAAGACCCCGTGGGCAAGCACAAGTCATCCGTCGCATATGTGGTCTATTCCGAGACATGCTGAAAGTCCCTGCGAATTAGGGCCCGTCAAGACGTCGCCTCCGCTCGTCCGCGGTGGCCTCGTACGTTCGGGTTGGAGTGGTTGCGCCGGCTCAGGGCTCGTCGGCGATGGCCCGCACCAAGCGTTCGCGCCCCCGCGGGGTCAGCCCAATGTCTTGAGTTCCGTGCCAGGTCTCGATCTCAGCCAATGTTTCTTCGCACCAGCGAATTAGAAGATTGTTGAAGTCAGCGTGGAAGGACACCAGGCGTTCGTTGAGGTGCAGCCGCTGCGGAAATGGTCCTCCCGTTGCCAGGAGGTCCGCCACGAGCGGTATGCCGTCGGCACGCACATTGCGGACTTGACGTAATGTCGTTTCGAGTGCGGCGCGCAGATCTTCCATGCTTCCTTGGTCGCCCAACATCACCCGAAGTAATCCCTCGATTTCCAGTGTCGGCGGGGCCGGTTCCGTGTGGAGCCATTCCTGCAGCGCCGCACGGCCCGCGGGCGTGATGGTGTAGCAGGTGCGCTGCCGTCGGCCACCTTCGACGTGGGTTTCGGCATGCCCTCGCTCGACAAGACGCTTGAGCTCTGCGTACAGGTGGCGCTCCGATCGGGGCCAAAACCAATGCAGGCTCCGTTTCGACTGCCTAACCAGCTCATATGCCGACCACGGTTGTAAGGCCAGCAAGCCCAGCACCGCAAAGGAACTAGCAGTTGGTCTAAGCGTCACGCCATTGACACTACCGTACTCTGCAGTGAATAATACTGAATAGTGCAGTCATTTCCGCTCCTGGTGCAAGGAGGTCGTGATGAACGCCACCGACCACGTCGCCCTGGTCGACACTTCCCGCGATGAGTTACGCGAGCGCATTGCGCTGGCGCGCGAGCGATTCGATCGCATCGTTCGCGCCGCCGATCCGCTCGCTCGACCACCCGGCCACGGCTGGACCATCCAGCAGATCCTGGCCCACGTACTCACGTTGACCCGCCGCTATCTCCAGTTTTCGCGGGGCCTTGACTATCACCACGCGGGTAGCGCCCACGGCATCGCCGCACTCAATCAGTCCGAACTCGAAGCTGCGATGGCACCGGTACCTCAGCTCGCCGACCAACTTCAAGCACTGTTCCCTGAGGTCGACGCCTTCTTCGACGCGAACAGCGACGACCGGCAATCCATCCCGTTTCATGGATTCGGTTTCATGTCGACCAACACCGCGCAGACCAACTGGCTGGGTGAGTTCCTCCTACACGGTCAGGACGCCGCGCAAGCGGTGAAGGCGCCGTGGGACCTATCCGAACGCGACATGTTGCTAGTCCTGCGCGGCGTCAGGGAGCTTGCGGCAGGCTACCTCCGCCGCGGAGTAGCCGCCAACGTCGATGCGTGCGTGGCTTTCCAAGTTCCCGAAGCGCGCCCATACCTTATGCATGTTCATGATGGGACGGCTGAAATGCGCGAACGTCGGCCCGACGACCGGCCCGACGCAGTGCTGCGGCTGCCGGCCTCGACATTGGTGCAGCTGCTCTACCAACGCATCGGGCAGTTCGCCGCCGTTCGCCGCCATCTACGGCTCGTCGGTGGTCGACGACCGTGGGTGGCCCTAAAATTTATGACCTACTTCGAGCGAGTCTGACATGAGCCTACCGACAGTCGATCTGACCGGTTGCATGGACAAAGACCTCCATGGCGTACTGCGCGCGGCCGCGGACAGCGGTCCGCTTGCCTGTGACGAGATGACCGGCGCCACTGTGATTCTGCGCCAGCGAGATCTCGAAGTGCTGGCAAATGATAAGCGGTTGAACGGAATCGGGCTGGCGTTGTTCGACATGATGGGCATCACCGAGGGACCGTTGCGTTACTGGTACAGCCGGCTGATGTTCACCACCGAAGGCGACTACCACCGGCGGATCCGCTCACTGGTTTCGCGGGCATTCACGCCGAGATCCGTCGAGTCGTTGCGGACGACGGCTGCTGAGATGGCGATCGCAGCCGTCAGTTCGGTGCAGCAGGGCGGGGATTTGGTACCCGCATGCTCGACACTGGCTACCCGGCTGATCTGTCGACTGTTAGGTGTGCCGGATACCGACGTCGCCGTGTTCGCGCAGTGGGCCGATGCGTTGAGTCCGGTCTTCTATGTGATGACGACTGACCAAATCGCTGATGCTACGACCGCTATCACAGAACTACGGGAATACGTCGACGCGCTGACAACACGACGCGTTCACGACCCAGGGCCCGATTTGATCACGGCGTTGTTGGCCTCCGAAGCTGAAGGCGAACGTCTCAGCCACGACGAGATCGTGAACATGATCGCCAATCTGTTGGTGGCAGGGCACGATACAGCGGGAAGTCAAATCCCGTGCAGCCTCCTTGTTGCGCTGCAACACCGCGACCAACTCGATGGCATAGGGGGGGACGAGGTACGTCTCGCAAGCGCAGTCACCGAAACGATGCGCTTGGAACCCAGCATTCCGGCGATCCCTCGAACTGCGATCGCGCCCATAGAGCTGCACGGGACCACGATCCCTGCCGGCGCGATGGTATTTCTGTGCATTGCCGCGGCCTGTCGTGATGCGTCGGCGTGGAGCGACCCCGACCGCTTCGACCCCAATCGTTTCGAGCGACCAGACGCGCCAAGGCTGTTGAATTTCGGCGCCGGAGCCCACTACTGCCTGGGCGCCGCTCTGGCGAAGGTTGCGGTGGAGTCGTGTGTACGGTCAGTCCTGTCCGAAGACCCACCTCTGCACCTGTCGGAGAGCCCTTCAGACATTCCCTGGCGCCGCATTCTTGGTCGCAGCCCCGCCCGGCTCATTGTGGATTCCTGCACAACGTGACCGAGGCCGATTGTTGACGATTTCACTCCAACAACTTGACCTTCGTCAGGGAGACGAGTGCCGCGGCGGTTCGCTTCGTCAACAACTTTCGCGTCGACAATTTCGTCTTGAATAGACGCTCCGGCATCGGGCTAGACGCCAACAGCGCTCGACCCTCGCTGTTCGTGCCGGCCGTCGGGGTCCTGGCGGTGGTGTGCCTGGCCGCGATCGCACGCCACGCTGCGCCCGAGGCCTACCCGCTCTTGCGGCGGAACTCGCGGCGGTTCTCCACCGGTCCGTGCGCGCGCGGCTGCTTGGCACCGCCGTCGGTGTGGGCCGCGCCGCCGCCCGATTTCGCCTTCTTGCGTTCCAGCGCTTCACGGAACTTGCGCTTGGTGTCGTCCTGCGGATCGGACTCAGACTCGGCCATGCTGGCAGCGTAACCGCTTCAGCGGATGCCGGGCGGCATGCCGTAGAGGTGGGTGATGTGCAGTGCCAGCAGCACCCGGCGGTCGGTGACCATCGCCCGGCGGTACTCGTCCCAATCCGGATGCTCCCCCGCGACATTGCGGTAGAGCGCCACCAGTGCCTCCACGGTGTCGTCGTCCGGGGCCGCGGCGGGCGCGCTGAGCACGGCGTTGCCCTCGGCCACCGCATAGGACCAGCCGTCGTCGGAACTGACCAGCATCGAGGCCCGCGGATCGCGGCGCAGGTTGCGGGTCTTGGCCCGCGGCTCGGTGATGGAGACCTCGATGACCAGCTCGCGCGGCTCGAAGTGATAGGTGACGTTCGACAGCTGGGGACGGCCGTCGCGTTTGATGGTGGCCAGCACCCCCAGCCGGTTACCGGCGATCACCGCGAGCAACTTGTCGTCGAAAACGTGGCGCCCCATGGGTGCGAGCGTACGTGGCACCATCGAGTCATGACCCGCTACGCGGCATTCCTGCGCGGCGTCAACGTCGGCGGCGTGAAGCTGAAAATGGCCGAGGTGGCCGCGGCGTTGGGCGAGGCCGGCTTCACCGCCGTGCACACCGTGCTCGCCAGCGGCAACGTGGTGCTCGACGCGACCGGTTCGGCGGCGACCGTGCGCAAGCGCGCCGAGTCCGCCCTGCGCGAGACGTTCGGCTACGAGGCGTGGGTGCTGGTGTATCCGCTGGAGACGGTGCGCGCCATCGCCGACGGCTATCCCTTCGAGCCGGAGGTCGAGGGGCACCACTCCTACGTCACCTTCGTCAGCGACCCCGACGTGCTCGGCGAACTGGCGGCGCTGAAGGGCGGCCCGCACGAGAAGATCGCCCGGGGCGACGGGGTGCTGTACTGGCAGGTGCCCAAGACCGGCACGCTGGACTCCACCATCGGCAAGACCATGGGCAAGAAGCGCTACAAGTCCTCCACCACCACCCGCAACCTGCGCACGCTGGCCAAAGTCCTGCGCGGGTAGGGTTTGGGGCGATGAGTACGCCCGACAAAGTGGACGCCCGGGATCTGACCGGGGTCTCCGAAACCGCCCTACTGACCCTGAACGGCCGCGCCCACCAGGCCGGCCTGCCCGGCGCCATCCTGCACGATCCGATGGCCATCGAACTGCGCGACGCCATCGACTTCGACTACGACAAGTTCGGCCGCAAGGGCCAGGAGATGGCGCTGCGCTCGCTGGCGGTGGACCGCTGCGCGATCGACTACCTGCGCACCCATCCGCGGGCCACCGTCGTCGCACTGGCGGAGGGATTCCAAACCAGCTTCTGGCGGCTGAACGAGGCGCTTCCCGACGCGCAGTTCCGCTGGGTGTCCATCGACTTCCCGCCCGTCATCGAACTGCGCCGCCGGCTGTTGCCGTCCTCACCGCGGATCACCTACCTGGCGCAGTCGGCGCTGGATTACAGCTGGATGGACCAGGTGGACACCGACGACGGCGTCTTCATCACCGCCGAGGGCCTGCTGATGTACCTGCAACCCGATGAGGCGATGGGCCTGATCACCGAGTGCGCCAAGCGTTTTCCGGGCGGGCAGATGTTCTTCGACCTGCCGCCGGTCATGGTGAAGAAGCTGGCCCCGAACGGGATGCGCTCCTCCAAGCACTATCGGGTGCCGCCGATGCCGTTCAGCCTGTCGGTCGACCAGCTGGCCGGTCTGGTCGGCACCGTGCCGGGTATCACGGCCTTCCACGACCTCCCGATGCCGAAGGGACGCGGGCTGTTCTTCGAGAAGATCTATCCCGCCATCCACGCGTTCGGGCCCACCCGCAACTTCCGCGGCGCCTATGCGCTTCTTGAGTTCGGCTAGGGCTCCTCAGTCGAACGCGGCCTCCACGTAGCGCACGGCGTCCTGCTTGCCCAGCCCGACGGCACGGGCCGCCTGCACGTAGACCTGCGCGGCCGCGGCCATCGCCGCATCAGCGGGATCGGCGCGGGCCACGAAAGTTCCGAACCGGCGCCGGGTTTCGAGCAGTCCGGAGGTCTCGAGCTCGCGGTAGGCGCGGGCCACGGTGTTAGTGGCCAGGCCGAGCTGACCGGCCAGTTCGCGCACCGTCGGCAACCGGGTCCCGGGTGGCAGCCGCCCGTCGCGGACGGCGTCGATGATCTGGCCGCGCAACTGATCGAAGAACGGCCGGGCGTCCCCGCTCTCGACATGCAGCCATTCCCGCAGCTCCGACACGTCCTCAGTATCGCCGAGACCCGCTATTTTGGTGAGGTGCGTATCGCGGTGCTCAGCGGGGCGGGGATCTCCGCTGAAAGCGGTGTGCCGACGTTCCGGGACGACGCGACCGGGTTGTGGGCCAAATACGATCCCTACGAGTTGTCCAGCACCGACGGCTGGCAGAGCCACCCCGAGCGGGTGTGGGCCTGGTACCTGTGGCGACACCACCTCGTCGCGCAAGTCCAGCCGAACGACGGGCATCGCGCCGTGGCGGCCTGGCAGGACTACGCCGACGTCACCGTGATCACCCAGAACGTCGACGACCTGCACGAGCGGGCCGGCAGCCGGCCGGTACACCACCTGCACGGCAGCCTCTCGGAGTTCTGGTGCGACACCTGCGGCTCCCGCTACCACGGCCCGCTGCCCGACATGCCCGAGCCCGAACTGGAGCGGATGCCGCCGCACTGCGAGTGCGGCGGGCTGATCCGGCCGGGCATCGTCTGGTTCGGCGAGCAGCTGCCCGACGAGCCGTGGCAGGCCGCGGTCGAAGCCGTCGCCACCAGCGATGTGCTGGTCGTGGTGGGCACCTCGGGGATCGTCTACCCGGCGGCCGGCCTGCCGGATGTGGCGCTCGCCCGCGGGGCGGTGGTGGTGGAGGTCAACCCGGAGGCCACGCCGCTGTCGGGCAGCGTGACGCTGACCATCCGCGAGGGCGCCAGCACCGCGCTGCCCAGGCTGCTGCAGGAACTGCCCGCGCTGTTGGCCTAGGCGCTCAGGCGGTCTTCACCGCCCGGCCCAGCGCGACCTCCTGCACCGGCATCGGGATCCAGGCCGGCATCGTCGCGGTGCGGCGTGCGGTCTGGATGGCGAAGCTCGCACCGGTGATCGCCCGCTCGGTCTCCCGATGGGCGTGACAGTTGCCCGCCATCTTCGGCCAGAACGTCGAGTCGACCGCCCGCTGCAGCCGGCCGCGCCAGCCCGGTTGCGCGATGTGTTCGAAGTAGCGAAGTTCGCCGCCGGGCTTCAGCACCGAATTGAGTTGGCGCAGAACGGCATCCGGATCGTCGACCGAGCACAGCACCAGCGAGCAGACCACGGCGTCGAACGGCTCGGTGGCCGGCATGGTCTCGATGGTGGACTCGATCACCGTCACCGGCACCGGCGCCGCCGCCGCGGCCTGCTTGGCATGCGGGGCCAGGCGGGTCTCCGGTTCCACGGCAACGACCTCGGTCACGGTGTCGGGATAGAACTCGAAGTTGGTGCCGGTGCCCGCGCCGACCTCCAACACCCGGCCGGTCAGCCCGGCGAGGTTCTCCTTGCGCAGCTTCTTCATCACGCCGGCCTCGTGGGCGGACATCACCGTCCACATCCGTGCGAAGAATGGATGGTCGAACGTCTGGGCCGTCATCTGGTTCTCCTTCCCGGGGGCGTGGGTCCGCCGGTCACCCCACAGTCTGCCCCGAACTCACGCCCACCGGCTCGGCCGGTTCGTCGCTGAAGCCGACCCGCGCGTGCAATCGGGCAAGCGGCTTGGGCGCCCACCAGTTCCACCGGCCCAGCACCCGCATGAACGCCGGGAGCAGGGTCATCCGCACCAGAGTGGCGTCCACCAGCACGGCCAGCGTCAATCCCAGCCCGACGATGCGCATGAACGACACCTGGGCGGTGATCAGCGCCGCGAACGCGATCGCCATGATCGACGCCGCCGCGGTGACCACGCGACCGGTGCGGGCCAACCCGAGTGCCACGCTCTCGTCGTTGTCGGCGCGGGTCCTCTCCCGGCGCGATGTCGCCGGCCCAGCGGCTCCGGAGGCCAGCCAGTACTCCCGGATCCGCGACACCAGGAAGACCTCGTAGTCCATCGAGAGCCCGAAGGCCACGCAGAACAACAGGACGGGCATGTTGGCTTCCAGGGTGCCGGTCGGCGTGGTGCCGAACGCGCCGAGGTGACCCTCCTGGAAGATCCACACCAGCGCGCCGAACGCGGCCGACAACGACAACACGTTGAGCACCAACGCCTTCAGCGGCAGTACCAAGCTGCCGGTGAGCAGGAACAGCAACACGAAGGTGATCACCCCGATCAGCGCCAGCACCAGGGGTAGCCGGGACGTGATGGCGTAGACGTTGTCGCGGTTGACCTGCGCGCCGCCGCCGATCAGCACATCGCGCCCGGCCGGCGCCGGCACGGCGTGCAACCGGCTCAGCTGGGCCTTGGACGCATCGGAGAACAGCATCGTGGTGCTGCGCACGGTCAGGAAGGCACTGCCCTGCACGACGGCGGCCGGCGCCGACGGTGGGCCGACCCGGTTGCCGCCGACGAACGTCCCGCCCGGCGCCGAGACCAGCGACACATCGGGAACCCGGGACAGGTCGGCGGCGTAGCGGTCCAGTTCGGCCGAGGTGATCCCGTCGGCATCGGGGATCACCATGCTCACCGCGGTGTTGAAGTTGCTGGGGAAGTCCTCGCGCAGCAGGTCGCCGACCTGGTGGGTGGACGCGCTGCGTGGCAGCACCCGGTCGTCGGGGTTGCCGAACTGTATCCGCAGAAACGGCAGGCCCAGGAAGATCAGGAACACGGTGATCACCAGGCCGATGGGTACGGCGCGACGCATGACGAATTTCGTCGAGCGATACCAGAATTGCCGCTCAACCGGCTTGGGGGTCGGCTCCGGGCGGTTCAGCATCCGGCGCAGCAGCCGGCGGATGTCCAGCGAGTCCAGCCGGTCGCCCAGCAGCACGATCATGGCGGGGGTGACGATCACCGCGGCGGCCGCCGCGAACGCCACCGTCGCGATGCCCGCGTAGGCGAGTGACTTCAGAAAGTACATCGGGAACAGGATCATCGCCGCCATCGACAGCGCCACGGTGATCGCCGAGAACAGCACGGTGCGCCCGGCGGTGACCATGGTGCGCACCAGGGCGGCGTCCCGGTCGTCTCCGGCGGCGATCTCCTCGCGGTAGCGACTGATGATGAGCAGGGTGTAGTCGATCGCGAGCGCCAGTCCCAGTGCCGTGCTGATGTTCAGGCCGAAGATCGACACGTCGGTCGCGAAGGTGATCAGTCGCAGCATCGACATCGAGCCGAGGATCGCCAGCAGACCGACGACCATCGGCAGCGCCGCGGCGACCAGGCCACCGAACACCCAGACCAGGACCACGAAGCTCAGCGGAACCGCGATCATCTCCATCGTCAGGAGATCGCGCTGGCTCTGACTGGTGATCTCGGCGTAGATCATCGCCTTGCCGCCGGCCCGCACCGTCACCCCGTCCCGGTCGTGGGCCACCTGCTCGGTGAGTGCTTGGGCGTACTTCTGGGCGTCGTTCTCCCCGCCGTCGAGGGTTGCCACGATCAGCCCGGTCTTGCCGTCCCGGCTGAGCAGTTCCCCGGCGGCCGCCGGGGGTGACGTCCACGGCGAGGTGACCTGCATGACGTGCGGCGATGCGCTCAGGGCGCCGACGATGTCGGTGCCGACGGCGCGGGCCGCGGGCGCGGTGGCGCCGTTCGGGTCGGTGACCGTGACGAGCAGTTGCTGGTCGCTCTGGGCGAATTTCTCGCTGAGGAGTCGGGCGGCCTGGGCCGATTCGGAGGTGGGGTCCTGGAAACCGCCCGCCGACAGGTGCTGGGCGACCGGGATGCCGAAGAGCGCGGCGGCGAGCGCGACCAGGGCGGCGACCAGGATGATCTGCCGGGGCGCGCGAATGGCCAGGCGCGCTATCGCTTGCAGCACGTCGCGGTCCTTCCCACTGGTCGGCCCGGCAATTCGGTGAAAATTGCCGGTCTGTCAACGGTTCTACCAGCAAACACGGCGGCAACATCTGACCAGAGCGTGACGAGCCGGCCTACCGGCGGGTAACCCGCGACCTGACTCGCGGGTAATAATTGCCAGCATTTTCCGAAACGTGACTCAATGAATCCTTAAAGGTGACCCATACGCTCAGTGCCATGTGGATCGACGACACCAGCGCTGATGTCATCAAGGTTGACTTCGACGCGCTCTATCACGGCGACGTTCTGGTCGAGGGTGACACCTCGGAGCAGTTCGAGGATCGTCCGCCGCTGGCCAACGCCAGCTGACCTAGCGCTGGCAGCAGCCGTCGCCGCCTAGTGCGGTGCGCATGCCCTGCCGGGTTCGTTCGGTCCCGCACATCGCGTAGGTGCCCGCCTGGTTTTCAGGCGGGCACTTTCGCGTCTGCACCCGGTTTGACCATGCCGGCCAGCCGGCCGCCGATGATCTCCTCGGCCTCGGTGACGATCCGGCTGACCAGTCCACCCACCGTCGGGATGTCGTTGATCAGGCCCATCGCGGTGCCCACGGTCCAGATGCCGGCGTCGACGTCACCCTCGTCGAAGACCCGCCGGCCGCGCGTGCCAGCGACCAGGTCCTTGACGTCGTCGAACTGACCGCCGTCCTTCAGGATCTGCACCACCTCGCGCGAGACCGCGTTGCTGGCGACCCGGGCGGTGTTGTGCAGGCTGCGGAAGATCAGCTCGGTGCCCAGCTCGTTGCCGGCCACGATGGCTTCCTTGACGTTCTGGTGGATGCAGGACTCGACCGTGCACATGAACCGCGAGCCCATATTGATGCCGTCGGCGCCCAACGCCAGCGCGGCCACCAGACCCCGGGCGTCGGCGAAACCGCCGGAGGCGATCATCGGGATCTCGATCTGGTCCGCGGCGGCGGGGATCAGCACCAGGCCCGGCACGTCGTCCTCGCCCGGATGCCCGGCGCACTCGAAGCCGTCGATGCTGATGCCGTCCACGCCCAGGCTCTGCGCCTTGACCGCGTGCCGCACCGAGGTGCACTTGTGCAGCACCTTGATGCCGTTGTCGTGGAACATCGGCAGGTGCGGCGCCGGGTTGGAGCCCGCAGTCTCGACGATCTTGATGCCTTCGTCGACGATGACCTGCCGGTACTCGTCGTACGGCGGCGGGTTGATGGCCGGCAGGATCGTCAGGTTGACCCCGAACGGCTTGTCGGTCAGCTCCCTGGTCCTCTGGATCTCGCGGGCCAGATCGGCCGGGGTCGGCTGGGTCAGCGCGGTGATGAAGCCCAGCGCACCGGCGTTGGCCACCGCCGCCACCAGCTCGGCCCGGCCGACCCACTGCATACCGCCCTGGGCGATCGGGTGTTCGACCCCGAAGGTCTCGGTGAATTTCGTCGACAGAGTCATCAGGTCTCCTTGTTACCGCGGGGCCATGCGGATGGCGCCGTCAAGGCGGATCACCTCGCCGTTGAGCATCGGATTTTCCACGATGTGCACGGCCAGCGCGCCGTATTCGCTGGGCTTGCCCAGCCGCGACGGGTGCGGCACCTGCGCGCCGAGCGAGGCCTTGGCCGGCTCGGGCAGACCCGCCAGCAGCGGGGTGTCGAACAGGCCGGGGGCGATGGTGACCACCCGGATCTGCTTGTCGGCGAGGTCGCGGGCGATCGGCAGGGTCATGCCGACAACACCGCCCTTGGACGCCGAGTAGGCGGCCTGCCCGATCTGGCCGTCGAACGCCGCGACCGAGGCGGTGTTGATGATGACGCCGCGCTCTTCACCGACCGGCTCGCTCTTGGCCATCCGCTCGGCGCCGAGGCGCAGCACGTTGAACGTGCCGACCAGGTTGATGCTGACGATCCGGGCGAACTTGTTCAGCGGGTAGACCCCGCCCTTGCCCAGGACGCGGATCGCGTCGCCGGTGCCCGCGCAGTTGACGACGATGCGCACCGTGCCGAGGGTCTCGGCCAGGTCGAAGGCCTTGGTGACCGCCTCCTCGTCGGTGACGTCGGCCGGCGCGAACCGCACCGCGTCGCCGAGTTCCTTCGCGACCTCGTCGCCCTTCGAGGTGGGCAGGTCGAGGATGACGACCTTGGCGCCCTCGCCGAGCAGGGCCTTGGTGGTGGCCAGCCCCAGGCCTGAGGCGCCACCGGTGACGACGGCGACCGCGTCCTTGATCAGCACGGATGTGTTCCTTTCTGTATCCGACTTGTCTGGTCCGGCCGACCCCTCCGCGGGACGTTCGCCCCGCATCGTCGTCGACCTACTGGTTGGTTGGGGACTATACCCAATCGCGGAGGACGGCCTCGGTGTCGGCTCCGGGTACGCCGGGCGCGCGGGGGCGGTCGGGCACACTGCGGGAGAACCGCGGCGCCGGGGCCGGGAACAGCGAGCCGTTCTCGGTGTAGAAGGTGTCGCGCTCGGTGTTGTGCGCCTCGGTCTCGACCTCGCCGAAGGACAGCACCGGGGTGACGCAGGCGTCGCTGCCGGCGAACACCGCGGCCCAGTGGTCGCGGTCCTGCGAGGCGAACCTCTCGGTGAGCACGGCGCGCAACTCGGGCCAGCGGGCGATGTCATTCTGGCCGGGCAGGCCCGCGGGATCCAGGCCCAGCTTGTCGAGCAGTTCGGCGTAGAACTGCGGCTCGATGGAACCGACCGCGACATGGCGGCCGTCGGCGCACTCGTAGGTGTCGTAGTACGGGGCACCGGTGTCGAGCATGTTGGTGCCGCGGGTGTCACCCCACATGCCCATGTGCCGGAACGCCCACATCATGGTGGCCAGCACCGATGAACCGTCGACCATCGCGGCGTCGACCACCTGGCCCCTGCCCGAGCGTTCCCGCTCCCACAGCGCCGCAAGCACGCCGACGAGCAGGAACATCGAGCCGCCGCCGAAGTCGCCGACCAGGTTCAGCGGCGGGACCGGCCGCTCCCCAGCCCGGCCGATGGCGTGCAGCACACCGTTGAGCGAGATGTAGTTGATGTCGTGGCCGGCCTGCTGGCTGCGGGGACCGGTCTGACCCCAGCCGGTCATCCGGGCGTAGATCAGCCGCTCGTTGACCTTCGCGCAGTCCTCCGGGCCGAGGCCGAGGCGCTCGGTGACCCCGGGGCGGAAGCCCTCGATCAGGACGTCGGCCTTGGCGATCAGACGCAGGACCAGCTCGCGATCCTCTTCGCTCTTGAGGTTGGCGGCCACCGAACGGCGGTTTCGCATGAGGTAGTCGTTGCTGGCGTTGGTCTGGATGCCGGGTCCCTTGCCGGGCCGCTCGACGCGGACGACGTCGGCGCCGAGGTCGCCGAGGATCATCGCGGCGTGCGGGCCGGGACCGATGCCGGCCAGTTCGACAACTCGCAAACCCTGCAGTGGTCCCGCCATTGCCCTACCTTCCAGTTGGTTGACCGCCCGGTTAGCGTACTTACATCACTTCCCGCGACGTTAGGCTCCCGCCCATGACCACCATCGACTCGCCCGAGACCTACGCCGGCCACCCGGAGCTCACGGTGGCCCTCGAGGACGGCGTGTTGTCGCTGACCCTGAACCGGCCCGACAGCCTGAACTCGTTGACCGCGGCGATGCTGCGGACGCTGGCCGATGCACTGGAGCAGGCTGGCAGCGATCCGCGGGTGCGGGTCGTCCGGCTCGGCGGGGCCGGACGCGGATTCTGCTCGGGGGCGGGAATCAGCGCGGAGGATCAGGCGCGACGGAAGGAAGACCCGGCCGCCGATGACGTTCTGGCGCAAGCGAATCGGACGGTCCGTGCGATCACCGCGCTGCCCAAGCCGGTGGTGGCCGTGGTTCAGGGACCCGCCGCGGGTGTGGGGGTGTCGCTGGCACTGGCCTGCGACGTCGTAGTGGCTTCGGAGAAGGCGTTCTTCCTGTTGGCCTTCACCAAGATCGGGCTGATGCCCGACGGCGGGGCCTCGGCACTGGTGGCCGCCGCGATCGGCCGGATCCGCGCGATGCGGATGGCCCTTCTGGCCGAACGCATTTCGGCCACCGAGGCCTACGACTTCGGCTTGGTCAGTTCGGTCCATCCGGCCGACGAACTGGAGGCCGCGGTCGCCACGGTGGTCGACACCCTGGTGTCGGGCCCGGCGATCTCGCTGCGCAAGACTAAGCAGGCCATCAACGCCGCGACACTGACCGAACTCGAGAACGCGATCGGGCGCGAGGTCGACGGCCAGGCAATCCTGTTGACATCGCGTGACTTCCGCGAGGGCACTCGGGCGTTCCAGGAGCACCGCAGGCCCACCTTCACCGACGAGTAGCGCGGCCGGGCCGTATTTCCGGGCACCCTTACTCAAAACTCGCTATCGCCGGTGATACCTGGTATCGCCGGTGGTAGCGGATTCTGAAGAAGAGTTCCGTTCCCGGAGCGGTGGCACAGCTCCACCTGTCGGACCGCTGCGCCATCATCGGCAGATGACGCATCCGCCCAACTACACCTACCGAGCCGAATGGTCTGCGACGCACTGCCTCTACCGGGCGATCTGCCTGGAATTTCCCGGATTGCACGCCCTCGCGCTCACCCCGCACGAGGCGATCGAACTGGTGCAGGCCCGGGTCGAGGAGATCCTCGCCGAGATGGACCCGCCCAAGTCCCTGACCGACCATACCTACAGCGGTCAGTTCACCGTCCGCACCTCACCGGAGCTGCACGAGCGGCTGACGGTGGAGGCAGCCGAGCAGGGGGTGTCGATGAACCAGTGGGTCGCCTACAAGCTGGCGGGGCGGCGGATCCCAACCCTCGACGACCTGTTCTGAGCCGAAATTCGTTGGACTGAACCCGCTTCGATCGGGGAGCATCGATGCCATGAGCACGCCCTGCGACGTAACGCCGGTGAGGACACCCGGCGGCTGGCGCGTGCTCGCACCCTTCCGGTTCC
>JAGQTU010000095.1 GCA_020438865.1 Mycobacterium sp.
TGATCCCGCGCGGCATGACCACGGCGGTGGACAAGTCGCTGCTGGCCCGCATCGGTGATGCACACCTGGCCTTCCCGGACGGCTTCACGGTGCACCCGCGGGTCAAGCCGGTGCTGGAGAAGCGCCGCGAGATGGCCTACGAGGGCAAGGTGGACTGGGCGTTCGGCGAGTTGCTGGCGCTGGGCTCGTTCCTGGCCGAGGGCAAGCTGATCCGGTTGTCCGGCCAGGACACCCGGCGCGGGACCTTCACCCAGCGGCACTCGGTGATCATCGACCGCAAGACCGGCGAGGAGTTCACCCCGCTGCAGCTGCTGACCATCAACCCGGACGGCACGCCCACCGGCGGCCGGTTCCTCGTGTACGACTCGGCGCTGTCGGAATACGCGGCCGTCGGCTTCGAATACGGCTACTCGGTGGGCAACCAGGACGCCCTGGTGATGTGGGAGGCGCAGTTCGGCGACTTCGTCAACGGCGCGCAGTCGATCATCGACGAGTTCATCAGCTCCGGCGAGGCCAAGTGGGGGCAGCTCTCCGATGTGGTGCTGCTGCTGCCGCACGGCCACGAAGGGCAGGGCCCGGACCACACCTCGGGGCGCATCGAACGCTTCCTGCAGCTGTGGGCCGAGGGGTCGATGACCGTCGCGATGCCATCCACCCCGGCGAACTACTTCCACCTGCTGCGCCGGCATGGCCTCGACGGGGTGCACCGCCCGCTGATCGTGTTCACCCCGAAGTCGATGCTGCGCAACAAGGCCGCGGTGAGCGACATCCGGGACTTCACCGAGCAGAAGTTCCGCTCGATCCTCGAGGAGCCCACCTACACCGACGGCGACGGCGACCGCAGCAAGGTCACCCGAATCCTGTTGACCAGCGGCAAGATCTACTACGAACTGGTGGCGCGCAAGGAGAAGGACAAGCGCGACGACGTCGCGATCGTCCGGGTTGAGCAGCTTGCGCCGCTGCCCAAGCGCCGGCTGTCCAACACGCTGGACTCCTACCCGAACGCGAGGGAGTTCTTCTGGGTGCAGGAGGAGCCGGCGAACCAGGGGGCCTGGCCGACGTTCGGGCTGACGCTGCCCGAGTTGCTGCCGGAGAAGCTGACCGGGATAAAGCGGATCTCCCGGCGGGCCATGTCTGCGCCGTCATCGGGTTCGTCGAAGGTGCACGCCGTCGAGCAGCAGGAGATCATCGACGAGGCGTTCGGCTAGAACGCCGAGAATCCGGCCCACGAGGCGTTCGGCTAGAACGCCGAGAATCCGACCCGCGAGGCGTTCGGCTAGAACGCGGCTCAGCGCGAGCCCCGTTCCGTCTCCGCGGGGGTACTGATTGTGCCCGGCTACGAGCGACTGTCGTGGCGCGACCTAACGGCACCGCCGGACGAGTCGCGCATAGGCGGGCTCAACGTCTGGCCGGAAATCCTCGGAAGTCCCGGGTTCGGCGGAACCGGCTAGTTGCCGAAGCCGCCCAGGTTACCGAGGCCGCTGAGCATCGGCAGCGGAATCGGCGACTGCCCGTTGGCCATCGAGTTGATCGCGGCGGGGCAGAACATCGAGATCGCCGCGCCGGCGAACATGGTGCCCGGCAGCGGTTGGCCGAGGCCGTCCGAGGCCTGGGCGGCCGCGTCGGCGACCTGCTGGCCCGGTTCGGCGAGCAGTGGGCAGACCGACTGTGCGAACTCCGCCGCATTGCCCGGATCGATGTTGCCCAGGCCCAGGGAGTCCAGGTTCCCCCCGGCCTGGTCGGTGCCGGGGCCGGTGCTGGGGTCAGCGCTGGCAGGGCCGGCGAACAGGGCCGCACCGACGATCAGGCCGGCGGCCACCAGTCCGGCGCTTGTCATACGGGAATACACCATGATCATCCCATCGTAGGCGATCGCCCCGTCGTTAGCCGCCGGTGGCGGACCGGCTAACGTGAGCCCCATTCGACACCCGTCCAACAAACGCGAGGAGCGCCATGCAGGGGTTCGCCGGGAAGGTAGCGGTCGTCACCGGGGCCGGGTCGGGCATCGGCCAGGCACTGGCCATCGAACTGGGCCGTTCGGGGGCCAAGGTGGCCATCAGCGACGTCGACACCGAGGGACTCGCGGTCACCGAGGAACGACTCAAGGCGATCGGCACCCCGGTCAGGGCCGACCGCCTCAACGTCACCGAGCGGGAGGCCTTCGCCGCCTACGCCGACGCCGTCAAGGAGCATTTCGGCAAGGTCAACCAGATCTACAACAACGCGGGCATCGCGTTCTCCGGCGATGTCGAGGTCAGTCAGTTCAAGGACATCGAGCGGGTGATGGACGTCGACTTCTGGGGTGTGGTCAACGGCACCAAGGTGTTCCTCCCCCACCTGATCGAGTCCGGCGACGGCCACGTCATCAACATCTCCAGCATCTTCGGGTTGTTCTCGGTGCCCGGGCAGGCCGCCTACAACTCGGCGAAGTTCGCGGTGCGCGGCTTCACCGAGGCGCTTCGCCAAGAGATGATGCTGGCCAACCATCCAGTGAAGGTGACCACGGTGCACCCGGGCGGCATCCAGACCAACATCGCCCGAAACGCCACGGTGGCAGAGGGGCTGGATCAGGTTGCCCTGGCGCAATCCTTCGACAAGCTGGCCCGCACGACACCGGAGCGGGCGGCGCAGATCATCCTAGACGGGGTCAGCAAGAACCGGGCGCGGGTCCTGGTCGGCGCCGACGCGAAGATCCTCGATGCGATCGTGCGCATCACCGGTTCGGGCTACCAGCGGCTGTTCTCGGCCATCCTGCCCAGGGTCGCTCCGCCCAGTCGCTGAATGCCTCAGCGCCCCAACGGATGCGCCGAGAGCCAACCCTCGGCCACCGCCTGCGGGTCCGCCCCGGACGCGACCTGACGGCGCATGTCGACCAGCGCCTCCGTGTCCAGCACACCGGCAACCTCGTTGATGGCGCGAACCTGAAGATCGCCGAGTTCGTTGCGGCGGAACAGTGGCACCACGTTCTGCGCCTGGATCAGCGCGGGCTTGCGATCGGCGAGCACGACGACTTCGGTAGGCACCCCGGTGGCGGCGGTGGCGGTCCAGGCCACGGTGATCTCACCGCCACGCAGGGCAGCGAACATCGTCGCCTCGTCGGTAAATTCGCGAACCGGCGGCAGCGTGCAAGTGCCGACGACGCCGGGTAGGCCGCGGACGCCGCGCACCGCGCCCACCCGCAGTGTGTCGCAGTGCCGGACCAGCGCGGTGAGATCTCTGCTCCCCCATGCGCGTGCGGTGGTATCGGTGACGCTCAACGCGGGCTTGTCCTCGGCAGCGGTGGCGTAGTCACCCGCGCCGATACCCTCCGGCAGCGCACCCACCATGGCCCGGTAGACCTGGTTGTCGGACCGGGCGGCCGAACCGGGCGCGAACCGCTGCAACAACCGGCCGGTGAAACCCGGCACCACGCTGATCGCGCCGGAATCCATTGCGCCCAGGGGATCGTCGGAGATCTCGACGCGCGCCGCGGTGCCGTAGGACCGCAACGCCGCGGCGTAAACCTGGGCCAGCAGGACGCTCTCCGGGTCGGCCGTGGCACCCACCGCCAGCGAGGGGCCCGGTTTCCCCGCACCGCACGCGGTGACCAGCACCACCAGCAGTCCGACTACGAGCCGGCGAATCATCGTCGGCATCAGCGGGTTTCGCTCAGACGACCGGGTCGGCGGCAGCGGCGACGGCGGCGGCCACGGCCGGCCCGACCCGCGGATCCAGCGGGCTGGGAACGATGTATTCCGGTCCGAGGTCGTCGCCGGTCACCGAGAAGATCGCCTCGGCCGCGGCGACCTTCATCTTCTCGGTGATGCGCCGCGCCCCGGCGTCCAGGGCGCCGCGGAACACACCCGGGAAGGCCAGCACGTTGTTGATCTGATTGGGGAAGTCGCTGCGTCCGGTGGCCACGATGGCGGCGTACTTCTTGGCCACCTCCGGGTGGATCTCCGGGTCCGGATTCGACATCGCGAACACCAGGCCGCCCGGCGCCATGGTGGCGATGAGCTCCTCGGGCACGACACCGGCCGATACCCCCATGAACATGTCCGCGCCGGCGAGCGCCTCGGCCATGCCGCCCTTGAGCCCCTCGGGGTTGGTGCGCCCGGCCAGTTCGGCCTTGAATGGGTTGAGGTCGTCGCGACCGGTGTGCACGATGCCCTGCGAGTCCAGCACGGTGATGTTGGTGACGCCGCCGGCGAGCAGGATGTTGGCGCACGCGACACCGGCCGCGCCGGCCCCGGAGATCACCACTTTCAGTGAGCTCATATCGCGCTCGAGTACCTTGGTGGCGCCGAGCATCGCGGCGAGCACCACGATCGCGGTGCCGTGCTGGTCGTCGTGCATGACCGGGCAGTCCAGCGCCTCGATGGCCCGGCGCTCGATCTCGAAGCAGCGCGGCGCGGAGATGTCCTCGAGGTTGACCGCGCCGAACGTCGGACGCAGCCGGATCAGCGTCTCGATGATCTCGTCGGGGTCCTTGGTGTCCAGCACGATCGGGATGGAGTTCAACCCGCCGAAGGTCTTGAACAGCGCGGCCTTGCCCTCCATCACCGGCAGCGAGGCGGCCGGGCCGATATCGCCCAGGCCGAGCACCGCGGTGCCGTCGCTGACCACCGCCACCAGCCGGTTGGCCCAGGTGTAACGGGCGGCCAGGGTGTGGTCGGCCGCGATGGCCCGGCTCACCTGGGCGACGCCGGGGGTGTAGGCAATCGATAGCGCACGCTGGGTGTCCAGCGGCGACTTCAGCTCTATGTTGAGCTTGCCGCCGTGATGAGCGGCGAAGATTTCCTCGTCGTCGATGACGAGGTGGGGGGCACGCACCGTTTCAGACACCCGGCTAGGGTACTCGACCGCCCTGGGCGCGAAATCCCCCGATCAGGCTACCGGCGCGTAGCATTTCCGGTCGGGCCCCGCCGGGTCTGACCCGCAGCCGAGGGGAGGTCACGCGATGCGGTCGTTTCGGGCGCTGCCACCCTCGCTGATAGGCGCGCACCGCGGCCGCGCCGCCACGGACGAGGCCAACGCCAAACGCATCCACGTGCCGGTCGCCCGGGCCACCGTGGACTGCGCCATCTACGTCGACGGCTTCCGGCAGCCGGGTAAATACACCCACGCCGCCGCGCTGGACCGGGTGCACGAACTGGAGGCCGGCGGCCAGAAGGCCTTCGTCTGGATTGGTCTGCACGAACCGGACGAGCATCAGATGGAGGCGGTCGCCGAGGTGTTCGGCCTG
Source organism: Mycobacterium sp. (assembly GCA_020438865.1). Classification (GTDB taxonomy): domain Bacteria; phylum Actinomycetota; class Actinomycetes; order Mycobacteriales; family Mycobacteriaceae; genus Mycobacterium. Next base: position 5,225 of record JAGQTU010000095.1, read on the forward strand.
CACCCGCTGGCCGTCGAGGACGCCGTGCACGCCCATCAGCGCCCCAAGGTGGAGCGCTACGACGACACCCTGTTCCTGGTGCTCAAGACGGTGAAGTACGTCCCGCACGAGTCGGTGGCCCTGGCCCGGGAGATCGTCGAAACCGGCGAGATCATGGTCTTCGTCGGAGGCGACTTCGTGGTGACGGTGCGCCACGGCGACCACACCGGCCTGGCCGGGTTGCGCCGGACCCTCGAAGAGGAGCACCAGCAGCTGGCGCTGGGCCCCTACGCGGTGATGCACGCGATCGCCGATCATGTCGTGGACTCCTACCGCGACGTCTCCGAACTGATGGAACACGACATCGACATCATCGAATCGGAGACGTTCTCGCCCACCAGTGAGACCGACATCGAGCCGATCTACATGCTCAAGCGCGAGGTCGTCGAATTGCGCAGGGCGGTCTCACCGCTCACCGTCGCGCTGGGGCGGTTCAACACCGACTTCAAAGACCTGATGTCCAAAGAGGTGCTGCGCTACATGCGCGACGTCCTCGATCACCAGACCCAGGCCGCCGACCGCATCGCCAGCTACGACGAGATGTTGTCCTCACTGGTGCAGGCCGCGCTGGCCAAGGTCGGCATGCAGCAGAACGTCGACATGCGCAAGATCTCGGCCTGGGTGGCGATCGCCGCGGTCCCGACGATGATCGCCGGCATCTACGGCATGAACTTCGAGAACATGCCCGAATTGTCCTGGGAATGGGGCTATCCCGCGGTGCTGACGCTGATGGTGACGGTCTGCGGTTTCCTGTACATCACCTTCCGCCGCAACAACTGGCTCTGACTACTGGGGCCGCGCGGCCCGCCGATTCGGATCCGACACGTCGACGCCGTCGTCGAGCCAGGCCTGCCGCATCGCTTCGGCACCCTTGAGTCGCACCCACGCCGCCTCGGTCGGGGTGATCGGCACGGCCGACAAGAACCGGACCGCCTCCCGCGGGGCCGGCAACGTCAGGTCCGGGATGTCGGATCCACCGAGCAGAACGGCGGTGAACGCAGCCGCCTCCCACAGCGGTGCGGACAGGTCCACCAGCGCGTCGGGCACCAGCACCACGCCCTCGACGGCGGGTGTCGCGGCGATCACCGCCAGGCTGCGGGCCAGGCCCGGGGTGGTTGCGCTGCCGCGCAAGGTCATGACGATCTCGGCCCGGGGACCCCGCAGTGGGTCGGCCGCGATCGAGGCCGGATCGGTCATCGGGTGGCGTGAACAGCCAAGGGAGACATAGCGGGCGACACCGTCGGCGTCCGGACCGAACCGCATCACATCCATGCGTTCGACGCCGAGGAACGTCACGCTCGCGGTATCGGGCTCCGCATCGATCCCGGCCCGGCTGAAATGCCCGCGCACATGGTCACGGACGGCGTCGAGGGGTGCGCTCACCTCAGTGGGCGGGCGGCACGGTGAGGTTCACTCCGCTGTCGGCGTCGAAGATGTGCAACTTGGCGGTGTCGAGCGCCAACTCGACCGACTGCCCCTTGGCCGCCTTCGAATCGGCGGAAAGCCTTGCCACGAACTCGTTCTCACCCGCGCCCGACTCCGCGGCCAACTCGGCCAGCTGGGCGGAACGCGCGCCGGCACCGGAGGTGGCGAAGTAGACGTACTTGTCCGCGCCCAGCGACTCGACGATGTCGACCTTGGTTTCGAAGGTCAGCGCGCGGATGCGTTCGTAACCGTCGATCAGCGTGGCGTCCTCGAAGTGCTCGGGGCGAACGCCGGCAATGACGTTGGCGGGCGCGGGATGCCGCCGGACCACCTCGAGAACCTCCGGCGGCAGCGTCACTTCGCCGATCGGCAGCGTGAGGCCGACCTCGGTCAACGTGGCCGGGAAGAAGTTCATCGCCGGCGAGCCGATGAAGCCCGCCACGAACAGGTTGGCCGGTCGCTCGTAGAGCTCCTCCGGGGTTCCGATCTGCTGGGCCTCACCGCCCCGCAGCACCACGACCCGGTCCCCGAGCGTCATCGCCTCGGTCTGGTCGTGGGTGACGTAGACGGTGGTGGTGCCCAGCCGGTTCTGCAGCCGGGCGATCTCGCCGCGCATCTGCACCCGCAGCTTGGCGTCGAGATTGGAGAGCGGCTCGTCCATCAGGAACGCCTTGGGGTTGCGCACGATCGCGCGTCCCATCGCCACCCGCTGACGCTGACCACCCGACAGCTGCGAGGGTTTGCGGTCCAGAAACTCGCTCAGGTCAAGGATTCTCGCCGTCTCGTCGACCTTCGCGGCGATCTCGGCCTTGTTCATCTTGGCCAGGGTCAGGGGGAAGGCGATGTTCTGGCGCACCGTCATGTGCGGGTAGAGCGCGTAGGACTGGAACACCATGGCGATGTCGCGATCGCGGGGAGCCTTCTCGTTGACCCGGTCGCCACCGATGCGCAGTTCTCCGGAGGTGATGTCCTCGAGGCCGGCGATCATGTTCAGCGTCGTGGACTTTCCGCAGCCGGACGGTCCGACCAGGATGACGAACTCACCGTCGGCGATGGTCAGGCTCAGGTCCTTCACCGCGACGGATCCGTCGGGGTAACTCTTGGTCACGTGGTCCAGCACGATCTCGGCCATAAAGCCCCGCTAACCCTTCACCGCGCCGGACGTGAGCCCGGCGACGATCCGTCGTTGGAAGATGAGAACGAACACGATGATCGGGATGGTGATCACCATCGCGCCCGCGGCGATCGAACCGGTCGGCTCCTCGAACTGCGAACTGCCGGTGAAGTTCGCGATCGCCACCGGGGCGGTGATCGCCGCCTCGGTAGCCGTCAGCGACAACGCCAGCAGCAGGTCGTTCCAGGCGAAGATGAACACCAAAATGGCCGCCGTCACGATCCCCGGCGCCGCCAACGGCGCGATCACCCGGCGGAACGCCTGCGCCGGGGTGGCGCCGTCCATCTTGGCGGCCTTCTCCAGATCCCACGGGATCTCCCGGAAGAACGCCGAGAGCGTGTAGATCGCCAGCGGCAGCGCAAAGGTGATGTACGGGATGATCAGGCCCGGCCAGGTGTCGAACAGGCCGATTCGGCGCTCGATGTTGAACAGCGGTGTCACCAAAGAGATCTGGGGGAACATCGCGATCAGTAGCGCCGCGCCGATGAGCGCCTTCTTCCCGGTGAAGTCGAGTCGGGCCACCGCGTAGGCGGCCATCCCGCCGATCACCACCGCGATCACCGTGGTGATCAGGCCGATGCCGATGGAATTGACCAGCGCGGAGCTGAACACATTGCCGGTGAAGATGCCCTTGTAGTTGTCGAAGGTGACCTGCGCGGGAATCAGCTTGCCGTCCTTGACCGTTGAGGTCGGCTTGAGCGACAGGCTCAGGATCCACAGCACCGGAAGCAGCGCGTACACCACGACCAGGAGGTTGATGACGGTCCAGCTCATCGTACGGCGGGCACCGATCCGAACGGACATCTAGCGCACCTCGGTGTCCGCGCCGGGCGCCGAGGCGCCGAACAGCTTGACGTAGATGAACGCTATGACCGCCACCGACAGGAAGACCAGCACGCTGATCGCCGACCCGAGCCCCAGGTTGAAGGCCTTGAACAGGTTGTCGTAACCCAGGATCGACACCGAGGCGGTGTCGTTGGACCCGCCGGTGAGCACGTAGATGTTGTCGAAGATCCGGAACGCGTCCAGGGTGCGGAACAGCAGCGCCACCAGGATCGCCGGCTTGATCAGCGGCAGCGTCACCCTCACCAGCCGCTGCCAGGGACCGGCGCCGTCGACCTGCGCGGCCTTGAGCAGGTCCTCGGGCACCAAGGCCAGACCGGCCAGCAGCAGCAGGGCCATGAACGGCGTGGTCTTCCACACCTCGGCCAGGATGATCACGGCCAGCGACGGAATCTGTTGGGTCAGAGGGGCACTGCCGTCGGGCAGCAGATTGGCCAGGTACCCGGTACCCGGCGTCCACGCGTAGTACCAGCTGTAGGAAGCGGCCACGGTGACGATCCCGTACGGGACGAGGACCGCTGTGCGCACCACACCTTTGCCGAAGATGGTGCGGTGCATGACCAAGGCCAGGGCCATTCCGAGCACGAACTCGATGGCCACCGAGATCACCGTGATCACCGCGGTGATGGCGAACGCCGTCCACCAGTACTTGTCGGTGAGGATCGTCGAATAGTTCTCGAACCAGACGAACTTGGTGTCCGCCGGGCTGGCCAGGTTGTAGCGCTGCAGGCTGAGCCAGAACGCGTAGAGGACCGGATAGGCCGTCACGGCGAGCATCAGGAGGACGGCGGGGGCGATCAGCAGGTAGGCCAGCCTGCGTTGCGCGCGGCGGTCGTCGCTGCGGGCCGCAGCATCGGCCGGTGTACGGGCGCCCGCGGTCGTGACGGTCACGGGATCAGCCCCCTCCCGTCGATCGCCTTCTGCACCTGATCGGTGAGCTCGTCGGCGGTCTTCTCGGGGTCGATCCGGGTGATCGGCGCCAGCGTCGCCGAGATCCGGGTGGACACGGCCTGATAGTTGGGGGTCGCCGGACGCACCGCGGCGTTGGTCAACTGGTCGCGGATGATCGCGTACTGGGGGTACTTCTGTTGGAACGCCGGATCGGAATACAGCGACGCCCGCACGGCGGGCAACCCACCCTCGATCGAGGTGTACTTCTGGTTGTCGGCATTGCGGATGCACCGCACCGCCTCGAACGCCTCGGCGCGGTGCCTCGTCGTCGGGGCCACCGCGAGATTGAGCCCGCCGAGGGTGACCCTCGCCGGTCGGTCCGGTGTCACACCGGGATAGGGCGCGAAGCCGAACACCTCCCTGGCGGCGTCGAAGGCGACGGTGAATTGCTCGTCGGTGGGGCTGAAGGTCCCGCTGTCGTTGATGCTGCCCGCCAGTTCAGGCTTCTCGTTGAGCGGCAGGAACGGCACACCGCCCTTGACCGAGTTCTCCAACATGGAGGCGAACACGAAGGGCCAGTTGACTTCCAGCGCCGCCTTGCCCTGCTCGAGGGCCAGTCGCGCGGTGCCCTCGTCGGTCTGGGTGACCGACGGGTCCGCGCCCGGGGCGGTGGCCACCGCCTTGATGATCTGCAGCGCCTTGACCGTCGCCGCCCGGTGCTCCGGGGTGTCGGTCAGTGTGACGCGCTTGCCGTCGTCGGAAAGTACCCGTCCCCCAGCGCTTTCCAGCAGGGTGTTGAACCACACCACCAGGCCTTCGTACTGCTTGGCCTGCACCGCGATCCAACTCGGTTTACCTTCAGCGTGCAGGCGGGTCGCCTCGGCCACCATGGCGTCCCAGGTGCTGGGCGGCGGTGCGACCAGATCGGCTCGATACCAGAGCAATTGGGTGTTGGTGGTGACGGGGGCGGCATAGAGCTTGCCCCGCCACCGCGCGGTGTCCAACGGGCCCGGCAGAGTATCGGAGGCGGCGTCGGCCTCGGCCCGGCCGGCCGGGTCGTCGGCGAGCGGCAGCGCCCAGCCGGCCTCGGCGAACTCGGCGGTCCACACCACGTCGAGGGCCATCACGTCCAGGGTGCGGTCATTGCCGGTGAGCCGGCGCGCCAGCTGCAGCCGCTGGTCGTCGGCGGCCTTCGGCAGGCTGAACTGCTGGATGCGAAACCGGCCGCCCAGTTCGTCGTTGCAGCGCTTGGCCACGGCCGTGAAGGTGGCGGTCTCGCTGGCCGGGGTGTAGAGGCTGACAACCGTTCCGTTGTCACCGGAGCCGCAGGCCGACACCAAGGAGGCGGCGCTCAGCGCGGCCACCGCGGCGGCGCCCACCCGCCGAGCGCATCCGCCAGGGCTTGCCACGCCAGCCGTCTCCCGTCATCGACATGCCTGAGCGAACCGTGCGCAGGCCACACCAAATGCGCGGATTGTCCCGCGGGCAAACCGTAGAGCCCCGCGCGCGGGAAGTGCAACACTTTCGGCGCACGTGCGTCGCAATCGTGACCCGGCACCGGGTCACCGGTCGCCGAACCGCGGGCCTGGTGTGATCAGGCCCCGGGCTGCGGTGGCGATAAGGTCAAGCGCGCCAGCAAATCCCGGGCCTGTTCGGCGTCCTGTGGATCGCACAACACGTCATAGCGTCCGGCGACGAGTTGCATGGTGGAGCTGAAATCTCTTGTGCCACGCGCCATCGCATACGGGACGGCCGAGGTGATCAAGCCGAAGATGACGCCGGCGACGACGCCGGTGAGCAGCGACGCCCACGGGTTGGGGCTGAAGAATCCCAACACCAGGCCGATGAAGATGCCGAGCCAGGCGCCGGTGATCACCCCGCCGCCGAGGACTTTGGGCCAGGTCAACCGCCCGGTGACGCGCTCGACCTGCATCAGGTCGACGCCGACGATGGTCACGTGCTGCACGGGGAACTGCTGGTCGGACAGGAAGTCGACCGCCTTCTGCGCCTCGGCGTAGGTCGGGTAGGAGCCGATCGGCCACCCCTTGGGTGGGGTGGGCAGGGCGACCGGGCCGCGGCGCGCCGCGGCGCCGGGCGCCGCACCGGGATTCTGGCCGGGGGCGAATGGGCTGGTCATCAGTGCTGTTTCTCCTTGTCGTTCGGGCCGGTCGACAGGTGCGCCGACCCGCGCGGTTATTCGGTTCGTCAACTGGTCAACGCGGTACGGCCGGCGTTGGTGCCCGAGGCCGATCCCACGGCGAGCCCGTCACGCGCCACCTGCACATACGCTAGGTTGATCAGCATGACAGCTCCCGGCGGTGACTCCGGCGAAAAGCCCCAGAACGAGGGCGAACAGGCTCCTTCTTCCGGCGCCTACGAGGCCCCTCCCATCGAATCGCCGGGCACCCAACCCGGCTACCAGGCTCCGCCGACCAGCCCGGCCTATACCGGCTACGAGGCCCCGCCGAGCAGCCCGGCGTACACCGGCTACGAGGCACCGCCCAGCTTCCCGCCGCCGGGCTACTCACCGCCGCCCGCCTACCCACAGCAGCCGGGCTACCCGCCGCCGGCCGGTTATGCCGCGCCGGGCTACGGCCAATCGGACTTCGGACAACCGGGCTACAGCCAGCCGGGGTACGGCCAACCGGGCTACACCGACCCCGCGGCCTACCCGGGACCGCAGTACGGCGCCTCGTACCCGCCGCCGCCCCAGCCGTATGGCACGCCGGGCGGATACGGCTACCCGGCGGCGCCGGGCACCAACACCATGGCGATCGCGTCGCTGGTGGCCTCGGTCGTCGGCGTGCTGTGCGGCATCGGCTCGGTCGTCGGGATCGTGCTGGGCGTGGTGGCGCTCAACCAGATCAAGCAGACCCGGCAGGCCGGCTACGGCCTGGCCGTCGCCGGAATCGTGGTGGGCATCGCCACGCTGATCATCAGCATGATCTGGGCGATCTACGCCTGGCGTTGACCCGATGACAAGCCCACCGCCCGAGAATCCGGCCCCGGCGCCGGACCCGTACGCCCCGGTGGACTACCCGACGAACTTTCCGCCGCTGCCCCCGCCGGTGTATCCCCCGCCCTATCAGCCGCCGCCCGGTTACCCCTACGCCGGCGGCTATCCCGGCTATCCCGGCTACACCGGCGACCCGTACGACCCTTACCGCCCGATGAAGCCGCCCGGCACCAACGGCAAGGCCATTGCCGCCCTGGTGTGCTCGGTGGCCGGACTGATGTTCTGCGGGCTGCCGTCGATCGCGGGTTTCGTCCTGGGCATCATCGCGATGCGGGAGACCAAGCGCACCGGGCAGGACGGCTACGGGCTGGCGGTGGCCGGTGTGGCGGTCGGCGCGATCGTCGTCGTGTTGGTGCTGCTCTACGTGTTCTTCATGGTCTTCGTCGCCGCCGTCTCCACCAACTCCTACTAGCGCCCGGGTGGGACGAACGGGCCGGTTCGGCGCGTCATCCCCGCCGCCCGGCCCTTGGCCGCCACCACCAGGGCCATCTTGCGGCTGGCCTCGTCGATCATCTCGTCGCCCAGCATCACCGCCCCGCGGGCCCCGCCCGCGCTCGAGGTGTGCCACTGGTAGGCCTCCAGGATGAGCTCGGCGTGGTCGTACTCCTCCTGCCGCGGGGAGAAGATCTCGTTGCCCGCCGCGATCTGGTCGGGATGCAGCACCCACTTGCCGTCATAGCCCAGGGCCGCCGAACGCCCCGCCACCCGGCGGAACGCCTCGACGTCACGCACCTTCAGATACGGTCCATCGATCGCGGCCACGCCGTGGGCCCGGGCGGCGACCAGGATCGTCATCAGCACGTGGTGGTAGGCGTCGCCGACGTCGTAGCCCTCGGGCTGCTCGCCCACCACCAGGGTGCGCATGTTCAGGCTGGCCATCAGGTCGGCCGGACCCAGCACCAGCGCCTGCACCCGCGGGGCGCGGGCGATCGCGTCGATGTTGGTCAGCCCCTTGGCGTCCTCGATCTGCGCATCCACCCCGATCCGGCCCACCGGCAGCCCGTGGGTGCGTTCGAGTTGGGTCAGCAACAGGTCCAGCGCATGGACGTGGGTGGCGTCGGTGACCTTGGGCAGCACGATCACGTCGAGGTGGGCACCGGCGGCCGAGACGACGTCGATGACATCGCTGTGGGTCCACGGGGTGGTCCAGTCGTTCACCCGCACACCGCGCAGCTGGCCGGCCCAGCCCGGCCCGGCCAGCGCCGCCGCCACCTGGGTGCGGGCCTGGGCCTTGGCAGCCGGGGCGACGGCGTCCTCGAGGTCGAGGAACACCTCGTCGGCGGGCAAGCCTTTGGCCTTCTCGATCATCTTCGGGCTGCTGCCGGGAACCGAGAGGCAGGTTCTGCGGGGTCGATAGGCGTTCTCCACACCTACACTCCTACCCTTTGACTCATGGCGTCGGTGAACAGGATGTATGCCGCGCGGTTGGCGGGAATGGTCGTGCTGGGCCCCGACGGCGAATCCCTTGGCCGAGTGCGCGATGTCGTGGTCAGCATCAGCATCGTCCGCCAGCAACCCCGGGTGCTTGGCCTGGTCGTCGAATTACTCACCCGCCGAAGGATTTTCGTTCCGATCCTGCGGGTGACCGCGATCGAACCGAACGCCGTCACCCTGAACACCGGCAACGTGTCGCTGCGCCGGTTCGCCCAGCGACCGGGTGAGGTGCTGGTGCTCGGGCAGGTCATCGAGACGCACGTACGGGTCAACGACCCGGAACTGCCGCAGCTGGCCGCCGCGGACGTCGTCGTGGTCGACCTCGGCATC
>JAGQTU010000096.1 GCA_020438865.1 Mycobacterium sp.
TGGCGCTGGCCACCGACCTCATCGTGGCCGCCAAGGATTCCGCGTTCGGCATTCCGGAGGTCAAGCGCGGCCTGGTCGCCGGTGGCGGCGGGCTGCTGCGCCTGCCGCAGCGCATCCCCTATCAGATCGCCATGGAGCTCGCGCTGACCGGCGAGAACCTGCCCGCCGAGCGGGCGCACGAGCTGGGTCTGGTCAATGTGCTGGCCGAGCCGGGCCACGCGCTGGAGGCTGCGATCGGGCTGGCCGAGCGGATCACGGTCAACGGCCCGCTCGCGGTGGCCGCCACCAAGCGGATCATCACCGAGGCGCGGGGCTGGTCGCCGGAGGACCAGTGGAAGAACCAGGCCAAGATCATGATGCCGGTGTTCGGGTCGAACGACGCCAAGGAGGGCGCGATCGCGTTCGCCGAGAAGCGGGCGCCGAACTGGACCGGCAGCTGAGTCGGTCGGCGGCCGTCCGTTAGCCGTCGGTGATTCCCAGCCGTGCGTGCAGGCGCACCAACGGCCTTGGCGCCCACCAGTTCCACCTGCCCATCACGTGCATGAAGGCAGGCACCAGCACCAGCCGCACCAGGGTGGCGTCGACGAGCACGGCCACGGTCAGGCCGACGCCGAACAGTCGCAGGGCGGACAGCTGCGCTGCCGCGAGCGCCGCGAACGTGATCGCCATGATCAGTGCCGCCGCGGTGATCACCCGGGCAGTGTGAGCGACACCGAGTGCGACGCTGTCGTCGTTGTCGGCGGCGGCCGGTGACCCGTTGTCGCCGAAGCCGAGCCAGAACTCCCGGATCCGGGAGATGAGGAACACCTCGTAGTCCATCGACAACCCGAAGGCGATGCAGAACAGCAGCACCGGCATGTTGGCCACCAGGGTTCCGGTCACTGTTGTGCCGAACCCGCCCAGGTGACCGTCCTGGAAGATCCAGACGATCGCCCCGAACGCGGCCGTCAGGGAGAGAACGTTGAGCGCCAGTGACTTGATGGGCAGAACCACACTGCCGGTCAGCAGGAACAGCAACACCAGCGTGATGACCGCGATCAGGCCGAGCACCAGTGGGAGCCGGGTGACGATGCCGTGCACGGTGTCCCGGTTCGCCTGCGCGGTTCCGGCGAACTGGACTGCCCGGCCGCCAGGGGTTGGTACCGTGTGCAGTCGGTCGAGTTGGGTTTCCGAGCGCTCGGAGAACAGCGGAGCCGAACTGTCCACGGTGAGCAGGATGCTGCCCCGCACCTGCGCGGCGGGGGCGGACGGCGCTCCGGCGGGCCGGCCGGCGACGAACGCGCCGGTGGGTGCCGACACCGACGAGACGTCGGGCACCCGGGACAACTCGGCGGCGTAGCGACTGATCTCGGGGCCGGTCAATGCGGCACCGTCGGGGATGACGATCGGCACCGCCGTCGCGGCGTTGTTCGCGAAGCCCTCGCGCAGCCGATCGCCCACCTGGTGTGCCGACGTCGAGAGTGGCAGTACCCGGTCGTCGGGCAGGCCCGGGCGGACACCGAGGAACGGCGCACCCATCACCAGCAGCAGTGCCACCACGGCGACCCCGATCGGAACGGCGTGTTGCATCACGAACTGCGTTGAGCGATACCAGAATTGCTGCTCAACCGGGCGCGCGACGGGTTCGGGCCGGTGCAACGCGCGCCGGATGAGCCGGCGCACATCGGCTGCTCCCAGCCGGTCGCCGAGCAGCATGATCACCGCCGGCGTCACCACCACCGCGGCGGCGGCGGCGAACGCGACCGTCGCGACCCCGGCGTAGGCGAACGACCGCAGGAAGGGGATCGGGAACAACACCAGGACGGCCATCGACAGCGCGACGGTGGTCGCCGAGAACAGCACGGTCCGCCCCGCCGACACCATGGTGGTCATCAGCGCCTGTTCCCGGCTCGCGCATTCGCTCATCTCGTCGCGGAAGCGGCTGAGGATCAGCAGCGTGTAGTCGATCGCCAGCGCCAACCCCATCGCCGTGGTCAGGTTGAGCGCGAAGATCGACACGTCGGTGAACAGCGTGACCAGCCTCAGCACGGCGAGCGAGCCGAGGATGGCCATCACCCCGACGGCGACGGGCAGGGCCGCGGCGAACAACCCGCCGAACACCCAGACCAGCACCAGGAAGCTCAGCGGCAGGACCAGCGCCTCGGTGAACACCAGGTCACGCTTGGACTGCTCGGTGATCTGCAGGTTGACCATGGCGGGGCCGCCGGCCCGGACGGTGATCGGGCCGCGGTCGTGGGCCACCTGGTCGACCAGTGCCCTGGTCGAGGCCTGCTGCCGACTCGGATCACCCGTGACCCCGGCGACGATGAGCCCGGCCTTGCGGTCCCGGCTCACCAGGGCGGCGGCCGCAGGTCGCGGTGACGTCCAGGCCGAGCTGATCCCGGCCACCCGGCCCGAGCGCTGCAGTCGATCGATGATGTCGGTCGCCACCGCGCGCGCCTGCGGGCTGTCGAACCGATCCGGCGCGGAGACCACGATCAGCAGCTGGACGTCGCCCGCACCGAACTTGTCGGTCAGCAGTGTCCGCGCCGCGGCCGACTCGGAGTTGGGATTCTCCAGCCCACCGGCCGACAGGCTCTTGGCGACCGGGATCCCGAACACGGCGATGGCCACCATGGCGAGCGCGACGACCGCGATCACCCGGCGTGGGGCGGCAACGGTCAGCCGAGCAATCCGTCCCAGCACGTCGCGTCCTTCTGGCCTGGCCGAACCGATGTTTGCGAGGTTCTTCGCTTTACGTTTTCCGACCTCTCGGCAGGCTTATCATGCCGTAATCGTCAGTTGCCGGGAGGCCGATGTGCGCAGGAAGTGGCTCCTCGAGCCGAGCTGCCCCGGCTGATGTTCGTGGACGCCTACCTCCGGATCCTCCATTGGGACCGCCGGCTCCCGCTCAACCTCGATCTGGGACCGCTGCACCTCCACCTCTACTCGCGATCCGTCTTCTTCCTGTGGGTCACCGTGGGCCTCCTGGCGATCACGGGTGTCGCGGTACTGCTGTCACGCAAGCCGGAACTGATCCGGCGGTGGGGCAGCTGGATGGTGATCGCGCCGGCGTTCGGCATCCCGATCTGGCTCGGTCCCGGGCCCACCGCGGCCTTGGCAGCCGTCGTCGCCGTCATCGCCGTGGCGGAGTACGCGCGCCTGGTCAAGCTGGACAGGGTCGATGCCGCCCTGCTGCTCGTGCTGGCGGTGCTGTACCCGGTCGCCGCCTGGCTGCGTCCGTCGCTGCTCGGGCTCGTCCCGATCGTGATACTGGCGTGCGCACTGCCCTCGCTGTTCAGCAGCGACATCGAACAGGGCGGCACGCGCACCACGTTCACCGCGTTCGGTTCGGTGTGGATCTGCTGGTCGTTGGCGAATCTCGTGCTGCTGACACCCGATGCGTATCTGGTGTGCTTCGCCGTCGCGGTCACCGACGTCGCCGCGTGGTGCGGCGGGAACGGTCTGCGCGGCCTCGGCTGGGCGCGCAGGCCGCTGTCGCCGTTGAGCCCCAACAAGACGATCGGTGGTCTGGTCGGCGCCGTCATCGGAGCGTTCCTCGTGCTCACGTTGCTCGGCACGGTCACGATCGGACTGCTCGTCGCGGTCGCGTTCGGCAGCGTGCTCGGCGACCTGGTCGAGTCGATGATCAAGCGTCAGGCCCGGGTCAAGGATGCCGGTTCCTGGCTTCCCGGCTTCGGGGGTCTGCTCGACCGCATCGACTCGCTGTTGCTGGTCCTCCCACTCGCCTACTTCCTCGGATGAGCCGGCAGGACGCGGGCGTGAACGAGCGCGATTCGCGCGTCTGGTCGGCGATCGCGCGTCTGGTCGGCAGTCCCTACGGTCTGCTACTGGCGTTCGTGTGGGGTTACGCCGAAGCGTTGAGTTGGTTCATCGTCGCGGAGATGGCGTTGATCCTGTTCGCCGCCGCCGTCCCCCGGCGGGTGATGCCATGGGCCGCAGCGGTGATCGGCGGCTCCGTGCTCGGCGTGTTGACGAACGCGTGGCTGGTGACGCGGGGAATCGTCGCGCCCGCACCGCTCACCACTTCGCGGATGGCGGCGCGGGCCTTCGAACAGCTGGCCGCCGGGCCGAGCGCGATGATGCACCAGGCGTTCTCGGGCATCCCCGTCAAGGTGTACGCCCGCGCCGCCGGCGCGCACCACATCGACCTGTGGCACCTGGCCGGCTGGACCCTACTGGAGCGGGGGCTGCGCATCTCGATGGTGGGGCTGGTGGTCTGGATGCTGTCGAAGTTGTTGCACCCGTGGCTGCGCCGCTACTACGGCGTGTATTTGATCGTTGCGTCGATACTGTTCACCGCCGGGCTCTCCGCGGTGATCGCCACGTGGTCGTGAGCCGGGCACCGCGCTCATGCCGCCTGCCGCATCGGCACATTCTGTGGCCGGGCACCGTCCCGCAGCGCCATGACCTGTTCCCTCAACTCCGCTACGGAGACGCGGTCGGCATCCACCGGCTCGCCGATGTGGACCTGCATCGGCGCCCGGCGGTAGGAGCCGCCCTTGGGCAGCACGTCGGCGGTGCCGGTCACGGCGACCGGAACGATCGGCACCCCGCACTCCCGCGCCAATCGCACGGCGCCCGAGTGGAACTCGCCGATCTCGCCGTCGATCGAGCGGGTGCCCTCCGGATAGATCACCACGCAGCGCCCGGCCCGCAGCGCCGGACGGGCGGCGGCGAGCAGTCCGGCGTAGGCGCCGCCCCCGCGCCGCGACACGGGCAACACGCCGGCCAGCGAGCCGGCGATGAAACGCCGCACCGGCACTTCGAACCAATAGTCGGCCGCGGCCGCGAAAACCGGCCGCGCCGTCGCGGGGAGCGCTGCCAGCAAGACCGCGGTGTCGGCGTGCGAGGAGTGGTTCGCCACCACCACACAACCACCGGACACCCGCCACCGTCCGCTCACCGTCAGGCCGCCCGTCACCGCGGACGCCACCTGCCACAACCGGCGCCGCAGCGCGCAGGCGATCCGAGCGGATGGGGCGGTTTCCCCGCCGGCCCCGGCGGGTTTGCGCAGGGGCATGGCGGCCACGGTGGTGGGTACGGCGATTGTGGTCATGGCGGTGGTCCCTTGAGTGCCGTCGCAGCCCCGGACGGGCCGCGTTCACAGTTAGGAGCTTCGAAGCCGGTGCTTCATTACGCTTTTTTGGGCGGCAGTTTCTCCGGTGTCGTCGCCGGCCGCCCCGGGCTCGACGGTGTCGCCGACCGGTGCAGGGATCGGGGGCCACGGCGGTGACGAGTAACGCGGCGGCGGCCAGCCCACCGTCGCCGCAATGCGCTGGGGGAGCACCGTCGGTGCCCGCCAGAGCAGCCGGACTCGCCGCAGCGTCTCCTCGCGCACCCAGTCCGGAGCCGGAATGAATGCGGGTGCGGCACAGAGCAACGCGGCCGGGGTGACGAGCAGTCGACGGTCCAATTCGCAGGTCAAACAGGAGTCGATATGGCGGGTGATGCGTTTCCTCATCAGGCTCGTGAACTGGCCGTCCCACCCGTCCAGGATCTCGGCCAGTTCACGGCATGCGCCGGGATCGCCCTGGACCCGCCGAGCGACCAGGAGTGCGCCCAGCGACCGGTCGACCGTCTGACGCAGGCGAAGGGCCATGGCGCGGGCGCGGGCCACGCTGACCTCGAGGGCTGCGGCCAGGTCGTTGCCCTCGAGGCCGTGCTGATACGACAGCTCCAGCACCGCGCGTTCGCCGTCGGACAACCCCCCGGCGGCCTCGGCGATCAAGTCGGCGAGCTCGGTGCGAGCGGTCGGAATGGCGGGGCCTGATTCGACCGGCGGCATGTCGTGTACCTCCTCGAAACCATTCGTGCGGCGTGAAAGCCGGCGCTGTCATAGGTAGGAGCGGCGACGGGTGCCGACCGTGACAGTTTCTTGAGGCGAATCTCGCCGGCCGGGGAAGCGTTTGATCCCGCTGGTGCGGCGCACTTCGTAAATGGCTGTAAATGGCTCGGAAAAAATTGTCACGGTTCATGGGTGCGCGGGCTCCTATCGATAACGGCGGCCCATCCGGGGCCGCTGCAAAATCACCAGGAGCACGCATTGAGCACGAACACGGCGACCATCGCAGTGCCTCCACAGGCGCTGCGCAGGCACAGCATCATCCCGTCTGCCTCCGCCGAGCGCCGCGGGCCCTACCGGTTGGCGGCGTCGTGCACCGGCGCCATCGCGGCTCCCGCCGTGTCCCCCCTCCGTCAGGACGGGCCGGGAAGCCGTCTTGCGTTGCCGAAGCGGCGCCCCGGCGCGGCATCGTCGGCTCCACCGAAGTCGCGGCGGATGCTCGGCCTCTACGCGCTGAAGCCCTGGTTCACCGGAATCCTGACGCCGATCGTCAACGCCGCCGTGGCACGGCGGGTGTCGCCGGATGTGTTCACCGCCGCGGGCGTGGTGGCGGCGGGTGCGGGCGCCGTGGCCGTCGGGCTGGGATGCTGGCCGTTGGCGGCGGTGTTCATGGTGCTGCGCCTGGCGGGCGCCAACCTCGACGGGGCGGTGGCGCGTGCCGCCGAGCGCAGCCGTCCGTGGGGCTTCGTCATCAACGAAGTCGGCGACCGCGCCTCGGATGTGCTGGCCTTCGCGGGGCTCGCGGTGTGGGCGGCGCGGCAGGGCGGCCCCGGCATGCACTGGCTGTCCTGGCCGGTGATCATGGTGCTGCTGGCGGCGCTGGCGTCGACGCTACCCACCTTCGCGGCGCTGGCCGCGGCGGGCGCCGGGGCGACGCGGCCCAACGGTGGCCCGCTGGGCAAGACCGAACGGTGCCTGTTCGTCGTCGTGGCGACCGCATTTCCGGTCGTCCTGCCGGTGGCGTCGATGCAGATGATCAACGGTTCACTGCTGACCACCGTGCTGCGCCTGCGGGCCGCCCATCGCGAGTTGACGGCGGCGCGGCAGGACGCGGCCGACCAGCACTAACCGGCGCCGACGACGATGTCCCACGGGTCGCCGTCCCGGGCCGCGGCCAGGGCGAGCCGGCCCAGCCCGCGGGCATGCGTTGCGGTGTCGCCGAACTCGTCGATCCAACTCCGCGCGCGCATGGTCGCCAGCCACAAGCGGTGCTCGATCGTCACACCGATCGCGCCGTGCAGTTGGTGCGCGGCGGTGACGACGGTCGGGACCACTCGGCCCAGGACGACCTTGGCCACCGTCACCGCGTAATCGGTCTGGGTGCTGTCGAAGCCATACTCGGCCGCGGCGGCGACCGCGAGTTCGGCTGCGGCCCTGGCCCGCTCGACCTCACCGGCCATCGACGCCAGGGTGTGCTGCACGGCCTGGAACGCACTCAAAGGCCGGCCGAACTGCTCACGCTGACGAGTGTGGGCCACCGAGTACTCGACGGCCGCGTCCAGCGCACCCAATCCCTGCACACACCGCGCCCAGGCGCCGCGCCGGTCCAATTCCGCCGCAGCGTCGATCGTTACGAACACCTCGTCGGGAAGGTCGATGGCCACGGTGTCGCGCGGCTCCCCGCCGAGGTTGTGCCCGGGGGCGATGACGAGGTTTGCAGGCGCGGCGACCGCGACTCGCAGCAGGTCGCCGTCGCGCAGGGCGAACACCACCGCCGCGGCGTCGCCGGCGTAGGGAACGCGGGTGGCGGCCGAGGCGCCGACGTCACCGATCGCCAAGGTCAGCGGGCCGGCGGCGGGGACGTCGACACCGGCGGCGGCCGCGAGCCACCCGGCCAGCACATCGGTCTCCGCGAGTGGGACGGTCACCGCATGACGGGCCAGGGCCCGCAGCACCAGGGCGAGTTCGGTTGGGCTGCCGCCCGATTCGGGGTCGCTGGTCAGTCGGGTCAGGCCGGCGTCCTCGAGATGGCGCCAGGCCGTGTGGTCGAATCGGTCGGGTAGGTCGCGGTGACCGAGCCGCTCGTCGAAGCTGCGCATGCCGATGTCCTCGGCCAGTCGCCGCAGGTCGGTGAAATCGTCTGTGGCGCTGCTGGTTCCGAAAACGCCCCCGGTCAGTGCACGCATCAGCTTTGTCCGATCTTCGCGCAAGCGCTCATCTGCGTTGTCCGTTCTTCGCGCAAGCGCTCATCACCGCAACCCCATTCCGCGGGCCACCACCCCGCGCAGTACCTCGTTGGTGCCGCCGCGCAGGGTGAACAGCGGGGAGTGCAGTCGCCCCACCTCCAGCAGCGCGGCGACCCGGTCATATCCCGGTGTCTCGGCGTCGACATAGGAGAACAGGTCGGCGGCCAACTCCACCGATTCCTGTTCGAAACGGGTGCCGAGATCCTTCACCAGCGCGGCCTCGTTCACCGGCGAGTGGCCGTCGGCCAGGGCGCGGGCCACCGAAACCGACAGCTGCCGCAGCGAGATCAGCCTGGCGAGCAGGTCGCCGAGTGCGGCGGCGGTGTGGTCGTCGACGTCGTCCTGCTCGGCGAGTACCCGGATCAGTGCGGTCAGCAGGGGAGCGGTGGTGAGGATCCGTTCGGGGCCGCTGCGCTCGAAGGACAGTTCCGCGGTGACCTGTTGCCAGCCGGCGCCGATCTCCCCGAGCACGTTGTCGTCCTCGATGAACACCTCGTCGAAGGTCACCTCGTTGAAGTGGTGCTCCCCGGACATCAGCACGATCGAGCTGATCGAGATGCCCGGCAAGTCGGTCGGCACGATGAACTGGCTGAACCCGGCGTGCCGGCGATCGGGGTCGACGGGGCTGGTGCGGGCCAGCACCACGATCTGATGTGCCAGGTGCGCCCCGCTGGTCCACACCTTGGTGCCCGCCAGCACCCAGCCGCCGTCGGTGCGGGTGGCCTTGGCCGCGGCGGCCGCCAAATCCGAGCCGGCCTGCGGTTCGCTCATCCCGATCGCTGAGAAGTACCGGCCCGCAGCGATTTTCGGCAGCAATCGTTGCCGCTGCTCTTCGGAGCCGTAGGCCAGCAGGCCGGGCGCGACCTGACGGTCGGCGATCCAGTGCGCGGCCACGGGCGCCCCGGCCGCCAGCAGTTCCTCGGTCACCACATAGCGATGCAGGTGGCTCAGCCCCTGCCCGCCGTACTCCCGTGGGATGGTCAAGCCAAGGAAGCCGGCATCGCCCAGGCGGGCGCTGAACTCCTCGTCCCAGCTCGAAAGCCACGCGTCCACCGAAGGCGCCCAACCGAATTCGATACGGTCGGCGACCAGGAAGTCGCGCGCCGAGGCACGCAGGTCGGCCAGTTCGGGTTCGTTGGCGCACAATGCGGCGAAGTCGTCGGTCATGATCCTCACCGGTATCCCGTGATGCGGGCCATGATGGCCACCTTTCCGTCGTCACCCACCGCCTGGGCGTCCCCGATCGCAGAGTTGCGGCCGACCCGGACCACCGTGCCCTCGTACCGGGAGCGCACACCGGCCACGAAGGGCCGCAGGAAGTTCACCCGGACCGACGCCGTCCGCAGCGGCGGTGTCTGGCCGCTGTTGATGGCCGCGGAGGCCACGAGTTCGAGCCCGGTGCTGCTGACGCCGCCGTGCACGATGCCGATCAGGTTGTTGATGAGCGAGTCGGGCCGCTGCGCCAGCAGATACGTCCCGTCCTGCGGCGGAAGCGGGTCGGCGGACATCAAGTCGGCCAACGAGGTCTGCGGCGTGCGTATCAGGGTGTCCGGGCCGCGTGGAACGGGACCGTCGGGACCGCCGGTGATCGCCACGGTCCGCACGGTTCCACCGCCGATCGTGCTGCCGCGGTGGGTCAGTGTGCAGATCGCCAGCAGGGTGGCGCCGTGCGGTCCCAGCGGCGTGCCGGTGGCCACCACCGGCTCGTCCGGCGTGGCCAGGATGCTGTCGACGCCGTCCGGACTCAACTCGACCGACAGCTCACTGGACACCGTCCACTGGCCCGCGCCGCGGCGATGGAAGTTAACCCGGCCGGCCACGTCGTCGACCAGGATCGCCAGCGGGGCGATGGTCGGCGATCCGGTGAACGGGTTGAGCATGCCGCCCACCGGCATCGAGGCCACGACGGTGAAGTCGGTGAAGTCCTCGGCGAGCGTGACGATGCCGAAGCGGGTGAGCACGCTCTCCGGTGTTTCCGGGTCCTGCTCGCCGACTTGGCGGGGAGACGTCGTCACGTTTGGTATTTCAGCACGGCGGCCATAATCAACCGACATGGCATGCGTCTACTTCACCGCGTCCAGCCTCGACGGCTTCGTCGTCGACGACGACGGGAGTCTGGGCTGGCTGACGTCGCGGGCGATCGATGCCGACGGACCGTTCGGCTACCGTGCCTTCGCTGGCGGCGTGGGCGTGCTGGTGATGGGTGCCACCACCTACGAATGGATCGTGGCGAACGGGCCCGGCGAGTGGATGTACAGCCAGCCCACCTGGGTGCTGACCCACCGACCGCAGATCATCGACCCCACGCACCCGGTGACCGCGTTCAGTGGTGCGGTCGGCGACCTTCATCCGCACCTCGCCGAGGCGGCCGGCGACAAGGACGTCTGGGTGGTCGGCGGTGGGCAGGTCGCGGCCCAGTTCGTCACCGCCGGTCTGGTCGACGAGATGATCATCAGCTACGCCCCCTGCAGCCTGGGCGCGGGCGCCCCGGTCCTGCCGGTGCGATCGGAGTGGGCTCTAATCGAGTCGACGGTCAACGGTGACTTCGTCTGTACCCGTTGGGCGTTCACGGGTTGAGCGTGGGTACGCCGAATTTGGCCACGAACTCCTTGGCCTTGATGAGGAACTCCATCTGCTGGCCGACGGCGTGCAGCGGTTCCAGGCTGCGGGTGGATCGGCACAACACCACCGCGCCCTCCATCGCCGAGATGGTGGTGTCGGCAAGGGCGGCGGCGTCGGCGGCTTCGAACCCCTCGCGCAGGTAGGCCTGTCGCGACGCCTCGCGCCAGCGGCTGAAGATCTCGCCGGCCGACGTGCTCAGTTGCTGCTCGTCCTCACCGGATCCCACGGCAGCGGCCAGCACCGGGCAGCCGGCCTGGTAGTCGCTGTCGACGAGGCAGCGCTCCCAGAACTGGACGAAGAGGCGTAACAACGCCGCTGCGCTCTCACCGGCCGCCTCGTCGATGGAGGCGGTGATCTCCAGCCCGGCGTACTCCAGCGCCTCCCGCAGGATCTGGGCGCGTCCGCCGGGGAAGTGGTGGTAGACCGATCCGCGCGGGGCGCCACTGCGGACCAGCACCTCGTCCACGGTGACCGCGGCGGCACCGCGTTCGCGCAGCAGCTGGGCTGCGCTCTCCAGCATCTTGGTGCGCGTCGACCCACGCGTGCGCCGCACGCCTACGACCGACGGTATCTGCGGGCTCATTCAGATTCAGGCGGCGCGAGACTGGCGGTAGTGCAGCGCCCGCCATGGCATCCCGCGTCCGCCCCAGCCCAACCGCTGCCGGCGGTCATCGGGGAGTTTGTGCGTGAACCGGTGGCCGGCGATGTTCAGCTCGATCAGCCACATCGTTGTCTCCTAGTGGACAGGGCCGGGGGCGGCTTCATAACTATGCTTATGAACATAATCTAAGGGGAACCTGAGCGCAACTGAGATCTATGTCTCACGAGTAAGTGCAGCTGGCGCCCGGTTCTGCCATCCGCGGGCGACCGCCATAACTATGGTATAAACCATAGTTACCGCTGTTGTGCAAGAGCCTCGCCGTAGTCCTGGCCAGCGGCTACGCTCGGCTCAGCCGCGATTGGGAGGCGCAACACGATGGGGCATTACAAGAGCAACGTCCGGGACCTCGAGTTCAACCTCTTCGAGCTGCTCGAACTGGAGAAGGTTCTCGACGGCGCCGAGTACGGCGATCTCGACGCCGACACGGTCCGCGAGATCCTCGCCGAGGCGGCCCGACTGGCCGAGGGACCCGTCGCCGATTCGTTCGCCGAGACCGATCGGCATCCGCCGACCTTCGACCCCGAGACCCACGTCGTCTCGATCCCCGAGCCGTTCAAGCAGTCACTGCAGGCCTGGGAGCAGGGCGAGTACTTCCGCATCGGCCTCGACGAGCAGGTCGGCGGCATGCCGGCCCCGGCAATGGTCAGCTGGGCGGTCAACGAACTCGTCCTGGGTGCCAACCCGGCCGTCTTCATGTACGTGGCCGGGCCCGTGATGGCCAATATCGTGTTCCACATCGGCAATGAGCAGCAGCGGCACTGGGCGCAACTCGCCGTCGAACGCGGGTGGGGCGCCACCATGGTGCTCACCGAGCCGGATGCCGGTTCCGATGTCGGTGCCGGCCGGACCAAGGCCGTCGACGCCGGCGACGGCACCTGGCACATCGAAGGTGTCAAGCGGTTCATCACCAACGGCGACACCGATGACATGTTCGAGAACATCATGCACCTGGTGCTGGCCCGGCCCGAGGGGGCGGGGCCGGGCACCAAGGGGCTCAGCCTATTCCTGGTGCCGAAATTCCTGTTCGACCCCGAGACCGGTGAACCGGGTGCCCGCAACGGGGCCTTCGTCACCAACCTCGAACACAAGATGGGCCTGAAGGCTTCTGCGACAACCGAACTCAGCCTCGGCCTGCACGGTACCCCCGCGGTGGGATACCTGATCGGTGACGTGCACAACGGCATCGCCCAGATGTTCAAGGTGATCGAGTACGCGCGAATGTTCGTGGGCACCAAGGCCATTGCCACGCTGTCGACCGGTTACCTGAACGCGCTGGAATACGCCAGGTCCCGGGTGCAGGGCGCCGACATGACCCAGATGACCGACAAGACCGCGCCCCGGGTCACCATCCTGCACCACCCGGACGTGCGCCGCGCCCTGCTCACCCAGAAGGCGTACGCCGAAGGGCTGCGCGCGCTCTACCTCTACACCGCCGCCCATCAGGATCCGGCTGCGGCCGTGGTGGTCTCCGGCGCCGACGCCGACCTGGCCGAGCGGATCAACGACCTGCTGCTGCCGATCGTCAAGGGTGTCGGGTCGGAGCGCGCCTACCAAACGCTGACCGAGTCGCTACAGACCTACGGCGGTTCGGGCTTCCTGCAGGACTACCCCGTCGAGCAGTACATCCGGGACGCCAAGATCGACTCGCTCTACGAGGGCACCACCGCCATCCAGGCGCAGGACTTCTTCTTCCGCAAGATCGCCCGCGATCAGGGTGTGGCGCTGTCTCACGTGGTGGCCCAGATCGAGAAGTTCATCGACAGCCCGGACGGCCGGCCCGAACTCGCGGCCAGTCGCAGTCAACTGGCCGATGCACTGGACAACACCAGGGCGATGGCCGCCGCGATGACCGGCTACCTCTTCGGGGCCCAGGAGGACGCCCGCGAGTTGTACCGGGTCGGGCTGGACTCGGTGGCGTTCCTGCTGGCCGTGGGTGATCTGCTGATCGGCTGGCTGTTGTTGCGCCAGGCCGAGATCGCCCTGACCGCACTGGCCGGTGATCCCGATCCTCGGGAGCGGGCCTTCTACAGCGGCAAGGTCGCGGTCGCGAACTTCTTCGTCCGCAACGTGTTGCCCCGGCTCGCCGCCGAGCGCCGCATCGCCGAGGCCGTCGACCTGGCAATCATGGACCTCAGCGAGGACGCGTTCTGAGCCTCGGCCAAAATGGCGCGGATAGCCGGCAGAGACTGAAGAGGAAGTGACCGCATGAAGGTGATCAAGTCCATCGACGACGCCCAGGCCCTGGTCGGCCAGGAACTCGGTGTCAGCCAGTGGCTGGAGATCGATCAGAAGCGCATCAACGACTTCGCCGACGTCACCGGTGATCACCAGTGGATTCACGTCGACGTCGAGCGGGCCAGGGCCGAGAGCCCCTACCGCACACCGATCGCGCACGGCTTCCTCACGCTGTCGCTCGTTCCCGCGCTGAGCAAGGACAACTACCGCGTCGAGAACGCGAAGCTGGCCATCAATTACGGCCTGAACAAGGTTCGGTTCCTCTCGGCGGTTCCGGTGGACAGCCGGGTCCGGATGCGCTCGGAACTCCTCGACGTCGCCAAGGTCGACGACAACACGGTCAACCTCACCGTGAAGCAGACGCTCGAGATCGACGGTGTGGACAAGCCGGCGGCGGTGGCCGAGATGATCGTCCGCATCATCTTCTAGGTCAGGCGCGTTCTAGGTCAGGCGCGCACCACGTCGGCGACGGCCTCGTGATCTCGCCGTCGGCGTAGTCCGCGTCGCGAACCGCGGCGGCCGAACCGTAACGGCCGCGCGGTTTCCCCGATCCACCAACTGATCGGCTGACGCCCCGGTTACCTCAAATCTGCGGCGTGTAACCGAACGGCAGCAGCACGCTCTTGTGCTCGACGTACTCGTCGATGCCCTCCGGTCCGTTCTCGCGGCCGATGCCGGAGTTCTTGTAGCCGCCGAACGGAGCGCAGGGGTCGAAGGCGTACATGTTGACCGCGTAGGTACCGGTGCGGATCTTCGACGCGATCTCGATCGCCTTGTCGAAGTCCGTGGTCCA
>JAGQTU010000009.1 GCA_020438865.1 Mycobacterium sp.
ATCGGCCGCGCAACCACGCCTTGACAGCTGGCATCGGCTGATTTGCCCCAACGCTTTTGGCTGTCACTAGGCTGGCGACATGACCGAACCGGTCGATCCCTCCGTACCGCCGAGCGGCGCCGGATGCGTCGAATGCGACGCCGCCGGCGGTTGGTGGGTGTGCCTGCGCCGGTGCGCCGCATGCGGGCACATCGGTTGCTGTGACGACTCCCCCATGCGCCACGCCGCCGCCCACTGGCGCGGCAGCGGCCACCCGATCATCCGCTCGTTCTCGCCGGGCGAGGACTGGTTCTGGGACTATCGGAGCAACCGCTACTACCAGGGTCCGGAACTCACCCCGCCGGAAAGCCGGCCGCTGGACGAGACCGTTCCCGGCCCACGCGGCCGGGTACCCGCCGACTGGGCGGAGATCCTGCGCAACCGGGCGGACTGAACCTGCTCCTCGCCGTCCTCGCGGCGCAGACAGACCACGGCGTCGATGCCGTCGCGGCCGCCGAGCGTTCCGAACGCGTCGTCGTCGATCACGACCCGCTTCTTGCGCAGCACCGACGAGCCACATGCGACGAAGGCCACCGGCGCACCCTCGTGATCCCGGGAGACCCGCACCGAGTCGCTGAAGTGCAAGCCGATCTCACACTGGTCGAAGACGACGAGGTAGCGAATGGTGAACAGCCAGCTGGCATCCGATCGCTGCTCACCGCGGACGATCAACGTGTCGTCAGCGAACCGCGCCATCCATCGATGGTCCTCCGACCGACCGGCGATGCGTGGGAGCACACGCCGTGCTCAGCCCGAAAGTCCGGCTCGCTCCATCTCTTTGCCGAATTCGACGGCCATTTTCTCGGCGAAGGCGGTGACGGCCCGCAGTGGGCGCAGCATGACGGTGAACTCGTCGATGAGGCCGTCCTCGTCGACGTGGAGGAAGTCGCAGCCGTTGATGTCCAGGTCGCCGACCTTGGCGGTGAACACCAACGCATGGTCGGCGGCGCCCGGCGCGCCGATCTCCCGCACATAGGTCAGATCTTCGAAAACCCGGGAGACCGCCCGCAGGATGATCGCCACGGTGTCACGGCCGCGGTAGGGCTTGTGGGCGATGGGGCTGCGGAACACCACGTCCTCGGCGAACAGCGCGGGCAGAGCGTCGAAGTCACGGGCCTCGACGGCGGCGCGAAAGGCATGCATGTGGTCAGCATGCCACGGGCGCTCCGCCGGAATTGCTAGTCCGCGGCGACACCCTCACGCAGCGACCGCAGGGCGGTGCTGCACAGCCGGGTCAGTTCGTCGAGCGAACGGTCCGTCCCGACCATCCACATCTCCATCGCCCCGAAGACGGCCGCGGCGATGCAGCGCGCGGTGACGATGGTGTGCAGCCGCTCGTCTCCCGCCGCGCTGTCCGCACCGCGGGAGAGCTGTTCGACGATGGCGTCGGCGAAGTCCGCCTCCAGTTGCCGGGTGTGCCGGACGATGCGCCCCGGGTCGAGTTCCCGGGCCCGCAGGGCGGCGATCTGGGTGACCGCCTCGGTGTCGTAGGGGAACGCGAAGATCGCCGATTGCACCGACTCGAGGATCGACTCCTGCGGTGAGCGCTCCAGCAGCGCGGTACGGAACCACTGGAGGCCGGCGTCGTAGTCCGCGAACAGCAGGTCGTGCTTGGACGCGAAGTGGCGATAGAAGGTGCGCAGCGACACCCCGGCGTCGGCGGCGATCTGCTCGGCCGAGGTGTCTTCGACGCCCTGCGCCAGGAACCGGACGAGCGCGGCGCGACGCAGGGCGTCGCGGGTGCGCTCGCTGCGCGCGGTGTGGGCGGGCCGGACCATGCGGAGGAACCTACCCCAGTACTTTCGTCAAAAT
Organism: Mycobacterium sp.; assembly: GCA_020438865.1. Lineage (GTDB taxonomy): Bacteria > Actinomycetota > Actinomycetes > Mycobacteriales > Mycobacteriaceae > Mycobacterium. The sequence goes on from JAGQTU010000009.1 coordinate 1,852, forward strand.
TGACGAAACTGCGCCGAGATGTCCCTAGACTCGTCGTCCATGACGCTAATCGTTCACGCAGTGCTGGCAGTCATCGTCATCGGCCTGATCATCTGGTCGAACCCCGCTATCTTCCGGCGCCCGGCCAGTGGCCCGGCGTTCAGCGGGCTCGAGATCATCTACTACCTGGTCGGCATCGCGTCGGTGGTGTTGGGCTGGTACTTCAACATCAAGTTCGTCCAGCAGTACGCCGACGGAACGGGCAACGTCTTCACCGGCAGCGGAAGCTGGTGGCAGTTCATCTCACTCGGCTATGCCAATCCGGCGGCGGGTTCGGCCAGCCAGGACTACACCATTGGCAACGTGATCCTGCTGCCGCTGTTCACCATCGTCGACGGGTACCGCCGTGGGGTGCGCCGGCCCTGGCTGTACTTCGTGTCGAGCCTGTTCACCAGTTTCGCCTTCGCGTGGGCGTTCTATCTCGCCACCGTCGAACGGCAGCGGCTGCACGAGAAGTCGCGACAGGCGGTGGCCGCCTAACTCACGCGGTCAGGCGCCGCTGCGCACCTCATCGAGGAAGGCGCGAACGGTCGCCTCCGGCGTCCCGGCGGGCAACCCCACCATCACCCGGTCGATGATGCCGTCGCAGCGCGCCGTCAACGCGGCGGCCAATTCGTCGACGGGCGCGACGACGGCGAAGGTCTCGAGGATCTCGTCGTTGATCAGGTCGGCCATCGCGTCCCACCGGCCGTCGAGCGAGAGCCGGTGCAGTTCGGTCTGCAGCTCACCCCAGCCGTGCAGTTCGAGCACCTTGCGGTAGGCCGGCGTCGAGGCGTAGAACGCGATCTGCTTGCGGGTGCCCGCCGCGGCCGCCGCCATCTCCGCCTCGTCGACACCGGTGACCACGAACACCGGGCAGAACATCTGGACGTCCTCGCGGCTGCGGCCCGACTTGGCCAGGCCGCGCTGCAACGCCGGGATGGTCACCTCGTCGAAGTACCGCTTGGTGGTGAAGGCGTGCGCGACCATCCCGTCGGTCACCTCACCGCACAACTCCGTCATGAGTTCTCCGACGGCGGCCACCAGGATCTTCGGCGTGCCGTACGGCTGCGGCTCGGGGACGAACATCGGCGTCATGAGCCGATGGGTGTAGAAGTCGCCCTCGAAGCTCAGCTTGGTGCCGTTGTGCCAGCAGTCCCAGATCGCCTGCAGCGCAAGGACGAACTCGCGCATCCGCTTGACCGGCTGGCTCCACGGCATGCTGAACCGCTTCTCGATGTGCGGCTTGATCTGCGTGCCCAGCCCCAGCAACAACCGACCCCGCGAGTACTCCTGCAGATCCCAGCCGACGTTGGCCACCGTCATCGGGTTGCGCGCGAACGCGACCGCAATGCTGGTGCCCAACTCCACCCGCGCGGTGTGCTCGGCGGCCAGGGTGAGCGGCAGGAACGGGTCGTGGCTGATCTCGGCGGTCCAGCAGCCGTCGTAGCCGAGATGCTCGACGTCGCGGGCCGCCGCGGCGACGTCGGCCAGTCGGGTCATCACCCCGCGGTCGACCTTGAGACCGCCGCCCGCGCCCATGTCGGCAGACGCTACAGTAAGCAATTCAGTATGGTCAACGCCGCCGTGAGGACGTACCGATGAGCAACGCGCAGGACTGGCAGGAGACGCTGCACGACCTGAGTCGCCGGCGGCAGCACGCGCACGAGATGGGTGGCGACGAGCGACTGGCCAAGCATCACGCGAAGGGAAAGCTGGACGCCCGCGCCCGCATCGACCATCTGCTCGACCCGGGGACCTTCCAGGAGTTCGGCACCCTGGTCGGTGGTGAGATCGCCGCCGACGGCATCGTCACCGGCGCCGGACGTATCGACGGGACGCCGGTGATGGTGGGCGCCGAGGACTTCACCACCCTCGCCGGTTCGATCGGCCCGGGCGGCAACGCCAAACGCTTCCGCCTCGCGGAACTGGCTCTGCGCCAGAAGATTCCGCTGATCATGCTGCTCGAAGGCGCTGGCTTTCGGCCCCGCGGCGAGCACTACGGCCGCAGCCCCACCGACCTGATCGCCCAGGCGCAGTGTTCCGGCAAGGTGCCCACCATCTCGGCGGTGCTGGGTCCCTCGGCCGGTCACGGGGCGCTGGTCGCCCCGGTGTGCGACTTCACCATCATGAGCGCTCAGGGCGCGATCTTCACCGCCGGTCCCCCGGTGGTCAAAGAGTCCACCGGAGAGGAGATCTCGAAAGAGGATCTCGGTGGACCCGATATCGCACTGCGCAGCGGTGTGATCCACAACTTCGCCGAGACCGACGAGGCGGCGCTCGACGAGATCCGGCGCTACCTGTCCTACTTCCCCTCCAGCGCATGGTCTTACCCGCCGACGCGGCTCCACGACGCGTCCGGCGAGCTGCGACCCACCCCGCAACTGCTCGACATCATCTCCCGGGAGAACCGGCGGGTCTATGACATGCGCGCGGTCCTCGACGTGGTCTTCGACGACGCCGACTGGATGGAGGTCCAGCCGCGGTTCGGGCCGGCGATCATCTGTGCGCTGGCACATCTCGGCGGCTACCCGGTCGCGGTGGTCGCCAATCAGCCGACCAAGCTGGCCGGGTCGATCGACGCCGACGCCGCCGACAAGGCCGCGCATTTCATCATGGTCGCCGACTCCTTCCACCTACCCATCGTGTTCCTGGCCGACAACCCCGGCATGCTGCCCGGCGGCCGCTCCGAACGCAGTGGCGTACTGCGCAGTGGCGCAAGGATGTTCGCCGCCCAGACCGCGGCCACCACGCTGAAGCTCCACCTGACCCTGCGCAAGGCGTTCGGGTTCGGGTCGATGGTGATGTCGCTGCTGGGATTCGACAACCAGGTGGCGACGTTCGCCTATCCGGGCGCGACGATGGGCGCGATGAGCGCGGCCGCGCTGAGCAAGGCCACCGACGCCGACGAGAACGTCACCGAGTTACTGAAGCAGATGGAGCTCGACGCGTCGTTCCGCTCGGCGAGCACCCTGGGCTTCGACGAACTGATCTCGCCCGAGGAGACCCGCAACGCCCTGCTGCTCGCCCTTCAGCGCGGCGTCCACGCCCGGCAGGAGGCCGCACAGCCGGTGGCGCGCACCGTGATCACACCGTAGCGCGGTAGGCGGCGACGATCGGCTCGAGTTCGTCGGGCGAGGCGCCGTGCATGATCAGGGCATCAGCGCCGTAGTCGAACTCCTTGCGGATCCTCTCGACGCACTGCTGCGCCGACCCGGTCGCGGAGGGCTCCAGCCATTCGTCGGGGATGAGCGTGGCGATGTGCTCGATCTGCTCGGCGGTGGCCTTGTGGTCGATGCCGCCACCGATCGACTGCACGACGGAGTCGGCCCGGAACCGTTCCAGCACAGCGGGATCCCAGTCGTTGGTCTTCACCATCAGATCGCCGTAGCCCTGCAGGTAGGTGGCCAGCCGGGCCACGGTCTTCTTCAGCCGCAACTCCTCGGGTAGATGGTCGCCGACGGTGGCGAAGCACGACCACACCCGCACACTGTCGGGGTCACGGCCGGCCTGCTCGGCGGCATCCTTGACCGTCTTCACGCACCGCTGCAGGGTCTCCGGGGTGAAGTAGGTGTGCAGGATGACATCGTCGAACACCCGCCCGCCGAGCTTGAGGGTGTTCGGCCCGAACGCCACCAGGGCCAGCCGGATGTCCTCGCGGAAGTCCGGATCGAGGAACAGGATCTGGTACTTCCCGATCGGGCCGTCGTGGTTGAAGATCATCTCGCCTCGCCACAGCCGGCGCATCACGTGCGCGAAGTCCTCCATCTGTGCGGTGGTCACCGCGGGGATGCCGAACGCCGAGTAGATGGCGCCGATTCCGCGGCCGATCCCCAACGTGAACCGGCCACCGGAGAGCCGGTGCATCGTGGTGGCCCACGATCCGGTGATCAGCGGATGACGGGTGTTGTGATTGGTTGCGGCCGTGGCGATCTGCATCCGGCTGGTGACGGCGCAGGCGGCGCCGGTCAGTGACGACGCCTCCTTGACGTTCCAGCGCTCGGAGATGAACCCGGTGCCGAAGCCGAGTTCCTCGCCGCGGCGGGCCTCGTCCATCAGCGTCGCGGGGCCCTCCCCGCCGGCGCCGGCCAGCAGGTAGTAGCCGAGCTCGTCCAGCACGCGTTCAGTCACTGCCACACTCCTTGCTTGTAGCCACAGTTCCACACCTCGGTGATCCGGCCGTCGACCACCCGGAAGATCTCCATACTGCCGATGGTGATCTCGGTGCCGTCCTTGAGCCGCATCGGCGACTGGTAGACCAGGCCGACGTGCTCACCGTCGTCGCCGACGACGATCAGGTTCAGGTCGAAGCGGATGTCGTCGAACATCTCCCACGTGTCGACAACGCGGCGGACCGCCTCCTCGTGGGTGAGCACGTGCACCTCGCCCACCTCGTGGCGGGTCACGGTGTCGCCCAGCAGTTCCTCGGCGAGCGCGAAGTCCTTGGTGTTCCACACCACGAGGTTGTACAGCTCGACCACCTCGCGGGCCGTCCGGGTCATCCGAACTCCTCGAGGGCGTCGATGTCGTCGATGGCTGCCACCGCCCGGTCGGTCAGCGTCAGGCACAGGGCCCGGGACCGCTGCGGCAGCGCGTCCCAGCCGATCAGGGTGATCACCGGCAGCACGATCAGGTAGGCGACGGCGAGACGGTAGTGCCGCCAGGCCTCGTCGAACGAATAGCCGACGACCCCAAGCTGTTCCAGGTAGCGCCGAACCAGCTCCTCGTCATGGCCGCGCCGGACGTCGACGGGCAGGCCCTGGCTGACCAGATAGGCGATATCATTGGCGCCGGCCCCGACACAGGTGAACTGGAAGTCCACCACCTTGAGCCGGTCACCGTCGAAGAACATGTTGTCGGCGCGGATGTCGCCATGCAGCAGCATCGAGCGCTCGGTCAACGCGGCCAGGGCTCTCGGCGCGTGCTCGACAAAGTGCTCGGCGAAACGGGCGACGGCGGGCGGCACCGAGGCCGTGGTGTGCTCGCGGTAGATCTCCCAGCCGGGCGCGAACGCCGGCACCAGAAGATCCCGGACAGCCGGCATGTCGAGCGCGGGGAACGACTGCAGCACAGCGCTGTTCGACGGCTCCAGCGACCAGGAGTGCAGACCGGCCAGGGCCGAGATGGCCAGCTGCGCCCGCTGCATGGACAGGCCGGCCAGGTGGTCGGCGTTGTCCCAGTCCCCCAGGTCCTCCAGCAGCAGCACGAAGTCGACAGAGTTCTCCGCCATCCGCGCGACATAGACCCGCGGCGTGCCCATCGGCGCCCGACCGGCGACCTGCGAATAGAAGGCGAGTTCGCGACGGTAACCGCCGAGCAGTTCCATGGCACCGCGCGCCTCGGACTGCGCGGGCAGCTTGGCGATCAACGTGGGGGGCACCCCCTCGCCGCCGGACAGATGGAGTCGGTACAGCAGGGCCGAGAAGCCGCTGTCCTCCGCGATGCGTTCGGCCACCACGTCGGTGACCTGCACACCCAGCGCCTCGGTGAGCCAGTCCCGGTCGACGGCCTCGATCCCGGACGGTACCGACACGGGAGCAGACGCCATGGGCGGCAACCCTACAACTCGCGCAGGAAACGTTCGGTCTCCGCTTCCACCGAGCGAGACAGCAGATGCCCGACATGACCGCCGTCGTGCCAGTGCAGCCGGCCGCCCCACCGCTCGTGCAGCGCGAGTGCGCTCTGCCGGTAGGCCATCTGGTCGTGCCAGGCCCCGACGATCAGCCGTCGCTCGGGCGGCGCAGCGGGCTCGATCGCCAGCGGGTCGATCACCGAGGTCAGATCGGCCACGACATCGGATGCCAGGGCCGCACCGACGACGTCGGCCGCCGACCCCCAGCGATGCAAGTGGCGGGCGATCATGCCGTTCAGGCCCAGTATCGGCGTGTAGAGGGCGACCGCATCGACGCGGTCGTCGAGACCCGCGGCCAGTGCCGCGACCGCGCTGCCCAGCGACAGCCCGGACAGCGCGATCACCGACGCCTGCGGCTCGATCCACCCGATCACCGCCCGCACCTCCGACACCGCCCGGATCATCCCGGCGACGTTGGCCATCGGGTCGGTGCCGGGGTAGGACGGCCAACGGCTCCGGCGTGGGCCGTGCCCGGGCTGGACGGGCATCGCCACATTGAATCCGAGGTCGCGGTGGATGCGGCCGACCCTGGCGACCAGGATGTCCGACATCCCGCCCTGACCCGCGCCGTGCACCCACACCAGCCATGGGCGCGGTTCGTCGTCGTGCCGGAAGAGCACCACCTCGGCCTGCGCCGGTCCGCCATGCCCCTCGGACGCCAGCGGCTCCACCAGCCGCGGATCGTGCTCGTAGCTCATCCGCTCGTAGGACAGCACCCCGGCGTTCACCGGGCGAATCCGACTGACCTGCAACGGTTCCGGATCGCGGTGGGCACCGCGAACCCCCAGCGCCGCCAGCTCCCGTGCGGCCGCCGCGTAGTCGTCGACGGCCCGGTCCATCGTCGGCGGCGTGGACAGCAGCGTCATACCGGTGACCACCAGCTCGTCGAGGGCGACCTCGGCAGCCTGCCGTAACCCGTTGACCGACAGGGCGTTCCAGTCCGCCGACTGGCGCAGGGCGGCCACCGACCGGGGCAGCACCCCGCCGAGTTGGGTGGTCAGCCGGTGAGCATGGGCGGTCAGTCGCATCGGATCACCTCAGCACGAATCCGGCGTAGCCGTCGGCCGCCACCTCGTCGCACCGGCGGCGGTACTCCGGAATACCGGCGGTATAGCCCATATACATCCGCTTCTTGCCTGGAACGTTGGCGCCGTTGTACCAGGAGTTGCAGGTCGGGTGAACCAGAACCGTCGGTGCCACGAGCGACGTCGTGTGCTCGATCCACTCCCGCTGCGCGTCCGGCAGCGCCTCGATGGTGCGGTAGCCACCGTCGCGCAGATAGGTGATGCAGTCCCCGATCCACTCCACATGCTGCTCCATCGCGGCGACGAAGTTCGTTGCCGCCGAGGGGCTGCCCGGCGCCTGGACGATGAACAGGTTCGGGAAGCCCGCCACCGCCAGCCCCAGATAGGCCACCGGCCCCTCGTCAGCCCACACGTCGCGCAGCAGTGCGCCGCCGCGACCGTGGATGTCGATGCGGGTGAGCGCACCGGTCATCGCGTCGAAACCGGTGGCATAGATGATCACGTCGAGGTCGTGATGGCCGTGCTCGGTGTCGATACCGTTGGGTGTCACCGACTTCAGCGGATCCGCGCGCAGGTCGACCAGCGTGACGTTGTCCCGGTTGAACGTCTCGTAGTAGCCCTGGTCGATGATCGGACGCTTGCAGCCGAACGGGTGGCTGGGCACCAGGGCCGCGGCGGTCTGCGGGTCGGAGACGATCCGCGCGATCGCCTCGCCGTAGAGGTCGGTGGCCATCCGGTTGGCCTCGATGTCGAAGAAGATGTCGCCCCAACTCAGCGCTCCGACGATGCCGCCTTCCTCGACCGCCCGCCGCCGCTCCTCGGGGCTGGCTGACGTGATCGGCGGGCAGCTCAGCATGTCGATCAGCACCGAGAACGCCGAAAGCCGCGCGGCCCCCACCGGATGCTCCCGCTGCGCCGCCCGGATCTCGCCGTAACGCGCCTTCATCTCGTCGAGCTCGCCGTCGTCCAGCGCCCGCACCGGCCAGGGCAGGGTGTAGGCCGGCGAGCGCTGGAACACCACGAGTTCCGCGACGTCGGGGGCGATCACCGGGATCAGCTGCACGCCGGTGGATCCGGTGCCGATGACCCCGACGCGCTTGTCCGTGAGGTCGACGTCGTCGCGCGGCCATCTGCTGGTGAACAGTGACATCCCGGTGAAGCTGTCCATGCCGGGGATGTCCGGCTCCAGAGGCACCGATAGGATGCCGGCGGCGGCGACCACGAACGGGGCGAGGTAGCGCTGCCCGGCCGCAGTGTCCAGCACCCATTCGGCGGCGGTCTCGTCGAACGTCATCGCCACCACGTCGGCCCCGAAGCTGATGTCACGGCGCAGGTCGAGCTTGTCGGCCACGTAGTTCAGGTAGGCCTCGATCTCGGGCTGGGCCGGCATGGTCTCGGTCCACACCCACTCCTGCTGGATCTCCTCGGAGAAGCTGTAGGAGTACTCGATGCTCTCGATGTCACAGCGCGCACCCGGGTAGCGGTTGAACAGCCATGTGCCACCGACGTTTTCGGCTTTCTCCAGGACCCGGGCACGCAGGCCGAGCTCACGCAGCCGGTGCAGCATGTACAGGCCGGAGAAGCCCGCCCCGACCACGATCGCGTCGAAACGTTCCCCGGTCACTCGGCGGCGCCCGAGAACCGCAGCAGGGTTCTGGTCAGATGCAGGGTCTTGATCCGCCACTGCCCGTCGTGCTTCTCGTAGGTCTCGTGGTAGTGGCCGGCGCCGTGCAGCCGGTTGCCATCCGGGAAGAACAGCATGTCCTCCATCGCCCAGATCCCGGTCGCGGTGGTGGGCGAGGTCAGCGTGATCTCAGGGGTGTGACAGTGATGCACCGTCGCAACATCCTCCAGGGTGCCGAGCACCATCGGCACGAAGTTGTCGACGCCCTCGATCGGCGGGCCGGTCTGCGGGTCCGCGCCGCCGGTGCATACCGCGCCGTCGAGCAGAACGGTCAGGTCGGGCGCGAAGAGCCCCCGCCAGCCGTCGGCGTCGCGGGTGTCGAGGTAGCGGCAGTAACGCGCCTTCAGCTGCCGGATGGCCTCGAGCTCGTCCGCCGTCGATGTCACCGTGCACCTTCCGCTCGCCGTACCGGAAACATATACCGTAATACTCTTAGTATGAGGAGGCCCGCGTGAAGATTCCGCTCGCTGCACTGGCCGCACCCGGGCACACCGCGGTCGTCACCCAGGAATGCCAAGGCGCGGTGGTCGGGCCGGACGCCGGGCTGCGACTGCTGGCCGACGAGGCACGTCGGGAGGCGATCCCCAACATCGCCAGGCTTCTGCCGGCGGCCCGCACCGCAGGCGTCCACGTCGTGCACTGCCTGGTGCAGCGGCGTCCCGACGGGCTGGGTTCCAACCACAACGCCAAGATCTTCCGGATCGGCAGCGACGACGTGGCGATCGCGCCGGGCGGTCCGGGCGCCGAGCTGCTGCCCGAACTCGGGCCGGAGCCAACCGATCTGGTGCTGCGGCGCTGGCACGGCATCGGCCCGATGGGCGGCACCGACCTCGACGCCGTCCTGCGCAACCTCGGCGTGTCCACCATCGTCGCCGTCGGGGTGTCGGTGAACGTGGCGATCACCAACCTGGTGATGGACGCCGTCAACGCCGGCTACAACGTCGTCCTCCCACGCGACGCCGTCGCCGGGATTCCCGCCGACTACGCCGACGCCGTCATCGACAACACCCTGTCGCTGCTGGCCACCCTCACCACCACAGATGACCTGATCGAGGCATGGCAGTAGTCGTGCTGTTCTGCTGAGGTTGTCTACTGTAATCTTTACAGTACATACCGCAGGAAGCCGACGACGTGGAGGTCCGCCCGTGGAGAGTCCGGTCCGGGACACCCCGGTCGACGAGCCGTTCGACCTGCTGCGCAACCCCTATCCGCTGTTCGCCGAGAAGCGCCGCGAGTCGCCGGGGATCTTCCAGGGCTCGGTGATGGACTGGTCCAAGGCGGCCGACATGCGGCCCAAGGACATGTACGCGGCGGTGTCCTTCGATGCCGTCAACCGGGTTTTCCGGGACAGCCAGGCCTTCAACTCGCGGATCTACGACTCCACGATCGGGCTGTTCATCGGTCCCACGCTGCTGGCGATGGAAGGCAAGAAGCACTGGCAGCACCGCAATCTGGTCTCGGCGGCCTTCAAGTCCAAGTCGTTGCAGCGCTGGGAACCGCAGATCGTGCGTCCGGTCGTCAACGCACTGATCGACGAGTTCATCGACGACGGGCGGGCCGACCTGGTCAAGCAGTTCACCTTCGAGTTCCCCACCCGCGTCATCACCAAGCTGCTCGGCCTGCCCGAGGAGGACCTGCCGTGGTTCCGTCAGCGTGCCATCGAGCTGATCAGCTACCACATCCGCTACCAGCGCGCGTTCGAGGCGTCGGCGGCGCTGAAAGACTATTTCCTGCAACAGATCGAGCTGCGCCGGTCGGCCCCCACCGAGGACATCATCGGTGATCTGGTGACCGCCGAGATCGACGGCGAGAAGCTGACCGACGAGGCGATCTACTCCTTCCTGCGGCTGCTGCTGCCCGCCGGTCTGGAGACCACCTACCGGTCGTCGGGCAACCTGATCTACCTGTTGCTCACCCACCCCGAGCAATTCCGGGCGGTCCAGGCCAACCGCGAACTGGTGGCGCCGGCCATCGAGGAGGGCCTGCGCTACGAGACCCCGCTGACGACGGTGCAGCGTTCGGCCAACATCGACACCGAGGTCGAGGGGGTGGCGATCCCGAAGGGTGCGGTGATCGACGTCTGCATCGGCTCGGCCAACCGCGACGAGAAGCGCTGGGAGCGGTCCGAAGACTTCGACATCTTCCGGAAACGCCTGCCGCACATCTCGTTTGCCGCCGGCGAGCACACCTGCATGGGCCTGCACCTGGCCCGCATGGAGACCCGGGTGGCGTTCGAGACGCTGCTCGACCGCGTCACCGACATCGAGCTGCTCACCGACGACAACCCGCATATCTGGGGGCAGCCGTTCCGCTCGCCGACCGCGATCCCGGTGACGTTCAACACCGTCGGCTAACGCTGGCGCGGCATCCGGCAGCCGATGGTCTTGGTCTCGGTGTACTGCTGGAAGCCTTCGAGGCCGCACTGCCGTCCGACGCCGCTGTTCTTGTAGCCGCCGAACGGCGCGTCGGCGCCGTAGAACATGCCGCCGTTGACGCCGAAGGAGCCGGTGCGGATGCGGTGCGCGATCGCCATACCGCGCTCCGTGGAGCGCGACATCACCGCGCCGGCCAGACCGTAGGGACTGTCGTTGGCGATGCGGACCGCGTCGTCGTCGTCGTCGAACGGGATGACGGTCAGCACCGGGCCGAACACCTCGCGCTGGGCGATGGCCGCACTGTTGTCCACCCCGACGACCACCGTCGGCGCCACGAAATGCCCACCGGCGAGGTCGTCGGGCAGGTTCTCGACGGGTCCTCCCCCGGTGGTGATCTCGGCGCCCGCCGCGCGGGCCTCGTCGATGGCACCCAGCACCCGCCCCTTCTGGGCGGCACTGATGACCGGGCCGACCAGGACGTCGTCTCGCACCGGATCACCCACCGGCACAAGCGAGTACGCCGCGGTGATATCGGCGACGGCCTGGTCGTAGAGCGAGCGGTGGACCAGCATCCGGGTGGTGGCCGCGCAGGCCTGCCCGGCATGCACGCAGACCCCGACGGCGCTGGGAACGATCACCGCCGGGTTGGCGTCGTCGAGCACGATGGCCACCGACTTGCCGCCGAGTTCGAGGAACATCCGCTTCATGCTGTCCGCGCCCCGGCGCATCAGGAGCTTGCCCACCTCGGTCGAACCGGTGAACGAGATCAGGTCCACCCGCGGGTCGGTGCCCAGCATGCCGGCGACCTCGTTGGACGGCGTCGCGACGACGTTGACCACACCGGGCGGGATGTCGGTGTGCTCGGCGATCAGCCGGCCCAACCGGGTGGTGGACCACGGTGTGTGCGGATCGGGCTTGAGCACCACAGTGTTGCCCGCGGCCAGCGCCGGTCCGAGCTTGTTGAGGACGACCTCGATCGGGAAGTTCGACGGAGTGATGGCAGCGACGACGCCGACGGGCTCCTTGACGACGGTGCGCACGTTGCGCTCGCCGAAGAGCCCGCCACCGTCCAGGGTGCGTTCCCACTCGAAGTCGTCGATCAGCCCGGCCGGGTAGCGCAACGCGTCGGCCAGCGGCCAGTCCAGCTGGGCTGACCGGGTGGTCATCGCCGGGCAGCCGGTCTCGGCGATCAACTCCTCACGCAGGTCTTCCTTTTCGGCCTCGATGGCGGTCTGCAACTGGTCGAGCGCCCGCTTGCGCAGGGCACGGTTGGTCGACCAGTCCGAGTCGTCGAAAGCGCGCCGGGCGGCGGCGATCGCGCGATCCATGTCCTCGGCGCCGGCCGCGGCGACGGATCCCAGCAGCTGCCCGGTGGCCGGACTGTGGTTGTCGAACTCGTTGCCGGACAGCGCCGCGACCAGGTCACCGTCGATGAGCAGGCGGGACTCGGCTCGCCCGGAGACCCTGCGGCCCAGCTCGACGCTCGAATCCACGGCACCTCCCGGTCAATCAACTGTAATTGTTACAGTAGTTTATTCGTCTGTAGAGGGGTTGAGTTGATCAAGGTCATGGAGGGCGTCCGCGTCCTGGAGGTCGCCCAGTTCACCTTCGTCCCGGCGGCGGGCGGGATCCTCGCCGACTGGGGCGCCGATGTCATCAAGATCGAGCACCCGGTGCGCGGCGACACCCAGCGCGGCTTCATCAACATGGGCGGCTTCCAACTGAACCCGGACCGCCACCCGCTGATGGAGCATCCCAACCGGGGCAAGCGCAGCGTCGGGGTCGACATCTCGACACCGGAGGGCCAGGAGGTGCTCTACGAGATCGCCAAGACCTCCGACGTGTTCTTGACCAACTACCTTCCCGCCGTGCGGCAGAAGAACAAGTTCGACGTCGAGCACATCCGCGCCGCGAACCCGAACATCATCTACGCCCGCGGTAGCGCGTACGGCGACAAGGGACCCGAACGCGACGTCGGCGGCTTCGACGGCACCGCGTTCTGGACCCGCAGCGGGGTGGGCTGGGCACTGACCCCCGCGGAACTGGGCGGCGCATTGTCCCAGGGCATTCCGGCGTTCGGCGACTCGATAGGCGGCATGAACATCGCCGGCGGCATCTCGGCCGCGCTGTTCCACCGGGAACGCACCGGGGAGGCCGTCGAGATCGATGTGTCACTGCTGAGCACCGCGTGGTGGGCGGCCGGCGCCAGCGTCACCCAGGGCATGGAGACCGGCGAGACCATGCGCTCGCTGATGCCCGACTCGATGTCGCCGAGCGTCAACCCGTTCATGGGCAACTACACGACCTCGGACGGCGGAACGCTCAACCTCTGCATCGTCAGCCCGACCGGCTACATCCGCGACACGTTCGAGCACCTCGGGCTCGGTGAGCTCGCCGATGACCCACGCTTCAGCGAGGTGCTGCCGTTGATCGAGAATGCCTCGGCGGCAGCCGAACTCATCGCAGCGTCGATCCGCAGCAAGCCGTTCGAGTACTGGCGCCAGCACCTCAAGACCATGCGGGGTCAGTGGGCGCCGTTCCAGAGCCTCATCGACCTGACCACCGATGAGCAGGCCATCGCCAACGACATGATCGTCGAGGTCGAAGCCGGCGACGGCGGGGCGCCGTTCAAGGTGGTCCGCGGTCCGGTCCAGTTCAACCACGAACCGCTCGAGACGACACGGGCACCGCAGGCCTCCGAGCACACCGAGATCGTGCTGATGGAGATCGGATTGGACTGGGACCGCATCGAGGCTCTCAAGGACTCCGGTGCCATCGCCTGAGGTCGCCATCATCGGGGTCGGCCTGCACCCGTTCGGCCGGTTCGAGGGCAAGTCCGCGATGCAGATGGGCGTCGACGCCATCGTCGCCGCGGTCGCCGACGCGGGCCTGGAGTGGAAGGACATCCAGTTCGCCACCGGCGGCAGCTGGACCGTCGCCAACCCCGACGCGATCGTCGCGATGGTGGGGCTGACCGGTATCCCGTTCACCAACGTATTCAACGCCTGTGCCACCGCCGCCAGCGCGGCCAAGGCGTGCGCGGACGGAATCCGGTTGGGCGACTACGACATCGGCATCGCGATCGGCCTGGACAAGCACCCGCGGGGAGCGTTCACCGAGGATCCCGCCCTGGTGGGCATGCCCCGCTGGTACGCCGAGAACGGCCAGTACCTCACCACCAAGTTCTTCGGCATGAAGGCCAACCGCTATCTGCACGACCACGGCATCTCGCACGCCACGCTGGCCAAGGTCGCGGCCAAGAACTTCCGCAACGGCGCGCTGAACCCGAACGCGTTCCGGCGCAAGCCGATCCCCGAGGACGAGATCCTCAACTCGCCGATGCTGAACTACCCGCTGACCCAGTACATGTTCTGCGCACCCGACGAGGGAGCCGCCGCGGTCGTCATGTGCCGTGCCGACATCGCCCACCGGTACACGGACAAACCCGTGTACCTGCGCGCGGTCGAGGTCCGCACCCGGCGCTACGGCGCCTACGAGGTGAACACCACGTTCGCGCCCGTCGCCGAAGACGTGGCCCCCACGGTGTATGCCGCGCGGGCGGCGTTCGACAGGGCCGGTGTGGCACCGCAGGACGTTGACGTCATCCAGCTGCAGGACACCGACGCCGGGGCGGAGATCATCCACATGGCCGAGTGCGGGTTCTGCGCCGACGGCGACCAGGAGCGGCTGTTGGCCGACGGCGAGACCGAGATCACCGGCTCGATGCCGGTCAACACCGACGGCGGCCTGATCGCCAACGGCGAGCCTATCGGCGCCTCCGGGCTGCGGCAGATCCACGAACTGGTGCGCCAGTTGCGCGGTGAGGCCGGTGCCCGCCAGGTTCCCGGTGACCCGCGGGTGGGCTTCGCCCAGCTCTACGGTGCCCCCGGAACTGCCGCCGCGACGATCCTGACCCGCTAGACCCAGGAGACCTTCTTCGCCGGCGGGGCGTAGGCCGGCTTGCCCAGGTCGAGGACGTACTGGGCGATCATGTTGCGGAACACCTCCAGCGTCCCGCCGTAAATGCCCGACAGCGGGGCGAACCGGTAGATGTACTCCGAGGCGCCGTCGTCCGGCGCGCCGTCGGTGCCCACCGGCAGCGTCGACGCGGTGCCGAGCAGGTCCATCAGATCCGGGGCGATGTCGCGCATCGTCTGGGACAGCGCCACCCGGCCGTAGATGCTCGGCGCACTGAGCGCCGCCTCCAGTCGCGCGGCACTGCGGCCCAGCCGGTAGGCCACCGCACCGTCGTCGACCGCACGGTGTCCGTTCGGGCCTTTCCGGCCCACCGTCGCGGCCGCCTTGTCGACGGCGGTGGCCATGAAGCCGCCCTGGTGCATCATGATCGACACGTCGGCCAGGCCGTCGGCGGACGCCTCCACCGCGCCGTGCTCGGCGTTCAACGGTTCGCGCAGCACCGTCCAGCCGCCGTTGACCTCACCGAGGCGGTAGCGGTCGTCGACACGGACGTCGCTGTAGTAGACGATGTTGGTGCGGTCGCCGTCGACGGTCCGGATGCCCTGGATCTCGATGCCCGGCGAGTCCAGCGGCACCAGGAACATGGTGAGGCTCTGGTGTTTCGGCGCATCCGGGTCGGTGTTGGTGATCAGGAAGACGTACTGGCAGTTATGCGCGCCGGTGGTGAACATCTTCGAACCGTTGACGATCCAGCCCTCGCCGTCACGCACGGCGCGGGTCTTGCAGGTGGCGATGTCCGAGCCACCCTCGGGTTCGGTGTAGCCCAGGCACAGGCGGATGTGGCCGGTGAACACCCCGGGCAGCACTTCCTCTTTCAATTCCGGCGACCCGAAGCTCGCCACCGACCGGGCGACCATCGCGGTGGTCCCCCACGTCACCCAGGGCACGTGGGCGCGGCGCTTCTCCAGTTCCCAGATACGCCGCCGAACACGGGTGAACCCGCCGTCGGCGGTGGGCTTCCACTCCTTCTCCAGGAAGCCCCGGGCGCCCAGTGCCAGATGCACGCCCTCGTGGAAGTTGTCCCCGGTCTCGCGGTCGTGGCGGATGACGTCCTCGGTGACCTGGGACCCTAGGAAGTCGCGCACCTCGTGCAGAAAGGCCTGGTCGTCGTCGGACAGTTCGACGCGTGAAAAGTCCATACCCGTTGTCTCCTAGGCTGTTTGGCTGGCTGATTCGCGGTCGGCGAGGATGTGGGCGATCCGTCTGGCGCTGGCCGCGGGGTCGCCGCCGGCCAGCGCCCAGCCACGGGCCCGCACCAGGTAGGCGGTCGCGGCGGCTTCGGCCGACACTCCGAGGCCACCCTGGATGTGCACCGCCATCGTCGCCGCCTTGGACGCCTCCTCGGCCATGAACACGAACACCGACGGCGCCAACTCGGGTCGCTCGTCGGGTTCGTTGTCGAGAAACCAGGCGGCCCGCCGGGCGAGGTTGCGGCCACCCTCGATGGTGATCACCATGTTGGCCAGCGGATGGGAGATGGCCTGCAACGTCGAGATCGGCACCCCCAGCGTGTAACGGGTCCTGGCGAACTCGGCGGCGATGGTCATGGTCTCCTCGACCAACCCGACCAGTGCGGACGCGGTCAGCAGCCGCCACTCGTCCAGCGCACGTTGGTATTCCGCGAGCGCGGCCGCTCCGGAGGCGAGGACGGTCCGGCTGTCCGCGGCGCCCGGGTCGACCCACGCCATCGGGAGCTTGCCGATGTTGTCGACCTTGACCGGCCGGGTGCCGAAGGTCAGCCGCACCACATCGTCACCGTCGCGGACCACGATGTGATCGGCGATCGACCCGGTGGGGATCAGCCGCTGACCGGTGACGGCATCCTCCTGCGGGTCCAAGGCCACCAGGCTCTTGCCCTCCACGATGTCGACGGAGTCCAGGGTGCCGAGCCGGGCGAGCAGCCGCGCCGCGCAGACGTGGTCGATCCACGGCACCGGGGCCAGCGAGCGTCCGATCTCCTCGGCCACCAGGGTGAGATCCACCAGGGTGGCGCCGTCGCCGCCGACCGACTCCGGCAGCGCCATCGTCGTCGCGCCCATGGCGCACAGGCGTTCCCAGAGGCTCTTGTCGAACCCGGACGGTTCGGCGGCGCGGACCGTCTCGATCGGGCAGTACGACTTGAAGAACTGCCGGTAGGCGTTCTGCAGGTCGGTGTGGTCGGCGGTCAGGCTGTAGTCCAGCCGCCGCAGTTCGTAGCGGTCCATTCAGCGCTCCTTGAAGAAGAAGTCGTGGGCGTTGTTGTAGAGGTAGTTCTCCAGCACGTCGGGCGGCAGGTCGAGGGCCAGCGCCTCGGGGACCAGCCGGCTCATCTTCAGTACCGGCCAGTCCGAGGCGAACATCACCTTGTTGCGGCCGCGGGTGCGCATGTAGTGCAGAAGGCTCTCCGGCAGCCGTTTCGGCGACCACGCCGATGTCATCAGGCGCAGGTTCTCGTACTTGATCAGCAGCCGGATCGCGATGTCCCACCACGGGTCCGCACCGTGGATCATGCACAGCCGCAACTCGGGAAACCGCACGCACACCCGGTCGAGGTGGATCGGGTTCTGCACCTCACCGGGGATCGGGGGTCCGGGCAGGCCGGTGTTGAGGCACAGCGGCAGGCCGATCTCGGCGCACTTGGTGTACAGCGGGTAGTAGACGGCATCGCTCGGCGGGTACTGGGCGTCGCCCCAAAAGCTCGGTCCGACAGCGGCGTACACCACCGGCAGGTCGGCGACGACGGCGGTGAGCTCACGCAGCGTGGGCATCGGCCGCAGCAGGTTGAGCCCTCCCATGGCCAGTGCGAACCGGTCGGGTCGGGCCTGAGCGAAGCTGCGCGCGGTGACGTGCGGCTTGGTGATGTTGTCCATCAGGATCGCCTTCTGCACGCCGTGGGCGTCCATCTCGTCGAGCAACTGGTGCAGGTCCACCGGCGCGAACATCGACTCCGGGCCCTTGAAGTAGTCGTCGCGCACCTTCAACATCCAGGTGGGCTGTTGCTCCGTCTCACCGAAGTGCACATTGACCAAGCCGTCGATCACCTTCGGGCTCATGACAGTGCGGCTCCCTGCTGTTGGGTGGCAACGGTTTTCGCCCAGCGGTAGTCGGCCTTGCCGTTGCCCAGCCGCTTGACCTGGTCGACGGTGATGAACTGCTTGGGGGCCTTGTAGCGGGCCAGTTCCGTGGTGCAGTGCGCGTGCAGTTCGTCATGCGTCACGTCGGCGCCGTGGAACGCCACCACCGCGACCAGTTCCTCACCCCACCGCTCACTGGGCCGCCCGACCACCAGCGCGTCGGCGACCCCCGGATGGGCCCGCAGCACCTCTTCGACCTCCTCGACGAAGACCTTCTCGCCGCCGGTGTTGACCACCAGGGAGTCTCGGCCGAACAGCCGCAGCGTGCCGTCGGCGGCCAGCGACCCGCGGTCACCGGAGATCACCACGCGCTGCCCGTCGACCTCGGGGAATGTCACGCGGGTGGCCTCGGCGTCGTCGAAGTAGCCCAACGGAATTCGCCCGGCCCTCGCCACCCAGCCGACCTGCTCCTCACCGGGGCCGAGGAACCGGCTGTAGTCGTCGGCCAAAACCAGTGCTCCCTCGCGCAGTTCGAAGGTGTCCTTGTGGTCGTCACGCATGCTGCGGCCGAATCCGACGTTGCCGGTCTCCGAGGACCCGTAGCCGTTGATCAGGATGATGTTGGGCAGCATCTCCAGCAGTGCGCGCTGGTGTCTGGGATTGGTCGCCGCTCCCCCGGTCGCCAGGGCGTACAGCGAGGACAGGTCGTAGCTGCCATCCCGAAGCGCCGCGACCAGCGGTGCGGCGTAGGCGTCACCGACCATCGTCATCATGCCGACCTTGTGACGCTGCGCCGTGGACAGCACCCGGTCGGGATCGAACTTCGTCGAGTCGTAGAGCACGACGGTCTGCCCGTTGAGCACCCCGGCGAAGGCGGTCCACATGCCGGCGGCGTGCATGAGCGGTGACACCGCGAACCATGGCGGTCCCGGGGTGCCCAGCTTGGCGTGGATCTCGGCGGCGGACTGGTGGTCGGCGCCGTTCATCGAGATCGTGTAGGTGTCGGCCTGCCGCCACATCACGCCCTTGGGTCGTCCGGTGGTGCCGCCGGTGCAGATCATCAGGACGTCGTCCGGTGACGGGGTGATGTCCTGGTCGGTATCGCCCTGTGCCAGAGCGTCATCCAGGCTGACCGCACCGGGCAGGTCGGGTCCGTCGGCACCGTCGTCGATCGAGATCATCAGGGTGGCGCTGGCCGGCGGGAGCACGTCGGCGAACTTCGGGGCCAGTGAACGGTGACAGATCACCGCGGTCGGTCTGACGTAGTCGAGTAGCTCGGCGACCTCGCGCGGGGTGTAGTGATAGTTGACGTTGACCGGAACGGTGCGGGCCTTCAGGCAGCCGATGACCATGTCGGGGTACAGGTCGTTGTGCATGATCAGCGCGACGCGGTCCTGGCCGCACTCCCAGTTCTGGAGCTCGTCCCGCTCGCGGTGCGCCCCGAGACCCTGCGCGGCAAGAAAGTTGGCCAACCGACGGGTGCGGTCGGCGGACTCGGCGTAGGTGCTGACACGTTCCCCGCACACCGTCATCGGACGGTCGGGGATCACCTCGGCGATGGCGTCGAGGACTTCGCCGATCGTCCACTGCGCCATGGTCAGGCCGTCACCTTGACACCCAGCAGATCCAAGGCATTGTCGCGCATGATCTTTCGGACATCCGAGTCGCTGAACGCGGTCAGCTCCTTCGCGTAGTCGATGGGCGACTCGAGGCCTTCGCCGTGCGGCCAGTCCGACCCGAACAGAATCTTCTCGACTCCGATGATGCCGGCCAGCTCGGAGAGACCGTCCTCGTAATAGGGCGCGATCCAGACGTTGGTGATCAACTGCTCGACCGGATCCACGGTGTAGTGGCGCGGATGGTTGTTGGCTGACTTCTTCAGGCGCTTGATCAGCCGGTGGACGAAGTACGAGCCGTTCTCGATGCTGACCGCCTTGAGCTTGGGGTGGCGGGTGAACACGCCGTGCACGATCATCGAGGCCATGGTGTCGTGGATCGCACGGTCGTCCATGAGTACCTGATCCAGCGGGTCACGGGCGCCGAACCCCTCGAATGTCGAGTTGCCGCCCCACCATCCGCGGATCTGCAGATAGCCGCTGTCGCTGAGGTGGAAGCCCACCGGCACGCCGGCCTCGGCCAGTCGCGCCCACACCGGATCGTGCAGTGGGTCCCCCAGCGAGCGCGGCTTGACCACCCCGGGCACCGGAGCCGGCCGCACCAGCACGATCCGCGCTCCCCGGGCAAGCACGAAGTCCACCTCTTCGACGGCCTGCTGCGGATCGGCGAGCGAGATGATCGGCGCGGCGATGACGCGATGGTCGGGCCGGTCGAATCCCCAGTCCTCGTCGAGCCACAGGTTGAACGCGTGCACCGACGCCATGGTCGCCTCGACGTCGTGTTTGAGCGCCTCCTCCACGCCGCAGGCGAAAGTGGGCAGCATGAACACGGTTTCGAGGCCCTGGGCGTCCATCACGGCAACCCGGGCGTCCCGATTCTGGTACTCCGGGTGGTCGGCGAGACGCTCCACCTTCATCAAGGACGACGGGTCGACGCCGTCGGGAACGGTGCCACGGAAGAGCAGGTCCAGACAGCCGGGCACGATGATCGGGTCGAACGTCGGATTGGGGATGAAGTGGTTGACGCGGCCACCGATGACGACCTGGGTGTGTTTACCGTCCTGGAAGACCTGTACCCCACGGCGTTTGAACTTCTTGTCGAGGTGACGGGTGAACGAGTCCAGCGGCTCGTAGTAGTGGTTGTCGACGTCGATGACTTTGTAGTCCAGTGCCATGATGGTGTCCTCTCGGCTCAGCTGAGCGGCGGAAAGCTCGGCGGGCGCTTCTCGAAGAAGGCGGTGATGCCCTCGATGAAGTCCGGGCGGCGCATTGACTCGTGCATGAGCGTCTCGGCAAGGCCGCTGCTCTCGGCGATCTCCCGCAGTGCGTCGCCGTACACCTGTCGCTTGATCACCGCCAGCGAGCTCGGCGCGCAGTTGGCCGCGATGTCCTCGGCGTAGGCGATGGCGCGGGGCAGCAGGTCCTCGGGGGCGAGGACCTCCTTGACCATGCCGAGTTCGGCGGCCTCCTCGGCGAGGAAGACCCGGCCGCTCAGCAGCAGGTCCAGCGCCGCGCCCCAGCCGATGACGCGGGGCAGGATCCAGGAGATGCCGTACTCGGCGATCAGCCCGCGGCGGGCGAAGGACGTCGTGAACTTGGCTCCGGCGGCGGCGAATCGGACGTCGCACATCAGCGCCTGGGTCAGGCCGATGCCGGCGCAGGCGCCGTTGATCGCGGCGATGACGGGCTTGCGCAGGGTGGTCAGGAAGAACGCGTGCCGCTCCCCGACCATCGCGGACAGGTCGGCGTCCCCGGCGCTCTCGACGGTGGCCGACCCGATGCTGTTCAGGTCGCCCATGTCGGCTCCGGCGCAGAAGGCGCGGCCGTTGCCGGTGATGACGATCGCCCGGACCGCCGGATCGGCCTCGGCCCGGTCCAGGCCGGCGTAGAAGCCCGCGGCCAGCCCGCCGCCCCAGCCGTTCATCCGCTCCGGCCGGTTGAGGGTCAGGATCGCCACCCCGCTCTCGCGCGCCTCGTACAGAACGGCTTGGGCCGCACCGGAATCCGCCGCGAGGTCAGCCTGGCCAGTCGTCACCTACGCGCACCCTCCCACCTCGGCATTTGTCTATACTGTACACCTATCGGTATAGCCTTCCGCAATGGTGTTCCGGGCTCAGGTGAAATCGCTGCCGCCGTCGACGTTGATGTTGGCGCCGGTCATGTAGGAGTTGCGCCGGGACGCCAGAAACGCGACGACGGGACCGATCTCGTCGGGCAGGCCGGCGCGGGGCAGGTGCGCGGGATGCCCGAAGTGCTTGTCGATGGCGGTCATCAGGGCGTAGGGGTCGGAGCCGTCGACGCCGACCGAGTCCGCCCAGCCGACGAGCGCCTCGGAGGCGATGCTGCCGGGTGAGACGACGTTCACCATGATCTCGTCGGGCGCGAGCAGTTGCGAGAGGTTCTTGGAGATGCTGGTGACCATCGCCTTCGCCGCGGTGTAGGCCGCCAGGTTGGGGCTCTGCCGCTGGGTGGACTGCGCGGAGAAGTTGACGATGCGCGCCCACTGCGCCCGGCGCAGCAGTGGCAGGGCCGATCGCACGCAGTGCACCATGCCCATCACGCCACCGTCGACCGCCTTGTGCCACTGCGCGTCGCTGAGTTGCTCGACGCTGCCCTGCACGGCGGGGCCGACGGTGTTGATGAGGATGTTCAGCTCGCCACCCCACCGCTCGGCGATCTCGTCGAACATCTGCTGAACCTGATCGGCGTCCTCGACGTCGGCGACCATCGCGACGGCGTCGGGGCTGCCCCGGGCGCTCAGATCGGCTGTGGCACTGTCGAGTACGGCCTTCGTGCGGCCGACCAGGGCCACTCGGGCGCCGTCGTCGGCCAGGCACCGCGCGGCGGCCAGGCCCATCCCGCGTCCACCGCCGACCACGACGGCGGTGGCGTCCCTCAGTCCGAGGTCCACGACCCTGCGTCCGACACCAGGCAGCCTCCACGTCGTGTTCGCTGGTATCGGTAAAACCTACTATAGGGTTTACAGTAACTGGAAGAGATCGATGGAAGGTGGACCTGCAGTGGCCAAGCCAGCGACCGCGGCGAAGCGCCCTCGGCGCGAGCGTGGGTCGATCAACCCCGACGACATCATCGCCGGCGCATTCGAACTCGCCGAGCAGGTGTCGATCGACAACCTGAGCATGCCACTGCTCGGCAAGCACCTCGGGGTGGGTGTCACGAGCATCTACTGGTACTTCCGCAAGAAGGACGACCTGCTCAACGCGATGACGGACCGGGCGCTGCGCCAGTACGTGTTCGCCACCCCGTACGTCGAGGCCGACGACTGGCGCCAGACCCTGGCCAACCACGCGCGCTCGATGCGAAAAACGTTCATGGGCAACCCGATCCTGTGCGACCTGATCCTGATCCGCTCGGCGCTGAGCCCACGGGCGGCCAAGGTCGGCGAGCAGGAGGTGGAGAAGGCGATCGCCAGTCTGGTCGAGGCCGGCCTGTCCCCCGAGGATGCGTTCGACGTCTACTCGGCGGTGTCGCTGCACGTACGGGGTTCAGTTGTGCTGCACCGGCTTCACGAGAAGAACCAGGACGCCGACCGCGACTCGCACGCGCTGGAGGACACCATCCGGGTCGGCGCCGCCGACGACCACAACTTCGAGTACGGGCTGCAGTGCATCCTCGAGCACGCCGAGCGTCTGATCGAGGACGGCAGGAAGTCCTCTCCCGCGAGCAGACGCAAACGTCCCTGAAACGGCGGCGTGTCGGGCGCCTTTGCGTCTGTTCGCCGGTAGGCCTAGACCTCGATGACGACCGCGCCGCCCTGACCGCCGCCGGCGCACATCGCGGCCACACCGATCCCGCCACCGCGCCGACGCAGTTCGTAGACCAGCGTGGTGACCATCCGCGCGCCGGAGGCTGCGATCGGATGGCCCAGGCTGCAGCCGCTGCCGGAGAAGTTCACCAGTTCCTCGTCAAGGCCGTACTTGCGGCAGGCCGCGATCGGCACCGACGCGAACGCCTCGTTGATCTCCCACAGCGCCACGTCGGATGGCGTGAGCCCGGCGCGGTCGAGCACCTTGCCGATCACCTCGACACCGCCCAGTCCGGTGTCGCGCGGCGGGACGCCGACCGCGGCCCATGCCTTGACCGTCGCCATGACGTCGAGATCCTTGTCCAGCGCGTACGCCCGGTCGACGAGAGCCACCGCCGCACAGGCGTCGTTGGTGCCGCTGCTGTTCCCCGCGGTGATCGAGAAGCCCTCGATCTCCGGGTGCAGCACCTTGAGCTGGGCCAGCTTCTCGGCGGTGGTGTCGCGGCGCGGATGCTCGTCGACGCTGAAGTCGACCACCGAGCCGTCCAGCTGCTGGATCTTCAGCGGCAGGATCTCGTCGAGGAACTTGCCGGCGTCGATCGCGGCGATGGCCCGCTGGTGGGACCGCGCGGCCCAGGCGTCCATGTCCGCACGGCTGATGCCGGCCGCCTGCGCGGTGTTCCAGCCCACCGTGATCGACATGTCTTTGGTCGGGGCGTCCGGCGTCTCGACGTGGGTGGGCGGCATCCACCGCTCCTCGAACTTCAGCTCCGGGCCGATGATGCGCTGGCTCATCAGCGGGGTCATCGACAGCGACTGCACGCCGCCGGCGATCAGAACGCGCTCCATGCCCGAGCCGATCTGCGCCGAGGCGTTGCCGATCGCGGTCAGGCTGCCCGCGCAGTGCCGGTTGACCGACTGACCGGGAACGTGCTCGAGCCCGGTCGCATCTGCGGCATAACGGGCGAGATCTCCTCCACCGTAATGTGATTCGGCGAAGATCATGTCGTCGATATCGGCGGGATCGATGCCGGCGCGACGAATGACCTCGGGCACGATCGCGGTGATCAGCGTCTCGGGCGGAGTGTTGACCAGCGTCCCCTTGAACGACCGGCCGATCGGGGTCCGGACTGCGCCGACGATGACTGGTTCGGGCATGGTTCTCCTGTGGTCGACGCGTCAACAGCGTTACAAAACTAGCAGATACTGTATCGGTCCCGGCAGGGGGTGCTCAGCCCGGTTCGGGAACGTGGAAATGCTCGTCACGCAGCCGGAACGCTTCTTTGGTGCCGTGCTGGGCACGGGCCTTGACGAAGTTGAACTCCCCCGGCGCGAACTGCAGGTTGGTGCCGTAGGCGTGGAACAGGTAGCTGGCGACTTCCTCGCCCTGGTAGGCCTGGCTCTGCTCGACGAGCCGGAACGCCTCCTTGGCGATGACGACGCCGTCGGCCGGCATCTTCGCCGCCTTCTCGGCCCAGTACCGGGCGCGGGCGGTCACGGCCGTGGCCTCGCAGGTGTCGGTGAAGACACCGAGCTGCTCGACCTCGGCGGCGGTGATGATGTCGCCGGTGAGCAGCAGGCGCCGCGCCAGCACCGGGCCCAGTCGGTGGAAGAACAGGTGCAGGCTGCCCAGTGCGGGGCCGAGGAACCGGGTGGCCGGCATCCCGATCTTGGTGTCGCGGGCGATGACGGAGATGTCGGTCATCAGCGCCATCTCGAAGCCGCCGCCCAGGGCGTAGCCGCTGATCTCGCCGACGGTGACCTTCGGGAAGCCCATCAGGTTGTGGTAGAAGCCGAACGTCTTGCGGTCCACCGTCAGCCGGCGACGCTGACTCGGCCGGCTTCGGGGCTCCTTGTCCGCCTTGCCGTACCAGCCGTAGGCGTTGTTCATGTCCGCCCCGGTGGAGAACACCCCCTCGGCTCCGCGCAGCAGCACGACGGTGATGTCGTCGTCCTCGGCGGCGGTGTCGAGATGACGGGCGAGCGTCTCGCGCATCGCGGCGTCATAGGAGTTGCGCTGGGCGGGGTTGTTGAGCGTGATGGTGGCGATGCGGCGGTCGGCGTCGACCTCGAACAGCACCCGATCGTCGGCGGTCATGGCATGCTCCTCGAAATCAGCTTGGCCTCAATGGTTCTGTCCCGGCCGAACGCCAGGGTGTTGCGTCGGGCCGCGGCCAGGTGGTCCTGCGCCAGCCGCACCGCCCGATCGGCGTTGCCGTCCCGGATCGCGTCGACCAGCCGCTGATGGTCGCGCAGTGCGGCCCGCATGGTCTTGTGCGCCATCGGGTCGCCCTCGTCGCCCCACACCGAGGACTCGTGCGCCGACCAGATCAGCTCCAAGGAGCCGATCAGCAGGATCATCGGCTCGTTGCCGCACCGCGACACCAGCGCCTCGTGAAACCGGCGCGCGTTGCGGACGTACTGCGAGGCGTCGCCGAACTGCTCTTCCTGCCGGTCGATTTCGACCTGCAGGTAGGGCACCACCTCGGTGAGGCGGTCTTCGCGGGCGGCGCACATGCCCGCGCAGATCGGTTCGAGGTGGATGAGCGCGCCGCTGACGTCGGCCGGCGTCGAGGACCGCGACTGCAGCACCATGCTGATCATGTGCGCGGTGCGTTCGGCCGACGGCAGGTGCACCACGGCGCCGCCCACGTTGCCGCGGCGCACCGAGACCAGGCCGTCGACCTCCAGGATGTGGATCGCCTCGCGCAACGCGGGCGGGCTCACGCCGAACTCGGTGAACAGGCTCTCCTGCGAGGGCAGGATGTCGCCCTCCTTGAGCCGGCCGGACAGGATGTCGTCACGCAGGCGCGCGGCCACGATGTCGGCGACCCGGGGCTGACGGATGCGGGGTGCGGCCACCGGTCAGGCCTCGCGCCGTCGGCCGAATCGGCTGGCGGACAGCCGTTCCGGGGGCAGGGCGGCGGTGTCGGCGGTCCCGGTGCATAGCACCTCGCCGTTGAGGGTGAGCCGGGCCGTGGCGGTGATACCGCGTGCGTCGTGGACCCGTTGGATGTCGAAGTGCAGTTCGGTGTCCAGCGGTGTCGGTCTGCGATAGGTGACCGTCAGCGTGCGGGTCTTGCCCGCGGCGCCGACCGTACAGCTCTGGTGCTGGATCACGCAGTCGAAGAACACCCCGAGGAAGCCGCCGTGTACCAGTCCCGGCGGGCCCTCGAAGACGAGCGGGAACGTCGCTGTCCCACTGGCCGTTTCGGGGCTGATCTCGTTGAAGTGATACTCGGGGAAGCACGGGTTGTACGCACCGAGATCGAACGCGTGCTGTAGATAGACGCGCCTGTCCTCGGTGTCGTCGACCATCCGCGGCCGCGGGTCCGACGGCAGCGCGGGGGCCAGCTCGTCTTCCCACTGCGCGAACTGGCCGAGCATCTCCTCCACCACCGGGTGTGGTTGCTCGAGTGAGAGCAGCATGCCGGTGAGCCTGCGGATAGCCGCAGCCGCGGCGACGGTCTGGGCGTGCGGCAGTTCACCGAACCGCCGATCCTCGCCGTCCGCCATGCGTCCCCTCACCGGGCTATCCTTGCTATCTTGTACAAGATAGCACTACTGTAGGTCCATCCGTATAGCGGCGAAAGGGTGGATTCCGCGGTGGGTGACCACAGGCCGGCAGGCGAGTACCAGACCATCACCTACGAGGTCGACGGTCACACGGCCACGATCACCCTGAACCGCCCCGACGCGCTCAACGCCTTGAGCCCCTTCATGATCACCGAACTGCGGGCGGCCTATGACGCCGCCGAGAACGATGACGACGTGTGGTTGCTGATCGTCACAGCCACCGGCCGCGCCTTCTGCACCGGGGCCGACGTCAAGGAGATCCCCGAAGACGGCAAGGTGATCAACGAACGGCCCTACCTGTCCAGCTACGACCAGTGGGAGGCGCCGCAGGAGGGCACTCCCCCGTTCCGGCGGATGGCCAAGCCGGTGATCGTCGCGGTCAATGGGATCTGCTGCGGGGCAGGTCTGGACTGGGTGACCACCGGCGACATCGTGATCGCCTCCGACCAGGCGACATTCTTCGATCCGCACGTCTCGATCGGGCTGGTCGCCGGCCGGGAGATGGTGCGACTGGCGCGGGTGCTGCCGCGCTCGGTGGCACTGCGGATGGCGATCATGGGCAAGCATGAACGGATGAGCGCCGAACGCGCCTACGAACTGGGTCTGATCACCGAGATCGTCCCGCACGACCGGCTTCTCGCCCGGGCTCGCGAGATCGCCGACACCGTCAACCGCAATGCCCCACTGGCTGTGCGCGGCACCCGCCTGGCCGTCATCAAGGGCCGCGAGATCCCGATGCACGAGGCCGAGATGCTGGCCGAGGCATTCCGGGAACGCAACCTGCACACCGAGGACTCACTCGAGGGTCCGAAGGCGTTCGTCGAGAAGCGCGAACCGAACTGGCGGTGCCGATGACCGCGGCGTTCGAGACCATCCTGCTCGACTTCGACCGGACCGACCACGTCGCGACCATCACACTGAACCGGCCGGACCGGCTCAATGCCTTCAACCGCACGATGTGTGAGGAGATGGCGGCGGCGTGGCGGATCGTCAAGCACGACACCGCGATCCACGCGGTGGTGCTGCGGGCCGCCGGCGACCGCGCGTTCAGCGCGGGTCTGGACGTCACCACCCCCTACGGTCAGCCGCACAACGTGTGGAACCACGAGGACCCCGGTGAGCTGCTCAGCCCGAAGTGGCAGAAGATGTGGAAGCCAGTGGTGTGCGCGGTCCACGGGATGTGCACCGCCGGGGCGTTCTACTTCGTCAACGAGGCCGACGTGGTGATCTGCTCGTCGGATGCCACGTTCTTCGACTCCCATGTCAGCGCCGGACTGGTCTGCGCGCTGGAGCCGGTGGGGTTGATGCGCAAGATCGGATTGGGTGAGACGTTGCGCATGGCGCTGATGGGCAACGACGAACGGGTCAGCGCCGAGACCGCGATGCGGATCGGCCTGGTGTCGGAGGTCGTCGCGCCCGACGACCTGTGGAGCCGGGCACACGAGATCGCGGCCACCATCGCCGCCAAGCCGCCGTCGGCGACGCAGGGCACGGTCAAGGCGATCTGGGAGTCACTGGACAAGCCATACCGGGCCGCGATGGAGCAGAACCTGATCTACACCCGGTTGGGAAACCCGTTGGGGCAGGCCGAGCTTGCCGAGCAGGAGGACGACGGGACTCGGGCCGCTCCGAAGGTCCGGTAGTGGACCACCCGCTGAGCCGGCGCATCTCGATCGCGCTCGAGCTGGACACCGACGGACCGGCGATCGAGTGCGAAGGCCGCTGGTCGTCCTGGCGGCAGCTCGGAATGCTGAGCCGGGCGGTCGCCGATGTCGTGACCCCCGGTGCCGAGGTGGGCATCCTGCTGCGCAACACCCCGGCGCACGTGGCGGCACTACTGGGTGTCCTGTTGGCCGGGGGATGCGTCGTCGTCGTCAACCCCTCCCGCGGGGATGATCGCACCAGGACCGACATCGCAGCGCTGAACCTGCCCGTGATCGTCGGCACCGCCGAGGACATCGCCGCGCTGGTCGACCCGTCGCCAGCGACGAGGGTGGTGACGATCGCGGACCTCGACACCGCACCGACGGTGGCGGGGGTGCCGACGCCGGTCGGCTCCCCGGGAGTAGCGGTGCGCATGCTGACCAGTGGCACCACCGGCCCGCCCAAGCGAGTCGATCTCAGCTACGACATGCTGGCCGTGTCGGTCATGGGCGCCGACTTCGCGGATTCGGTTGCGCCGGCGGAGCTCTCCTCGGGGGTCGCGATCGTCAATGCGCCACTGGTGCACATCGGCGGGGTGTACCGGGTGCTGCAGTGCGTCGCCGAGGCCCGGCCGTTCGTGCTGTTGCCGCGCTTCGACCTGGACACGTGGGCCGATGCGGTACGCCGCCACCGTCCGAAGGCCGTCTCGCTGGTGCCCGCCGCACTGCGCGCGGTGCTGCACTCTGATCTGGGGCCCGTGGATCTGACCGGCATTCGCGCCGTCACCTGCGGCACCGCACCACTGTCCGCCGACGATGCCGAGGCGTTCACCGAGAAGTTCGGCATTCCCGTGCTCACCTCGTATGCGGCCACCGAATTCGGTGGCGGCGTCGCGGGCTGGACACTGGCCGATCACCACAGGTACTGGAAAGCCAAGCGCGGCAGCGTGGGCCGGGCCAGCCTGGGCGCCCGGCTGCGGGTGGTGTCCGAGGACGGGACGGTCCTGGGTTCCGATGAGGCCGGCCTGCTGGAGGTCAAGCCGGGCCAGCTGGGGCCGGACGCCGACTGGGTGCGCACCACCGACCTGGCCCGCATCGACGCCGACGGGTTCCTGTGGATCCTGGGCCGCGCCGACCAGGCGATCATCCGCGGCGGCTTCAAGGTCCTGCCCGACGACGTGCGCGCCGCCCTCGAGTCTCACCCCGCCGTCCTGGGTGCGGCCGTGACGGGCCGGCCGGACTCGCGGCTGGGTGAGGTTCCCGTGGCGATGGTCGAACCACGTGAGCCGGTCACCGCCGCCGAACTCGTGGATTTCCTGCGAAATCGGCTGGCGCCATACGAGATTCCGGTGCAGATCGCGGTGGTGGATACCATCCCCCGCACCCCTTCGGGCAAGCCCGACCTGACCGCGGTCCGCGACTACTTCACCGTGGGTGACCGTGCCGTCTGACCACATCGACACCGTGGGGCGACTGCTCGCCGGGCAGGCGACCGCGCGCGGCGAGCATCCCCTGCTCGTCTGCGACCACGAGCGGCTGAGCTACCGCGACGCCGAGGAGCGCTCCGCCGATCTGGCCCGCGGACTGGTCGCCCTCGGCGCCGGCAAGGGCACCCATGTCGGTGTGCTTCACCCCAACGGCGCGGCGTTCGTCCTCGCCGCGCTGGCCGCGGCCCGCATCGGCGCCGTCGTCGTCCCGTTCTCGACGTTCGCCACCGACCCGGAACTGCGAGACCAACTGGTGCACAGCGACACCGAGATCCTGCTGACGGCAGAAGCGTTCCGCGGTCACGACTACGCGGCGCGACTGGCGGACATCTCCGCACCCTCGCTGCGGCACGTGGTCGTCGACAACCGGATCACCGACAGCGCCGACGCGGCACTGGTGTCGGCACTGGAGCGCGACGTCGACGGCTGCGACCCGTTGGCCATCATCTACACCTCCGGGTCTACCGGGGTGCCGAAGGGCGCGGTGCACACGCACGAGTCGCTGCTCGGACATCAGCGCAACCTCAACGAGATTCGCGGGCTGACCGCGCAGGACCGGTTGTTCTGCAACTCGCCGTTCTTCTGGATCGGCGGGTTCGCGTTCGCCCTGCTGGCCGCGCTGACCGCCGGTAGCACCCTGGTGTGCTCCAACGCCACCGACCCCGCCGACACCCTCGACCTGCTCGAGGCCGTCCGCCCGACCGTGACGAACGGATTCACCGCCGGCGTAGCGCATCTCGCGCGGCACCACAGCTTCGCCGGGCGCGACCTGTCGTCGATGCGACGGGGCAATCTCTACCCCATCATGGCTCCCGAGACGCGGCCGGCCGACCCCGAGCTGCGGCACGCCATGCTGGGCATGACCGAAGGGGGCAGCGTCGTGCTGCTCAGCGGTGACGACGGCGACCAACCCGAACACCGGCGCGGGTCGTTCGGCAAACCCGCCCCCGGATTCCAGACCCGCGTCGTCGACGGCGAGCTGTGGTTACGTGGGCCGTTCCTGATGCAGCACTACCACAAGCGCAGCCGTGAAGAGAGTTTCGACGCCGACGGCTGGTTTCACACCGGCGATCTTGTCCGCGTGGACGAGGACGGCTTCGTCTACTTCCTCGGCCGGTTGGGATCGATGATCAAGACCGCCGGGGCCAACGTCTCCCCTGGCGAGGTGGAGAAGGCGATCGCCAACGTGGCCGGATTGGTCGCGCACGTCGTCGGTGTCCCGGATGCCGAGCGGGGACAGGTGGTCGCGGCGGCGGTGCTGGCGGACGAGGGACAGGAGTTCGACGAGGCCGACTTGCGGGAGCGGCTTCGGACCGAGCTGTCGGCCTATAAGATTCCGCGACGCTTCATCGTGCTGACGGAGCTGCCGTTGATGTCGAGCGGCAAAGTCGACGTGCGCCGGCTGGTGGGGCTGTTTGATGCCTGACACGATCGACGCACTGCTGCGCGCCCGGGCAGGCTTGGGCGACAAGCCTTTCCTGATCGACGCCACCGCACGCATCGGCTATGCGGAGCTGGATGAGACGAGCCGTGAACTGGCGGCGGGCTTGGTGTCGGCGGGTGTGACGAAGGGCAGCCGGGTCGGACTGATCATGCCGAACGGCGTGCGGTGGGCGCAGCTCGCGTTCGCGGTGACCCGGATCGGGGCGGTGCTGGTGCCGTTGAGCACGCTGCTGAGCGGACCGGAGCTCGTCGCGCAGCTCGACGCGGCCTCGGTGCGCTTCCTGATCTCGGTGGCGGAGTTCCGCGGTCATCGCTATCTCGACGACCTGCAGGCGCAGAACGCGAATCTGCCTGCATTGCGGCGAGTCTGGCTTGACGATGAGCTGCCGTCGGGAGGCAGCGGCGCCACGGTGGACGCGCTGGCCGACACGGTCGTCGCGGCCGACCCGCTGCTGGTGATGTTCACCTCGGGTAGCAGTGGACCGCCCAAGGGCGTGATTCATTCGCACGGCAGCGCCTTAGCGGCGGTGCGCGCGGGGTTGTCGGCGCGACGCATCGACACCGAGACCCGGCTGTACGTGCCGATGCCGTTCTTCTGGGTGGGCGGATTCGGTACCGGATTGCTGAGCGTGCTGATCGCGGGCGCGACGCTGGTGACCGAGGCGATCCCCGAGCCGGTGAGCACGCTGCGGTTGATGGAACGCGAGCGGGTGACGTCGTTTCGCGGCTGGCCCGCCCAGGCCGAGGCGCTCGCCCGTCACGCCGCCGAACTCGGGGCCGACCTGTCCGCCCTGCAACCCAGCAGCCTTCAGGCTCTGCTGCCGCCGGACCAGCGCGCCGCGCCGGGCGCGCGGGCGAACCTGCTGGGCATGACGGAGTCGTTCGGGCCGTACTGCGGTTACCCGATGGACACCGACATGCCGCACTCGGCGTGGGGGTCGTGCGGAAAGCCGTTCGAGGGGGTGGATGTCCGGATCGTCGACCCGGCTTCGGGTGAGCCGGTGCCGGCCGGTTCGGTCGGGGTGATCCAGATCCGCGGGCCGCAGACCCTGCGCGGTATCTGCCGGCGTAGCCGTGAGGACCTGTTCACCGTCGACGGCTACTACCCCACCGGCGACCTCGGCCGGCTCGACGACGACGGGTTCCTGTTCTACCACGGCCGATCCGACGACATGTTCAAGGTCAGCGGGGCTTCGGTCTACCCGTCCGAGGTGGAGTCCGCGCTGCGCGAGATCGACGGGGTGCGCTCGGCATTCGTCACCGAGGTGAACGGCACGGTCGGCGCGGCGGTGGTGGGCATCGTCGACCGCGAGGCCCTACGTGCCGAGGCGCGCACCCGGCTCAGCGCATTCAAGGTTCCGACGGTGTGGCTGTTGCTCGACTCCGTCGACGACGTGCCGCGCGGCGCCACCGGCAAGGTCGACGTTCGGCGGCTGCGCGAGATGCTGGCCGGCGACGACGAGCGGCGCAGTTCATGAACTTGTCAGCTGATGACCTCGACCGGACACCGTATTCCCGGCGAACGGGCAAGACGGCGGTCTGCGGTCAGCAGAGGGACTTTCAAGGCCTCAGCCAGCGCCACGTATGCCGCGTCATACGCCGTCACCGACGCTCGCAATTCCCAACACCGGGCGAGTAGGGGGCGGTGTGTGGCGCGCTTCATCGGCAGATCGGCCAGATCCACGAGAGCAAGCTCGGCGCGCCGGGGGGTCATAGCGCGGGCCCGCACCTGCCGGCGCAACACGGTTAGCACTTCGAGGTCGATCAGTTCCGGAGCGGCGAGCGCCTGCCCACTGAGCACTGTTCGTACTCTGACGCCGTCGGAACCGTCGTCGATCAGGGCAACCGTGACGACACTGGCATCAACGACGATCACGGTCGTCTCGGATAGCCTCGACGGCCGCCGATAGGGACAACGACCCACCCGTTCTGTGGCCGGCCCGCTCCAATACCTCCTCCAGGGTGGGCATTGCCGCTTCTTCGATCAACTTGCTGCGCAGATACTCCTGGAGCGACTGGTGTGCACGGGCGGCTCGCTCACGCAATACCGCATGGGTCTCCTCGGGCACGTCTTTGATCTGCACACTGGGCATGACTCCCATTTTGGCGCTAACAGCGCCATACTGCAATGCCCTCACCGGACTGGCCCGTTGCGCCACGACGAGCGATCGGGTGCAATCGGTCTCATGGGTGCAAGCGGTCTCGACGACGAGGTGGCGGTCTACCGCCAGGCCGGTGACCACGTGATCGGGCTGATCGCCGGCATCACGGATGCCCAGTGGACCTCGCCCGCATTGGGCCCGTGGACCGTTCGGACGCTGGTCGGCCACATCGGCCGAGCATTCACCACCGTCACCGAATACCTGGCCAGGCCGGCGAACACCCGCGATGTCCACAGCGCGGCCGACTACTACCTCGTCGCGCTGACGATGACCGACCCGGTGTCGATTCAGGCTCGCGCCGAGAAGGCCGCCCGCGATCTCGGCGAGGACCCGCTGGCGGCGATCCGCGCGTTCCGGGATGCGGCGCTCGACGCCCTGGCGAGCGAAGGTGATCCGCTGATCACCACCGTCGCCGGTGGCATGCTCCTGTCGGACTATCTGCCCACCCGGATCGTCGAGTTGGCCGTGCACAGCGTCGACCTGGCCCGGGCCACCGGCCAGGCAACGGAACTGCCGGCCGCGGTCTGCGACAGCGCACTGCAGGTGGCGGTCGCCGCGGCCGGACGGCGTGGCCAGGGACAGTCCGTACTGCTCGCCCTCACCGGACGCAAACCACTGCCGGACGGCTTCTCGGTGGTGTGAGCGCTATCGCCTGACCTGTTGGGCGACACCCTGTTTCACGAGGTGGTCGATCAACGGCGTCGCCCCGGCTGCCAGGTGCTCGGACATCGCCGCCCGGGCGGCGTCCGCGTCGTGGGCCCGCAAGGCGGCGAGGATGCGCCCGTGGTCGGCCACCGACTGTGCCGGCCAGCCCTCGATCGTCGGGAACACCGACTCCGGTGCGTACCGGGTGATCTGGGACATCAGCTGAGCCAGCTTCGCCGAGTCCGCGGCCACATTGATGGCGCGGTGGAACTCGTGGTTGAGCCGCACCGCCCGGTCGCCGTCGTCGGCGGCGTACGCCTCGGTGAGCTCGTCGTGGATCGCCGAAAGATCCTGCAGCTGTTCGTCGGTGATGCTGGCCGCGGCCCGGGCGGCCAGTTCGCCGCCGACGTGTGCCTGCAGGTTGGAGACGTCGGTGATGTCGCGGTCGGTGAACGGCAGCACGACGAAGCCGCGCCGCGGCAGCTGGTCGAGCAGCCCTTCGCCGCGCAGTTCGAACAGCGCTTCGCGCACGGGCGTCACGCTGATCCCGAGCTCGGCCGCCAGCTGGTCGAGCCTGATGTACTCCCCGGCGGGATAGGTGCCGTTGAAGATGCGGCGACGCACGAAGCGTGCGACGTCCTCGGCCAGCTGCGGTCTGGGCGCGAAATCCGGTGCGCTCATGTCAGATCCGGTAGTCGGCGAGAAGCCGCTTGCTGATGATGTTCTTCTGAATCTCGCTGGTGCCTTCCCCGATGAGCAGGAACGGGGCGTCGCGCATCAGCCGTTCGATCTCGTACTCCTTGGAGTAGCCGTATCCACCGTGGATGCGGAAGCTCTGCTGGGTGACCTCCGAGCAGAACTCGCTGGCCAGGTATTTGGCCATGCCCGCGGCGACGTCGTTGCGCTCACCGGAGTCCTTCAGCCGGGCTGCGTTGACCATCATCAGATGTGCCGCTTCGACTTTGGTGGCCATCTCGGCGAGCTGGAAGGCAATGGCCTGGTGTTCGGCGATCGGCTTGCCGAAGGTGCTGCGCTGCTGGGCGTAGCGGACCGCCAGCTCGAACGCCCGGATACCGACGCCGCAGGCGCGGGCGGCGACGTTGACGCGGCCGACCTCCACGCCGTCCATCATCTGGAAGAAGCCCTGGCCCGGCTTGGCGCCGAGGATGTCGTCGGCGCCGGCGACGTAGCCGTCGAAGATCAGCTCGGTGGTGTCGATGCCCTTGTAGCCGAGTTTGTCGATCTTGCCGGGGATGGTCAGGCCGGGCGCGACTTCGCCGAAGCCGGTGGGCTTTTCGACGAGGAAGGCGGTCAGGTTGCGGTGCGGCTTGTCCGCGCCCTCGTCGGTGCGCACCAGCGCGGCCACCAGGGTGGAGCTGCCGCCGTTGGTCAGCCACATCTTCTGGCCGTCGATGGTGTAGGTGCCGTCGCCGTTGTCGCGGGCCCGGGTGCGGATCGCGGCGACGTCCGAGCCGAGTTCGGGCTCCGACATGGAGAACGCGCCGCGGGTCTCCCCGGTCGCCATCCGCGGCAGGAAGCGCTGCTTCTGGTCGTCGGTGCCGTGCTGGCGGATCATGTAGGCGACGATGAAGTGGGTGTTGATCACCCCGGACACGCTCATCCACCCGCGAGCCAGTTCCTCGACACACAGCGCGTAGGTCAGCAGCGACTCACCGAGCCCGCCGTACTCCTCGGGCACCATCAGGCCGAACAGTCCCATCTCGCGCATCTGGTCGACGATGGCCTGCGGATAGGTGTCGGAGTGCTCGAGCTCCTGGGCGTTGGGGATGATCTCCTTGTCGACGAATTGCCGCACGGTGGAGATGATTTCGGTCTGGAACTCCGTCAGTCCGAGCGTCTGCGCGAGTCTGGTCATAGTGTCACCCTTTCGAACACGGCGGCCAGGCCCTGCCCGCCGCCGATGCACATGGTCTCCAGCCCGTAGCGGGCGTCGCGGCGGTGCAGTTCGCGCGCCAGCGTGGCCAGCATCCGTCCCCCGGTGGCACCCACCGGGTGACCCAGGGAGATACCGGAGCCGTGCACGTTGGTGCGCGCCAGGTCGGCCTCGGTGAAGTTCCACTCCCGCATGACGGCCAGGGCCTGCGCGGCGAACGCCTCGTTGAGTTCGATGAGGTCGATGTCTGTCAAACTCAGCCCCGCCTTGCGCAACGCGGCCTCGGTGGCCGGGACCGGGCCGATGCCCATCACCTCCGGGCCCACCCCGGCCGAACCCCAGGACACCAACCGCACGAGTGGCGTCAGGCCGAGTTCGGCGGCCCTTTCCGGCGTCGTCACCAGGCACATCGAGGCGGCGTCGTTCTGGCCCGAGGAGTTTCCGGCCGTCACGGTGGCCTCCGGATCCTGCTTGAGGAGAACCGGTTTCAGCTTGGCCAGTGACTCGGTGGAGGTGTCGGCGCGGGGGTGCTCGTCGGTGTCGATCACCTGCTCGCCCTGGCGAGTGGACACGGTGACGGGAATGATCTCCTCGGCCAGGATTCCGCGTTGCTGGGCCGAGACGGCCCGCTGGTGGGAGGCGACGGCCAGTTCGTCCTGTTCGTGCCGCGAGATGCCGTACTCGCGGCGCAGGTTCTCGGCGGTCTCCAGCATTCCGCCGGGCACGGGATGGAACTTTCCGCCCGCGGTGGTGCGGCCGCGAGCCAGCCCGTCGTGCACCCGCACTCCGTGCCGGGCCGCACCCCAGCGCATATCGGTGGAGTAGAACGCGACGTTGCTCATGCTCTCCGCACCGCCGGCGACCACGAGATCGTTGTCGCCCGAGGCTACTTGGAGGCAGGCCTGGATGACGGCCTGCAGTCCCGACCCGCAGCGCCGGTCGACCTGCATACCGGGCACGGTCACCGGCAGGCCGGCGTCGAGGGCCACGACCCGCCCGATCGCCGGCGCCTCACTGTTGGGGTAGCAGTGTCCGAGGATGACATCGTCGACCGCCTCCGCGGCCACCCCGGTGCGCTCGAGCAGTCCCGTCAGCGCGGCGACGCCGAGGTCGACGGCCGTCAGTGAACCGAACATCCCGCCGTAGCGGCCGATCGGCGTGCGGACCGGCTCACAGATGACGGCGGTTCGCATCAGAGGTGCCGCCCGCCGGTGACCTCCAGCACCGTGCCGGTCATGTACGACGAGAGGTCCGAGGCCAGGAACAATGCCACGTTGGCGACCTCGTAGGGCTCACCGGCGCGACCCAGCGGAACCTCGGCGACCTTCGAGTCCCAGATGCGTTGCGGCATGGCCTCGGTCATCGCCGACCGGATCAGGCCGGGCTGGATGGCGTTCACGCGCACCCCGAGGTGGGCGAGTTCCTTGGAGGCGGCCTTGGTCATGCCGACGATGCCGGCCTTGGCCGCCGAGTAGTTGGTCTGGCCGATCATGCCGACCTTGCCGGAGATCGACGACATGTTCACGATCGCGCCGCTCTTCTGCTCACGCATGATCGATGCGGCCTTCTTCAATCCGTTCCAGGTGCCCTTCAGGTGTACCGAGATGACCTGATCGAACTCGTCCTCGGTCATCTTGCGCAGGGTTGCGTCCCGGGTGATGCCGGCGTTGTTGACCATGATGTCGAAACGGCCGAACTCCCCGACCGCGGCGTCCACCAGCGCATCGACGTCCGCGTAGGAGGTGACGTCGCACGTCACCGCCCGCGCGACGTCCGTGCCGCCGAGTTTCTCGACGGCCTCCCTGGTGGCCTCGAGGTTGAGGTCACCGAGGACCACCCGGGCGCCCTCGGCGACGAACCGCTCCGCGATCGCGAAACCCAGTCCTTGCGCGCCCCCGGTGATCACCGCCACCCGGCCGTCCAACAACGCCATCTGTTCCACCTCTCAGCTCGTACCCGCCACGTCGGAGGCGATCATATTTCATATATGATCGCCTCCATCCGTCGCCCCGGAGAGGACCCCGATGACCACGCCAGACGTCAGCGACGACGACTTCCGCGAGATCCTGGCTCAGACCCGCCACTTCGTGCGCACCGCCGTGGTGCCCCGGGAGTCCGAGATCCTGGCCGAGGACAAGGTGCCCGACGAGTTGCGGGACCAGGCCAAGAAGATGGGGCTGTTCGGCTACGCGATCCCGCAGGAGTGGGGCGGGCTCGGCCTCAACATCGCCCAGGACGTCGAGCTGGCGATGGAACTCGGCTACACCAGCCTGGCGCTGCGGTCGATGTTCGGCACCAACAACGGCATCGCCGGACAGGTTCTGGTCGGGTTCGGCACCGACGAACAGAAGGCCCGCTGGCTGGAGCCGATCGCCTCCGGTGAGGTGGTCGCCTCGTTCGCACTGACCGAGCCCGGCGCCGGCTCCAACCCGTCCGGACTGAAGACGAAGGCCACCAAAGACGTTGCCGACGAAGATCATTGGGTGATCAACGGCGGCAAGCAGTACATCACCAACGCCCCGGTGGCCGACCTGTTCATCGTCTTCGCCCGCACCCGGCCCGCCGACGCCGAGGGACCGGGGATCGCGGTGTTCCTGGTGCCGGCGAACACACCCGGCGTCGAGATCGGGGTCAAGGACGCGAAGATGGGCCAGGAGGGCGCCTGGACCTCCGACGTGAACTTCACCGACGTCCGGGTTGGCCGCGATACCTTGGTCGGCGGCAGTGAGGACATCGGCTACCGCGCGGCGATGACGTCGCTGGCGCGGGGACGCATCCACATCGCCGCACTGGCCGTCGGCTCGGCCCAACGGGCGCTGGACGAGTCGGTGGCCTACGCGGCGTCCGCCACCCAGGGCGGCACCCCGATCGGCAGCTTCCAACTGGTGCAGGCGATGCTCGCCGACCAGCAGACCGGCGTGCTGGCGGGCCGGGCGCTGGTGCGCGACGCGGCGCAGAAGTGGCTGCACGACGAGGACCGCCGCATCGCACCGTCGGTGGCGAAGCTGTTCTGCACCGAGATGGCAGGCAAGGTCGCCGATCTGGCGGTGCAGGTGCACGGCGGCGCGGGCTACATGCGCGGTGTCCCGGTCGAGCGGATCTACCGGGAGGTGCGGCTGCTGCGCCTCTACGAGGGCACCAGCGAGATCCAGCGCCTGATCATCGGCGGTGGGCTGGTCCGAGAAGCGCAGCGCACCCGGTGAGCGGCCGGCTCACAGGCAAGGTCGCGTTCATCACCGGGGCCGCGCGCGGCCAGGGCCGGGCGCACGCCGTCAAGATGGCGGCCGAGGGCGCCGACATCATCGCCGTGGACATCGCGGGCAAGCTACCGGACTGCGTGCCCTATGACCCGGCCACTCCCGAGGATCTGGCCGAAACCGTCGCGCTGGTCGAGACAACCGGGCGCCGCATCGTTCCGGCCGTCGTCGACATCCGCGACCTCGACGGCCTGAAAGCGGCTGTCGTGCAGGGTGTTACGCAGCTGGGCCGGTTGGACGTCATCGTCGCCAACGCCGGGATCTCGCCGCCCGCGGCATGGGACGCCATCACACCGGAGGCGTTCCGGGACGTGCTGGACATCAACGTCACCGGGACCTGGAACACGGTGATGGCCGGCGCACCGACGATCATCGAGGGTGGCCGCGGCGGTTCGATCATCCTGATCAGCTCGGCGGCCGGTATCAAGATGCAGCCGTTCATGGTGCACTACACCACGAGCAAGCACGCCGTCACCGGGATGGCGCGGGCGTTCGCGGCCGAGCTGGGCAAGCACGACATCCGGGTCAATAGTGTGCATCCGGGACCGGTCAACACCGCTATGGGAACCGGTGACATGGTGGCCGAGCTGAACAAGGCGATGGAAAGCAACCCGCAGCTGCATCACATGCTGACCCCGTTCCTGCCGACCTGGGTCGCCGAGCCGGAGGACATCGCCGACACCGTGTGCTGGCTGGCCAGCGACGAGGCGAAGTTGATTACCGCTGAGGCGATTTCCGTCGATCAGGGCTCGACGAAGTACTGAGCACGCGGCCCAGGAACGCGACCTGGTGGTCGGCGGCCTTGTCGAACCATCCGTTGCCCGGCCAGACGTCGAAATGATCACACGGATAGTGGTGTACCACGCCCCGGGCCAGCACCGCGGTCTTGGCCACCGAGTCGGCGGGCACGTAACGGTCGAAGTCGGCGATTTGGAACAGCGCCGGGCAGCGCACTCGCCTGGCGGCGTCGGCGGTTCGGATGCCGGCGATCTGCAGGCCCACCGCTGAGTCGACCTCGTTGCGCCAGGTCGGGCCGGCCAGTGCGGTGTAGCTCTCGTAGGCGCCGTCCAGGGTCAGCCCACCGGGCTCGCCGGGATGGGCGACCAGTGGCATCATCGTGGGACGCCCACCGCGGGCGACGTCGACGCGGCTCTTCAGCCCGATCGCCGTCCACTTCAACGCCGTCCCGACGTCGCGGTGGGCGACGGCGGCGCGGCTCACGGCCGCACCACTGGTGAGCGGTGTCATCGCGATGACGGCGGCGATGTCGTCGCGACCCGAGGCCACCCGCAGCACGTGCCCACCCGACATCGATGAACCCCACAGCACGATCCGGTTCGGGTCGACACCGGGCAGTTGTTTGGCGGCGGCGACCGCGGATTCGAAGTCGTGGATCTGCCCGACCACCGAAACCGTCTGCCGCGGTTCGCCTTCCGAGGCACCGAAGCCGCGGTAGTCGAAGGCCAGCACGTCAAGGCCTGCTTGGCTGAGTCGCTGCGCGAACGGTTCGAGACCGGAGTCCTTGGTGCCCCCGAAGCCGTGGCCCATCACCACGACGGGCCGCTGCTCATAGCCGTCGCCCTCGCCGGGGAAGTGCCAGCCGCTGCAGGTTACTCCTGCCGAATCGAAGGCGATGTCGTAGCGCGTCATACGGTTTCCTCAACGCGGCGGCGGCGCAACTCGGCCCGCTTGACACCGGCCGGGAGCTCCCGGGTCCGGATGTCGTGCTCGTAGTGGAAGTAGTCGACCTGTTGGGTGTGCCGCGGCCGGTCCACACAGTGCCCGACGTACTTCTGTTGGTCGGCGTCGATGACCCGTTCCATCTCGGCGACCGGTGGCAGGGCATAGCGGCCGATCGCGTAGGCGGCCATCAGCTTGGCCTGACACTCGATGAAGGGGAACAGAGTCGGGATGGCCTGGGCGAAGCCGATGAACACCAGATTGTCGATGCCGGGGGAGAACATCCGCTTGTAGAGCCGGATGTCGTTGCCGGGGGCGCTGACGAAATCGGGGTCGAAGAACGGGAAGGTGATGTTGTAGCCGGTGGCGTAGACGATGGCGTCGAACTCGGCGCTGGTGCCGTCCTCGAAATGAACGGTGTTGCCGTCCAGTCGGGCGACGTTGGGCTTGGGGATGACGTCGCCGGAGCCCAGGCGCAGCGGCAGCTCCACCGACTGCGTCGGATGTGCCTCGAACAGCTTGTGATTGGGTTCCGGCAACCCGTAGAGAGTGGGATCGACTCCCATGTACGGGGCCATCAGCTGAATGGCCTTGCGCTGCCAGGACAGCGGGAGGTACGGCGATGTCTTCCACACGGTGTCGCCGGGCCGGCCGGCGATGTACTTGGGCACGATCCAGGCGCTCGACCGGGTCGACAGGGTGACGGTGTTCTGCAGGGTCTTGGAGGACAGTTCGACGGTGATGTCGGCTGCACTGTTGCCGATGCCGACGACCAGGATGCGTTTGCCGGTCAGGTCCAGCGGGGTCTGCGGGTCGATGTAGTGGTGTGAGTGGATGGTCTCGCCGGTGAATTCGCCCGGAAAATCCGGATACCGGGCATCCCAGTGGTGCCCGTTGCCGACGACGAGCAGGTCGAACTCGCGGGTCTCACCGCGCTGGTCGGTGATCTCCCAGCCGCCGTCGGGACGCCGCGCGGCATGCTGCACGCCGTTGTTGAACTCGATGTCGTCCAGCAGGCCGAAGGCGTCGGCGTAGGAGTCGAGGTAGGCCTTGATCTCGCTGTGGTGCGGGAACGACGGAAAGTGCTCCGGGATCGGAAAGTCCTTGAACGACAACCGTTCTTTCGAGGTGTCGATGTGCAGTGAGCGGTACGCGCTGGACAGGCCGTTCGGGTTGCCGAACGCCCAGTTGCCGCCGATGCGGTCGGAGAGCTCGAACGTGGTGTACCCGACGCCGTAGTCCTTGAGCATCTTGCCGGACGTCAGCCCGCTGATTCCGGCGCCGATGATCGCTGTGCGGGGCGGGTTCTCGGCCATGGGATGCCCCTATTCGGATGCGACGAGGTCGAGGGTGCCCAGGTCGCGGATCGCCCGACAGCCCCGGCGCAGCATCGCGGCCATCATGTCGTCGCCGCGTTCGGTTTCCACGGAGAACGCGCATCCGAGCGCGGAGATCAGCGGGACCTGGATCATGCCGAGGCGGTAGTCGTGCCAGCAGGTGGACTGGTCGTAGCCGGTGACGCCCTGTTCGCACAGTGCCCGGTGGTAGTCGCTGACGAGTTCTGGTTCCACCTCGGCGCGCAGTTCGGGTTCCAGACTGGTGCCGGTGAAATAGGCGAGGTCGCGGCCGGCCAGCCCGACGCCGAGGGTCTGCCAGTCGACGACGGTGACCCGGTCACCATCGAACAGCAGGTTGTCCAGGCGATAGTCGCCGTGCAGCAGGGCATACCGGTCAGGTGCCTGGAGCAGCCAGGGCGTCACCAAACCCATTGATGCGACGAGGGTTTCGGCATCGACGTCGGTCAACTTGCCCTCGAGCTTCTCCACGGTGATATCGGCCGCCATCTTGGCGACCTCGCCCATACCGCGGACGGCGTCCTCGCCGGTGACGCTCATCGCCAGGCCCTCGAAGGTCTGCCAGTGTGGATCACACCAGGTGGGTCCGTGCAGTCCGGCGAGTGCACGCACCGCCAGGCGGGCCTCGTCGAGGCCGCAGCCGGCGATCTGGTCGCCCTGCACCGCGGGGGCCTGATCGGCCAGTAGCAGCGCGTAGCTGGCGCCCTCGTCGGTGATCTCGCAGCTGAAGCACTCCGGGATAGGGATGGTCACCCGGTCGGCGACCGAGGAGTAGAAGGCGCACTCGCTGCGATAGCCCAGCGACACCCGGTCACGAACGGCGTCGTCACCGGACGGCAGCTTGAGGATGAAGCTGTCCGGCAGTCCGTGCGGATTGCTTGCGTAGCCGGCTGTCACCCGGAAGGTGGCTCCGGTCTGCCCGGTGCCCACGGGGCGGACGTCGATGGCGACGACATCGGCCGCCGTCCCCCGGCGGCCGAGGACATCGGCGAGCCACGCGGCGGTGACATCGGAGGGATACCGGGGTATGGCGGACACGGCGCTCATCGTGTCACCGACCTTGCCTCGACGGAATGTTGGTCACCGGCGAACGCCACCGTAGCCTCCTTAGCGAAAATTCAACTGTAAGGCATACGGCAACCGCCGAGACGGGTGCCGGAGCACGG
This sequence comes from Mycobacterium sp., assembly GCA_020438865.1. Lineage (GTDB taxonomy): Bacteria > Actinomycetota > Actinomycetes > Mycobacteriales > Mycobacteriaceae > Mycobacterium. The sequence goes on from JAGQTU010000009.1 coordinate 45,307, forward strand.
TGAGAGGAGTCGACGACGAATCGGAATCGTGGTGGCCAGGGCCGGGATCGAACCGGCGACCTTCCGCTTTTCAGGCGGACGCTCGTACCAACTGAGCTACCTGGCCGGAAGGCACTGTTGCCACCGAGTGCCTCACCGCAAGAAATGGCGACCCTGACGGGACTCGAACCCGCGACCTCCGCCGTGACAGGGCGGCGCGCTAACCAACTGCGCCACAGGGCCTTGCTCTACTGCGCTGTACTGCCCGCTCCGCGTGCCGCGGTGCGTGTACCCCCTACGGGATTCGAACCCGCGCTACCGCCTTGAAAGGGCGGCGTCCTAGGCCGCTAGACGAAGGGGGCCAGAGCCGAATCTCTCCGGGGTACTCGCAACTCAACCACGTTGGGAGCCTCGATAGCTTAGGCCACGGCCACCCGAATCCTCAAACGAGCCCCACTCGGCCACCCAGTATCCTGATCGCTGCCGGCCCCTATAGCTCAGTTGGTAGAGCTACGGACTTTTAATCCGCAGGTCCTAGGTTCGAGTCCTAGTGGGGGCACCGACAACCCACAACGACCCGATCGCCGGGGACGAGTGGCGTATCCGCCATGGTCAGGCATAGTCTTTGCGCGTGATCGAACCGACGCCGACCGACGCCGGCGCCGGGGACGGCGCGCCGGCGAGCAGCGACGCCGATTCCCCAGGGGGGCGAAGCTCCGTCGAGCCGGCCGCCGCCCAGCGGTTGGTCGCCACCTTCATCCACGCCGACGACCCCGCGGTCGGCGCCGTCGTCGACCAGTTGTCGGCCGAGGACGACCAGCGGGTGGCGACGCTGATGGACGTCGTGCTGTCCGATCCGGATCGGTTGCAGGCGCTGCACGACTCCGGCCTGATGGACGGTCTGCCCAACATCGCACTCGACCAGATCGCCAGGATGACCACGGACGCCCTGGGAACCTCGCTGGCGTCGGTGACCCTGGTCGGTCAGGACCGGCAGTTCCTCGCCGGGTGCAACGTGCCGGAGACCGGCTTCCCCAGGTCGCGCCCGTTGACGCTGTCGTTCTCCAAATTCGTGGTCGCCAGCGGTCGCACGCTGATCGTTCACGACGCCACCAGGCACCGGTTGTTCGCCCAGCATCCGGCGGTGCAGGGCGGTGTGGTGGTCGCCTTCGTCGGTGTCCCGCTCATCGACAGCCGGGGCCACACCATCGGCACGTTGTCGACCTGGGATGACCATCCCCGGCACTGGACGACCGGCCAGATCCAGATCCTCACCGACCTCGCCCAGGTCGCCGCCACGAAGGTGTTCCGATGAGGTTTTCGCAAACCGCCTTGTGGGGAGTTGTACCCCCGCATTTCCAGGGAAAAAGTACAGATAAATCCCGGATGGCAACCTTGTGTTCCGGTAACCTGCGGTCTGTGTTTGTGCGGGGGTGAATCGAGACTGATGGCGACGAAGACGCTCCGCCTGGACGAGCCGACGGACGCTCGGCTGCCGGTGTCGCCGTCGCGCGCGTCTTCTGGGAGCAGGTTCGCCCGCCTGATCCGTCTGGATCCGCTGAGCACAATCGTCACGATCGCCATCGACGTGCTGTCGGCGTCGGTGGCAACGTTCTTGGCCTACTGGTGGGTGTCGAAGTCGCACGAGGCCACCCCACCGCTGTGGATGATCCTGCTATACGTCCCCACCGTCATCGGGATGCTCGCGGCCCGACGGGTGTACCGGCGCCGGCTCAACCGCAAGTTCCTCGACGAGATCGGACCGATCGAGGCGACCGTCGCCCTGGCGAGCATGTTCCTGCTCACCCTGATGACCCTTGGCCGCGTTCCCGGACAGACCGAGCAGACGGTACTGCGGGTGTGGATCTGCGCCGCAGTGCTGATGCCGACCGGCCGGCTGATCCGCGCGGCCATCCAGCGCAGCCTGCGCCGCCACCACCACCTGATGTCGCCCACCCTGATCGTCGGCAACGGACGGATCGCCACCCGCATCGTCGAGCGCCTCAAGTCGATGCCCGAACTCGGCCTGGACCCGGTCGGCCTGATCGACGCCGAGGCCCCCTGGGCCGGCCCGGACGGCAGCACGATGCCCGCCCTACCCAACCTGGGCACCCCGGAGACCATCGAGCAGGCCATTCTGCAGACCGGCGCCGAGGGTGTCGTCGTAGCGTTCTCGCGCACGGAGGACGAGCTGCTCACCCACGTGGTGCGGGTTGCCCACCACCACGAGGCCCGGGTCTGGGTGGTGCCCCGGATGTTCGACGTGATCGGCTCGCACGCACGCTTCGAACACGTCGGTGGCCTGCCGCTGATCGCGCTCGCCCACACCAACCCGCGGGGCTGGCAGTTCGCGATCAAGCACTTCATCGACCGGGTGTGCTCGTCGCTCGGCCTGCTGTTGATTTCGCCGCTGTTCCTGACCCTGATGCTGCTGGTCCGGCTGAGTTCGCCGGGTCCGATCTTCTTCCGGCAGCCGCGCGTCGGGCGCGACGGGAAGGTCTTCGACTGTCTGAAGTTCCGCACCATGCGCCCGCCCCGGCCGTCCGATGCCGACTTCGAACTGAAGTCGGGCGCGGCGCCGGGCGGCGTCGAGGGGGTCGACCGGCGCACGGCGATCGGCAAGATCATGCGGGCGACGTCGATGGACGAACTGCCACAGCTGATCAACGTGATCAAGGGCGAGATGAGCCTGGTCGGCCCGCGGCCCGAGCGTCCGGAGTTCGTCGAGCTCTTCGAGATGCAGATCCGCCGGTACGGCGAACGGCATCGGGTGAAGGCCGGCATGACCGGTTGGGCGCAGGTGCACGGCCTGCGCGGGCAGACCTCGATCGCCGACCGCGCGGAGTGGGACAACTACTACATCGAGAACTGGTCGTTGACCCTGGACTTCAAGATCCTGTTGCTGACGGTGCTGGCCGTCCTGCGCCGCGCCCCCGAGTAGGGCGAACGTTACCGCGGCGAGCCCGCCGCACCCACGTAGTGAATCCCCTTGTCCCGCTCGGTGATCGGCGGCAGGTTGCGCGCCGGGGTGTGCACCAGCGGGGCATCGGCCGGGATCCGGCCCTCGGCGCGATCCCAACCCGCCCGGGCCCGCGGGTGCATGCGCCTGCGGCGCGGCAACAACTTGAAGGCCAGGTTGACCCCCTGCCCGAACCTACGGTGCAGCCAGGCGTCGCGCGCCGACCAGGTGTAGCCCATCAACTCGCGCACCGGCTCGTCATACAGCCCGACCGTCACCCACACCGCGAACGGTTCCATCACCCTGAGGTAGGCCGACCACAAGCAATCCGGAATCCATTGCCCATCAAGCGGTTTGGGCATCGACTTCAGGTTGAGCACCTCACGCGCCGCCCAGGTGTTCTCCAGCTCCTCGCGGCACATCCGGTTCCAGTAAACCCGAAAGTCCTCCCACGTCTGGGGAACCGGCCGCATGCTCATGCCGTACATCCGGTACCAGGTGACGTGCTCGTCGAACAGCTGGCGCTTCTGCGCCTCGGTGAGGCCGTCACCGAAGTGCTCGGCCGTCAGGATCGTGCCCATGAAGAAGGTCGCGTGCGCCCAGTAGAAGACGTCCGGGTTCAGCGCGCTGTAGTGCCGGCCCTGCTCGTCGACCCCCTTGATCGGGATGTGGTAGTCGCGTACCTCGGCGCCCGTGGCCGGGGCGCGCTCACCGTCGAACACCACGCCCCCGATCGGGTATAGCGAACGGAACAGCCGCGGGAGCCGCTCGGTGAAGAAGATCGAGTGATCCTTGACCGCGGCGCCGAGCTGCGGGTGCATGTTCTGCATCGACCCCGCCCACGGTCCCTGCAGCAGGCCGCGCCAGTCACCGAAGATCCTCCAGGTCAGTGAATCCGGTCCGAGGGGTCGGGCCGGGGCCCGGTAGCCGCCGCCCGTCACCGGGCAGCCGGCCTCCGCCGAGGCGCCGTCGCTGGTGGGCGGGTGCGTCTCGGAAGTATGTTGGCTCAACTGGTGACCTTTCCTCGGCGGCGGCCGACGACTTGACTACGCACGTTGTCACCTCGAGCCTAGGAGGGTTGTGACCTCGGGTCAACGACGGGGCCGCTGGTCGGGTGTTCCCCTCCGGGACCGCCAGGTGCGTCGCCGCGACGAATTGATCCTCGCGGGGGTCACGCTGCTCGGCGGAGCGGGCGGCCCCGCATTGACCGTTCGGGCGGTGTGCCGCGAAGCCGGCCTGACCGAGCGCTACTTCTACGAAAGCTTCAGCGACCGTGACGAATTCGTCCGGGCCGTATATGACGACGTCTGCAGCCGCGCGATGTCCGCACTGATGTCGGCGAGCACCCCGCGCGAGGCGGTGGAACAGTTCGTCGAGTTGATGGTCGACGATCCGGTGCGCGGCCGCGTCCTGCTGCTGGCCCCCGAGGTGGAGCCGGTGCTGGTGCGCTCCGGTGCGGAATGGATGCCGACGTTCATCGGCCTGCTGCAGCGCAAACTGACCACCATCGGCGATCCGACGGTGCAGAACATGGTGGCCACCGGGCTGGTGGGGGCGTTGACGGCGCTGTTCACCGCCTACCTGAACGGCCGACTTACGGCCTCCCGCGAGCAGTTCATCGACTACTGCGTGGATCTGTTGCTCAGCCGGGCGACGCGCTAGCCCTGCTCGCCCACGGCGGCCGCCTCGGCCTCGGCCTGCTCCTGCTCTTCGGCCGCCTTCGCGTCGGCGTCGGCCTTGGCCGCCCGACCCTCGGGGCTGCCCAGCGAGTTGCCCGGAATGCCGGCCTTGGCGTAGGTGTCGTTGCAGTTCAGGTAGAGCAGTACCCGGCCACCGCCGTTGATGCCGCTGGAGTCCAGGAAATTGGCCGATCGCGAGCCGGTGACCCAGCACTCGTCGGTGGGCAGGAAGCTACCCACCCGCGTCGCGATGACGGCCGACTGCCCCGCGTCGCTGATCGCCTGAGTCGCGTCGGCGTAGGTCTGGCCGGCGTACTCGTTGATGGCGGCCGCGGTCCCGGTGCCGAAAGTCATCAGTGCCACCGCCGCGGTGCTCAGGGCACCGGCGCCGACGATCATGATCCTGTTCAATGCCACCGACCTCCGGGTTTGCTGGGTAGTGGCTGCAGAATACCTCCGAACCGGGTACTCCGCAGAGGTCGGCGACATGCCGCCCGGAACGATGAACTTGAATGTCACCGGGATACACAGATATATTGGTGCAACTACTAGGCACAGATAACTGGAGGGTCCATGTCGAAAGACCTGACCGACCTACAACTACTGCGCGAACTTGAACCCGTCGCGGAGGCTCTGACCAATCGACACATGTCGATGATGAAGGAGTGGAACCCGCACGACTACATCCCGTGGTCGGACGGCAAGAACTACTACGCCCTGGGCGGCCAGGACTGGGATCCCGACCAGGCCAAGCTTTCCGAGGTCGCCCGGGTGGCCATGGTGCAGAACCTTCTCACCGAGGACAACCTGCCCGCGTACCACCGCGAGATCGCGATGAACTTCAGCCTTGACGGTCCCTGGGGCTACTGGGTGAACCGTTGGACCGCCGAGGAGAACCGGCACGGCATCTCCATCCGGGACTACCTGGTGGTCACCCGCAACTGTGATCCCGTCGAGCTCGAAGAGCTGCGCATGGAGCAGATGACCCGCGGCTTCTCGCCCGGCCAGAACCAGCAGGGTGACCTGTTCGCCGAGAGCCTGTTCGACTCGGTGATGTACGTCAGCTTCCAGGAACTGGCCACCCGCGTCTCGCACCGCAACACCGGCAAGGAGTGCAACGAGCCGGTCGCCGAGCAGCTGCTGGCACGGATCTCCAATGACGAGAACCTGCACATGATCTTCTACCGCGACGTCAGCGCCGCCGGCCTGGACATCGCCCCCAACCAGGCGATCAAGTCGGTGCACCGCATCCTGCACAACTTCAAGATGCCCGGATACACCGTTCCGGAGTTCCGCCGCAAGGCCGTCATCATCGCCGTCGGCGGCGTCTACGACCCGCGCATCCACCTGGACGACGTGGTGATGCCGGTGCTCAAGAAGTGGCGCATCTTCGAGCGCGACGACTTCTCCGGCGAGGGCGCGCGGCTGCGTGACGAGCTGGGCAAGCTGGTCGAGGACCTCGAGGAGACCTGCGTGAAGTTCGAGGACGCCAAGGCCCGGCGGCTGGAGCGCGAGGCCAAGATGGCCGACAAGAAGAACGCGGTGCTGGCGGGAGCGTCGACGTAGCCGACACGACCCAGGCGAGCGTCGATACCCTCGACGACGCACCGGCACAACCGGCCACCACCGGGCTGCGGATCGGGCCTTTCGCCCTACGCAGCCCGGTCGTGTTGGCGCCCATGGCCGGGGTGACGAACGTCGCGTTCCGCACCCTGTGCCGTGAGCTCGAGGAGGCCCGGGTGGGCACCGTCAGCGGGCTCTACGTCTGCGAGATGGTGACCGCCCGCGCCCTGGTCGAGCGGCATCCGGTCACCATGCACATGACGGCGTTCGCGCCCCAGGAGTCGCCGCGCTCGCTGCAGCTGTACACCGTCGACCCGGCGACCACCTACGACGCGGCGAGGATGATCGTCGAGGAGAACCTCGCCGACCACATCGACATGAACTTCGGCTGCCCGGTGCCGAAGGTCACCCGGCGCGGCGGCGGGGCCGCGCTGCCGTACAAGCGACGGCTGTTCGGCCAGATCGTCGCCGCCGCGGTCCGCGCCACCGAGGGCACGCCGGTGCCGGTGACGGTCAAGTTCCGGATCGGCATCGACGAGACCCATCACACCCACATCGACGCGGGCCGCATCGCCGAGCAGGAGGGCGCCGCCGCGGTGGCGCTGCACGCCCGCACCGCGGCCCAGCGTTATTCCGGGACCGCCGACTGGGATCAGATCGCCCGGCTGAAGGAGGCGGTCACGACCGTCCCGGTGCTGGGCAACGGCGACATCTTCGAGGCCAACGATGCGTTGGCGATGATGGCCGCCACCGGGTGTGACGGAGTCGTCATCGGCCGCGGGTGCCTGGGCAGGCCCTGGCTGTTCGCCGAGCTGTCCGCGGCGTTCACGGGCTCGCCGGCGCCCACCCCGCCGAGTCTGGGCGAGGTGGCCGATATCGTCCGCAGGCACGGCAGCCTGTTGGCCGACCATTTCGGTGAGGACAAGGGCATGCGGGACATCCGCAAGCACGTCGCCTGGTACCTGCACGGCTTCCCCGCCGGAGCTGACTTACGCCGGGCATTGGCGCTGGTCAAGACCCTCGACGAGCTCGACCGACTGCTGGGACTCCTCGACCGCGACGTACCCTTTCCGCCGGCGGCGGGCGGGCCGCGGGGCCGTCAGGGCTCGGCCGGTTCGGTCACCCTGCCCGAGGGGTGGCTCGACGACCCGGACGACTGCACGGTCCCGGCGGGAGCCGACGCCATGGTCTCGGGTGGCTGAATCGAGACGGTCCCGAAATCTCCTCGGACTCGCATGCTCTTAGATTGGCTCAGTACGATCTGACGTGGCTGGGAGACCGCTGAAGTGGCGGACCCCCACCGCGTGCTGCTAGAGACGTAGGAGCAGTTGTGTCGCCGCGAAGCGGCGGCCGGCCCCGGTGCCCAGAAATCCGCACCGCGGCCACGTCGCGCAGAGCCGCGCCAGCACCTCAACGAGCGGGTCCACCCGACCCGGACGGACACATGCGGAGGCACCATGAGTGACGGCGACAACGCCACTCCTGGCGACCCCACCACGGCCGGTCCCGGTGACCACTATCGGGTCACCCGCACGCCACCGCACGTTTCGCCGGCGGCCCCCTGGGAGCGCGCCGCCACGTCGGCACGGCCCGCAGCCGATCCCGACCGCTCCGGCAGCCACACCGAGGGCCTGTCCGTCGCCGACCTGATCGCCAAGCTCGGCGGAACCACCCCGACCGTCCCACCGGCACGGCACCACAGTGCGGCCGAACCGGCGGCCCGCGACAACTCCCAGGACCGCACCGAACCCATTCCCGTCGTGCGCGGCGTCGCCGACGAGATTCCCAATCTGGCGGCCATCACCGGCAGGCGAGCACCCCTGGTCGCCCGGCGGGACCCAGAGCCCGATGACCGGGTGTCGCCGAAGCGCGTCGGCCGGCCGAAGGCCGGGAAGCCCGCGGAACCGAAACGCAAGAAGCGGCGGCCGATCATCCTGGCCGGGCGCTCGGCCGCGGTGCTGTTCGCGGTGTCCGCGCTCGCGCTGACCGGCGGGGCCTACCAGTGGCAGGCGTCCAAGAACGACCTGCTGCGCAACGTCGCGGCGCTCGACCCGAACTCGCGCGACATCCTGGACCCGAACGCGCAGTTCGGTGACGAGAACTTCCTGATCGTCGGCGTGGACAGCCGTATCGGGGCGAACTCCGAGGTGGGGGCCGGGGACACGACCGACGCCGAAGGATCCCGATCGGACACCGTGATGCTGGTGAACATCCCGGCGAACCGCAAGCGTGTGGTGGCGGTGTCCTTTCCTCGCGACCTGGCCATCACCCCGATGAGCTGTGAGGCCTGGGATCCCGAGACCGGCGACTACGGCCCGGTGTACGACAAGCACACCGGCGAGTGGAGCGACCAGTGGCGCTACACCGAGACCAAGCTGAACTCGGCCTACTCGCTCGGCGGGCCCAAGTGCCTGGTCAAGGCCATTCAGAAGATCTCCGGGCTGTCGATCAACCGGTTCATGGCGGTGGACTTCAATGGCTTCGCCAAGATGGTCGACGCCCTGGGTGGGGTCGACGTCTGCAGCACCACCCCGCTGGAGGACTACGAACTCGGAACGGTGCTGGCCACCGCCGGCCATCAGCGGCTGGACGGCCACAGTGCGCTCAACTACGTGCGGGCCCGGCAGGTCACCACCGAGGGCAACGGCGACTACGGCCGCATCAAGCGCCAGCAGCTGTTCCTGTCCTCGCTGCTGCGCTCGGTGATCTCCACCGACACCCTGTTCAGCCTCAACAAGCTGAACGATGTGGTGAACATGTTCGTCGGCGACACCTACGTCGACAACGTCAAGACCAAGGACCTCGTCGACCTCGGACAATCGCTGCAGGGTGTGGCCGCCGGACGCATCACGTTCGTGACCGTGCCGACCACCGGCGTCACCGATGCCGACGGCAACGAGGAGCCGCGCAGCGAGGACATCCGGGCGCTGTTCGACGCGATCATCAATGACGACCCGCTGCCGGGCGAGAACGACAAGAACGCGACGACCGGGCAGGTCGCCCAGGCCGACAAGACCTCGGAGGCCATCGCTGAGGCCGCCACCCCCTCGAGCACCGCCCCGGCGGTCCCCGACTCCCCGGACACCAAGGTGACGGAGCTCATCAACGCGGTGACCACCGACCCGAAGGACGTCACGGTCCAGGTCTCCAATTCCACCGCCGACAGCGGTGTGGCCAACACCGCCAGCACCCAACTGGCCGAGCACGGCTTCCATGTGCTGAACCCCGACGACTACTCCGACACCGTCACGACCACGACGGTGCTGTTCTCCGCGGGCAACGAGCAGGCGGCGGCGACGGTCGCCGCGGCATTCCCGAATGCGCAGATCGAGCGGGTCACCGGCCTCGGCGAGGTGGTTCAGGTTGTGCTCGGTCCGGACTTCACGGCCGTCAACGCGCCGCCCGCCAGTGGTTCAGCGGTCAAGGTTCCGGTCACCCACACCGGAAGCAGCACCCCCACCCAGCTGCCCGAGGATCTCACGGTGACCAACGCGGCTGACGTGACCTGCGAATAGCGGTTGCCGCCCGCCGACTTGGGTAGGACTCATTCACCTGTCGTTCACCCCGTCGCGGCGCTGAGCCACGGTGTCGGGAAGTAGGCTTGGCCAATGCGGACCGCGTACCACGACCAACTCGATGCGCTGACCCAGCAACTGGCCGAGATGTGCCGGATGGCGGGGGTCGCCATGGAGCGCGCCACCCAGGCCCTGCTGCAGGCCGACCTGACGCTGGCCGAGCAGGTGATCAGTGACCACGAGCAGATCAGCGCCTCCAGCGCGCGCGCCGAGGAGGCCGCCTTCGTGCTGCTGGCGCTGCAGGCGCCCGTCGCCGGTGATCTGCGCGCGATCGTGAGCTCCATCCAGATCGTGGCCGACGTGGACCGGATGGGCGCACTGGCGCTGCATGTGGCCAAGATCGCCCGCCGCCGCCACCCCCAGCATGCGCTGCCCGAGGAGGTCAACGGCTACTTCGCCGAAATGGGCCGCGTCGCAGTCGAACTGGGTGAGAGCGCCCGCGAGGTGTTGATCTCACGCGATCCGGACAAGGCCCGCAGCATCCGCGAAGAAGACGACGCGATGGACGACCTGCACCGCCATCTGTTCACCGTGATGATGGATCGGGAGTGGAAGCACGGCGTCGCCGCCGCCGTGGACGTGACGCTGCTGGGCCGGTTCTACGAACGGTTCGCCGACCATGCCGTGGAGATCTCCCGGCGGGTCATCTTCCAGGTGACCGGCCGGCTGCCGGACGAAGAGGAAATCGCCACCTACTGAGGTGGATCCGGCGACCTAGCCGAACCGCCCGGAGATGTAATCCTCCGTGGCCCGCTGGGCAGGGTTGGAGAAGATCTTCTCGGTGTCGTCCACCTCGACGAGCTTGCCCGGCTTCCCGGTGGCCTCCAGGTTGAAGAACGCCGTCTGATCGCTGACGCGGGCCGCCTGCTGCATGTTGTGCGTGACGATGACGATCGTGAAGTCCTGCTTGAGTTCGGCGATCAGATCCTCGATGGCGAGCGTCGAGATCGGGTCCAGGGCCGAGCACGGCTCGTCCATGAGCAGCACATCGGGCTGCACGGCGATCGCGCGGGCGATGCACAGCCGCTGCTGCTGGCCGCCGGAGAGCCCACCGCCCGGCTTGTCGAGGCGGTCCTTGACCTCGTTCCACAGGTTTGCGCCCTTGAGGGAGCGCTCCGCGGTCTCGTCGATCACCTTCCGGTTGCGCACGCCCTGCAGCTTCAGCCCGGCGACCACGTTGTCCTTGATGGACATGGTGGGGAACGGGTTCGGCCGCTGGAAGACCATGCCGATGGTCTTGCGCACACTCACCGGGTCGACTCCCGAACCGTAGATGTCCTCCCCGTCGAGCAGCACCGAGCCTTCGACTCGGCCGCCCGGGATCACCTCGTGCATCCGGTTGAGGGCACGGAGCACCGTGGACTTGCCGCAGCCGGACGGTCCGATGAACGCCGTGACGCTGCGCGGCGGCACCGCCAGCGACACGTCGGCCACCGCGTGGAAGGAGCCGTAGTAGATGTTGACGTCTTTGAGGTCGATCCGCTTTGCCATGTGTTCTCTCCTCGAGGCCGTCAGGTGCGATTTCGGGCCAGGTAGCGGTTGACGAACGCGGCGGCGATGTACAGGGCCGCAACCAGCAGGATCAGGGTCAGCGCGGCGCCCCAGACCCGCAGCCGGCCCGCCGCCTCCGGATTGGTCAGTTCGGTGTAGATCAACAGCGGCAGGGAGGCCATGTTGCCGTTGAGCGCGTCGTAGTTGATGGACCGGGCGTAGCCCACCAGCACCAGCACCGGTGCGGTCTCACCCATCACCCGCGCCAGCGCCAGCAGGATTCCGCTGATCATTCCGGGCAGCGCGGTCGGCACCACCACCCGCAGGATGGTCTTCCACTTGGGAATGCCCAACGCGTATGAGGCTTCCCGCAATTCGTCGGGAACCAGCTTGAGCATCTCCTCGGTGTTGCGCACCACCACCGGCAGCATCAGCAACACCAGCGCCAGGGCGACGGCGAATGCGCTCTGCGGAAACCCGAGGGTGGCGATCCACAACGCGAAGATGAAGAGCGCCGCGACGATCGACGGAACACCGGCGAGGATGTCGACCATGAAGGTGGTGACCTTCGCGAAGCGGCCGCGGCCGTACTCCACCAGGTAGATGGCGGCCATGATGCCGAGCGGAACCGAGAGCACCGCAGCGATACCCGCCTGGATCAACGTCCCGTAGATCGCGTGGTAGACGCCGCCGGCGAACTGATCGGGCAGCACACCGGCCAGCGATCGGCTCCACCAACCCGGGCTGATGACCGCCTTGAATCCCCGCTCCAGGACGGTGTAGAGCACCCATACGAGCGGCACCATGGCGATCAGGAAAGCGGTGCCGAACAATGTGGTCGCAAGGGCGTTCTTGAACTTGCGACTGCGGCTGATGGGATGGAACGTCGGACCCTTGACCGGCGCGTCGAGCGTGGCTTGCGTCATCCTCCGCTCACCCTTCCTCCCGCGGCCGCGCGGGCCAGTGCATTGACGATGAACGTCAAGATGAACAAGACGAAGCCGGCGGCGATGTAGGCGCCGGTTGGCAGCGGCGAGCTGAATTCGGCTGCGGCGGAGGCGATCTTGGAGGCGAACGTGTAGCCGCCGTCGAACAGCGACCAGTGGCCGGCCTGGGCGGCCGAACGCAGGATGATCAACACGGCGACCGTCTCACCGAGCGCGCGCCCCAGGCCTAGCATCGAACCGGCGATCATCCCGCTGCGGCCATAGGGGAACACCGTCATGCGGATGACTTCCCATTTGGTGGCCCCAAGGGCCTGGGCGGCCTCGACATGGCCGCGCGGCGTGAGGCTGAACACCTCCCTGGTCACCGAGGTGATGATCGGCAGAATCATCACGGCCAGAACGACTCCGGCGGTGAAGATCGTCCCGCCGCCGGCCAGGGAGACATTGCCCTTGGCGAAGAGGAAGAACCAGCCGAGGTGGTCGTTCAGGAACCGGGCGACCGGCTCGAGCCAGGGTGCCAGCACGAAGATCCCCCAGAGACCGAACACGATCGAGGGCACCGCGGCCAGCAGGTCGACCAGGATCGCGAACGGCCGGGCCAGCCGGCGCGGTGCGTAGTTCGTCAGGAACGCCGCGATGCCGATCGCGATCGGTACCGCGATCACGAGGGCGAACAGCGAACTCAGCACGGTGACCTGGAACAGTTCGGCGATGCCGAACCGCAGGTTCTCGGCGTCGTTCGTCACGAACTCGGAGCTGGTGAAGAAGTTGGCCTTGTTGACGCGCAGCGATGGCACCGCGCGAATGATCAGGAACAGGGCCATCAAGGCGATAGCACCGATGATGGTGGCGCCCGCCGCCACCGCGATCGACCCGAAGATCCGATCGCCCCAGCGGTTGCCGCCGCGCAGGCCGGACTGGGGCGGGAGCTTCGGAGGCACGTTGTCAGTATTCCGCGACCGCTGTGGGCCTGCGGGGGTTCGCGGGCCCACGGCGGTCGGTTCGGGTTTGATCGTCACGGGTTACCACTCATGCGATGGCGTCGATGGCGGCGCTTAGCTTGCCCTTGAACGAGTCCGGCACCGGGATGTAGCCGTTGTCGGTCAGGCCCTCCTGACCCTTGCCGAGCGCGATGGTCAGGAACGCCTTGACGGCCGGCGCGACCTGGCTGTCCGGGTACTTCGAGCAGACGACGGTGTAGGTGCCGAGCACGATCGGGTAGGCGCCGGGCGTGGTGGGGTTGTAGAACGACGAGGTGTCGAGCACCAGGTCGTTGCCCTGGCCCTTGATCTTCACGCCCTCGATGGACTTGCCCACCGACTCAACGCTGAGCACCACCGGATCCGGTCCGGCCGAGGTGATGACGTTGGCGATCTGCAGCCCCTGGTTCTTGGCGAACGACCACTCGTTGTAGGTGATCGAGCCGGGGGTGCTCTTGATCGCCGCCGAGGTGCCCTCGTTGCCCTTGGCCCCCTCGCCGGTGCCGCCGTTGAAGGTCTTGCCGGCCCCCTTGCCCCACGCCCCGTTGGACGCGGCGTCGAGGTACTTCTGGAAGTTGTCGGTGGTTCCCGACTCGTCACTGCGGAAGATGACGACGATCGGGGTCGCCGGCAGGGCCTTGCCCTGGTTCAGCGCCGCGATCTCGGGGGCGTCCCAGCTCTTCACGGTGCCGTTGAAGATCTTGGCCGCCGTCGGACCGTCGAGCGCGATGCCGTCGACGCCGGGAACGTTGTAGGTGATCGCGATCGGGCCGAACACCATCGGCAGGTTCCACGCGTCGCTACCGCCGCAGCGCGCCTTGGCCTTCTCCACCTCGCCCTTGTCCGGGTTCAGCGGTGAGTCGGTGCCGCCGAAATCGGTTTGGCCGCCGATGAATTCGGACACGCCTGCGCCGGACCCGCTGGAGGTGTAGTTGACGGTGAAGCCGGGGCAGGCCGCCTCGTAGGCGGTGACAAAGCGCGTCATGGCGTTCGCCTGCGCCGAGGAGCCGCTGGCCTTGAGCGACTTCTTACCCGCGCAGTTCGACGACGAACCGCCATCCGAGCCGGACGATGACGTGGCGTTGTTGTCGCTACCGCACGCCGACAGCGACACGGTCGCGATCGCCGCGACAGCCACGGTGGTGCCGAACGCCTTGCCAATCCTCTTGAAGCTCACTGATCCCACTTTCGTTCGTCGGCTTGCAGACTCCCGGGAAACGTAAGCGGTGGCGGTGCACGGAACGGACATGGCAGGTGAACGACGGGTGAACAGGTCGGTGAACGGGGCCTTACCAGCAGCAGGTAGTCAGCTGTGGTTTTCGTCACCGTCAATATCGGCCGGCATTGTCGGCCGGTAGGCGGTATCGACGTTGCACACGGCGAAACCGAGCCGGCGGTAGGTGCTGACCGCGGCGGCGTTGTCGGCCTCGACATACAGCATCACCTCGGCGTCGTCATGCCCGCGCAACCGTTCTGCGAGGTGATCGATGCCAACCTGGGTGAGGATGCGGCCCAGACCCCGGCCCTGCGCGGCGGGGTCGACGCCCACCACGTACACCTCGCCCAGGCCGGGCCGGTCGGTGTGCACCTTGGTCCAGTGGAAGCCCAGCAGCGCCCCGGTGTCTTCGGCGAAGGCCAGAAAGAGCCCGGCCGGGTCGAACCACGGTTCGAGGCGTCGTTCGGCGAGGTCCGCTTCGGTCCACCCGCCCTGCTCGGGGTGCCAGGCGAAGGCGGCGTTGTTGACCCGCAGCAGTTCGGCATCGTCGGAGGCCCCGGCGTAGGTCCGGATCCGCAGGCCGTCCGACACCGCGGGTTCGGGCAGGTCCTGAAGGGTCCGGCGCATCTGCAGGAGTTCGCGGGCCACCGCCAGGTGCAGGGTGTCGGCCACGGCCCGCGCCGCGGGTTGGGTGCCGTGCGCCCAGAACCGGACGGCGTTCCGCTCCCGGGCGGCCGCGGTCCGCAGCAGCGCGGTGCCGATGCCGCGGCGGCGGGCGCGTGGATGGACGACCAGTTCCCCCATCGCATCGGCGCCGCCGCGGCCCGGGGTCAGGTTGAGGTACCCGAGGATATCGTCGCCCTCGGCGGCGAGCAGATGCCCGGTGCGCTGGTGGGCAAGTTCGCGAAGCACCTGCTCCCCGACCGGCGCGACACCATCGGATTGCGCCGCCGCCGCGATCAGTTCACGAATCCGGCTCTGCTGTTGCGGGGTGAGCGCGGGCTGCCAGGTCGGCTCGATCACTGACTGCGCAGCGGGTGCGACATCGAATCGGCGGACCGCAGCGCGTCCTGCACCGACTCCGACAGGTCGTCCTCGGCGTCGGAGAAACCGTCGACGTCGTCGTCGTAGTCGGAATCGGCCGCGGCGGGGCGGCCCCGCGCCGGACGCACCGCCTTGTAACCGACGTTGCGCACCGTCCCGATCAGCGACTCGTACTCGGGCCCGAGCTTGGCCCGCAGCCGCCGCACGTGGACGTCGACAGTGCGGGTGCCGCCGAAGAAGTCGTAACCCCACACCTCCTGCAGCAACTGCGCGCGGGTGAACACCCGGCCGGCGTGCTGCGCGAGGTACTTGAGGAGTTCGAATTCCTTGTAGGTCAGATCCAGCGGACGGCCGCGCAGCCGCGCGGTGTAGGTGCCCTCGTCGATGACGAGCTCGCCAAGACTGACCTTGCCCGCGCTCTCCTGGCTGGCGATGCCGCCGCGCCTGCCCACCAACAGGCGCAACCGGGCGTCGATCTCGGCGGGCCCGGTACCGGGCAGCAGGATCTCGTCGAGACCCCAGTCCATGTTCACCGCCACCAGGCCGCCCTCGTTGACGACGGCGACCACCGGCACCGAGGTTCCGGTGGTGCCGAGCAGCCGGCACAGGCCGCGCGCGGCGGCCAGGTCGGTGCGGGCGTCGACGATCGCGACGTCCGCGGTACCGGCTTCCAGCAGCGATGACACCTCGGTCGGCGCCGACCGCACGTTGTGGGCGAGCAGGGACAACGAGGGCAGGACCGACTCCGGGTGCGGGTCGACGGTGAGAAGTAGCAGATCCAACACACTCTCCAATGCCCGGAACCTCATCCTCGACATCGATGTCGCGGTGATCTCCCAGATTCATGGGCGACACACGGCCGTTACCGACCATCGGGCTTCTACTTTAACCCGCGACCTGCTATTTAGCCGATCTCAGTGATCCAGTCGGCATTCCCGGAACCCGTGACCGCGCCGTCATCGGCGCCGGTGGGCCAGAATGTCCGGGTGCGCAAGGTGCTGATCGCCGTGGCCGCCGCGGTCTTCGCGGTGGTGGTCGGGGCGATCGGTGCAGACTTCGGCGCCACCATCTATGCCGAGTATCGGCTGGCCCGTACCGTCCGCGAGGCCGCCGGTCTGTCGTTCGACCCCTCGGTGGCGATCCTGGGCTTTCCGTTCATCCAGCAGGCGGTCAACCATCACTACGACGAGATCGAGATCAAGGCCAACGGGGTCGACCACGCGGTGGTCGGCCGGGCCGGCCTGGAGGCCACCCTGCATGCCGTCGACCTGACCAAAGCCTCGTGGCTGATCAGGCCGGATGCCCCACTGCCCGTCGGCAAGCTGGAGAGCCGGATCATCATCGACTCCGGACACCTCGGCCGGTTCATGGGGATCAAGGACCTGATGGTCGAGGCCCCCGCGAAGGACACCAACGACGCCACCGGGGGCACCACCGAGTCCGGCATCTCCGGCAACAAGGGCCTGGTTTTCACCGGCACCCCGCGCAAGGCCGGTTTCGACAAGCCGGTCAGCGTGACCGTCGACCTTGCGGTCGCGGGCCAGGACCAGACGACACTGGTGTTCACCGCCACCGGTGTGGCGACCGGGCCCGGCACCGCCAACCAGGTCGTGCCGGATGAGAAGAAGGCGGCCGTGCTTGACGCTTTCAGCGTCGACCTACCCGGCCAGCGCCTTCCGTTCGGGGTCCGCCCGACCACCGAGGGGGCCCGCGGGTCCGACGTCATCATCGAGGGCATCACCGAGGGAGTAACCATCCGTCTCGATGCGTTCAGGCAGTCATGACTCCCGCGCTGATCACCGCGATCGCGGCCATCGCCGCCGCGCTGGGCGTGGCCGCCATCGCCGGTGTGCTGCACAACCGGCGCTCCGGCGTGCTGCGCGACACCGCCACTCCGACGGCCGTCGACACCAGTGATCTGGGCCTGTCCCGCACCGGGCCGACCATCGTGCACTTCAGCGCGGTGTGGTGCGGACCCTGCGCCGGGGTGCGGCGGGTGGTGGATCAGGTCTGCGCCGACCTGCCCGAGGTCGCCCACATCGAGATCGACATGGACGCCAATCCGGTTGCGGCCCGCAACCTTTCGGTGCTGTCGCTGCCGACCACGTTCATCTTCGACGCCGACGGCAATCAGCGCTACCGGACGTCCGGGGTGCCGAAGGCCGCCGATCTGCGGTCGGCCCTCGAACCTCTGTTGGCCTGAGACCGGGTTCATTGGGTAGCATGTCTGCCGTGTCCGCCCGCCTCGAGCTGCTGCTCACCAAGCGCCGCGCAGTCGATCTGTGCCGCGTCGCGGGTTGTTGCTGTTGTTGCTGTAGCTGCTGAGTAGCTGCGCGACCTCTTCGTATCCCCTTTTTTCGCGTAAGCGCTCGGAGTAGCCCGTTGTGGCGTGCCTCCATCAACCCCGGCAACAGGAGTAGACCCATGTCGACCACCAACACCACCCCCGAAGTCGCCGCACCGGCCCAGGTGGACGTCCGCGGTCCGCGCTTCGCGGCCTGGATCACCACCGTCGTGCTGCTCGCGGTGCTCGTCCTCTCGGCCATCAGCTCGGCCGGCGCGACGATCCTGCTGGCCGTGCAGGCCGTCGTGTTCGCGATAGGGGCGCTGCGCGGGCCCCGCCAGCACCCGTACGGCCTGATCTTCGCCAATTTCGTGGCACCGCGGCTGAGCCCGGTCACCGAGCGAGAACCCGTGCCGCCCCTGCAGTTCGCCCAGCTGGTCGGGCTGATCTTCGCCGTCGTCGGGGTCGCCGGCTTCGTCTTCGGCGCGCCACTGCTCGGCGTGGTCGCCACGGCCTTCGCCCTTTTCGCCGCCTTCCTCAACGCGGCGTTCGGCATCTGCCTGGGCTGCCAGCTCTACCCGCTGGTGCACCGGGTGCGCCGCATCTCGACCTAGAGCCGTCAGACCCGCACTCGAAAGGATCGCCGCCATGGCTCGCTCCGACGTCCTGGTCTCCGCCGACTGGGCCGAGAGCAATCTCGAGACACCTGACGTCGTCTTCGTCGAAGTCGACGAGGACGCCAGCGCCTACGACGGCGGACACATCGCCGGGGCGGTGAAACTGGATTGGAAGACCGATCTGCAGGACCCGGTGAAGCGGGACTTCGTCGACGCCCAACAGTTCTCGAAGCTGTTGAGCGACAAGGGCATCGCCAATGACGACACCGTGGTGCTCTACGGCGGGAACAACAACTGGTTCGCCGCGTACGCGTACTGGTACTTCAAGCTGTACGGGCACGAGGACGTCAAGCTTCTCGACGGCGGGCGCAAGAAGTGGGAACTCGACGGCCGTCCGCTGTCGAGCGACACCGTCGACCGTCCGGCCACCAGCTATTCCGCCAAGGCACCCGACAACACCATCCGCGCTTTTCGCGACGAGGTGATCGCGGCCATCAACACCAAGAACCTCGTCGACGTGCGCTCCCCCGACGAGTTCTCCGGCAAGATCCTGGCGCCGGCCCACCTGCCCCAGGAACAGAGCCAGCGGCCCGGCCACATCCCCGGCGCGATCAACGTGCCGTGGAGCAGGGCCGCCAACGAGGACGGCACGTTCAAGTCCGACGAGGACCTGGCCAAGCTCTACTCCGAGGCCGGCCTGGACGGCGACCGCGAGACCATCGCGTACTGCCGAATCGGTGAGCGCTCGTCGCATACCTGGTTCGTGCTGCGGGAACTTCTGGGCCACCGGAATGTGAAGAACTACGACGGCAGTTGGACGGAATACGGCTCCCTGGTGGGTGCCCCGATCGAGTTGGGAAGTTGATCATGTGCTCAGCACCTAGGCAAGGCCAGACGTTGCCCGCCGGAGTCGACCTGGAGAAGGAGACCGTCATCACCGGCCGGGTCGTCGACGGGTCCGGACAGTCGGTCGGTGGCGCGTTCGTCCGACTGCTGGACGGGTCCGACGAGTTCACCGCCGAAGTCGTGGCCTCGGCGACGGGCGACTTCCGGTTCTTCGCCGCCCCCGGCACCTGGAAGGTCCGGGCGCTGTCCACGGTCGGCAACGGTGATGTCACCGTGGCCCCGACCGGGGCCGGCCTCCACGAGGTCGACGTCAAGGTCGCGTGACGACGACGCCGGCGCGGTAGCGCGGGCGAGGAATCACGCTATCGGGGCGCGCGTGACGACGACGCCGGTGCGATAGCGCGGCCGTCGGCGTGACTCAGCCCATACCGCCGCCGGGGCAACCCCGGAGATAGACTGGCGCCGTGGTGCTCTTCTACGAGATCCTGCTGGTGGCCACGGTCGTCGTCATCACCTGGTTCGCGCTGTACGCGCTCTACCGCCTGATCACCGACGAGTCGTGACCGATGGCATCGCGGGCAGCGGCGACCGCGCCGTAGCCGCCGCAATCGAACGGGCCAAGGAGACGGCGGGGCGCAACATCCCCGTCTTCGAGGACCTGCCGGTCCCGCCGGACACCGCGAACCTGCGACTGGGCGCCAACCTGCACGACGCCTTGCTGGCCCTGCTACCGCTGGTCGGGGTGTGGCGCGGCGAGGGCGAGGGCCGCGGCCCGCACGGCGACTACCGCTTCGGTCAGCAGATCATCGTCTCGCACGACGGCGGTGACTACCTGAACTGGGAGGCCCGCTCCTGGCGACTCGACGAGGGCGGTGAGTACGAGTCGCCCGGCCTGCGCGAGACCGGCTTCTGGCGGTTCGTCGACGACCCCAACGACGCCGGCGAGTCCCAGGCCATCGAACTGCTGCTGGCGCACTCCGCCGGCTACATCGAACTCTTCTACGGCCAGCCGCTGACCCAGTCCTCCTGGGAACTGGTTACCGATGCGCTGGCCCGCAGCAAGTCCGGAATGCTCGTCGGCGGCGCCAAGCGGTTGTACGGGATCGTCGATGGCGGCGATCTGGCCTACGTCGAAGAACGGGTCGACGCCGACGGCGGCCTGGTCCCGCACCTGTCCGCCCGGCTGTCACGGCACGTGGGCTGAATGCGCGCACTCATCCTCGGGACGGCCGCTGCGGCCGTACTGCTCGCGGGCTGCACGTCGAGCCCCACGCCGTCGGGACCGCCCACCACCATCAGCCCCGCACCCACCGCCGCGACCGTCACCCCGGCCGAACACGGGTCGCTGGCGACTTGCCTGCGCGAACACGGGGTGGCCGAGACCGGGGGTTCGGTTGTCCTCGGGCCACCGGCCGGCGTCGACCCGGCCACCTGGGACAAGGCGATGAAAGCCTGTTCGACACTCGCGCCGGGCCCCGGGCCGGGCAACTAGGCCGCGTTCTCGCCGCATCCTCCGATCGGAGGATGACAAATCATCAACAAGATCCTGGATCTGCTCGATTTCGCGCGGCCGCCCATTCCGGCAACGTGGATGTCAGCAAGCCGGAGACACCGGCGACTGACTGAAAGAGAAGATCATGAAGCGTTTCGCGGTTTCCACCATCCTGGCCGGCGGACTTTTCGCGGGGCTGCTGGGAACAGCCGGCGCCGCGCACGCCGATCTCAGCGACGTCCTGTGGAACCAGCAGCATCAGCAGCACGTCTACGTCCCGCACGTCGACACCACCGTCCGGCACAGCCGCTGATACGCGCTCCACTCTGCATCGGCCCGTCGCCAAGACACTAGATCCGGAAATGGGTCGGCCCCCGAGCTTTTAGATCCTGGTTGGACGGACCGGGAGCTCGGGGGCCGGGTAGCTGCCTGGAATTCGCCAGCGCGCCGAGGCGCAGGTGATTCCGGCACCTGGTGCTGCTAGCGGGCAGCCACCTCACATGTCCAAGAAGCTATCAATTTTCCGGACCACCTCCTTCCCTGTGTACGGCTGAAGGTACCCGCGTCGGCGCGCACCTGCCAACCGTTTTTCGCGATCAGCGATCGCTGAGGATCGCGGTGTCGACCAGTTCGGCCATCTCGGTAGCCAGGTCGGGCGGCATCAGCAGGCGCCCGTCGATGGTGTGCACCCGGGCCGCCAGTGTAATGCTCGACACCAACCAAACACCCTGGGCGGCAAACAGATCCGCAGGCCGCAGCGCGCGGTAGTCGCAGTCGTAGCCCTTGTCGCGCGCGACGTCGAACAGCGCCTGCTGGGTGGTGCCGCGCAGGATCGGGTACCACGGCGGGGGCGTCAGCAGACACACCCGGCCGCGGTCGCCCTCGGTGGCGATCACCACCGTCGAACGGGGACCCTCGAGGATGTGCCCGTCGGAACTGACGAAGATGACGTCACCCGCACCCTTGCCGGCGGCGTGCCGCAACGCGGCCATGTTCACGGCGTAGGACAGCGTCTTGGCCCCGGCCAACAGCCAGGGCATGGCGTCGACGCCGGACGCCGGCAGGCCACGCTCGAGCAGCAGGGCGGCCACCCCGTCGCGGCGGGCCGCGAGCACCCGTTCCGGAAGGGGGTTGACCGTCAGGTAGGCCGTCGGTTCGGAGCCGCTCTCCCGGCCGCGGCTGTAGACCAGGCGCAGCGCACCGTCCTGGTCGGTCGCCGCCGTCCAGCGCTGGACGGCGGTCTCGATGGCCCGCCGCCACGCCTCGAGGTCGGGCGCGGGCAGGTTCATCATCTCGGCCGACTGGGCGAGTCGGCGCAGATGCGACTCCACCAGACAGGCGGCGCCGGCGCGCACCAGCAGTGTCTCGAATACGCCGTCGCCCCGAACCGCCGCGAGGTCGTCGGCGAACAGCAGCGGCTTCCCCGGATCATGAACCTCGCCGTCGAGCGTGACGACCACCGATGACTGCCGGGACATGAACTCACAGCGTACTGGCGCTCCGTAGAGTTGAGGTTGTGTCAGCCGTCCCCGCCCCCGGTGGTTCACCCGACGCCGGCGCCGTCTGGCACTACGGCGATCCCCTCGGCGAGCAGCGCGCGGCCGAGCACGATGCCGTGGTGGTCGACCGCTCGCACCGCTTCGTCATAGCGGTCACCGGGACCGAGCGGCTCAACTGGCTGCACTCGCTGTCCACCCAGCACGTCGCCGTGCAGCCCGACGGCACCTGTACCCAGAATCTGAGCCTAGACGGTCAGGGTCGGGTGGAGGACCACTGGATCCAGACCGAGTTGGGCGGTGTCACGTACCTCGACACCGAGCCCTGGCGCGGAGAACCGCTGCTGGCGTACCTGCGCAAGATGGTTTTCTGGGCCGACGTTCGGCTCGAGGAGGCCGACTTGGCGGTGTTGTCGCTGCTCGGCCCCGGGGTTGGCCGTCCGGAGGTGTTGGCGGCCCTGGGCATGGACGGGCTGCCCGCGGACGCGACAGCGGTCGCGCTACCGGGGGGCGGGTTCGCCCGGCGGCTGCCTTCGGCGCAGCCCGGCCGAATCGAGCTTGACCTGCTGGTTCCGCGCGCCGACGTCGACGACTGGCTGGCTCGGCTGACCGCCGCCGGGGTGCGTCGCGCGGGCGTCTGGGCCTACGAGGCGCACCGGGTGGCGGCACTGCGACCCCGGCTCGGGGCGGATACCGACGACCGGACGATCCCCCACGAGGTCGGCTGGATCGGCCCCGCGGTGCATCTGGACAAGGGCTGCTACCGCGGCCAGGAGACCGTGGCGCGCGTCCACAACCTGGGCAAACCGCCCCGGATGCTGGTGCTGCTACATCTCGACGGGTCCGGGGAGCGGCCGGTCACCGGTGATCCGGTGCTGGCCGGCGGCCGGACGGTCGGCCGGGTGGGGACGGTCGTCGAGCACGTCGACTTCGGCCCGATCGCGTTGGCCCTGGTCAAGCGTGGGATTCCCGCCGATACAGCGCTGCTGACCGGCGGAGAGCACCAGGTCGCGGCCGAGATCGACCCCGATTCGCTGCCACCGGCCGAGGTCACGGGCGCGGGCCGGCTGGCCGTGGAGCGACTGCGGGGCGGCGGCACACGATGATGTTCACCTTCAGCGCACCGGGCCTGCCAGCGGATCGCGGTGGGGCGCGGTAAAGTGATGCCAGGACAATAACCAACACACAGATCGGAGCCGCCTGAACTTCGGGCCGCTCCGTTATTGCGCGAGGGGGTTCCCCCATGGGCCGCGGCCGGGCGAAGGCAAAGCAGACCAAGGTTGCTCGAGAGCTGAAGTACAGCTCTCCGCAGATTGATGTCGATCGGCTCCGCAAGGAGCTGGCCGGTTCGGGCGGGGGGGAAGCCGACTCAGTGGACAACGGGTTCGCCGAGGAATCCTGGGCCGACGAGGACGAATGGCGGCGCTGAGCCGCTCCCCTTACTTCTCCTAGAACCGTGGGTGCTGGCCCACGAGCTTGGCTCGCGGGCCGTTCTTCCCCTTGGCCACCGTGCCGAGTGTCCAGCAGCTGAGGTGCCGCGCGGTCAGGATCGCCAGCGCCCGGTCGGTGTCCTCCGGCGCCACCACGGCCACCATGCCGACCCCCATGTTGAAGGTCTTCTCCATCTCGGCGCGCTCGATGCGGCCGCGCTGGGCGATCATCGTGAAAACCGGTGCGGGAGTCCAGGTTCCGCGGTCAAGCTCGGCAACCAGGCCGCGCGGGACGACCCGTTCGAGGTTGCCCGCCAAACCGCCGCCGGTGACGTGGCAGAAGGTGCGGACCTGGGTTTCGGCGGCCAGCGCCAGGCAGTCCTTGGCGTAGATGCGGGTGGGCTCGAGCAGTTCCTCGCCGAGGGTGCGGCCGAACTCCTCTACGTGTCCGCTCAGGCTCATCCGGTCGATCTCAAGCAGCACCTTGCGCGCCAGTGAGTAGCCGTTGGAGTGCAGACCCGAGGACCCCATCGCGATGATCACGTCACCGGGCCGGACCCGGTCGGGTCCGAGCACGTCGTCGGCCTCGACGACGCCGACACCGGTGGCCGAGATGTCGTAGTGGTCGGGTTCCATCAGCCCGGGATGTTCCGCGGTCTCCCCGCCCAGCAGGGCACAGCCGGCGATCACGCAGCCGTCGGCGATTCCGCCGACGATCGCGCTGACCCGCTCGGGCACGGTGCGCCCAACGGCGATGTAGTCCTGCAAGAACAGCGGCTCGGCGCCGCATACCACCAGGTCGTCGACGACCATCGCGACCAGGTCGAGCCCGACCGTGTCGTGCTTGTCCATCGCCTGCGCGACGGCCAGCTTGGTGCCCACCCCGTCGGTGGAGGCCGCCAGCACCGGCTCGCGATAGCCCCCACGCAGGGCGAACAGGCCCGCGAAGCCGCCGAGACCACCGCGCACCTCGGCCCGGGTGGCCCGCTTGGCCAGCGGCTTGAACAGCTCGACGGCGCGGTCACCGGCCTCGATATCCACCCCGGCCGATGCGTAGGAGATGCCGCTGTCTTCTTTTCCGCGACGCGTCATGGTTGGTTCGCCCGCTGCGACTCGCTCATCGGGGCTAAGGCTACCGGTCGCCGTCGGTCGCCGGTACGTGCCCGCGACTGTGGATCAGCCGACGTTCCGCAGCAGCCACTGGTTCAGCGGCACCCCGGCCCGCAACGTGGTGACCACCCGGTCCTTGGCCTTGCGGGTGCCCATCCACGCCCCGACCGGCCAGGTCTTCATCATCGCTATGCCCTTGTACCGAAGCAGCTCGATCCGGGGGTGGTCCTTCGGGTAGCCCTTGGGGGCGGTCTTGAGCACCTCGTGGGCCATCGTGTCGTAACCCTCCTTGCGCAGGGCAGCCACGATCTTCACCAGCTCGACGCCGGACTTCTCGTTGTCGACGGCCTCGCGGTAGCGCGCCAGCGCCTTCGGGTCGGGCATGTAGAGCCCACCGCCCACCGACAGGCCGTCGGCGGAGAACGAGATGTATCCCGAGCCGATCGTCGCCGCGCAGTTGGTCTTGTAAGGCGTCTTGTCGGCGCTGAACCGGACGTCGCGGTAGGGCCGGAAGACCTTGCCGGCGCCGAACTCGTCGGCCAGCTCGGCCAGCAACTCCTCCATCGGCGCCTTCACGTGCCGGTCGTAGACCGCCTTGTGGTCCTGCCAGTAGACCTTGGAGTTGTCGGCCTCCAGGCCCTCGTAGAATTCGATCGCCTCGATCGGCCAGCCCGCAAACACCATGGGGCCATTGTGGATCCTCTCAGCGGGCGTCGTGGGTGATCCGGCCGTCCATCATCGTCAGCACGACCGGCACGGCGTGGATCTCGTGCGGGGCGACGCGGAACAGGTCGGCGCCGAGGACGGTCAGGTCGGCGGCCTTGCCGGTGGTCAGCGTGCCGGTGCGGTGGTCCAACCGCAGCTGATAGGCGCCGTTGGCGGTGTAGCCGCGCAGCGCGTCGTGCAGCCCGATGCGCTGGCGGGCCACCAGCGGGAGGTCGTCGGGATGCCCCGGGCGCTGCCGGGTGAGCAGCGCCTCGATCTGGATCAGTGGCGGGATCTCCGGTATGTCGACGCCGGGAATGTCGCTGCCGTAGGTGACGGTCGCGCCGGAGCGGACCAGGTCGCCGTACGGGAACAGCCGTTCCTCCACCCGCTCGGCGCCGAGCATCGCGGTGTAGATGTCGCGGTACTGGCCGTTGTAGTCGGTCCCCCACAGCGGGGTGCAGTTGGCGATGAGGCCGAGCTGCGCGTACCGGTCGACATCGGCCGGGTCCACCATCGAGTTGTGCGCCAGCACATGCCGACGGCCCGCACTACCGGGCGCCTGCCGCGCGGCGGTGTAGGCGTCCAGCACCACCCGCGCCGAACCGTCGCCGTCGATGTGGATGTGCATGTCGAAACCGGCGGCCTGTACCGCCTCGATCTGGGCGGTGATCGCCTCCGGCGGAAAGGTCATCGTTCCGAGGTCATCGGCGGCGTGGCCGCAGCACGGCGACAGCAGCGCCGCCCCGCCGCTCATGAACGTCCCGTCCGCCCACAACTTGCAGGTGCCGATCTGCACATGTTCCGAGCGCAGCTCGCGATGCCAGCGGGTCAGACCCTCGGCGATGGTTTGCGGGTCGTCGGTCGGGGTGCGGGTCCAGTAGGAGCCGGCCACCCGCACCGGAAGGCCGCCCGCCTCGTCCTGGTCGATGAGGTCGGCGAACACCCAGCGCGAGTCGTCGCTCGTCGCGCCGACGATCGTGCCCGCCTCGAAGTAGGCCGTCATCCCCCACGAGGCCGCCGGCTGCAGGGTGAGTTGCTGTGCGGCACGGACATTCGCAACCGAGAAAAGGTCCTGGGCGACCAGGATCGGGATCGTCGCGGCGGCCTCCACCGCGTGGCCGGTGGGAGTGCCGTCGGGGTCGCGCACCCAGTACTGCGAACCGGGGTCGGGATCGGGGGTTTCGGGCCCGATGCCGGCGCCGCGCATGGCCGCGGTGTTGAACCACGAGTCGTGCGCGTCGGCGGAGAAGAGGTACATCGGCCGATCGCCGGTGATCTCGTCGAGCCACTCCCGGCGCGGGGATCGCTCCTCGAAGGAGTCCGGCATCCAGGCGTGGCCGCGCAGTGGCGCGTCCGGGGGCTGCTCCGCCACCCAGTCGCGGATCACTGCCAGCACCGCGTCGCGCCCGACGATGCCGGCGAGGTTGACGCCCAACTTGGACAGCGCCATCGAGGCCAGATGGTTGTGCGCATCGATGAAGCCGGGCAGGCACATCCGGCCGCGCAGGTCGATCTGTTCGGTGCCGGCGTCGATGAAGTCGTCGGCGGCGTCGCGGGTGCCCACGTGCACCAGGTCGCCGCCGCGCACCACCACCGCCTGTGCCCACGGTTGCGCCGGGTCGCCGGTCCAGATCGGGCCCCCGGTGAGCAGGTAGGACTTCGTCACATCGGCGACGCTATCCCGGCGGGTTTGGCCACGGTGCCGCTTGCCGCTGTGTCACCCTGACAGCCATGAAAACACCCCGGAAAACTCTGTCCGCAGGACTGGGCACCGCCGCGTTGGCTCTGCTGCTCGCCGGCCCCGCATCGGCGACGCCGGGCACCGGGGTGCAGGTGGAGACGCTGTCGAAGAACACGGTCAACGGGGTGGACTACATCGTCACCCAGATCACCGTCGCCCCCGGCGGCGGCACCGGGTGGCACTACCACCCCGGCGAGGTGTTCGGCTTCATCAAGGAGGGCACGATGACGCACTACGGACCCAACTGCCTGGTCGACGACGTCTTCGCCACCGGGGTTCCGGTGAAGGAGGGCGTCGGCCCGGGCTTCGTGCACAACGGTCGCAACGAGGGCTCCACCCCGCTGGTGATGGAGGTGGTCTACATCAACCCGGTCGGCACGCCGCTGTCGGTGGAGGTTCCCGAACCGGAGAACTGCACCATCCCCTGACGACGTTGTGACGGCGCACCGGCCTCGGGTGCGCGAGCTGGCGGCTGCGGGGTTCAATGTCAGCAGGGAGAGGAACGGAGGCGCGCGTGGCGGGTGAGCAGATCCGATGCTTGGTGACGGGCGCCACCGGCTACATCGGTGGGCGGCTGGTACCGCGACTGCTGGACGGCGGGTTCGCCGTTCGCGCCCTGGCCCGCAATCCCGACAAGCTTTCGGCCGTGCCGTGGCGTAAGGACGTCGAGGTGGCCCGCGGCGATCTCAACGACCGGGCCTCGCTGGAGGCGGCGTTCGACGATGTCGACGTCGTCTACTACCTGGTGCACTCGATGGGGTTCGAAAAGGACTTCGCCGCGGAGGAGCGTCGCGCGGCCGAGAACGTCGTCGCGGCCGCCCGCAAGGCGGGGGTGCGCCGCATCATCTACCTGAGCGGATTGCACCCGGCGGGGGCGGAACTGTCGACGCACCTGTCGTCGCGCACCAGGGTCGGCGAGATTCTGATCGCCTCCGGTATCGAGACCATCGTGCTGCAGGCCGGGGTGGTGGTCGGTTCCGGCTCGGCGTCGTTCGAGATGATCCGCCACCTCACCGACCGGCTGCCCGTGATGACCACACCGAAGTGGGTGCACAACAAGATTCAGCCGATCGCCATTCGCGATGTGCTGCATTACCTGGTGGCCGCAGCCACCGCCCAGGTGCCGACCTCGCGGGAGTGGGACATCGGCGGCCCCGACATCCTCGAGTACGGCGACATGATGCAGATCTACGCCGAGGTCGCCGGTCTGCGGCCCAGGCACATGCTGGTGCTGCCGGTGTTGACACCCCGCATCGCGGCGCTGTGGGTGGGCCTGGTGACCCCGATCCCGTCCGGGCTGGCGCGCCCGCTCGTCGAGTCGCTGCACTGCGACGCGGTGATGGACAACCACGACATCGACACGATCATCCCGCCGCCGCCCGGTGGGTTGACCCCCTACCGGAAGTCGGTGTCGCTGGCGCTGGCGCGCATCCCGAGCGGCGACGTCGAGTCGGCGTGGCACACCGGCACCGCGGCGCAACTGCCGAGCGACCCGGAGTGGGCGGGCGAGGTGGTGTTCGTCGACACCCGGTCCCGGCACAGCAATGCCAGCCCGACCGACTTGTGGAAGGCCGTCGAGGACAGCGTCCCGGAGCGCTGGCAGGTCGAGGAACACGAACCGGGCAACGTCCTTCGCCTGCGCGCCCAGAACGGGGGACCCGGCGAGCGCTGGCTGGAGATGCGGGTCATCCCGGAGGGCAGCGGCAGCCGCTACGAACAGCGCACCCTGTTTTATCCGCGCGGATTATTGGGCCGGGTGTTCTGGTACGCCGGGCGGCCGGTGCAGACGCTCGCCTCCCGGGCGCGGGCGCGGCGGGTGACGTCGGCGGCTCGCTGACCCGCGGCCACCCTAGGGCCGACGCAGCGCCGAGACGTTGTCGTTGTCGGCCTGGACCGGATGTCGCCGGCCTTCCGGCTCCTGGATGGGCACGCCCGTCCGGGCGGCCGTGGCCAGCATGTGCTCGACGACGTTCTTGCCCAGCTGGGTCTCGCCGGGCAACTCGATCGGGTAGCTACCGTCGAAACACGCGCAGCACAACCGGGTTGCGGGCTGGTCGGTGGCGGCGATCATGCCCTGTTGAGAGATGTAGCCCAGGGTGTCCGCGCCGATCGCATGGCGCACCGCCTCGAGCATCTCGCCCTGATTGTCGACGGCGTTGGCGATGAGTTCGGCCGGTGTGGCGAAGTCGATGCCGTAGAAGCACGGCCATTTCACCGGCGGCGAGGCGATGCGGACGTGCACCTCGACGGCGCCGGCCTCGCGCAACATCCGGATCAGGGCACGCTGGGTATTGCCGCGCACGATCGAGTCGTCGACCACGATGAGCCGCTTGCCGCGGATCACTTCCTTGAGCGGGTTCAGCTTGAGGCGGATACCGAGTTGCCGGATGGTCTGCGACGGCTGGATGAACGTGCGCCCGACGTAGGCGTTCTTCATCAGCCCCTGCCCGAACGGAATCCCGGACTCCTGGGCGTAGCCGACGGCGGCCGGGGTGCCGGATTCCGGTACGCCGATCACCAGGTCGGCGTCCACCGGCTTCTCCCGGGCCAGCCGGCGCCCGATGTCGACGCGCGCGGCGTGCACGGAGCGGCCGGCGATGGTGCTGTCGGGCCGGGCGAGGTAGACGTACTCGAATACGCAACCCTTCGGCGTCGGGTTGGCGAACCGACTGGAGCGCACGCCGTCGGCGTCGATGGCCAGCAGCTCGCCCGGTTCGATGTCGCGGACGAAGGACGCGCCGACGATGTCCAGGGCGGCGGTTTCGGAGGCGACCACCCAGCCGCGGTCCAGCCGACCCAGCGACAGTGGACGGACGCCGAAGGGGTCACGCGCCGCGTAGAGGGTGTTCTCGTCCATGAAGATCAGGCAGAAGGCGCCGCGCACGGTGGGCAGCAGTTCCAGGGCGGCCTGCTCGACCGAGGAGTCGGCCGCGCCGTGGGCGAGCAGCGCGCCGAGGATGTCCGAGTCGGTGGTCGCCGTGCCGGGCATGTTCGGATTGATCAGACCCGCCTCGCGGGCGCGCCCCGCGAGTTCGGTGGTGTTGACCAGATTTCCGTTGTGGCCCAACGCAACTCCGGTACCGGCGGCGGTATTTCGGAAGACCGGCTGGGCGTTCTCCCAGGTGGTCGAACCGGTCGTGGAGTAACGGCAGTGCCCGATGGCGACGTGGCCCTCCATGGCGGCCAGGGTCTGCTCGTCGAATACCTGGCTGACCAGGCCGAGATCCTTGAAGACCAGCACCTGTGATCCGTCGGCGACGGCGATGCCCGCGGCCTCCTGGCCCCTGTGTTGCAGCGCATAGAGGCCGTAATAGGTGAGTTTGGCAACATCTTCGCCCGGAGCCCAGACGCCGAAGACGCCGCACTCTTCGCGAGGCTCGTTTTCCAGTTGGCCGGTCACGATATGGGCTGCTCCCTGGCGGAGGTCGGTGACGTAGGCCAGTCTACGGTGATCGGCGGAAAACGCGGAATCGAACGGCGAGTGTCGGCGCAGGCATTCAGTCGGTTTTCACCAGCGGCAGAAGCCCGGCCAACTCGCCGGCGCGGGAACCGGACAGCCGCAGCGCACCGCTCGCGGTGGCGTCGGACAACTCGAGCAGACCGGTCGCCAGCAACAGCCAGGTCCGCGGATCGGTCTCGGCCACGTTGGGCGGGGTGCCGCGGGTGTGCCGAGGTCCCGAAATGCATTGGACCGCAGCGAACGGCGGGATCCGAACCTCGACGCTGGCGCCGGGCGCTACCAGGGCCAGGGTGCGGACGGTCAGCCGGACCGCCGTCGCGATCGCGGCCCGTTCCGGGGCCGGCTCGGACTCGTCGCGCAGCCAGCCGGCCACGGCGCGCACCGCGGCCAGCGTGGCCTGCGGGTCGGCGGCGCGGCGGGACGGCATGGGTCGAGTATTCCAATTCCGACACCCGGCGTTGACATCAACCGAAGTTGAGGTCCTAGCGTGGTCGCATGGCCTTCAAACCGCACGAAATCGCCTACCTGAACTCGGCCGACCTCGGCAGGCTGGCCACCATCCAGCCGAACGGGACGCTGCAGAACAGTCCGGTCGGCTTCAGCTACAACGAGCCGCTCGGCACCATCGACGTGTACGGCTACAACCTGGCGAACAGCCAGAAGTTCCGCAATGTGGCCACAAACAACACCGTCGCGTTCGTGGTGGACGACATCTTCTCGCACGACCCGTGGCGGGTGCGCTGCCTGGAGATCCGCGGCACCGCTGAGCAGGCCGAGAACGCCGAGGGCGAGCCGCTGATCCGGATCACCCCGACACGCATCATCAGCTTCGGCATCGACGCCACCGACACCGAGGCGCACGACCTGGTGCCGGACAGCCGAGACGTGCCGACCACCGCGAGTTAGGTCGAGTCGACGATGCCGCCGCGTCGAGCGGCGGAGGACGAGCGAGACGGTTCGGCCAGGTCGAGTCGACGATGCCGCCGCGCCGAGCGGCGGAGGAGGAGCGAGACGTTTCGGGCTAGGTCCGTCGCTGCACCGCGAGGGCCGCCACCGCGCCGGCTTCGTTGATCGCCAGGTGCGCCAGGACCGGGGCCAACAGGCTTCCGGAGCGCTCGGCCAACCAGCCGAACGCCCAGCCGGCCAGGGCGGTGACCACGACGGTCCCGATGATCGACTCGCCCTCGTTGCGCGCGTCAGGGATGTGCCACAGCCCGAACACGGCGGCCTGCAGCAGCCGCCCGCCGCTGCGGCCGACGGCTCGCGCCGCGACTGCCTGCACGGCGCCGCGAAAGACCGCCTCCTCCGCCCAGACCGTTCCGGCCGGGATCTCGAGCGCCAGCCATCGGGCCGGACTGTCGGGAAGATCGCGCTCCACCATCGCGCTGCGGACCCGGGGCACCGCGGTCGTCGCGGCCACCCCAGCGGCCACCACCGCCGCAGCGGCGCCGCCGACTCTCAGCCCGGACCACAGCACGGGCGGTCGCAGCCCGAGCGGCGCCCGCACCGCCGCGGCCAGCACGGTGCCGAGAATCGCCCGAGCGGCGGGGTGACCACGAAACTTGATACCCGTCACTGGAATTCGGGGCCGCCGGCTGCGATCAACTCTTTCAGTGCGCGCCGGACCCGTTCGGTGTCCTCGACCGTCCACCCAGCGGGCGCCGCCACCGCCACCCAGCCGTCGAGCTGCCCGTCACCGTAATTGTGGCCGTGCCCGGTGGGGGTGCCCTGGGAGTTGGTCACGTTGCCCGCCATGTCGGCGCTCACCTGCAGGAAGGTGACGATCGGATACCACCGCATGGCGGCGCTGCGGTCAAAGCCGGGCGGTTCCTTCAACCAGTCCGGCTTCTCGAACAGCAGGTCCGGTGTCCACCACACCACCGGGTCGGACGGGTGCTGCAGATAGAGCACGCGCGGCCCCTCCCACGGCGGCGCCGCCGCCACCCCGGCGATCTCGGCCGGGCCGGCCGCCTGCGCGAAGCGCACCGTACGGCCATTGTCGTAGCGCGGCTGAATCTCCGGAGTGTCCGGATCACGCCTTGCCGTCAACGCCCGCCACAGCGTGCTGGCGTTCGGCGGACCCACCCACAACACCGAGGAGAAGTTCATGTCGACGACGTCGGGCAGGTACCCGAACGCGCCCTGTCCCGCCATCGAGCCGAGGCTCTCGCCGTAAAGGGCCAATCGGGGTCGACGATCGGCGGGCCACTGCTGCCAGCGACCGTGGATGGCCTCGACCATCGCCTTGCCGGCCTCCACCGACTTCTGCTGATCGGCGAGGAACGAGATCCAGCTCGGCAGATACGAATACTGCATGGCCACCAGCGCGGTGTCGCCGTTGTACATCGACTCGATGGAACGTGCGGCGACGGGATCCACCCACCCCGTGCCGGTGGTCGGGATGATCACGAGCAGCCTGCGCTCGAACGCCCTGGTGCGCTGCAACTCCGAGAGCAGCACCGCGATGCGGCCCTCATCGGTGTCGGCGGACTGCAGACCGGCGTAGATGCGGATCGGCTCCTTGGCCGGGCGGCCGTTGAGTTGGGTCAGCTCCGCCGCATGCGGCCCGGTCGCCACGAAGTTGCGTCCCTGGAAACCCAGGGTGTCCCACCGCGCGAACGAGCCCCGGCTGCCCGACCTTTCGGGTTCGACGGGCTGCTCGATGCCGGGCCGGGTGCTGGCGTTCTGCGGTTGAAACACGGTTCTGGCACCGGCGATGAAGCCGCGCACCAGCACACCGTTGACGAGCATGATGATGAGCACCACCACGATCGCGGTGCCGACGAACATGGCCACCTCGTCGTTGACATCCCAGCGCCGGATCATCACCCGCGCCAGGAACTTGATGGCGTCCTTGATAACCCGAGCGACACCCACCAGCAGCCCGCCGGTGACCAGCGCGACGGCGAGGGTGCGCAGGTAACCGAGTGTGCCCGGGCCTTCGATCGCCATCACCGCCGACAGCTGGCGCTGCCAGGCTGCGGCCGGGACCAGCATGAGCACGCTGGCGCCGATCGAGACGACGACGGTGGCCGCCTTGAGCCCGTAGAGCGCCTTCGGGCCCGGGGGCCACCAGTCCCGGTGGGACAGGAACAACCGCCGAAACAGCCTGCCCGCCAACACCCCGACGCCGTAGCCGATCGCGGCGTTGATACCGCCGATCACCCCACCGTTGACCCAGTCGCGCGGCAGCAGCGACGGGGTCAACGACAAGCAGAAGAACAGTGCACCGAACGCGACCCCGACGAAATCCAGCCGCACCAGGCTCCACGCCCACGCCACCAGCGATTCGCGCCGCCGCCGACGTTCGGGCGGGGCCTGGGCCTCACCGGTGACGTCGTCGACCGCACTGGTCATCCGAACAGCCCGGGCAGCACTTTCTCCGAAGTGGTGCGCAACTCGTCGAGTGTCACCGTGAAAAGGTCTTGTACTTCAACGGAGTCCGAACCGTCGTCGGAGACACCGATACGCGTCACGGGCAGCCCGCGGGCCTCGCACATCGACCGGAACCGGCTCTCTTCGGTGCGCGGCACGGCGACCAACACCCGGCCGGCCGATTCGGAGAACAGGAAGACGAACGGGTCCACGTTCTCGGGAAGCACGATGCGGCAACCGGTTTCACCGGCCAGTGCCGATTCGACCACCGCCTGGATCAATCCGCCCTCGCTCAGGTCGTGGGCCGCCGACACCAGGCCGTCGCGCGACGCCGCGGTCAGCACCTCGGCCAGCAGCTTCTCTCGCGCCAGGTCCACCCGCGGCGGCAGGCCGCCGAGATGATCGCCGGTGACCTGCGCCCAGATCGAACCGTCGAACTCGTCGTGGGTGTCGCCGAGCAGCAGCAGGGTCTCGCCGGGCTCGCCACCCAACCCGGTGGGCAGCCGCCGGCTGACGTCGTCGATCACCCCGAGCACACCGACGACGGGGGTCGGCAGGATGGCGGTCGAACCGGTCTGGTTGTAGAAGCTGACATTGCCGCCGGTGACCGGGATGCCAAGGGCTGCACAACCATCCGCCAGTCCGCGCACCGCCTGGGCGAACTGCCACATGACGGCGGGATCCTCCGGTGAGCCGAAGTTGAGACAGTTCGTCACCGCGATCGGGGTGGCGCCGGTGACGGCGACGTTGCGGTAGGCCTCGGCCAGGGCGAGTTGCGCCCCGCGGTAGGGGTCGAGCTTGGTGTAGCGCCCGGACGCGTCGGTCGAGACCGCGATACCGCGGCCGGTGGTCTCGTCGATGCGCAGGACGCCGCCGTCGGCATGCTCGGCCAGCACGGTGTTGCCCCGCACATACCGGTCGTACTGCTCGGTGATGAAGGCGCGGCTGCACAGGTGCGGGCTGCCGACCAGCGCGAGCAGGGTCGCGCGCAGTTCCTCGCCGGTGGCCGGGCGGGGCAGTCGGCCGGAGGTGTCGGCGTTCAGTTCGTCCTGCCAGTCCGGACGGGCCACCGGACGCTGGTAGACCGGGCCCTCGTGGGCGACGGTGCGGGGTGGGACGTCGACGACGGTCTCGCCGTTCCAGGTGATCCGCAGCCGGTCACCCTCGGTGACCTCGCCGATCACCGTCGCGATGACATCCCACTTGCGGCACACCGCCATGAACTTCTCGACGTTCTCGGGAGCGACCACCGCGCACATGCGTTCCTGGGACTCGCTGGAGAGCACCTCCGCCGGCGTCATGTTCGTCGCGCGCAGCGGTACCCGGTCGAGCTCGATGGCCATGCCACCGTCGCCGGCGGACGCGAGTTCCGAAGTGGCGCAGGATAATCCGGCGCCACCGAGATCCTGGATGCCGATCACCAGACCGGCGGCGTAGAGCTCCAGGCAGCACTCGATGAGCACCTTCTCCATGAAGGGGTCACCGACCTGGACCGAGGGCAGCTTCTTGCGGCCCGCCCCGGAGCCTTCGTCCCCGCCGAAGGTGTCGCTGGCCAGCACCGACACCCCGCCGATTCCGTCGAGCCCGGTGCGGGCGCCGAACAGGATG